>NVVV01000066.1 GCA_002733495.1 Robiginitomaculum sp.
GATCGCCACCCGATATGACAAACTTGCCGAAAACTACATGGCCATGATAAAACTCGCATCAATACGTATCTGGCTCAGATTTTATGAGTCTACGGCCTAGTACCCGATAGACTGGGCTGGATGGATCGGCTATGAACCATCGAAACCAAATCATAAAACGACTTGGCCGCTTTTTGATGGAACTAGACCTGATGTTGCGTAAACTTTTCCTGACCTCTGTTGCCCTGCCCTTGCTTGGCTTTGCCAGCCTTGCCCACGCACAGGTCGAGGTCACAGACGAACGTACTGCCCCGATTGATACCGGCACGATTGATAATGGCAGTCCCGGTGACATCATTATCCGTAATGGCGGCTCGGTTCTGGTAGGCGCTGGTCCCGCCGTCACCATCAACACTGACAACACGGTGACCAATGAAGGCAATATTGGCTCGTCTGATGCGGACAACACCATTGGCATTTTAATTTCCGGGGGTACGACAGGCGGCTTTACCAATGATGGCACGATCAACCTGAAAGAGGATTACACCGCAGAAGACAGTGACGGCGATGGCGACCCCGATGGCCCGTTTGCCATTGGAACCGGGCGCACCGGCATTCTGGTAGAAGGATCATCGGCGTTTACCGGAGATATATTAAACGGCGCGGCGGGGCGCATCACAATTGAAGGCAATGATTCGGCAGGCATTCGCATTCTTGCGGGGCTTGATGGCAACCTGACCAATGAGGGTAATATTGCGCTTACCGGGGCCAATGGCTTTGCCATTCAAATAGCCAGTACCGTAAATGGCGATGTCAGTAATGTGGGCACGATCAGCACGGTTGGCGAAAACACTGTGGGTATTGGGGTTGAAGCCGATATCAATGGTCAGCTCATCAATACCGGCACGATTACGTCTAGTGGTTTTCGCGAATCCACCCGGCGCAATAGTGCAGACAACCGGGCAAACCTGGATGCTGATGATTTAACACCAGGAGGCAGTGCCGTATCCATAGCGGCAAACGTCTCAGGTGGGTTTCTAAATGGCCGGGTATTAAACTCTACGGGAGCAGTCATTAGTTTTGGCCGTATTTCCTCAATAGGATCTGCTCCTGCTGTTTTGGTCACAGCCGGTGTAGATGGCGAGGCTGGTGGCGATGTAACTTTGGGTGCCGTTGGCACAGAAACGAATGTTGATGATTTTGGTCTGGTCAATGACGGTGATATCACGGCTACCGGAATCAATGACGGATTTGTTGCCACCGCCATTCTGGTACAAGGACAGGATGTTGGTGGTACCATGCGCCGCGCCATTATTGAGAATGGCATTTTGAACAATCGGTTTATTTTTGCAACGTCTTTTGACGCCACCTCACGCGCCATATGGGTAGGCGATGGCGGTGTTGTGGATACTGTACGCAATTCAGCGACTATTCGCAGTGCTGTTATTTCGCAAGCGGGTCACCAGGCCATCGGCCTGGCCGTTGATACGGGCGGCACAGTCAATACTGTTTTTAATAACGGCTCAATTGAGGCCTCCTTTACCGGCAGCGGAACAGGCTCTCAGGCTGTGGCAATATTCGACGCATCTGGCACGCTGGATCTGATTGAAAACGAGGGACAGATCACCGCCGTCTACATCGAAGTCCTGCCAAACGGTGAAGAAGCCGACCCCAACGACAACACCCGCCGTACCGTAGCCATTGACGTTAGCGCCAACACCTCGGGCGTGACGCTGACCCAAAACGTGAACTCCAACCCGGACAGTGCTTTCATACCGGCGATTCGCGGCGACGTCCTGCTGGGCAGCGGTGATGATGTTGTCGAATTAAACGCGGGCACTGTGGATGGCGATATTGTCTTTGGTGATGGCGCTGACCTGCTAACCGTTGACGGTGGCGCCGAAGTTACCGGGGCACTTTACGATTCTGATGGCTTGCTTACCCTGGATATTCGTGACGGAACACTGGCGCTTGGCTCCGGCACGACATTATCTCTGACCGATGCCACATTTGGCGCGGACGCCTTGTTACAAATGACACTGAGCGGTTCTGCAAATGGCATTATTGGCGCAACTTTTGATGCCACTGGCTCGGTTGTATTTGTTGACGGGGCCACGATTGCACCGATTCTGGATGGCCTGATTGGCGATGGGGGCGCGTTTAGCTTCCTGCATGCTGACACTCTTACCATTGGTGGAACATTTGATGCCCTTCTAAATGCAGATCAATTGCCATTCCTCTACAATGTTGATCTGCGTCAGGGGGCAGGCAACACTCTCGTCCTGGACCTTCGCCGGCGCACAGCTAGCGAGTTGGGCTTTGATGCAAACCAGAGCGCGGCCTATGACGCCTGGTTTACAGCGCTCTCTGCCAGCAGCGACAGTGCACTGGAATCCGGTTTTGCACAATTAACAACGGCAGATGACTTTTATGCCGCCTATAACCAGCTCTTGCCTGAATTTGGTGCCGCGGCACTGCAATTCACTTTGGCCAATACTGATGGCACGACCGGGGCCGTGGCCTCACGGCTGGATAATGTACGCCGGGGCTATGGCGAACAGGGCGGGTTATGGGTCGAAGAAATCGGTTATTATATGAGCCGCAACCTTAGCTCAATCACACAGCCTTATCGCGGATTTGGCCTTGGCCTGGCTATTGGGATTGACCGGCCACTTGGTCCGTTTGAAGCTGTTGGGATTGCCATCAGCGGGTTTTCAAATGAAATCAAACAACCGGGTAGTTTTGACAAGCCGCTAACGTCAAAATCTGCACAATTGGGTATTTATGCCGGCGGCAAGTTTGGTGGTGCCAATTTTGAAACCCATACAGGCTTTGGCCTTGATGATTTTAATTCAGAACGGGTTCTTGAATTTGGTGATGTATCACGGACGTCTCTTGGCAGCTGGAGTGGCCGTCACATCGCCAGCACTACCCGTTTGTCCTATGACTTTATGGCGGGAAAATGGTTCATACGGCCCGGTGCCTCGCTTGATTATCTCTGGCTGAAAGAAAACAGCTATTTAGAGACCGGAGGTGGCTCTGGCATTGATCTGGACATTAACGCGCGCACATCCAAGTCCTTCTCTGGCACGGCGACGATCACTTTTGGTCGGCGCTATGGCAGTACCAAAGCATCCTGGTGGTCACCGCGCTTGCGTCTGGGCATTCGTAATGAATTTCAGGGCAATGCGGCCAGCACTGTGGCCCGTTTCTCGGGCTTTACCGATGAATTCACGCTCACACCGCAGGCATTACCTAAGACAGCTGCCCTTCTGGGCCTGTCCTTTACTGCAGGCAGCCAGTTCACCTCTTTTGGCCTGGATTATGATGTAGACATCCGCAACGGGTTTATCCGTCAAACCGGGCGGCTAGTGATTCGTTTTATATTCTGATTACAACTTAAAAGTGTTAACAATGGGCGCCCCGGTTATTAACAGGCCTCATGACCATGACCGCAACACATTGAAATAAATTGTATTTTTTATTTTCACTCAATTTTATATTGCAACTTGACATTAATTACTACTTTAACGAGTATTTAAACGCGTCCTATCGTGTCAGGCGCATCTCCCCGGCGGGCTCACCCCGTGCTCAAGTTTCCGGGGTGAAGGGCTGGAGACACCCCGAGCTCCAGCCCTTCTTTTTTCTGCACGGCTTTTCTGCCTCTGATATATTTTATGCGAATCATAAAAGGGGTATTCCATGGCATTGGTCAACGCAACAATAGCATTTGTCGGCCTTCTTATCATTTATGGCTGTCAAACGGGGACACACAGCACCTCTCCCTTGCGGTCACCAGAACAGACAAAGAGACCTGCTTCTCTGACAATATTGATCCATGGCGGCGCTGGCTCTCTGCCTGCCGGTGGCATGGCAGAGAAAGATGAAGCAGCCTACCGCGCTGCCCTCGGTCTGGCGCTGGATACAGGATACAATATTCTGTCAGACGGAGGCAGTGCCCTTGATGCTGTTCAGGCGGCAATCGTCACCATGGAAGACAACCCGCTATTTAATGCCGGTAAGGGTGCCGTTTTTACCGCTGAGGGCAGAAATGAACTGGATAGCTCGCTTATGGATGGCCGTGACCGCAATGCCGGGGCTGTGACCGGGGTGACAACCATTAGGAACCCGATTTTGGCTGCACGGGCCGTGATGGACCAAAGCCCCCATGTAATGATGGCGCGCGATGGGGCCGAAGCCTTTGCCAAGGCAAAGGGGCTGGAAATCGTTTCCCCTGATTATTTTTACACAGAAAAACGCTGGCAGCAGTTACAAAAAGCGCGCGCCGCCGCCAAGGCCAAGGCGGCTTTGCCTGCAACCTCGCATTTTGGCACGGTGGGAGCCGTCGCTCTGGATGCCAACGGCCATATCGCCGCCGGCACCTCGACCGGGGGCATGACATACAAGCGCTATGGCCGCATTGGTGATTCGCCTATTATCGGTGCAGGCACTTATGCCAGCGATCTTTCCTGCGCCGTATCGGCCACAGGCTGGGGCGAGTTTTTTATTCGCGGCACGGCAGCACGAGACATTTGCGCTCGGGTGCAGTGGGCCGGCGCCGATATTCAACAGGCCGCTGACCAGGTTATTGCTGATCTGAAAAACATGGGCGGCACAGGCGGTGTACTGGCGCTAACCCCCAAGGGCACGTATGCTTTTTCTTTCTCGACTCAGATGATGTTCCGGGGCGTACGTACTGCACAACGCAAAGATGTTTATATCGAGAATAATGATAACCAGAGCGGCACGGGTGAGTAAGCAAGCATGAGTGACAAATCGGGAAAATCCAGGCTGGACGAGGCAACAGCCCTCTTTGGGGCACCAGAAAAAGCCACGGCCCCAACCGCCTATACCGCCGAAGATATTGAGGTGCTTGAGGGGCTGGAGCCAGTGCGCAAGCGCCCGGGCATGTATATTGGCGGCACGGGCCGCGCCGCTTTGCATCATCTTTTTGCCGAAGTGCTGGATAACGCCATGGACGAAGCCGTGGCAGGCTATGCGGACCGTATCGAAGTCTCCCTAAAGCCGGGTAATGTATTAACCGTAGTCGATAATGGCCGGGGCATCCCGGTCGATCCGCATCCCAAATTCAAGGATAAATCAGCGCTGGAAGTGATCATGACCACCCTGCACGCTGGCGGTAAGTTCTCGTCCAAGGTGTACCAAACCTCGGGCGGTCTGCACGGGGTTGGGGTTTCGGTGGTCAATGCGCTATCTGAGCGTCTGGATGTTGAGGTGGCGCGCGGTAAAAAACTCTATGCACAAAGTTTTTCGCGCGGCCTGTCTTTGGGCAAGTTACAGGAAATGGGTGCCGCCCCCAATCGGCGCGGCACGCTGGTGCGCTTTACGCCGGACCCGGAAATCTTTGGTGACAAGCTATCCTTTTCACCAAAACTGGTTTTTCGCATGGCCCGCGCCAAGGCCTATTTGCAACGGGGCGTGCGCATTCGCTGGCGCTGTGATGCGAGCCTTGTCGAAGGCACAGATACCCCGGCAGAAGCCGAATTTCATTTTCCGGGTGGGCTGGCAGATTTTCTGCGTGAACGCCTGGGCAGCAAAACCACCATCACGCCAGACGTCTTTGCCGGGCGCGTTAAAAAAGACGGCGGTCACGGCTCGGTCGAATGGGCGATCGCCTGGACCCCGCAAGGCTTTGGCGAGGCCGATGGCTTTACCTCGTCTTATTGCAATACGGTGCCCACCATTGAGGGGGGCACCCATGTTTCTGGCCTGCGCTCTGCCCTGACCAAAGCCATAAAGGCCTATGCAGAAACCGCAGGGCTTGGCAAAAAGGCGGCACACATCACTGCCGATGATGTCTTGGGCACCGCCGGGGCCATGGTCTCGGTGTTCATTACCGAGCCGGAGTTTCAGGGCCAGACCAAAGAGAAACTCGCCTCGCCTGTCGCTGCCAAAGCCGTAGAGGCCGCCGTGCGTGATCCCTTTGATCACTGGCTGGCCGGTGCCCCAAAGGAAGCGGCCAAATTGCTCGAATGGGTGATCGGGCGTGCCGAAGACCGCCTGCGCCGCCGCCGCGAAAAAGAGGTCAGCCGCAAAAGTGCAACACGCAAGCTGCGCCTGCCCGGCAAGCTGGCCGATTGTTCGCGATCCGGCACACAAGATACCGAGATTTTTCTGGTCGAAGGCGACAGCGCCGGTGGCTCAGCCAAACAAGCGCGCAACCGCAAGACCCAGGCGATCCTGCCGCTCAAGGGTAAAATCCTCAATGTCGCCAGTAATACCGCCGAAAAAATCGCCGCCAATCAGGAAATTCGCGACCTTTCCCAGGCCCTCGGCGTACATATCGGGGCGCGCTTTGATCTTGAAAACTTGCGTTATGAACGCGTTATCATCATGACCGATGCCGATGTGGATGGCGATCATATTGCCGCGCTGCTGATCACATTTTTCTATAAAACCATGCCCGAGATTATCCATGCCGGGCGGCTCTATCTGGCTCTGCCGCCGCTTTACCGCCTCAGCCAGAAGGGCAAAAGCGCCTATGCCCGCGATGATGCGCACCGCGAGGAATTGCTGCGCACGGAATTTTCAGGGCGCGGCAAGGTCGAGATCAGTCGCTTTAAGGGTCTTGGCGAAATGATGCCGGCACAGCTTAAAGAAACCACTATGGACCCGGCCAAACGTACGCTGGCACGGATTTGTTTTGACGAAGATAATCTGCCCACCACCGAAGCTTTGGTCGAAACCCTCATGGGCAAAAAACCAGAACTGCGCTTTCAGTTTATCCAAGAACATGCCAAATTCGTAAGCGAGCTGGATGTATAGGAGGAGCAGATAGTAGTGTCTGGGTTCTAACCATTGAGTAGTCTGTCTGCTACAACATTGATTATGCCATCGATGTCAGCAGTATTCCAGCCTTCCTCAATTGCGCGGTTCGTAAATTCCTCTTTCGCAAGGTTAGGCACACCCCTAGCATAAAGCCAAGGTGCCGTACCAGGTTCTGCATTCAAGAGACTTACTACTGTCTGCTGATTTTTCAATGTTTCGAAATACTTATTATGAATTGTACTTTTCCACTTGGATATTTGTTGATTTTCTTGGTTCATCTCAATAAATTCCAAGCAAAAGTTATTTGCATCCACAACAGGAAATAGGAATTCTGCTGTAAAAATTGCTTGTTTTTCTTGTATGCTGTACTCATCTAGAAATTGTTTGAAATTTACACTCATTGGTAAGGTCCAAACAAATACGGTGTCCGAAAATACCGCAGGCTCTTCTCCAACTGACTTTCCTGTAAGAGCTCTAGCAGCATCGCGCCCAGCCTCATCATTATCGTATAGAAATAGGGTTGGGGCCGCAGGGTTCACTCCTCCATTAGCTAGGAGTGCTTTGAAAAGCCCCTTTACTGTGCCAGGCGTTCCATTAAGTGGCCTTACTGCTATATTATGGTCATGTTCCATCCTTCTTAAGGCAGAAGAAAATAAAGTCACATCATGACTTCCCTCAACGAAAAGAGTGGGTTGATTCAGCGTTAAAAGCGTGTTTCGCAACACCTCTGCCTTTTCTTTATATTCTTCTAATTCAGTTTTTTGAACTTCCATCTGCCGTATGACAAATGGCAGTTGCAACAACCCCGCTCTATCCATAACTCGTTCTGCATCTTCTATTTCGTCAATCCTCTCCGCAGCATTCGGAGGAACCATTTCATTGCTATCATTGTACTCTTGCTTACTAATGAAAAAACGGTTCGCAGCAACATTTTCGGCCTCGGCTAAGTAAAAGGCTGGTGAGTGACTAGTGATGAAAATTTGGACGTCATTACACGAGGCAAATTCAGCAAATCGCTTTGCCTCGGTTGTAGCGGCACCCAGATCAAGAGAATTCTCAGGCTCTTCGAAGCCCCAAAGGTAGAATTTGCTACGCACCTCGTTTTCATTGATGAAGTGTAAGAGCTCAGGTAGATAGCGTGCTTTAATTCCATCCCCCTTTTGCCGAAGTAAAGAATGATTGTCGATACCTTGTGCAAAGTCGAGATTCCGAAACAGACGCTTCATATCGGTGGGAGGGCGTATGCTGGCAGGCGCACCAAGCATGTCTGTAAGTTGTGTGGTTAAATCTGATGTTTCGCCACTGATAGCCGCTATGAAATCACGCGTTGCATTTTGTAATGTATCTGTTTCCGCAGCAGCGCCATAAAGGCGTTCAATTAGGTCTGAATAGACCTCAATGTCTTTCACCGCCGGGATATAAGTGAAATCAATGTCATTGAGAAAACGGGTAAGGCGAGCTTTTTTTCCAACACTGGGCAATGCTGGTTGTTCTACTTGATTTACCTTTCCATCACGATTCCATTGCTTTTTTATGGCGATAGTTTTACCCAGTGCACCTTCGTAGTTTTCCGGTACGTTGAAAGTAATTCTGATCCAGAGAAATTGTCTTCCTTTGGCCTCACGTGCTTCTTTTTTCCGTGGGTCGGACATATCGAGTGAAAAATCGAAATCGTGGCCAGAATCGATTTTTCCATTGAAAAATAGGTTGAGGGCACGCAGGAGATTTGATTTGCCGCTATCGTTTCGACCGAAGATGACATTGAGGTCGCCGACATTATTCAGCGTTGCCTTATAGAGTGAGCGGTAATAGTATACTTCTATTTTTTTAATTAATTTCATATCATGCCTCTCTATATATATTACAACTTATCTATTAGGGGGCCTACTCCTATATATAGCCGACAATAAAGCAACTACCGAACTGAGGGTTTATGCTGGCCCCATTCAAACCAGCTCCAGCCTTAACGACCGGCCAACGGCCTTGGCAGCGCGCGACAGCGTGGCGAGGGTGACATTGCCATTATTCGGATCAAGCAGCCGGTTTAGTTGTGAACGGCTGGTATTTAGGCGCTCGGCCATTGCCATTTTCGTCATGCCTTGCGCCTTCATGGCCTCGGCAAGCTGAAACGCGATCACCCGTTTGACGGCATATTCTGTGGCTTCCTCATACGTGCCTTGTTCTTTCAAAAATTCGCCAAAAAACTGGCCGGGTTTTCCAACCTCCAGCGCGCTATTCTTACTCATTTTAAACCTCTCATTCTTTGGTTAGCCGTTTCTAATTCGCGTGTCGGCGTTTTCTGGGACTTCTTGATGAAGCCGTGCAACAAAACCATGGCCCCATCATGAATGCAGAAGAACACCCGCGAAATGCGCCCGCCAGAAAGATTGCTCCTGATTTCCCAAAGCCCTATATGGCCTTTGAGAGCACGACATAATGGAATGCCCACGGGCCAGCCAAATTCTGCCGTACAAATATCCTCACCTATTGTTTTGCGGTCTTCCGCTTCCATAGCCAACAACCATTCCCGCACGGGAACACGACCAGATTGGGACTCAAAAAGTCGCGCCGGTAAGCGCTTGTGCTCAACCATACGAGGCATGTATCATAAATGGTACTTATAATCAACACGGGAAAAACTTCCTCCCAATAGCTTTACAAATGACCTTGAACCTACAGTCGTTGTAGGGATTAGTCTGTCTGAACCATGCCTTTAAAGGCAGTTTCAGGAGGTTTAGACGATGTCGACAATATTCTTGGCACAGGTCGCGGGCGTGTTGGCCAGCGGTGCGTTTTTGGCAGCGGTGATTTGGTCCATTGCTTTTCCGCAAAAGTGCATATGGCCGCCACAACGATCCACCTTTTGGAATCGGGCGCTCATCTGGGTTTTGACTGTGATCGCCATTGGCAGCATGTTCTGGTTGGGCCTGACGGACTGGAATGCTTTTGGCTGGTCGGCAAAGCTGCGCTGGGGGCTGGGCCTGCCTTTGATGATTACCGGCAATATAGTGGTTTTTCACAGCGCTGCTTATCTGGGATACAAAGCCACCAGCGGGGCCAAAACTGCCTTGCGAACCCATGGATTTTATCGCTATTCGCGCAACCCCCAATATACCGCTGACCTTTTTCTTTTTACCGGATGGGCGATTTTATCGGCATCGATTCACGCTTTGCCGGTGATTGTCATTACCCTCCTGACGCTTCTCATGGCCCCCTCTAGCGAAGAGCCGTGGCTGCGAAGACAATATGGCAAACCCTATGAGGACTATTGCCGTAAAGTGCGGCGTTTTCTATAACTGAAACATGATTATACGCACCGCTTGCTTGGCAGATTTTTATGCCTGGTTACCGAGGCCGAGGATGGCGCGCAGGTCTATTGGCTGACCCAGGGTTTTAACACCGCCGGACGGCGTCTTTACGACAAGGGTGCCAAGGTCACGCCCTTCATCAAATATCAGCGCTAGATTAGTCGTTTGTGCGGGGTATGTTTTATCTCATGCTCCAGCAGAAACCTTTTGGTTTCAAGGCCGCCGCCAAACCCGATCAACGTGTTGTTGGCCCCGATCACCCGATGACAAGGGATTACAATCGGCAAAGGATTGGCCCCATTAGCCGCCCCCACGGCCTGTGCGCCCCGTGGCCGCCCCACCCGTGCGGCCAGTTCGCCATAGGTGATGGTTTCGCCAAAGGGAATAGCGCACAAAGCCTGCCAGACGTCGTTCTGAAAGGGTGATCCGTTCAAATATAAAGGCAAATCAAAGCTTTCCAATGCCCCGGCAAAATAGGCGTCTAATTGCGCTTTGGCACTTTGAAATGTGGTATCTTCACGCACCCAGTTTTCCTTTATCTGGGCCTTATGATCTTTGTTGGCAAAGCTGATCAGGTGCAGGGTCTGCCCTTGCCCGGCCAGAAGAATCCGCCCCACAGGGCACGCATAAAACGTGTATTTCATCGTAAAACCATTGTTAGCGTGCATAGGTTTTCCACATTCTGCCGCAGGATAGTGCGCCCAGACGATCTTGCAAGAATCATCCTCAATGACCATGTATCGCTGAGCCAAGGAAAACTCTGCCATGTCCCCTGCCCTGACTGATCGTTTGACCCGCATCACAGCGGACTTTGCCACGGCGGCTCAATTAACGTCTGCCGATATGGCCGCAGCCAAGGCGGCTGGCTTTACCATGATCCTGAATGCGCGCCCCGATGGGGAAGAAGACGCTGACGAGCAACCGCCCAGCGCCCTTTTAAAGGCTGCCGCCCGTGAAACGGGCCTGGCCTATGCCTATGTGCCAATTTTGAACGGCGCAGTTTTTCCGCACAATGCGCTGATTGCGGCAGGCGAAGCGCTGGCAGATAATGACGGCCCGGTATTGGGTTTTTGCCTTTCCGGCATGCGCTCTTTACGGCTTTGGGCCTTATCCAGCGCCCTTTATGGCAGTCTTGCGCCGCAAACCATGCTGACAGCGGCCACAGAAGCAGGCTTGTCGCTGGATGCCTTTGCCGATCACCTGGAGCGCCTTGCACGGAGTGAAGCCCCGCTCTATGTCGCCGATGATGCGGCCATGATGATCTAAAAAGCGCACCAAAGCACGCTGCCGCCTCAACATGACAGGATTGTTAGAATTGTCCCGCTTGCATCCTTTGGGTGCGGTGCTAGCCTGCCTTTGGCGGCCTAATATCAGATAACAAACCGGGCCGAATGGGAGGCTATCGTGATCAAGCAATTCGTGCTGGCAAGCGCGTTGACCCTTGGGTGTGGCACAGCCACGGCTCAAATGGTCGAAGTCAATAAAAACCCTTTTCCCTCTACCTACAAAGCCATGACGGCAGGCCCGGTTCTTATCCGTGGCGCGCATGTGTTTGATGGTGCGGGGGCAGAGCTATCCAAGGCAGACTTGCTGTTGGAAGATGGAAAAATTACCGCCCTTGGCGAAAATCTGGAGGCACCGGAGGGAGCAACCGTCATTGACGGGGCCGGAAAATGGGTGACACCGGGCATTATTGATGTGCATTCACATCTTGGCGTTTATGCTTCGCCGAGTGTGCGGGCAACTGCGGATGGCAATGAAGTGACCAGCCCGGTTACTGCCGAAGTTTCATCAGAACACGGCGTCTGGCCACATGATCCTGGCTTTAACCGCGCCCGCGCTGGCGGCGTCACTGCCATGCTAATCCTGCCGGGTTCGGCCAATTTGTTTGGCGGTCGTGGCACTGTCTTAAAAAACGTGCCCTCGCGCACCGTGCAAGGCATGAAATTCCCGGATGCACCTTATGCATTAAAGATGGCCTGCGGCGAAAACCCAAAGCGGGTTTATGGGCAAAAAGGTGGTCCCGGCTCGCGCATGGGTAATTTCTCGCGCTATCGTAAAACATGGATCAAGGCCACAGCTTATAAGAAAAGCTGGGACGATTACCGCGAGGATTATGCCAAGTGGGAAGACGCAAAAAGCAGTAATAAGGACAAAAAGCGCAAGGATAAGGGCAAAGATAAAAAGCCCCCCAAAGCCCCCAAACGCAATTTACAGATGGAAACCCTGATGGGGGTGTTGAACGGCGAAATTATCGTCAACATGCACTGCTATCGCGCCGATGAAATGGTGCAGGTCATCGATATGTCAAAAGAGTTTGGCTATCATGTCGGGGCGTTTCACCACGCCGTCGAGGCCTATAAGATCGCAGACTTGCTGAAAGAAAACAAAACCTGCGCCGCCATGTGGGCCGATTGGGGCGGATTTAAAATGGAAGCCTATGATTCCATCCGTGAAAACATCCCCATGGTCCATAATGCCGGGGCCTGCGCCATTGTGCATTCAGACAGCGGCGTTGGCATTCAGCGCCTGAACCAGGAAGCCGCCAAGGCCCTGGCCGATGGCAATAAAGCCGGTTTGAATATCACCCAGGGCGAAGCCTGGACATGGCTATCTTCCAACCCGGCAAAGCTGCTCGGCATTGGGGAAAAGACTGGCGCACTTAAGCCCGGCCTGAATGCCGATGTGGTGCTCTGGTCCGGCAATCCGTTTAGCGTTTATAGCCGCGCCGACATCGTTTTTGTCGACGGGGCCAAGGTCTTTGACCGCCATGACAAGGCCTATCAGGCCGTATCTGACTTTGAACTGGGACAGCCCGGTGAAGGAGATGAGAAATGAGTATTCTGAAAACAACAGCCACGGCCATTTCCCTACTTAGTCTGGCCTTTGCCGCCCCAACATGGGCAAAAACCATTGCCATTACAGGCGGGAAAGTCATCACCAATACCGCACAGGGCCATATCGAAAATGGCACTGTGATCATCAAGGATGGGAAAATCCTTTCCGTTGGTGTCGGCATTGCCATCCCCGATGGGGCAACGCGCATTGATGCCAGTGGCAAATGGGTCACGCCGGGCTTGTTCACGCCGTTATCGCAAGTTGGTTTGGTGGAAATTGCCGCCGAATCCAGCACCGATGACAGCAGCGCCAGTGATTCTGAATTTTCCGTTGCGCTGAATGGTGTTGATGGCTTTAACCCCAAAGCCGAAGCCATTGCCATTACCAAAATCGAAGGCATGACCCGCATTGCCGTAACCACGGGTGCCGGTGGCAATATTTTCTCTGGCGCAGGCTTTATTGCCAATACCAGTGGCGACATTGCCGACAGTATTACCAAAAGTAAGGCCTTTATTTCGGTCCAGATGGGTGAACGCGGTGCCCGCATTGCCGGCGGCTCGCGCCCGGCGGCCTGGGCGTATTTGCGCAATGCCCTTAGCGAGGCGCGCAGTTACCGCCCTGGCCGTGAGAGCGAAGATGCCTTGCTCAACGGTCCCGATGCCATGGCGTTAAAGCCTGCAGCGGAGGGCCGCATGCCGTTATTGGTTTACGTGAACCGTGCCTCTGACCTGATGACGCTCATCCGCTTACACAATGATCAACCAAAGCTGAACCTTGTCGCCGTTGGCGCCACTGAAGGTTGGATGGTTGCCGACAAGCTGGCCGCAGCCGGTATTCCGGTCATTTTAGAGCCACAAAACAACCTGCCCTCGAGTTTTGAATCGCTGGGGGCGACCATGACCAATGCAGCCCGTCTGCAAAAAGCCGGTGTCACCATAGCCATTGCCCAGCTTGGCGAAGCGTTTAATGCACGTCTGGCCCCGCAACAGGCCGGTGATGCGGTGGCCAATGGCCTGTCATGGGATGCGGCCTTTGCCGCCATTACCAGCGCTCCGGCCAAAATCTTTGGTCTTGGTGATCGTCTTGGCGCCCTGTCCGACGGCATGACCGCCGATGTGGTGGTGTGGGATGGTGACCCGCTGGAACTGATGAGCAGCCCCGATCATGTCTTTATCGGGGGTGAGGAACAGACACTGACATCACGCCAGACCAAATTGCGCGATCGTTATCTGGACCTTGAAACGGTCAAAGATGCACCTTTCGCCTATCGTTAAGGGGTAAAACCCGATTAAATGCAGGCCGGACAGGGATTTGTCTGCCTGGCCTGCATTGACTTGGGACCGCGTAGCACTATGGTCCGTGGCGCGCAGAATGCTTTTATTGTTGCGCCCATTTTTTTACCTTGGTGCCTATGAATTTTGAAGACCTGGGGCTTGGCCCCAAAATCCTTAAAGCCGTTGCAGAAAGCGGCTATACCGAACCGACACCGATCCAGGCCGAAGCCATTCCTCATGTGTTGGCCGCGCGGGATGTGTTAGGTATTGCGCAAACCGGGACCGGCAAGACCGCGTCCTTTACCCTGCCAATGATCGATATTCTCAGCCGTGGCCGCGCCAAGGCGCGCATGCCGCGCTCGCTAATCTTAGAGCCTACCCGTGAGCTAGCCGCACAAGTTGCCGAGAACTTTGAAAAATACGGTAAGTACCACAAGCTTTCCATGGCCTTGCTCATTGGCGGCGTGGCCTTTGGCGAACAAAACCGCAAGCTGATGCAGGGCGTTGACGTGCTGGTCGCTACGCCCGGGCGCCTGTTGGACCATATCGAGCGCGGCAATTTGTTGATGAATGGCGTGCAATTGCTGGTTGTCGATGAAGCCGACCGCATGTTGGACATGGGCTTTATCCCCGATATTGAGCGCATTTTTAAAATGACGCCCTTTACACGCCAAACTCTGTTTTTCTCAGCCACCATGCCGCCGGAAATTCAGCGCATCGTCGATACCTTCTTGCATAACCCAAAGAAGGTTGAGGTCACGCGCCCAACCGCGACTGCAGATACTATTGTACAACTTTTGATTCGGCTGGATCGTAATGATGTCCGCCATAAGAACGAGGCCTTACGCAAAGCCATAGATGAGCACAATGTGCGTAACGCCATTGTTTTTTGCAATCGCAAACGCGATGTGGACCGGGTTGCCGCGTTTCTAAAAAAGGCCAAATATAGTGCCTCGCCAATTCATGGCGATCTGCCACAAAGTGTGCGGACACAAACACTGGAAAACTTCAAAAATGGCGATGTAAGACTATTAATTGCCAGTGATGTTGCCGCCCGTGGCCTGGATATTCCTGATGTCAGCCATGTGCTGAATTATGACGTCCCTTCACATCCTGAGGATTATATCCACCGTATTGGCCGCACAGGACGTGCCGGGCGCGAAGGCCATGCCATCACCATTGCTACGCCAGCGGACGCAAAATACCTGGCGGCTGTGCAAAACCTGATTGGTCAGGATATACCTGAGAGCCTCGGCGAAAAAAAACCTGGTGCTTCCAGGACGCAAACACCAGAAACTAATACAGGGGTTCAGCCTCCAAAAGAAACCACACCAGCGGGCAGCAAGAGACGCCCCGTCAGACGCAGAGTACGCGGACGTTCAGCTGTGAGCACGCCAGCTGTGGAAACACCGGCACCGATTGCAGAGACACCAGAAGAGAAAACCCAAAGACCAGCACGGCGAAAAGTGCGATCTGGGAAATCTAAACCCCAAAACGCTTCTCCAGAGCCAGCGCCAATGGAGGCAGTACAACCCCAAATAATTGAGAAGCCTCAAGTGGGCGAAAAACCCACGGCACCAAAACGTGAATCATCTCAGCGACAATCCCGATCTGAAAAACCTGGAAAACAAAGCGGCCAGATGGGTTTTGGGTCTGCCATGCCTGATTTTTTTAAAAAATAAACCTGAAGTTTAAGCATTAAAGCCAAGCACACGCTTTAACAAAAGGCCTTACCAACAAAATTAAAAAATAATACGCAGAGAAAAACTTTATAAATTTACGTGCAAGATAGTAAACCGTTTAATTTCGGTACTGTAAATTATTTTTATTGCTCTTGTAATCACATCAGTGCAAGCAATCGCATGCCATGTGATTTTCCTGCTCAAAACTCACCATTAAATATATAGCCTCTATTACTTATATAGAGTTGTGTATGGCTATGACCCTGCCACCTTATAAAAAATATCTCATGCCTTCTTTACTCTCTGTTCGGGTTTTGCGGTTTATGTTCTCGCAAATGTATTTTACCCGGCGCCTAAAAGGGCCGTATTAGGGACAGAGACATGTCGGCACCAGCTAAGGCAAAGCAAAAAGATAATCAAAAGCACGCCAAAACTATAATAAGCATGCTAGCTGATTTGGGGTTGGAGACAACGCCAAACAATTATCAGCTATTCTACAGCTTTGTGGCCGATAAAAACCCAAGTCTGGCAAAAGAGCTTCGCTCTCTTATTGCTGACAAGTCTCTTGATCAGGATATGTGCGACAAATTGCACAAAAAATATTTCTGCGGCGTTGATATGGTTGATCAGACCTTGCAGACAGGCGGAAAATTCAGCGAAGAAATCAACGCCGTCCTGCGCATGCTGGCTGCGGCTGAACGCAATGCCGTTGAATATGAAAAAACATTATCTGGCGCGACAGATATTCTTGAGCATGCCAGCGGTGACACGCCTCTAAAGGACATGGTTGATACACTTCTGGCTGCCACGACAAAGATGAACGAGCATACGGCAGATTTGGAACGCAAATTGAACCAGACCACTGCTGAGGTGAATACCTTGCGCGAAAATCTGGAAAAAGTACGTACCGAAGCCATGACAGATGCTTTGACCGGCATAGCCAACCGCAAGCGCTTTGATGAATATATTTTACAACAATGTAATTCCGCTGAGCATAGTAATGAAAACCTTAGCCTGATCCTTTGTGACATTGACCACTTCAAGCGATTTAACGACACATGGGGCCATCAAACAGGCGATCAAATCATCCGCTTTGTGGCCAGTTGCCTGCAACGTTATGCCTCCAAAGCGCATCTGGTGGCCCGCTATGGTGGCGAGGAATTTGCCGTGATCATGCCTGATACGGATGAGAAAACAGCCTTTGATCTGGCGGATAATATTCGCGCCAGTGTCGAATCCAAGAAATTACTAAGAAAATCCACCAATGAAGATATGGGTACCGTGACGATTTCTCTGGGTGTCGCCCAATATGAGTCAAACGATTCTATTGAAGAGCTGATTGAACGCGCCGATGAAGCCCTCTATCGCTCCAAGCATGCCGGGCGGAACAAGGTCTCGCTTTCCAGCACTGAAAAGGCCGGACGCAGCGCAGCATAAAGCTTTCAGCCTACCGTAAAATTAATGCCGTACCTTAGGGCCAGGCCCTAGCCGTTCAGCATATCTATGCTAAGAAATTCTATGTGATCAATTTGCTGTTTGCTTACCCAAGGCGCAATAGCTTCGCGGATAAGGGGCAGAACACGTTCTTCATCGACTTCTGTGCGGGCCCCGTCTTTTCCAAACGGGTATTTGTGCGCGGTGCGTAAAATAGCATCACGCATAAAGTGGGCCTTTGACCGCATTTTCCAGGCATCAACATTGTCGTCTAGCACAACGCGGATGGCCAGAAACGCATAATTGACCAAATGCCCATCAATAGATATTGGTGCCACGACAACGGGAATATCAACGGAGCGCAAGGATTGCGACGGATCCGGGATCTTATATTCCGGTATCACATCGTTTTTTATAGTCCACTCTGCCTTGATCCGGTTGCTTTTTCCTTTTTCGGATTTCTTGCCGCCCCCGCTTGCTAAAGCGGGGCTGCTGATTAGCAAAGCCAAAGCCGTCATATAAACAAGGCGCATATCATTTATCCTCTTTGGGGGAACCATACCCCAAAGAGTTCAAAAATGCGTAAACCCGCTTCGCCCGGCTACTTTACGGATACCATCTCCTTTATGCAGGTGTACACCTTCGCCCACTATGACCTTACCAATACGGGTCAGGGACACATCTAAACTGTGCGACAGGGCAATGATTTTTTCTCGGTCTTGCCTGGGGGCACAAAAAAGCAATTCATAATCATCCCCCCCACCCATCAGGGTTTCACGAGCGCCATGCGTGTCTGTCTGTGCCTTGATCCACTGCCTGCCCGCCTCAGACAGGGGCACACGAAGCGGATCCAGCACCAAGGCGCACTGCCCGGCCTTGGCCAGATGTTCTGCATCGGCGATCAGGCCATCTGAAACATCCAGTCCACAATGCGCAATACGTGCCAATGCCTGCCCCAGCGTCAGTCTTGGCTCAGGATACTCATAGCGGCTAAGGACATGTTCTTGCCGCGCATTGCTTAGGCCGCATGCACGACCTTGTGCAACCGCAAGGCCCAGATATCCATCGCCAATGGTGCCACTGACCCAGATGTCATCCTCCTTTTGTGCGCCAGTGCGTCGCAACAATGGACCCTCTGCCCATCCCAGAACGGTAATCGAGATGGTAAACGGACCCTGCCCGCAAATGGTATCCCCACCAACGAGCGCTATGCCAAAACGTTCCTGATCTTGCGCCAAGGCCTGCACCAAAGACTGCATATCATCGTCAGAGGGCGCGCCCGGCCACGAAATAGTGCTCAGATAAAATGCTGGCTTTGCGCCCATGGCGGCAAGATCGGACAAATTGGTGCGCAGGGCCTTGCTGGCAATCTGCGCCGGTGAGGCATTGGGCATGGTATGCACCCCAGCCTGCAGCATATCAGCCGCCATGACCAGCTTTCGCCCGCCATCAATCCATAATACGGCACCATCATCGGTTAGCCCAAGCGCCTCGGGCGTCCTGGCAGCTTGTTTTGCCAAGGCCTCTATAAACGCGAACTCGCCGCGCACGGGCGTCATGCGTTCAGCACGTCTTTGCGCTCATCACGGGCCAGCGCATCCAGCGCTGCGTTGACAAAACCCCGCTCCGGCCCTGAAAAGAAATCACCCGTAATGTCAGTGTACTCATCCAGAATAACTTTTGTCGGCGTGCCAGGCGCTTGCAGAATTTCAAAACTTGCGGCTCGTAAAATGCCCCGAACCGTGGCATCCAGCCGGTCCAGACGCCAGTTTTTGGCCAGATGCGCACTGATCGCCTTGTCGATGGCGGTCTGATGTTCGACAACACCGCGCACCAGTTTTTCAAAAAGCGCGATGTCGGCCACACCTTCTGCGCCGGTATCATCAACACCTTCAAGGCGGTTTTCCTTAAACTCTTCAATAACCCGCCGCGCACCCATGCCGCCAATATCCATCTGGAATAGAGCCTGCACAGCGCGAAGACGGGCCGTCCGGCGCTCGATCGCATGCTGTTTGGCGTGATTCTGTGCTGCGCTGTTCATCAAACATTCCTTATTGAGCTGATTTGGCTCTGTAGCCTGCGCGCGTCATGACCACCAGCCAAAGACACAGACTGGGCTGCAAAATACGCGTTTATGGCTTATCCAGTTTTTCATCGGCAATGAAGCGCGCAAAATCGCTGCTTTCGGTAAAGTCCTTATAAACAGAGGCATAGCGCACATAGGCCACAGGATCGAGATTGGCCAGGGCCACCATAACCTTCTGGCCAATGCGTTCGGAGGATATATCCATATCCCCCTCCCCTTCTAACCGGCGCACAATCGAGGAAACCAGCTGTTCAATCTGTTCGCGTTCCATGGGACGTTTTTGCATGGCCACCAGAACTGAGCGCAGCAGTTTTTCACGATCAAATCGTACCCGGCGACCCGAGCGTTTCACTACGGTCAGATCACGCAATTGCACCCGTTCAAATGTCGTGAAGCGCTGACCGCAGGACTGGCACTGGCGCCGCCGCCGGATGGCCGCGCCATCTTCGGCAGAACGCGAATCCTTGACCTGCGTATCTTCACTGGAACAGAACGGGCACCGCATTAATGCAAATCTCCATAGAGAGGATAGCGCGCCGTCAAGGCCTCGACTTCGGCACGAACATCGGCTTCCAGTGCTGCATCGCCTTCGGCGTTATCAGCCAGCGCGTCCAGTACCCGGACAATCATAGCGCCCACGGCCCTAAAGTCACCTTCCTTCAGCCCCCGTGTGGTTGTGGCCGGCGAGCCAATGCGAATGCCAGAGGTTATGGTTGGCTTTTCCTGATCAAAAGGCACGCCATTTTTATTACAAGTGATATAGGCTCGTTCCAGTGCCTGTTCCGCCGCATTGCCCTTCACCCCCTTAGGGCGCAAATCCACCAGTGCCAGATGCGTATCCGTGCCGCCGGATACCAGGGCATAGCCCGCATCTTCCAGCTCCGTCGCCATGGCCTGGCAATTAGTGACAACATTTTTGGCATAGGTTTTAAAGGACGGACGCAGGGCCTCGCCAAAGGCAACGGCCTTGGCCGCAATGACATGCATCAGCGGTCCACCCTGCAAGCCTGGAAAAATTGCCGAATTTATTTTTTTGGCAATGACGTCGTCATTGGTCAGAATCATGCCGCCGCGCGGGCCGCGCAATGTCTTGTGGGTCGTTGTGGTGACAACGTGGGCATGCGGCAAGGGGCTGGGGTGCACACCACCGGCCACCAGGCCCGCGATATGGGCCATATCGACCATCAGATACGCCCCCACCTCGTCCGCAATTTCCCGAAATACCGCAAAATTAATCGTACGTGGATAGGCAGAACCACCCGTAATGATCAAGGCCGGTTTGTGCTGGCGTGCCAGATCGCGCACTTCATTCATATCAATCTGCGCGGTGTCTTCGCGTACGCCATAATGCATAGCATTAAACCATTTTCCAGACATGTTTGGCCGTGCCCCGTGGGTCAAATGCCCGCCTGCTGCAAGACTAAGGCCCAGCACCGTATCGCCAGGCTTGATTAATGCCAGAAAAACACCCTGATTGGCCTGACTGCCGGAACTGGGTTGAACATTGGCAAAACTTGCACCAAACAAGGTTTTGGCACGCTCAATTGCCAAACTTTCAACCACATCCGCATTGATACAGCCACCATAATAGCGCCGCCCCGGATAACCTTCGGCATATTTATTGGTGAATACAGACCCTTGGGCCTCCAAAACCGCGCGGGAAACTATGTTTTCCGAGGCAATTAACTCAATCTGCCGCGCCTGACGATTTTCCTCGCGCAATATAGCTTCAAAAACTTGAGCATCATCAACAGAAAGGGGGGCTTTAAAAAACTCGGTCATAGAAGACTGGGAAGTATTTTGATCGGTCATGGCGGTAAAACTCCTGCGCGCACACCCAAGATATGAGAATCAACGTGTAAATCCACTCTCACCCATGCACAACCAGCTTTTTATCATTATCTCTGTTTAGACAGCAGTGTTTTCATGAACCTGTACACACCCCTTTACCACCCTCAAATGCGAATCGTCTATTCACAACCAAAAGAGGATATATATTTTAATACGCAGCTTTAGGCGCAGTAACTGCAAGAAAAGGTCATGCTGACTTGAATGAAAACGTGGAATATCTATAATTTTTCAAATGCACTAACTGCAGATAATCTATTGCACAAATAGCAAAATCATCCATACTCCACATTAGGCATTTTGTTCGCTCACAGAATAAAAACAAAATTATTATCGAGGATAATGCATATGACTGACACCCCAGAGACCTCCCCAGAGCCAAACGAAAATATTCAGATGACAACGGATATTATTGCATCTTATGTTAGTAATAATGCGGTAACTGCAGACGAACTCCCAGCTCTGATCAGATCTGTGCACACAGCCATGTCTGATTTAAGCGCCCCTGCGGCGACGCAGATAAAGCAAAAACCGGCTGTGCCAATTTCACGTTCCATCACCGAAGATTATATGATCTGCCTTGAAGATGGCGCTAAGCTGAAAATGCTGAAGCGATATTTGCGCACACGCTATAGTCTGACACCGGACGAATATCGCCAGAAATGGCGTCTGCCTGCGGATTATCCCATGGTGGCCCCGTCTTATGCGCGCCGCCGGTCCACCCTAGCCAAGGAAATTGGTCTGGGCAAAGGCTCTCGCAAAGCCAAAGGCTGAACGCTAGCCCATTTTTAAATTCTAACAACCATGCCGTCATAGGCTGGCTCAATACCCTGTGGCAGGCTTGCTTTTAACGTGGCATAGTCCAGCGTGATGTGCATGTTGGTCAGGATTGAGCGTGTCGGCTTTGCCTGTTCAATCCATGCTAGGGTCTGACCCAGATGGGCATGAGTTGGATGTGGTTCCTGGCGCAAGGCATCAACAATCCATAGATCAAGGCCCTCAAATAAAGGCCGACTGGCCTTGGGTATAGAAGAGACATCCGGCGCGTAGGCAATATTGTCAAAACGAAAACCAAGGGCGCGCATAGTCGGCCCGTGTTCCAGATCAATGGGCGTAATGGATATTGGTCCGCCGGGGCCGTCAATCTGAAACTCTGTACCCGGCTCGGGCATGTCTTGAGCCTCCAAAATGGCGGGATAGCCAGACCCTTCGGCCTGTTCAAAACAATAATCAAAGCGCCGGGTTAAAGTCTTTGTTGTCGGGGCGTCCATATAGACCGGCACACGTTTGCGCATGACATAGCAAATCTGGCGCAGATCATCGATGCCATGGGCCTGGTCTGCATGGTCATGGGTAAAGAGAACCGCATCCAGGCGGCCAATCCTTGCGGCCAGTAATTGTTCTCGCATATCCGGCGAGGTATCCACCAGCACGCTGGTGGCTTCGCCGTTTTGGGCAAAGCGTTGCACCAGTATTGAGCAGCGCAAGCGCCGGTTGCGGGGCTCACCCGGGTCACAATTACCCCAGTTTGGGCCAATGCGCGGCACGCCGCCCGAAGAGCCACAGCCAAGAATACGAATTTCCAACGGTCCACCGCCCATTATATCTGCTCCGCATCAGGGGCCTGCGCCCGCTTGAACAGGGCAAAAAAGTTCTGCGTCGTCTGGGCGGCGCTCTCTTCTTCCGTGCACCCCTTGATCTTGGCCAGACAGGCATTGATCAAAGGCAGATAGGCCGGTTCATTGCGCCGCCCGCGCTTGGGCACCGGGGCCAGATAAGGGCAATCGGTTTCCAGCAAAATTTTATCCATCGGCATAATATCCGCAATTATATCGCGCACGCTTTGCGCATTACGAAAACTGGCAATGCCATTGACGCTAAAATACCCGCCGCGCGCCGCCGCCATACGCGCCAGCTCTTCGCCAGAGGTATAAGAATGCAGGATAAATTCAAAATCCTCGCCCGCATTTTCCGCCTCCAGAAAGGTCATCATATCTTCGTCCGCTTCGCGCGTATGCAGCACCAGTGGCAAGCCGGTTTGCCGCGCCGCCTCGGCATGGGCGCGCAGATTGGTTAGTTGGTCATCCCGGTGACTATAGTCATAGTGATAATCCAGCCCGGTTTCCCCAATGCCAATAACCTTGGGATGCTCTGCCAATGCGCACAGCAGCCTTGAGGAAATATGCGGATCATCGCCCGCATGGTGCGGATGAATACCCAATGTGCACCAGATATCCGGGTCCATATCGGCCACTGCCAGCGCCCGGGAAAATTCACTCATCCGGCAACAAATGGTCGCCATCACCTGAACGCCTGCGTTGCGCGCCCGCACGAGCACGTCGTCAAGATCGCGCCCATAGGCTGGGGCATGTAAATTGGCGTGACTATCGATCAGCATTAGACACCCCGCCTTTGTACCCTATGCGCAGACACCGTTCGCCATATGTCCTGTATCGCCTCATATACCACCTGCGCCGGGTCGAGATAAAGGCGGTCCACATCACTGGCGAGGCTCTGCACTCTGCCCCGTAATGCGAACCATGGCTCAAGGTTTGTTGACGCCTGCGCAGCGGTGCCTGCGCGGATTTCCTGCTCCAGCCGCAAAAGCAGAAGTTCAAAAAACAGCTTTCTTTGCGGGGCAGCCTTCACGAGTGCCAAGCGGCGGGACAAAGCGTGCGCCACCCCCTGACCAACCCCCGCGCCCCGGCTTACCAGCTGATCCACTTCTTTCCATAAACTGGTGCCATCTGAGGCCATAATGGAGAGCGCCCGGCCCGGACTGCCTGCGGCCAGTTGGCTGGCCAGATCAGCATCCTTGTCATCCGCCCCATTATCCATGGCGATTTTTCTGGTCAGATCCTGTGACAAGGGACGCAAGTCCAGCCGACGACACCGTGATCTAATCGTTGCGGGTAAACGCCCGGGCGCATGGGCTACCAGAATAACCATGGCATTTGTGGGTGGCTCTTCCAGCATTTTCAAAATGGCATTGGCGGCGTTTAAATTCATCTCGTCTGCCGCATCGATAATGCAGACCCGCCAACCGCCCTCACCCGCACGGGTTTGAAACAAACCCGCCATGCGCCGGACTTCGTCCACCGTAATTTCGCCGCGCCAGCGTTTTCGTTTCTCATCAAACGGGCGACGCAAAACCAGCAAATCCCCATGGCTCATGGCCGCAATGCGCAAAGAGACCGGGTCCGTCGGATCCGCCCCCAACACGCCATAGTCTGCGTCGGGCTTTGCCCCCAGCATCCTTCGTGCCATGCGATAGGCCAGCGTTGCCTTGCCAATCCCGCGCGGCCCACAGATCATCCAGGCATGATGCATATGGCCAGATTGATGAGCATCTTCAAAGGCCTGTTCGGCGGCTTCATGGCCTAAAAGAGTATAGGATTCGCGAGGGCTTGGGCACCCTTGTGCCCGGTCCGGCTCGTCCACATCCACGCTCATAGCGCGATCCCAAGACGGTCTTTAATGACCTGCACAATATCCATCGAGACTTTGGTGGCGTCCTGTGCCGCATTAATAACGGCACAACGGTTTGGCTCGGATTTGGCAATGTCCAGATAGGCATTGCGGGTCATTTCATAGAAATTACTTTTACGCTTTTCAAACTGGTTTAGCGCTTCGGCGCGCGCGTGCACGCGCTGCATGCCGCTGTTCGGGTCGATGTCCATAATAAAGGTAATATCGGGATTAAACGGCCCCAGTACCAAATCGTGCAGTTTTCTGACCTCATCTGGGTCAACACCGCCAGCATAGCCCTGATAGACCAGCGTGGAATCGGCAAAGCGATCGGATAGCACCCAGGCGCCGCGTTCCAGCGCCGGGCGGATAATCGTGCGCACCAATTGCGAACGCGCCGTATACATGAGCAGCATTTCTTCCTTGGCGGACCAGCGCCCAGGCTCACCGCCCAGCACCAGATCACGCACCGCTTCGGCATCCGGCGTGCCGCCCGGCTCGCGGGTGATAACCACCTCATGGCCTGCATGACGCAAAATCTCACCCAGAAATTTTATCTGTGTGGTTTTGCCTGCCCCTTCACCGCCTTCAAAGCTGATGAATTTGGCCCCGCCCTTGGTCATTCCGTTCCTTTACCCCTGATCAAGCCCACGAGCCCATCAATCGCCTGACCAACAAGGCCTTTCTTCTCAACTGATGCCCCGGCAACCAGCGGATAGGAGGCTTTGACTTCGCCTTTTTCCTCGACCACCAGTTTGCCAAGAACATCACCCTTTTGTATCGGCGCACGCACCGGACCATCATAGACCATGGCCGAGGTGATAGAGCGGCGATTGGGGCGAAAATAGGCAACATTGATCTCTTCCGTTGTGACTAACGGCACGCTCAGCGCTTTGCCGATGGCCACTTTGGCTTCGCCGACCACGGCCCCCTCCGCGTAAAGCGTTTTAATGTCAAATTCGCCAAAGGCGGCGCGCATTAACCGCTCACCTTCGCTGGCCCGGCCACGGCTGGATTTCATGCCGTTAAAGACAATGATGCGCCGTTTGCCATCACGTATGGCGGAACCGGCCAGGCCATAACCGGATTCCTTGGTATGTCCGGTTTTCAACCCGTCTGCACCCGGCACCACGCCCAAAAGCGGGTTGCGGTTATAGCGGTTAGACGGTGCCGCCTTGCACCAGTCATATTCACGTTCAGAGAAATAGGCATAATCTTCGGGAAAATCGCGAATGATAATCCGCGTCAGTTTTGCCAGATCCAGCACGCTGACTTCATGGCCGGGATCAGGCCAGCCCGTGGCGTTATGAAATGCGACCGTTTCCAGCCCCAGCTCGTGCGCGCGCTCGGTCATCTGGCGCGCAAAGGCCCCCTCGCTGCCGGCAATGTTTTCCGCCAGCGTAATCGCCGCATCATTGCCCGAAAGCACAATGACGCCCCGGATCAGGTCTTCGACGCGCACGCGCTCTTTTGGCCGCAGGCACATTGTGGACGAACCAGAGCTAAACCCGCCGCGCCGCCACGCGTCGTCTGAAACCGTAAATTCATCATCCAGCGACAAAGCGCCCGACTGCAAGCGCTCGAACACCATATAGAGCGTCATGATCTTGGTCATGGAGGCCGGGGGCACTGGCATTTCGGGCTCTTTGCCAAAGAGCATCAGCCCCGTGTCATAATCCAGGATCACCGCATGGGTGGCGGGTGTTTCAAATTTGGCGGCGAGGGCCGTTGGCGCAAGGCCAAGAAGAAATAGAAAAGAAAACAGGGCGCGCATGAGCGGTCTTTCATTTTTTGATTTGACAGGGCACTCCATTGCACGATTCAAAAGCGGCAGCAAAGAGGCAGGCGCAAAAAACCATGCGGTTTTCGCTTCTCTTTTGCCTAAAGGCGCATTTTTTGCTATTATAGGCACTCCACTGGTCACACGGGGGAAGACATGGCGCACAGCACCACACACGCAGCGACGGCACAAACCATCCGTGCCCTGCGTGGTGTACCATGGGCATTCAAGCGCCTTGCCGAGCGCCTTTTGAATATTTCCCATGGCAGTTTAAGCCTGACCCTGCCCAATGGGGAAGTACTGGTTTTTCGCGGATGCAACAAAGGCCCCAAAGCGGCCATACACATCCACAATTATGCGCTGGTCGGGCGCGTGGCCCGTACCGGCGATGTCGGCCTTGCCGAAAGCTATATTGCCGGGGAATGGAGCACACCAGATCTGGCCAGGGCGCTGACCACCATTTCCCTGAACATAGACCGTATGCACAGTCTGGCCACCGGGGGCAGCCGGATCATGCGCCTTGTCTATTCAGCCCTGTTGCGCCTGAATGCCAACACCCGTCAGGGGGCTAAGCGCAATATCTCTGTTCATTATGATCTCGGAAATGCGTTTTATGAATACTGGCTAGACCCATCCATGACCTATTCCTCGGCACGATATGACGGTCAGGACCTTATGCTGGAAGAAGCACAGCGGCGCAAATACAGCGCAATGGCCAAAAACCTGGACCTGAAGCCGGACGACCATGTGCTGGAAATAGGCTGCGGCTGGGGCGGGTTTGCCGACTATGCAGCGCGCGAAGTCGGGGCGCGTGTGACCGGCATCACCATTTCACGCGAACAGTTTGACTATGCCAGCGCCCGCATACAAAAGGCGCAGTTGAATGAGAAAGTTGATCTTCAACTCATTGATTATCGCGACGTGAGAGGCCGCTTTGACAAGGTCGCCTCAATCGAGATGTTCGAGGCCGTAGGGCAGAAATACTGGCCCAGCTATTTCGCCAAAATCAGCTCGGTCCTGAAACCTGCAGGCCGGGCAGCCGTACAGATCATTACCATTCGCGATGATATTTTTTCCCGCTATGCCAAACGCATGGATTTTATCCAGCGCTATATTTTCCCGGGCGGTGTTTTGCCCTCTGTCGAGGTCTTGCACAACGAGTTTGAGGACGCTGGCCTGAAGTTGGAGGATGCACAAATGTTCGGTCAGGACTATGCCAGAACACTGGCCGAATGGCACAGAAACTTTATGGTCGTCTGGAAGCATATCGCCCCTATGGGCTTTGATCTGCGCTTTTACCGTTTGTGGCGGTTCTATCTGGCCTATTGCGAAGCCGGCTTTGCCACCGGGCGCACCGATGTGGGCCAATTTGTGCTCAGCAAGTAAGCTGGGCGCTTGCCAGCGCGCACATGCGTGATTACCTGTGAGTTTACGACGACCTTGCAGGAGTTCCCCCATGGCCTACGCCCAGTCTGTTCTTGATCTAATTGGCAACACGCCTTTGTTGAAATTGCGCCGCGCCTCGGAAGAAACCGGCTGCACCATTTTGGGCAAGTGTGAGTTTTTAAACCCCGGCCAATCGATCAAGGATCGTGCTGCGCTGGGCATTATCCGCGATGCGGAAAAGTCTGGCGCGTTAAAGCCCGGCGGCACCATTGTCGAGGGTACGGCGGGCAATACCGGCATTGGTCTGGCCATGGTGGGCCGGGCGCTTGGGTATCGCGTGGTGATCGTCATGCCGCGCACCCAGGCACAGGAGAAAAAGGACGCGGTACAGCTCTTTGGCGGTGAGTTGCACGAGGTAGATGCCCTGCCCTATGCCAACCCCGGAAATTATGTACACTTTTCGCGTACACTGGCCGAAGATATGGCCAAGTCGGAACCGCGCGGCGTGCTCTGGGCCAACCAGTTTGACAATACCGCCAATCGCGATGCCCATTACCAGAGCACAGGCCCGGAGATTTGGGCGCAAACGGGCGGCAAGCTGGACGGCTTCATCTGTGCCGTTGGGTCGGGCGGCACGCTGGGCGGTGTCTCTTTGGCCCTAAAAGAGCGCAATAAGAACATCACCATCGCCCTTGCCGACCCCGGCGGCTCAAAGCTTTTTTCATGGGTCAAGCATGGCACGCTGGAAACAACAGGCGGTTCGATCACCGAAGGCATCGGGCAAGGCCGCGTAACCAGTAATCTGGAAGGGGTAGTCATCGACGATGCCTACCGCATCCATGACGAAGACGCCCTGCATATCCTGTTTGATCTGGTGAAAAATGAAGGCCTGTGCCTTGGTGGCTCGTCCGGCATCAATATTGCCGGTGCCATGGCACTGGCGCGAGATATGGGGCCGGGTCATACCATCGTCACGCTGCTGTGTGATTATGGAAATCGCTATCAGTCCAAGCTTTATAACCCGGCCTTTTTACGCGAAAAGAACCTGCCGGTTCCGGAATGGCTGTCATGAATAAAAAACCATCCCCCCAAGGGGCAAACACCCGCCTCGTCCACGCCGCACGGCAAACCCGGGGCATGGCCAAGGATCTGGTCAATCCGCCGGTTGAACGTGCCTCAACCATTCTGTTTGATCGCGCCGAAGACCTCTATGCGCGCAACCCTGAACAACGCCATTACGGGCGCTTTGGCACGGCAACCCATTGTGCGCTGGGCGATGCCATAACGGAGCTGGAAGGCGCAGCAGGCACAATTCTCGCCCCCTCTGGCCTTGCCGCCTGCACATTGGCACTGTCGGCGGTTTCAAAGCCCGGCGGGCATATGCTGATCACCGACAGTGTGTACGGGCCAACGCGCAATTTTTGCGATAATATTCTGACCAAACGCGGCCTCAAGATTGAATATTTCAACCCGCGCGCCGGGGCCGATCTGCAAAGCCAAGTCCGCGACAATACCTGCGCCATTTTTCTGGAAAGCCCGGGCTCATTAACGCTGGAGATTAATGACCTGCCGGCCATTGCCACCTTGGCACAGGCGCGCGGCATTCCCACTTTGATCGACAATACATGGGGCGCAGGCTGGTTTTTAAAACCGCTGGCGCTCGGCATAGATTATTCCATTCAGGCCGCAACAAAATACCACACCGGGCATTCGGACGTGCTGATGGGGGCTGTGGCCTCGCGCACGGAAGACGGCGCCGCGTTGATGCATAATTATGCCTATCTGAACGGCAATACGGTGTCCCCAGATGATGCCTATCTGGTGTTGCGCGGTATGCGCACCATGGGCGTGCGCATGACGCACCAGCAACAAAGCGCCCTGAAAATTGCACAATGGCTCAGCACCCGTGATGAAGTTATGCGCGTGCTGCACCCGGCTTTGCCCGAACACCCGGATCATGATTTGTGGACGCGTGACTTTACCGGCTCTTCGGGCCTATTTTCACTGATCCTGAACCCGGTATCACCAGAAAAGGTGCATGATTTTGTCAATGCGTTGTCCTTATTTGGTATCGGTTTTTCCTGGGGCGGCTTTGAAAGTCTGGTCATTCATTGTGATCCGCAAATCAAGCGCACCGCCGGCAGTTGGAATGCCACCGGGCCGCTGATCCGGTTTTCCATTGGCCTGGAAGATGCCGATGATTTGATTGCCGATATTGAGAATAGTTTGCGTGTTCTGAGTTAAACGTACTTCCAAACACAATTCACTTTCTATATTTATTTCGGCCTTAAATATCTTATATTTTTAGCATCCAAGCTATCAACTCGCCGCCATTCTTTAATGTATTCCATCCATTTTTTCTTAATATACTCAAGTTTAATACTTTCATAATATTTATTTATTTTTTTAAAATTATGAATGTGCATCCAATGATACACATTGTAGTTCCCGTCTTCTAATTTTTTTGTGAAATTAGTTGGGTAACCAATCATTGGCAAATTTTTGTTTTCAACTTGCAATGCTACTTTATTGATTCCTGGCTGAATTGCATACTGATCCAGCCAAATCCACCGCTTTGTTGGCATTGCTGAAACAAACGGGTTGTAATCACCATAAGATATATAAAAATCTAATTTTCCCGGTTTAGTGCTTTTTGACTCAATCTCAAATTCAATCATTTGTGTGTCATTAATTTGGCTAAGAACCACATTCATCAATACTTGGCGGTTTTTCGCATACCTATTTTCATCTATATCATTATCACAGACAAAATTATTCCACCGATTATTTGTTGCCCCCATACCATATTTTTTATGATCGATGTAAGTGGCAACATTATTCACACGCAATATTTTTGGTGCTTGTGAGATCACCTTGAGATAACAAAACCCCGTAAGTTGATATCGTGAGAGAGAAATTTCCGGGCAATCATATCTATTGATAATTTTTTCTAGCGTTGCAATGTTTTTGAGCGCCAACTCATGAGCTCTCGTGTTTTTTGACTGATGACTATAACTCAGTAATTCCATAATTATTGTCGTCCAACCGTTTAAAACATAGGTTGGAATATTATGAGGATACTCCTCTATTGCAATTCCAAAGCTGGTTTGAATGCATACCCCACCTTTGGATTGCGGCACGGTTAAGCTGTTCAAAATTTTTATAACTGCCGTATTGTATTTCTCCTCTTTTGTGATTTTAAACAAGCGGAAAAGCGGCGTCAGGTATCGCGCCTGTGTCAGGCCCGAATAAAATTTACCAGCGTGATATGATAAATTTTTGTAGTCTTCATAATAAAATGCAATTGCATTAAAATTTGGTACATTTTGCATATGCGATAGGGTAGCGTCTGCAACTTTTTTTGCGGCTTCTATGTATTTTTTTTCTTTTGTTTCTTTAAATAAACGCAAATAATCATGGACTATATACGCGCCATAAATGGGATGAGCACTTATGGACCCATCATCCATGCGCTTTCCGGGGTATCCATCTTGCATAAACCACAACTTATAGAATGAATACATAAAATCACGATCAACGGGGAGTTGTGGCAAACCAACCTCTTTATACCCGGTATCATAACGTTGTTTTTCCATGTAAACTTCCTTTAGGCGTGGCATGATCAAAGAAATAGGCAATATTTATTACTGATACTCTATAGGTCATAGGCTCAATATGTCTAAGCCAAATGCGCAATGATCCGATTTTACCGGCTCATCAGGATTATTCTCCCTTATCCTGAACCCGGTGTCCCCAGAAAAGGTACATGATTTTGTTAATGCGTTGTCCTTATTTGGCATTGGCTTTTCCTGGGGCGGATTTGAAAGTCTGGTCATTCATTGCGATCCGCAAATCAAGCGCACCGCCGGTAGTTGGTCCGCCTCCGGGCTGCTGGGATCGCGAAAGAGGTACAAGAACTTCTTAAACGGGATGGAATAAATATTGATCAGGGGGAGTCACTATTGGCGCTGTCTGATATTCACGAGTGGTTGCATGAGGATATATTTTACTATCATAGCAGCACCATCGCCGAGTTTCTGAATAATATACGTTGGGACATCTACTCGTACCTACAACCCGAATACAGGAGAAGCATTATATGGGAGAGCAGCGATCCACCAAAATACCGTTATACATATCCGGATGAAGTGAAAACCAGTTTCGGATGACAATGCTACTGGAGTCTGATGAACGAGGTAAGTAGCTCTCCATTTATGAGGAGTTTCGAAGTCACTGACTGGTTAAAGAAAAGACACTGAAAGCGCTTGAAAAAAATCACCTATAGCATATCTGCAATAGGGAATAAAATTTCGTTAGGTTTACGTTAAGCATTTACTAAAGTGGTGATCCCGGAAGGACTCGAACCTTCAACCTGCCGCTTAGAAGGCGGCTGCTCTATCCAGTTGAGCTACGGGACCATAAATTGTGTCATCCCGGAAAAGCATGGCTTTATCCGGGATCCATTGAGCAGACCAACTTCCAAATGGGCCCCGGATAATTCCGATTGGAATTTCCGGGGTGACACATAATAATTGGCTTTGTTATTCTCCCACAATCTAAACAGCCTGACCGCTAGTGCGTCCAGCTTTGTCTGCGATCGGCACTGAAGTTTTCGGCATAGCTTTTGGATATACGCTTGCGTGGGGCCGTGGCCACAATTTCATAAGCCAGACCATGATCCTTGGCAAAGCGCTCGGCCTCGGCGCGGGTTTTAAATTTCAACGTGACCTGGCCACTCATATCTGTGGTGCCTGTCCACCCCATCAGCGGGTCAAGATTACGGCGTGCCGATGGCTCGAATTTGAGCACCCAGTCTTTGGTGCGGGCGCGGCCCGATTGCATTGCATTCCTTGCCGGTTGAAAAATCAGGGCTGTCATCTTGGTCATCCTGTAAACGGACCTGTTCAAAGTCTATTTATACGGGTGTTTCCTTTTGGGTCAAACCAGAAAAAAGGCCGACCACAGTGTGATCGGCCTTGATATGGTCGGGGAGACAAGATTCGAACTTGCGACCCTCTGCTCCCAAAGCAGATGCGCTACCAGGCTGCGCTACTCCCCGCCAAATGGGTTAGTCAGGCGATCTCTTAGGGGCCTTGGCCTCGTCCGGCAAGTCTTTCTCTGCATCTTTGGCAGCAGGAACTGCATTGCCAAACAACGCATGGCGCACCTGATCGCCACGTTCTATGCCATATTTACGCGCGCCGCCCTTGGCAATTTCCAGCACGCCCAGTGCCGAACCGCCAGAAGGCATGGAACGCAAGGATTTTGGCCGGGCGTTACGGGCAATGGAAAGCACACGGCCTTCGGCATCAATAAAAATAACATCCAATGAAATCAGCGTGTTCTTCATCCATATAGAGACGGGACGCGGCGTTTCAAAGTCAAACAACATGCCTGCATTATCGGCCAGACTGGTGCGATACATCAGGCCGCGCATACGCTCTTCATCGGTATTGGCCAGCTCCACCATAAAGGAAACCGGGCCAGCCTTTGTGTCTACGACTAAAGGCTCCGGCGGTCCAAAATCAACAGGCGTCGGCGCCTCTTCTTCGGCAAAAGCAAAAAGCGGGAAAAGGAAAAGGGCGAGGGCAGCAATAAGATATGTTTTCATAAGGGCGGTTTAGCCCAACCTGGCTGAACGATCAATGAACCAGATGGCAGGATGCACAGATCACAGCGCCATGGGCACACAAAGTTGCGCGTGCGGCTCATACTGGATAGAGAACAAGATCTAATTGTACGCGTTTGGAGCAATTGTTTTGAAATATCTTATTACCGGCGGCGCTGGCTTTATTGGCTCCGCCGTGGTGCGCAGCCTCGTCGAAGCCGGGCACAGCGTTTTGAATATTGATAAGCTGACCTATGCCGGTGATCCGCGCACGGTGCAATCTGTTGCTGACGCCCCAAACTATACCTTTTTGCGCGCTGATATTGCCGATACCGATGCCATGGGGAAAGCCTTTATGGATTTTGCCCCCGATGTGGTTTTGCATCTGGCGGCAGAAAGTCACGTGGATCGTTCTATTGATGGCCCCGGTGCCTTTATTGAGACCAATATACGTGGCACATTTGTTTTGCTGGATGCGGCCTTACGCTATTGGAAGACCCTGCCCGAAGGCAAGCAGCAAAGCTTTCGCTTTCTAACGGTTTCCACCGACGAGGTTTACGGGGCGCTTGGGGCCACCGGCAGTTTTAGCGAAACCACGCCTTATCAGCCAAACTCCCCCTATGCGGCCAGCAAAGCCTCGGCTGATCATTTAACCCGCGCCTGGAACGAGACCTATGGCCTGCCGACCATCATCACCAATTGCTCCAACAATTACGGGCCGTTTCAGAACGCAGAGAAATTCCTGCCGACCATTATTCGCAATGCCCTGATTGATCAGCCCATTCCCATTTATGGACGCGGAGAGAATGTGCGCGACTGGCTCTATGTTGACGATCATGTCTCTGCCCTTTTGACCATCGCCGCAAAAGGCCGCGCCGGTGAGAAATATAATGTTGGTGGCAATGCCGAGGTTTCCAATCTGGAATTGGCCAACACCATTTGCGCTATTTTGGACGAACTTTCCCCGCGCGCCGATGGCAAGTCTTACGCGGCCCAGCTCAGTTTTACCAAAGATCGCCCCGGACACGATTTTCGCTATGCCATTGACGCATCCAGGATCAAGGCTGACCTTGGCTGGGAACCGGGCCTGACTTTCACGCAAGGTATGCAAAAAATGGTAAAATGGTACCTTGATAACCAGAGCTGGTGGCGCGAAGGTGCGCGAGATATAAAACGGCTTGGGCTAGGCAATGACAAAAATGCGGGAACAGACAGCGGTCATGAGTAAACCCTGGAAAACAATTATTCTGGCCGGTGGCACGGGCAGTCGCCTCTATCCGTTGACCCTTGCAGTGAATAAACATTTGCTGCCCATTTATGATAAACCGATGATCTATTACCCCTTAAGCATTATGATGCTGGTGGGTATGCGTGATTTTATCCTGATTTCTTCGCCCGACGCCCTGCCGCAAATGGAGCGCCTTTTGGGCGATGGCAGCCAATGGGGAATAAAGTTCACTTATCGCGCGCAGGAAAAGCCGGGCGGCATTGCCCAATGCTTTGAAATTGCTGCAGACGATATTGAAGGGGCCAATGTGTCCCTGATTTTGGGCGATAATATCTTTTATGGTAGCGGCCTGCCTGAGCATATTTTCGAAGCAATCCAACAGGAAGGCGCGACCATTTTTGGCTATGAAGTGGCCAACCCCAGCGCCTTTGGTGTGGTGACGCTGGATGCGGATAACCGCCCACTGGCGCTGGTTGAAAAGCCCAAAAACCCAGAGTCAAATCTGGCCGTGCCCGGGCTATATTTCTATGATGATAAGGTTTTGGAGATTGCCAGAACCCTGAAGCCATCGGCGCGTGGTGAGTTGGAAATCACCGATGTTAACAAGGCCTATCTGGCCAAGGGCATGTTAAACGTCTCCCGTCTGAACCGGGGTACGGCCTGGCTGGATGGGGGCTCGCACGCCGCGCTTTACGAAGCCGGACAGTTTATCAAAGTGGTGGAAGAACGCACCGGCCTGAAAATCGCCTGCCCGGAAGAGATCGCCTATCGCAAGGGCTTTATCAGCAAACAGGAATTTATGGCGCTGGTCGATGATGGTCTGGATACGGAATATCAGGCCTATTTGCGCCGCATTGCCAACGAAATTAGCTAGCGGGATAAAGCACCCATGTCTGTAAAACCATCTTTTGATGTTGAGGCCATAACCGCAGAGTTGCAACAGCTTTTGGGCGATCGTCTTAGCACGTCACAGGCTGTACGCGATCAGCATGGGCAGGACGAATCCTTTCACCCTTGCGCGGCGCCCGATCTGGTGGCCTTTGCCCACACAACTGAGGACGTCGCTGCGATCGTTAGCCTTTGTGCGCGGCATAAGACGCCGATTGTTGCTTTTGGCGCAGGCACGTCCTTGGAAGGCCATGTGAATGCCATCGCTGGCGGGGTCTGCATTGATTTAAGCCAAATGGACAAGGTTTTACAGGTTCGCTCCGAAGATATGGATGTAACGGTACAGGCAGGCGTTAAACGCCGCCAGTTGGAAGAATATTTACGCGATACTGGCCTGCACTTCCCTGTGGACCCGGGCGCGGACGCCACCCTTGGGGGCATGGCGGCCACCGGCGCCTCGGGTACCACCACATTGCGTTATGGCGCCATGCGCGAAAACGTGCTGGCCCTCAAAGTTGTGATGGCCGATGGGTCCATTGTCGAGCTTGGTGGCCGAGCGCGCAAATCCTCCGCCGGATACGACCTGTTACATTTGATCATTGGGTCCGAAGGCACGCTGGGCATCATTACCGAGCTGACTTTGCGTCTTTATGGCCGGCCAGAGGTTGAGGCCTCGGGCGTTTGTGCCTTTGACAGCGTACAAAACATGGTGGATGCCGTCACGCTGGCCATACAATGCGAAATTCCGCTGGCGCGCATGGAATTGATGGATGAATTGGCCATTTATGCCGTCAATCATTATGCCGGTCTGGATAACGAAGTCGCACCGACCTTATTTTTGGAATTTCATGGCACGGAAATCAGCGTGGCCGAGGATCAACGCCGCTTTGCCGAGATCGCAGACGAGCTGGGCGGCAAAGGCTTTAAAGCCGCGTCCAGTCCAGAGGCGCGCAAAAAACTCTGGCAAGCCCGGCACGAGGCCTTATATGCCGCCAAGGCCTTAAATCCCGGCAAAAAAGGCCTGATCACCGATGTTTGCGTGCCCATATCGCAATTGGCGCAGAGCATTGCCGACACGCGCAAGGATTTTGACGAACACGGCATAATCGCCGCCGCTATTGGCCATGTGGGAGATGGCAATTATCACACCACATTATGGGTGGAACCCGGCGATGATGAGGCGTTAAAAACGGTCATTGACGCATCAAGGCGCATGGTGGAACGCGCCATTGCGGCGGGCGGCACCTGTACCGGCGAACACGGCATAGGTATTGGCAAGCGGTTGTTTTTGCAGGCAGAACACCCAAGCGCCATGGCCATGATGCGCACAATAAAGCAAGCGCTTGACCCGGATAATATCATGAACCCGGGCAAGGTGATTTAGAGTCCTCCCTATGTTATGAAAACTCTCCCCACAGGTTGCCAGCCAGCCCTCATGGTGGCTGCATCTTCCTCATCCTGAGCCTGTCGAACCATCCTTCGACAAGCTCAGGATGAGGTTAAGGGATGTCTTCAGGCACGCTCAGGATGAGGTAGAGGAAATTTACGCAATTTCAGCCACGATAAGCTGTGGGCCTTCTTTGTTTTTGCAAGCCTTCAGGGCGGCCTGCATTGCGTCATCAAACTCACCCACGGTGCTGGCCCGCTTTGCCGGCACACCAAAACCCTCAGAAAGCTTGACCCAGTCCATTTTGGGATTGGAAAGGTCCAGCATGGCTTGCGCCGCCGGCCCCGGTTCCCCGGCCCCGACGCGCGCCAGTTCAAAATTCAGCACCAGATAGGAATGGTTGGCAAAAACCACATTGATTATGTTCTGTTTTTCGCGCGCCTGTGTCCACAAAGCCTGCAGCGTGTAGGCTGCGGCCCCATCGCCGCTAAGCGCAAACACTTGGCTTTGTGGGGCGGCGAAGGCTGCCCCCACTGAAAGCGGCATGCCCATGCCAATGGCGCCGCCGGTCAGGCACAGCCATTCATGCTCTGGGCCATTTTCCAGCCAGGGATAAACCCCCATGCCTGATGTGGTCGCATCATCGCAAATCACTGATTTTTCTGGCATATGGCGCAACAGTGACAAACCAACATAGCCTGGGTTCAGCGGCTCATCTGGCGCGGTAATCTCAGGCGCAAAAGAACGTGGTGCCCGTTCGGGTTCAGGCTTTGCATTAAGAGCGTTGGCAAGATCAATAAGGGCCTGCGCCATATTGTCGGCTGGACCACCCAAATGTACGATTTTTGCCCCCTTGGGGGTCAACTCGCTCTCTATGCCGGGGTATGCAAAAAAGCTCACCGGCGGTTTGGAACCGGCGACCAATAACAGATCGCAATCTTTTAAATCTTCGGCGGCTTGTTCAGCAAAATAGTTAAGACGTATCGGCGATACACGCCCGGATCCACGAGATATACGCGGGGCAAAGGTTTCCATAACCAGTCGGCATCCCAGTTTCTCAACTATGCGGCCTGCGGCCTGCAGGCCCGCTTCAAGGCAGGCCGTGCCGCCAATATAAACGATAGGATTTGACGCGCTTTTAAGCGCTTTTGCTGCATCTTTTACCGTATTTTCAGAGACAGCCAATAAAGCTGGCATATCGATTTTCGGTAAAACATCCGGTTCCTCGTTTGACCAGGCACAATCCGCAGGCAGGACCAGACTGGCCACGCCGCGTTCCGGTCCATAGGCCTGTCTTACTGCTTCAACAGCCATCGTTGAGACTTCGGAAGAAGAGGATACGGTCCCCACCCAGCGCGACATGGGCGCGCATACGGTTTCCACGTCCGAGGTTAGGGGCGCATCAAGCGGGCGATGGTCAATGGCATGATCCCCAACGATATTTAGCACCGGAGAAAAGGCACGCCGCGCATTGTGTAAATTTGCCAAGCCATTGGCCAGGCCGGGGCCAAGATGAAGCAGTGTGCATGCAGGCTTACCCGTCATACGGCCATAGCCATCGGCTGCACCCGTTGCAACGCCTTCAAACAGGCATAGTACGGATTTCATACCATCAACACGGTCAAGGGCCGCCACCATATGCATTTCTGATGTGCCGGGATTGGAGAAACAAAGCTCCACACCCTGATTGATCAGCGTTCTGACCATGCTTTCTGCTGCAAACATTATACACCCCATGTTTTGATGGGTATTTGTACGTGTTTAGTGGCGTAGAGCGCAAGCCATTTTCACCCCTTAGTCTGCCCGGAACTCTTCTGGATATTTAATTCTAAATTGTATTCGCCCCAAAGAAAAAGGGCGACCCGAAGGCCGCCCCAAATCTTTAGCCGTAATTAAGTCAAGCGTATATTATTGGTTCGCAGGACCATAACCACCTAACGTATTCAGAGGCACACCATCAGCGCCATTACCGCCATTAGCAGGGCCACCGAAGGCAGAAAGTACGTTGTTACGCAGTATCAGGCGATCAACGTTAAGACCGACTGTGCCATCGAACAGGCGAATGGTCAGGTCTGCACGTCCAAAATCTGACCCAACAGCCGTAATGAAGGAGTTATTGGTTCCAGAATCAACATTATTGGAGATCTGACCTTCACCATTAACAAGGTTCAAAGTGAACGCGTATGGCCCAACAGTAACACCCGTACTGGAGTTACGCACTTCGACTTCACCATCAACAGACATTGTGCCACTTGGGAAGCCAGTAAAGCGGAAGATGTTGCGAGAAACGGAGTTTGCACCACCAACCCAGTTAAACGGACCAAACACGGCCCCTTCGCGCTGGAGTGAATCCAGTGCAGCCCCGGCGAATATTTTACTAGCGACCAAGCCAGCGCCGCCAAACGTGGCGGTAATTGAGCTAGTGCTCGTGCTCTGACTAGGGATTGCCGTTATCGTGTCGTTGGTAACAATAATATCATCAGCAGCGCCATCAACCCAAGTGATGGCTGGGTTAGGTACGTTGAAGTCAAAATTATTGCCTGTTGTTCCTGTATCATTAACAGCGCCAACGGTTACGCCGGTAAAGGCAGCGGCATTACCGAAGTTAACAGAAAATGCGAGATTGCTGATGTCACCAAAGACCATTGGGTCAGATCCGCCGGTGTTCACCAGTGAAAGATTGGCAGTCGTATCAATAGCACCGTTCATAGTGCCGAGCGTTGCCGTTGCAGCACTATCGCCAGCTACGCCAGAATCGAAATCTTGAAATAAGCTCGCCAGCGTAATCTCTGAATCGTTAGCAGCACCATTCGGGAAATCATCTGAAACAGGGAAGCTAAGGGCATCGCCACAGCTTACCAGGTTCACAATAGTACCCCCGCCATTAGTAAGGTTGATCGGCGCAAGGTTATTTACACCACCACCACCATTTTCAATCGGCGTGTTGTTTTCAGTTGACAGGCCAATTGAAATCGGAGCGCCCAGTGCAGAGCATGTCGCTCCGGTAAGGCTAAGATCAAGGCGAAGTCCAATAGACTGCTCGCCAGTTGCCGTATCAATTAGAAAAGTAACGTTATCATCACCATCAAGACCATTTACACTGACCAGCTTTGATAGCACAGCAACAGCAGCGCCATCAGTGATAGCAGTCGTTGGATTAACGTCGCCGTTAAAAGTAACGCCGGCAGGAAGTCGAACAGTCAGCTTGATATTATCAGCGGTTGGGATTGCGTTGTTTGTCGTGACAAGAAATTCAAAAATGCCGGTTTGCGGCGTATTGGCCAGATCCAGTTCATTAGCGAGCTTAGGCTGTGCCTCAACGGCATCCAAAGTATTACCACCACCATTGGAGTTGCCATACTGCAGATCCAACGCGCTGGCCGACGAAGCCACCATGGCTACAATTGCTGTCGTTGTGAGAAGTTTTTTCATATTCATGAGTGTTTCCAATCATTAAAAGGTTTACGTGTAATCACTGGGCACACCAGAATTGGAGGCCTTAGCTATGTTTACTCTACTAAATCAAGGGCACCCTCTAAACCTCAGCCCCCCGGATCACGTCAAGCAAAGTTGTTTTTACAGTTGTGGGGACCGGACTGTCAACTGTTTTGATAAAAAACTTGCGCTGAGATGTGCGTTTGTGCTTTTTATGCAAGAATGCCGCCTGTTAAAGGGATGGCGCAATAATTCCCGCACCTATTTCCCCCTCTAGGCGAACCTATTATGGCATTGCCTGTTGCTAAAACGCCACATTTTTTACAATCGCGTCGACATCTTATTGAGAGGGCCGTTTATAAACGCGTTTAGCATTCGCAGGCTAGCATGATGGATGCTCCGGTCTAGCCGGAGTACGTCGACGGAGGGAGACCGGAGCACGTCGACGGGGAGGGACTGTGTGCATTCCTATTTGTCGCCCTCTGGCTTGACCAGAGGGTCCATAAACACGTTTAGTATTCGCAGGGTCGTATGATGGATGCTCCGGTCAAGCCGGAGCATGACGACGGAGAAGCCGGAGCATGACGACGGAGAAGCCGGAGCACGACGACGGAGGGAGACCGGAGCACGGCGACGGGGAGGGACTGTGTGCACGACCAGGGGTGAGCGTAAAGGCCCCATCCTTCGTCCTTCGACAAGCTCAGGATGAGGACGCTCAGGATGAGGACGCTCAGGATGAGGATAATAATCTCCATTTGTGTCATTACCCGGTTCATCCGGGTAATCCAGTTCCTCTTTGAGGCCGCTCTGGATTGCCGGAACACGCCCGGCAATGACAGATGAGGGAAGTGACCTGTTCTTTATTGCTTCATCCTTTTAATGATTGGACAGGTGACCACCAAGATAAAGCACATTAGCATTGCGACGCACGACAATGAGGAACCCCCATGAAAATCGCCAGCTGGAATGTTAACTCGGTGCGCACCCGTCTTCCCACGATCCTGCAATGGTTTGAAGAAACAGGCCCTGATGTCGCCTGCCTGCAGGAAATCAAATGCCAGGACGAGCAATTCCCAAATGAGGCCTTTGCAGGCCTTGGCTATACCTGTGCCGTGCACGGCCAGAAAAGCTATAATGGTGTGGCAATACTTTCCAAACACCCAATATCCGATGTGCGGCGCGGTCTGCCGAGTAGCCCAGATGACGACCATGCCCGCTATATCGAGGCGTTGATTACTGCCGACAGCGGGCCCGTGCGAGTTGCCAGCATTTATCTGCCCAATGGCAACCCAATAGATACGGATAAATTCACCTACAAGCTGGGCTGGATGGCGCGCCTGCAAAGCCATGCCAAAGACCTGCTTGCCAAAGAAGAGAAGCTGGTACTGGCTGGCGACTATAACGTTATCTATCGCGATGCAGACTGTTGGGACCCGAGCGTCTGGACCAATGACGCGCTTTACGCCAAAGAGGTCCGCGATGCTTTTGCTGCCCTGATGTGGGAAGGGTTAACCGATGCCTGGCTGGCCAAGGATGGCCGCGAACATCATTATACCTTCTGGGATTATCAACGCGGCGCGTGGGCCAGAGGCCACGGCATTCATATCGACCATATTTTGCTGTCGTCGCAAGCCGCCGATGTTCTGCAAGGCGTGCAAATTCACAAAGAAGCCCGCGCCATGGAAAAACCATCGGACCATGTGCCGGTGATGGTGGAACTGGACACATGAAGTCCGAATCGTACCTTAAGACGAAGATTAGCCCCCTCGCCTACGTCCTCTATGGTGCGGCGCTACTCTTTAGCTTGAGCTATCTGTTGCGTCCAGATTTGACCGGCGTGCTCTCTCCTTTTGTCAAAGCCGCGCCGATCTGGCTGCTGGCGCTAATGGCCATCATTGCCAAAGAGACGCCTCTGCACAAGCGCCTGGCCATGGCCTTTGTTTTCTCCGGCTTTGGGGATTTCTTCCTCGCCCTGGACTTCCCCCAGAGCTTTGCCGCCGGCATGGGTTCTTTTTTGCTGGCGCAACTTTCTTTTATTGCCTGTTTCTGGCCCCGGCGGCGCGCCATAGCCACACTTGCACCGTCTGAAAAGGTCATACTGGTCATGGTAATGGTCTGGACCATTGGTCTGGGGGTGTGGCTATTGCCCCTTGCCGGCGTCATGGCCCCCGCCTTGATGGTGTATTTTGGCGCGCTCAGCCTGATGGTCTTGCTAGCCCTTGGCGGCAATGCGCCTAAAGTTGCAAAAACAGGGGCCTTATTGTTCTTCCTGTCCGACAGCCTGATTGGTATCGACCGCTTTGTATCTCCCCTGCCGGGTCGCCATTTCGCGGTGATGGGCAGTTATTATCTGGCCCAGGCGCTGCTTTTTTGGGGCTTAATGCGCAAAAGCGACTAGCCGCCTTTATGTCCCCCAACTGAGACCCCTTATTTCAGCGTTTTATCCAAAAAGGAAACATAGGCCTCGGAGGCGGAAATGCGGTTTTTCCGGCTGCGAAAGCCATGGCCTTCGTCCGGGAATACCAGATATTCCACCATCACACCGTTGGCACGCACTTTTTCGACCAGCTCATCACTTTCCACTTTCAAAACACGCGGGTCATTCACCCCCTGCACCACCAGCAAAGGCTTGGTGATATTCCCCGCATGAAACAGCGGAGAAATACGGCGGTGACGTTCCTCGTCCACCGCAGGGTCCCCCATTTCGTCATAAAGGGATTTTTTAAACGACTCCCACCAGGGCGGAATGGATTTAAGCGTGCGCACCCAATTGGTAACACCAAAAATATCGATACCGGCATCAAACACCTCTGGCTCAAACGCCAAGGCCGCAGCCACCATATAGCCCCCATAAGAGCCACCCATAATGGCCACATGATCACCATCAACCCAATCAAGGCTTTCCAGATATTTGCGCGCATACACAATGTCCTGCAAATCAACCTCGCCATGGCGCTTGTCATCCATGTGATTGAAGGTTTTTCCATAACCGGACGAGCCACGGTTATTCGCCGCCAGCACCACATAGCCATGATTAACCAGATGCTGGACCATAGGGTTATAGCCGGTGCGGCTTTGTCCGCCCGGGCCACCATGAACCAGCACAATGGCCGGGGCCTTATGATCTGCGCTGGCGGTTTTGGGGCGATAAAGAATGCTCGGGATTTTTAACCCGTCAAAGCTGGCATAACGCACTACTTGGCTATTCACCAGCATGGTCTGATCTATGGCCGGGTTAAGGGCGTTGGTCAGCACGCTATCCGTGCCTGCCTTCAGGTCCACCACATGCACATTTGAGGGGCTGGTATCGGCATTCAGCAAAAAGGTGATTTTGCTTTCATCGCCAGAGAACCGAATTCTGCGAATATCGCCCGGCGGCAAATCCGGCAGCGCCAGAGCCTCACCCGTTTGCGCATTGGTCAGCGTAACCTTGGTCCGGGCATCGGCATTGACCCCGGTGACCCGGTAGCGACCACTGTTTGACGTCGCGGTAAACGAAACATCCCAATCCGCCTGCACCAGCGGGGATTTCTCGCCGCTGGCAAGATCATAGGACCAGGCCTGATTAAACTCGCCATGCTCGTTGGTGGAATATTCCAGCACCGCACTGTCAGCGGAAAAGCCATAAACACCATAGCTGATATCACCATCATGGACGCTGATTAGCTTTGGTGTTTTATCCTCATTGCGCAGGTCTACAAGGAAAATATCTGAATCGGCACTGGTATTGCTTTTGCCAAGCGCCAGCCAATTTCCGTTCGGCGAAATGGCACTCAGTTGATAGCCAGTATTTTCATAGACCAGCGTGCGCTCATAACCGTCCCGATCATAGCGGTACAGGTCAAAAAAGCTGGGATTGCGTTCATTACTGGCCAGATAAAACCCGGTGCCATCACCGGACCAGCCAACAAATTGCGCTTTGAGGTTTTCACCCGGTGTTAAATCCTGTGTCGCACCATCTTCTTCGCGAACATAAACATGGTTCAGCTCATTCCCGCCCCCATCAAAGGTATAGAGAATGCGCCCGTCCGTTGGAAAAACGGTAACGGCATAGACGGCATTCGTCATCGAACTTGTCAGGGGCGTTATCGCACTATCGGTAATATTGATCGCATAGGCGTTAAAAATGCCGCTCTTGTCCGAACTGACCAGAACGGATTTTCCATCCGGGAAAAAGGCAAAGCCAGAACCGGCGGGCATGGCATAGGTCGTCGTTTCAAAGAACGTTTTTGCATCATAAAGCGGCACGCTAAGCGGTGCCGTCTTACTTTCAGTCACCGGCGCTTTTTCTTTTGCTGCCTGTGTCCCTGCCTCCTGGCAGGCCCCCAACAGGCCCAAGCTCGCCACTAGGCCGATCGTAATAATACGCTTCATAATGCTCTCCCCATGATTATTTTTCATCACCATAGGGAGCACGCGTCAGATGCGCAAATATTTCGTGAATATGGTCAGCAAGTGCCTTTACGAGAGCCGCGCCAATGCCTCTTCCAGCTTGGCCTTTTGGGCCTGATAGCCTTTCAGCTTTTCCCGCTCAGCGTCCACCACGGCGGCAGGCGCGCGGGCAGTGAATTTCTCATTGCCCAGCTTTTTCTGAATGCGGCTAATCTCGTCCATGGTTTTGGTAATTTCGCCTTGCAGTCGCTTGCGCTCCGCCCCCATATCCACCGCGCCCTCCATGATCAGCGCATAGGTCACTTCATCAATTACGGTTTGCAGCGCCCCTTCGGGGGCTTCATCGGCAAAGCTGATCTTTTCGACCCGTGCCAAACGGCTGATCAATTTGCCGTGGCGTTTGAATGTGGCCGCAATATCAGAGGCGGTGCTGCACACCACCAGCGGCATTTTCGCCCCGGCAGGCACATTGGTTTCGGCCCGAACCGAACGAATGGCGGTGATCAGGCGGATCACCCAATCCATTTGCGCCTGCGCGTCTTCATCAATCAGGTTTGCCTGAGGCGCGGGCCATGGGGCGGTGATCAGCAATGTCTCGCGCTTGGCAATCTCGCCCCAAAGTTTTTCGGTAATATAGGGCATGATCGGGTGCAGCATGATCAGTGCCTGATCCAGCGCATAGGCGGCGCTGGCGCGGGTTTCGGCTTTGGCCACTTCGTCCTCACCGTTCAGCAGCGGCTTGATCAGTTCCAGATACCAGTCGCAATAGGTGTTCCAGACAAAGCGATAGAGCATTTGCGCCGCATCATTAAAGCGATAGCCTTCCAGCGCGCGGGTGACGTTTTGCGCGGTGCTGGCCGCCTCGGCAATGATCCAGCGGTTCAGCGGTTCCTTTACCGCACCCGCGTCAAAACCGGCCATAGGAACGCAGTCATTCATCTGGCAAAAACGCGCCGCATTCCACAATTTAGTACCAAAATTGCGATAGCCCTCAACGCGGCTTTCCGACATGCGGATATTGGTGCCCTGCGCCGCCGAAATGGTCATGGTAAAGCGCAAGGCATCGGCGCCAAAGCGGTCAATAATGTCCAGTGGGTCAATGGTATTGCCCTTGGATTTAGACATTTTCTTGCCGTGCTCATCCAGCACTAGCCCATGAATATACACATCCGGGAACGGCGCTTGGTCGGTGAAATGCAGACCCTGCATCATCATCCGCGCCACCCAGAAGAAAATAATGTCATGCCCGGTAATCAGAACATTGGTGGGGTAATACCTGTCCAGCTCTGGCGTTTTATCCGGCCAGCCCAGGGTTGAAAACGGCCAAAGGGCCGAGGAAAACCAGGTATCAAGAACGTCAGGGTCTTGCTGAAGCGTTATAGATTTTAGTTTGAAATTTGGTTTCCCTTCATTCTCGATAAATAAATTACGCCACTCACCAAATTTAATTTCTACTTCTTCGCCATAGTATTTTTTTGCTAAGGAAACCGCTTCATCTTCAGATTCAGCGACGAATGTCGCGGGAGTTTCTCTTACGTCCAACAATCCATTTTTAGAAACATCCCATCCATACCAGACTGGGATGCGGTGCCCCCACCAGAGCTGGCGCGAGACGCACCAGGGCTGGATATTATTCATCCAGTGAAAATAAGTATTTTCCCAGTTTTTCGGGGTAAATTTTGTCGTGCCATCCTTGACCGCTGCCAGTGCCGGTACGGCCATTTTTTTGGCATCGACAAACCATTGATGGGTGAGCATTGGCTCGATAGCAACGTTCGAGCGATCGCCAGTGGGTTGCTGGATGACCTTGTCTTCGACTTTTTCCAAAAGCCCCAATTTATCAATATCGGCAATAATTTGTTCGCGGGCTTGTGGCGCATCGCCCTTATCAGCAAAGCGTTTAAGCCCGACATATTTTTCGGGCATGATGTCGCTGGCTAGCATACAGGCCCTCTCGTCCATAATAATATGCATGGGCAAATCGTGGCGCTTGGCGACTTCATAGTCGTTGAAATCATGGGCGCCGGTGATCTTCACCGCGCCAGAGCCAAGTTCCGGGTCCGGGTGCTCGTCGGTGATGATCGGGATATAGCGATCGGCCAGCGGCAACAGCACGCGCTTGCCGACAATCGGCGCATAGCGTTCATCGTCCGGGTGCACCGCCACCGCCCCATCGCCCAGCATGGTTTCGGGCCGGGTGGTGGCGATCGAGATATAATTGCGGGTTTCCCATTTTATGGGCTTGCCGTCATCGCCGTATTCGATGGGAAATTCGTAAGTTTCGCCATTTTCCAGCGGATATTTGAAATGCCAGAAATGGCCCTGCACTTCGCGGTTTTCCACCTCAAGATCAGATATGGCGGTCTGGAAATACGGATCCCAATTGACCATACGCTTGGCGCGATAAATCAGACCTTCTTTATAAAGCTGCACAAACACTTTGCGCACGGCGGCACTGAGGCCCTCGTCCAGCGTGAAGCGTTCGCGGGTCCAGTCGCATGAGGCCCCTAGGCGGCGCAATTGTCTGGTGATGGTGCCGCCGGATTGTGCTTTCCACTCCCAGATTTTTTTAACGAAAGCTTTGCGGCCCAGTTCGCGGCGGCCCTGATTGCCATCCTCGGCCAGCTTGCGCTCCACCACCATTTGCGTGGCAATGCCCGCATGGTCCATGCCCACTTGCCACAATACGGACTTGCCGCGCATACGCTCGAAACGGATCAGAACA
>NVVV01000067.1 GCA_002733495.1 Robiginitomaculum sp.
TAAATCAGCAATGCTAAAAACATTTAACCTTGAAACTGGTGAAAACGACGAAAGCCGAGAAGAGCAGCGAGATTTTAATTTAATTACTGCCGCACAGGTCGATCAATTATACCCACTACTTTGTGATTCAAACGGGCAATACACTGAAAAAGGCTCTAAAGTTTGCCGCGCATTTAAGTTTCAAAACCTAAACGAAATTAAATCTAAAAAGTTTGAAGAAATATTAAGGTTTGCATCGTGATTATAATTGACCAAATAGAGCAAGGAACACCTGATTGGCACCGCGCCCGTGCTGGTGTTATCACAGCTAGCCGAGCAAGTGAATTTTCAAGTGAAGCAAAGCTTGCGCCAATGCCTAAAGATGTAATTTACGGCAAAGATTCAACAGGTCACACTTTTGCATACAACGGCAACACCTATACAGGAGCCAATAAAACAAAGTTGCAGGATATTATAAGAGGTTGTTTGCCGCGAGTTTATGGTGATATGCGCCAAGGCTATATGGCTGAGTTAGTGGCGCAAATAGCTACCGGCTTAATTCCTGATCAAATGAGTTTTAAGCAATGTGAATGGGGCCACGACCACGAAGACCAAGCAAGAGCATTTTTTGAATTAGAGCATGGCGTTGATGTAACTGTGCCAGCGTTTATTTACCGCGACAAAGAAAAGCGCTTTGGTATTTCACCTGACGGATTAATAACAGGTACAAAAATTGGACTTGAATTAAAGTGCCCGTTCACCAGTAAGGTATTTGTAGAGTTCGCCACATGCGACAAAATCAAAAAGGAGTACATTGAGCAGTGCCAGTATTCAATGTGGGTGACGGGGTACGAGGGTTGGTATTTTGCCAACTATGACCCACGCATAACAACAAAGAAATTGCACTGGGTATTGATTGAACGCGACCAAGCATTCATGGATAAATATGACGAAGCAGAAAAAAACTTTGTTCGTGATATGGATTCGATGCTAGGTAAATTAGATTTAAAATTCGGCCAACAATGGTCATAAACAATAGGAAGTAAAGAAAATGGCTCAACTAATTAAAAAAGAAAACATCACTATCGTAACCGGTACTTATACCGACAACCAAGGCAATGAGAAAAAGCGCTATAAAACGATTGCAGAGTTAATCACAATGAAAGGTGATGACGGCAGCGAGTATCAATTCGGTGAAATTTGGGGGCCGCATGGCGTGACTAAGTTCAACGTTTACGCTCAAGAAGATAACAACAATAACCAGCAGAATAACAACCAAGGACAACAGCAGCAACAGCAAAACAACGGCGGGTTTCAGCAGATGAACCAGCAACAAAATAACAACCAGCAGCAAAACAGCCATAACTTTAACAACAATCAAAACCGCAATTAATTGAACTAACAACGCCTCTACGTGAGGCAAGGAGAATATAATAGTGATTAATCGCCTTTATTTTATGAATGCTAAATGTACAGATTCTACAGGTTATTGCTATAACTCAAAAATAGGCTCTTACTCTTCGTTATTACCAAATACCAGCGAGGTTTTTAAGATTATGACTAATGAGTTAAAGGCGGAATTACTCGAAATGAGGCCTAGTGGTAATTTCGAAGTAGTATCATTTAACAGAGTTTAACCACCAAAGGAATAACATGAAACTCATCACAGCACGAGATAGCAAAAAGAAATGTAACGCGCCTTGGGGTTGTGGTGGGCGTAGAATACATGAAGGTAACAAATATTCAAAGCACAGGCGCGGCAAGCACTTATGTGAACCGTGTACACACAACGCTGAAGATGAATTATTCTTCCGCGAATTAATTAAAAAGGTAGGGTAAGCAATTGCCGTCATAACCACGGCGTTAAGTAGTAAGTGATAGCGAGACTGCTTTAAACGCTATGTTATGTGATGTATTGATTGATAACTGGAGAATGACAATGAATAGGTTTGAAAAACAATTTTGTAAAGAAAAAATAAGTGGATACCTAATACCTAGGGTCAACGAAGGAATGGAGGCAGCCTTTAATCGAGCCAGGAAAGAGACTATAGATAACTATAAAAAATCAATAGAAAACCTTGAAAATTTCACTTATATAGAAATGATAAGCAAAGACACATAACTGATAACTACAAGGCGGTACGTCCTTATCAGTGAAGGTTAATAAAATTAAATAGAGGGTATAACATGGAATTTAAACTAATAACATTCAGCACAAACCTATGCACAATGGGCAAGCTATACAGTGAAGATAATGAATTAATATGCAGCACGTTCGAATTGCCTGACAGAAAGAATGCGGTAAACGTTAGTTGTATCCCTGCTGGTTCATATCCGCTTAAAATGATTGTTTCACCTAAGTATGGGCCAGTATATAAAGTTCATCATGTTCCAGGCAGAACTAACATTTTAATTCATACCGGCAATACCACTGATGATACTATGGGTTGTATAATGCCTTGTAGCAGCTATGGAAGATTAAATGGTAAGATTGCAGGGTTATCAAGTCGCAACGCTTACATTAAGCTAATGGCAGTGCTTGAAGGCGGTACACACACGTTAACAATTGAGAGGTATTAATTATGAATCCAATGGCGATATTTGATTTCGGATCAACACTGTTAGATAAGTTTTTCCCTGACAAAGACGAAGCAGCAAAAGCAAAGGTAAAACTCATTGAAATGCAAATGAATGGTGAGCTATCTAAATTACAAGTTAGCGCTGGTATTATTACGGCAGAAGCAAAGAGCGAGCACTTTTTAGTTGCAGCATGGCGACCTATTACAATGCTGGTATTTGTTTTTATCATTGCTAACAACTATATTATTTACCCTTACCTGTCGTTATTTTGGGATAATGCGCCATCATTAAAGATACCGCCGGATATGTGGGATTTATTAAAAATTGGTATAGGTGGCTATACTGTAGGGCGAACAGTTGAGAAAGCAGTTAAAAGTTACAAAGGCAACTAATGGACCGCCCTATCTACACCAACAAAAGGAAGCCCGCTAAATCAAAGCGGGTTATTCCTAAGCCTAAACGTGATACAATTGAGTGCCCGTAACTAATGGATATATTCGTATGGTTTCTACAAAAAAACGCAAGCGCTCTAGCGGTAGTACAAAGTCAAAATAGTTTAGTGTTCATTGCTTATTTTATCTTGGCTACATCAATCAAAAGAGCTTCCTTTATGGCGGCTTTTTTTATGAGTTGCATGTTATTTGAAATGGAATTATTCGATCCGTTAAGTGAGGCTAGCTTATACCTGTTAACCTTTGCAACTTACTCTTACGTAATCACTTGTAAGAGCTTGACATGTATTCAGCGTATGGGCTGTGGTACAATATTAATCCTTTCTCTTACATTAGCTTACGACGCTTACTTTTACGGACTTGGTGGGGTATATGGTGAAGCTGAAACAGTTATTTATAACAATATCGAATATCTTGCTTTGTGTTCTCATATTATCTTTATCAGTACGCTTACTCCTTACAGGCGAATTGGTAACAGTATCGGACGTTTCGTTGATTCTATTTTGTTGCTCTCGCGCAATAGTGCTTATTTCATGCCTATTTGATATAATACTGTTATGGACAGCTAACCGAACTAAAAAAGATGGCAAAAGAGATAACAACTAGCGAGCTTTTACTGATTATCGACGGGCGCGACAAGCACACACAAGATAAGTTTTCAGAGATAGCCGAAACACAAAAAGAAGTAGCTGTTGCATTAAAAGAAATATGCAGTCATATAATTGTTAGCGGCGAAGATAGAAAACATGATGCAGACTTTAAGCGCGAGGTTAAATCTCATATTAAATTTGCAGAACCAATACTTTTTAAAGCTAAAGACCATCAAGCAGTCAGGGCCAAAGTATTAATCGGGGTAATATCCTTTTTAATCGTTGGCGTATTAGGCGCATTCTTTAAGTTCAGTTAACAATCAATCACAGTGTAATAACATAAGGTTAAACCATGAACGATCTCCAAGGGCACCAGCAAACACAATTCCTAATAAACCAAAAGGCAACAAGCTCAAGTGTTGCTTCGTCAATATCAAGGCTTAATAATGATTTGTCAGCCGCTTTAGAGCATCAAGCATACGCTCGTAAAAACCCCGATAGCAATGTTGATTCTAGCCTTTTATCTGCGATAAATATCGGTGTTGATCAGTTGTTATTGCAATACTCAGAAGTTGATGCAAAGCGAGTTGATTTATTAGCGGTTAAGTCTGGCACTATGGCCGTTGATGAGTTAATTGCGAAATACAATATTGATTTAGTCGCATACTCTAACGCGCTAATCTAATGGCTTTCGGGTTTACTTATACGCTACCAACTATAGCGGGTAGTCACACAGGCGCACCCATACTGTTAAAAACGGTAGATTTCCCGCCATCTGCAATTGACGGAACTGCTAACTCGTTAACTAACGGCGGCGGTAGTTTAATTGCATACACTGACAATACAAAAACGACCAGGCTGTCTGTTGATGTTGTTCGGCTTGTATCTGGTGGATCTCCTTACGCTAGGGTATGGGTAAAAATACCCACAGCAGCAACCAGTAACACTATATTTATAGAAAACGATGATACGCAGACCAATCAACCTGCATTCGGCGCAGCTTTCGGGCGGAATAGTGTGTGGTCTGATTTTGAGCTAGTAATACATGGTGACAATAACACGCCTGTAGATTCAACAGGTAATCACACAGTATCAACAAACGGATCACCATCAATAACAAGTACAGCGATAGGTGATGGCATATCAATTAACTCAGGTAATGCTGGGGGGACTGCGGCTCAATGGGTTAGAGCTGTTGGCACAATTGCAACTTCAACAACTGATATATACCAAGCTGTAAACGTAGATTTAAGATCGGCGGCTACTGGTCAAAAGGTAATTGATTTATACAATAATTCAGGGGGCGGCAGTGGTAGCGTAGATTATGTTGACACTAGCGGGTCAAACTTTCGCGGGGTTCTGAATAATAGCGGGTCTTTTATTGCCTCGTCTTCATCAGGAACAGGCATACAAAGATGCACACAGTTTACCGACACAAACCAAAGGTTATTAAAAGATGGCTCATTGGTGGCTTCATCATCTAAGCCAGGTTCTTTTAACACCTACGATTCTTTGGTTATAGGTAAGAACGGAGCCAGCAACGACCAAGCAGCAGACTTAATAATTGTCGATTACTTCTACGGGGAATTTACAGCAAGCGTAAACCTTGATTTATTATTTGCTGATAACCAGTTATCAACCACTGCTTGGGGTTCGGTTGGCTCATGGGTTGACCCTAGTGGTGGAGGTATATCTCTATCAGTAGATAGCGGCAGTTATTCTTTAACTGGTACTGACGTATCAATTACAACGCAAACAAATATTACTGCTAATAATGGTGTTTACTCGCTAACGGGCACTAACTTAAGTTTGTTAGCTCAGTTAAATATAACGACAACATCGGGTAGTTACTCGCTAACCGGCTCGCAAGTAAGCTTAATAGCCGCTAGAGAGTTATTAATTGATAGTGGTAGTTATAATCTAACAGGGACAAACGTAACCCTAATTTATACCCCGGGCGGAGGCGGTGAAATACTTGTTATTGATAGTGGTGTTTATTCGCTTGTCGGTGATGAGGTTATACTCAGAGCAGAATTATCAATTATAGCTAGTAGCGGTGATTATTTATTAGCGGGAACAAATACTAATATCTTATTTAACGGTAAGGTGGTTGCAGATACTAATAGCTACCTGCTAACAGGCACTAATATAAATGTATTTGCTAACTATGGTATAATTGCACAAACAACAAATTATTCATTAACAGGTTCGACTGTAACGCTTAGGTATTCGGGTGATACTAGTCAAACAATAGGTGTGGTCACTGCTGGTTTTGCAATTGACAAATACAGCTCAAACTTTAAACCAAGCACTATAACGGTAACTTTTAAGGGTTAACAATGGCAGCATATAATAAGTACGATCAAACGATAGCGGATGTATTCAACAAGAAGCATGATTTTAGCTCAGATACATTTAAATACGCACTATCAAACACAGTACCAAGCGTGGCAGATAATACACTGGCTCAAGTATCAGAAATAGCGGCGGGTAATGGTTATACTGCTGGTGGTAATACTGTCGGTGTTACTAGCTCAACTCAAACAGGTGGAACATTATCAGTTGTACCCACTGCTGATGTAGTATTTACCGCTTCAGGTGGTTCAATAGGGCCATTTCAGTATGTAGCGTTCTATAATTCAACTCCGGCGGGTGGTTTAACTGTTAGTTATTTTGACAGAGGTTCAGCGGTAACGTTATTGGATGGTGAAACATTCACGGTAGACGTTCAAGCAACACTATTTACAGCGAGCTAAGAATAAAAATACAGCCTCGGTGAATAGATATACAATAAATTATAAATATTCACGGGGCTAATGAATAAAGCACTGAATAAACTTCCCTCAGTACATATATAAACAACCCTTGCGGGGTTAACATCAAAGGCAGGGCTAATGATGGCAGATGTAAAAGTTTCACCCAAAGAAGAGAAATTCGCACAGGCGATAATTAATACTGCTGGCGATAAGGTCAAAGCCTACAAGGCTGCGGGTTATAGCTTAAAGCTCACAGCTCCTCAAATGTCCACACAAGCAGACAAAATCTACAATAGACCTAATGTAAGCCTAAGAATAAAACAACTCCAAAAAATAGAGTTAACGGTTATTGTAGCCACTAAAGAAGATAAGCTATTAATACTTGAAAAGGTAATTAAGGCTTGCTCAGTTGTTGATGAAGAAAAAGGAATGATAAACGCCCCTTCAGTAATCGCAGCAATCAAAGAGCACAATGTTATGCAAGGCGATAACGCCCCTATCGAAGTGTCAAACAAACACGCAATAGTAAAAGCTGATGAACTTGACTGGTAACTTAGACTTACGAAAGTTTCAGCAGCACGTTAAAGATAAGTCTCCTGCATTCGTACCATTATTCAAAAATCAATCACGCTATCAAATACCATGGGGTGGTGCAGGTTCGGGCAAGTCTCATATAGTCGCGCGTAAACTGTTATACAGAATGCTTAATGAATCTGATGTTAAGCATAATATTCTAATTATCCGTAAAGTAGATAGAACCATTAAAAAATCAGTATGGACGCTGATGAAGAATATTATCTCTATATGGGGCCTAACCAAGCAATTCCACTTTAACCAAACCGACCGCACTATGATATGGAAAGAGACTGGCTCTCAATTCATGTTTAGCGGCCTTGATGATGTTGAAAAACTAAAGTCTATAGAAGGGGTGACTTCGATATGGGTAGAAGAAGCAACGGAATTAAATCAAGAAGACTTCGAACAATTAGATCTTCGTCTGCGTGGCGACTTCGGTTGCTTAAAGCAAATCATAATGACATTCAATCCAATAAGCGAGCAGCACTGGATTAAAAAGATATTCTTTGATTCACCTATTCAAAGTGTATTTACATTAAAGACTACTTACCTGGATAACTATTTTATTGATGATGAATACAAAATGGTTATGGAGAATAAAAAGGTAACTAACCCGCGGTTTTATAATATCTATGCTTTGGGTAATTGGGGGACCGCTGAAGGTTTAATATTCCAGAACGTAACCCAGCGGTTAATACGTGAAGAAGAAATCAAAGACCTCGATAGTATTCAGGGTTTAGATTTTGGTTACACTAATGACCCGTCAGCTTTCAATCAATCGTTTATCGATATCAAGAATAAGAAGCTATTTATATACGATGGGTTTTATCAGAAGGGTATGAGCAACAATGCTATATCTGCCAAGATAAAGGATATGTTATTACATCGCCATCAGACTACAGCAGATAGCTCAGAGCCTAAATCAATAGATGCTATCAAGCATAAGGGTGTTAGGATAGTTGGCGCGTTAAAGGGTAAGGATTCGATTAATACAGGGATAGATTTTCTACTTGATTACGAGATTATACTCAACGCTCACTTGGTAGAATTTATGACCGAGTTTAATAATTACTCATGGGCAGTCGATAAGAAAACAAATAAGACTACCAATAAGCCGGTTGATGATTTCAACCATTTCATTGATAGCCTTAGATATGCTACTGAGAAATACCACAGTAAAGGTAAGCGAGGCGCGTTAAATATTTATGGTTAATCAGGGTCGGTTATTCTTTCACAGTCTGCGCAGATCTTATCCCATATCGCGCCACCTAACCAATATATGACAGGGAACGAAAAAAAGCCTATTACCCATAATTGAAACCAGTGTATACCATTCATCACTCTACTCCTTTATTTTATTTTTTCATTCGGTGGCTAAGTAGTTTAAATAACAATTCTTGGTTGTAAATAACTTCTTTTTGCAACTGTACACGCTCGTTAATCTTAAAGTACCAGCAGATAACCTCACGTATTAATATAAACACGAATAGGCTTATAGCTATAAAGCCTAGAATGTTAGGTAGGTTGTTTAGTATTATTGGGTTCATGATTTATCTCTCTTAGTTAATTTTTCTGCAATAGACTTACCAAGCAAGCCTAAGTCGCGAATAAGGCCATGCATATCAGCCCACCTCTTAACGTGGAAGTACTGCTGATTAGATACCCATTCGTGATAGTTGTCACTGTAGGCGTATATTCGACACTTCATCTACTTATCTCCATTGATTTTATTAAGTGCCAATAGATGCACATCAATAGATTGGTTGTCATTAGAGTTTCTTACGGCTTGAACTGCCTCAATAGCAGCTTTGTCAGGGTCATTATTTAATTCCTTTACGTTATGACCACACATCGCCTTTACTCCACCGATATACCCTTGGTAACTGTAAAAATATTGGCCCATCTACTTATCTCCATTGATTTTATTAATCATCATATCGTATTGAGCTTTACTGATGATAACCACTTTATTAGCCTTAGACTCAATCAGCACAGGCTCGTTATTGTTAACGCAATCATCAATCACTGTACGGAGTGTTTGACGGGCGTTAGAGTATTTAATTGTTTTCATTTGATTCCTTTGTGTATTTGATTATGAGCTAAAATGATAATGCAAATATAAACCGCCTCGAATTGGTATTGATATCTCACCGTAGTAATCATCACCGTCAGGGCAGCCACCAGAGGTTTGATAAACATAAATAAACCCAAAACGTGTACCGGATTCTGTTTGCCTCTCGCCAACTGGTTTATCAACAATAGAAAAAGAATGGTTACACTCACCATCCATGACAAAGTCTAAAACTGATTCGTACCACGATGCAGAAACCCGCTTCTTAACTCGCTTCATTGCCTTTTTATATTGAGCTATTTCAGCAAGGTCATGCTTGCGCATTTCTTCCTCGTACTCTTTACGATCTAAATCCATATCTTCCTGCGTGTAATTTTCCATGTTCATTCCGTTTAGTTGTTAATCATCTTGTACAACAATAGCTAAATAACTTGTACAATACAACCTAATTATTAAATTAATTTACCTCATGCTATAATAAGTCATTAACTATATAAGGCTTTCATAATGGCGCACAACACACAGACCACGGATAACTTTCTTAGTGGCGATACTAATTATCAAGAACAGTTAAATTTGTGGCAGGAAGTTAGGGCCGCTATTGCTGGTAAGTATAAAGTATTGCAAATAATCACATGCTTACCTGGGCCTCAATATAAACAATACCCAATATTCGGCACTGACGCACAACGTCAACAGGCTAACGCTTGTAATGCTGCTAATGCTTTACGTGTTCAATCATATTGGTCGCGTGGTCGATTCTTTAATGCCACAGGTCGCACACATGAATCATTAGGCGGCATGGTATGGAGTAAAGAACCTGAAGTTGAATTAGCTCCGAAGCTTGACTACTTAGAAAGGAATGCTGATGGTGCTGGTAGTGGTTTGCGTGAAGTTGCACAAGCTGTTGTTGATGAGGTCGATTCTATCGGTCGCTATGGTATCTTGGTTGATATGCCATCTAATGAGCAGCGCTTAACACAGGCGCAAATGCAGATGCCAGCCAATGCCCCTCGACTCATTCAGTATGACGCTGAGCAAATCATTTACTTTCGTGTTGCCGGTAACTCACAATCAGTTGATGAAATTCGTTTAACAGAAGTTAAAAGTGTGCAGAAGAATGATTTCGATTGGGAAGATGTAGTTCATATTCGTCGGTTAATTATGATTGATGGCGTTTACCATAACCAACTATTCAACGATAAAAAAGATATGTTATCGGATGTTGAGCCATTGGCTAACGGTAAGAAATTAAGTGAAATACCTTTTCAATTCTTCGGTGCTGACAATAACTCCCCTGAGTACTCGAAAGTACCTCTGTATGATTTAGCTAATGCTAACTTGGGCCACTTTGTATTGGATTGTGATAACCGCGATAACTTACACTTTCACGGTCAGGGTATGACTAACGTTTTTACTGATATGACTAACGAAGAGTTTCAAGAGTCGAACCCCAATGGTTTAGATGTAGGTGCAAAAGGTCGTAACTTATTTAATGCTGGTGATAAGGTCGAGCTATTACAATTAGAAGCCACTGGTGCAATCCCTGAAGAGATGATGCGCGACCAGGAAAGAATGGTTATGTTAGGCGCTCAATTGGTCACTAACGCATCAAGCACCCAAACGCTTGGCGCTAAAGAGATAGAGGTTACAACTTCAACAAGTACACTTAAGCGCATTGCCTTTAATGTAACTGAGGGTATAGAACAGTGCTTAAAATGGGCGGCTTTATTCCTTGGCGAGACTAAAGAATCAACTTACAAGATCAACACTGATTTTGTCACCGATGATATGTCACCAGAAATGATTACTAAGCAAATGGAAATGGTTCAAGGCGGTGTATTACCTAAAGCTACACTATGGGAAACAGCTCGCAAGGTTGGCTTTACTAAATTAGATGATGCGACATTAAAGGCTGAAGCTGAAAAGGATAGCGCAGAAATTAAAGGTATCGCAGAAGAAGAGGCAAGAGTATTGGCAGCGCAGGAAGCGAGTGAACTAAATAATGCCTAACGAGATACTAACAACCGTCTACTCTCAACACACAGTATTTCTACAGCGTGTCGGTGCTACTCAAGGTAACGACGTGATCCCCTTCTTACGTTTAATCGAGGAAGATATTCAGCGTATATTTAACACGTATCGTGATAGACCTAAAACAGCAGCCAATCAAGCGGCTATTACAAAGGCTATTGATGCTGCATCACGCGGTCATTTACAGGATTATATTGTCGAGCTAAAAAAGTCTAATCGTGAGATAGGAACTAATGAGGCAGAGTTTGCGGCTAGTACACTTAATAAGATTGTAATACGTGATGACTTTGAATCTATCGTACCTAGTGCGGCACAGGTTAACGCTATTGCTATAGCTACACCTATTAAGCTTAGTGACACTGAGTTTACTACCTACACAACAATGATGCGTAATTATTGGGTTAAGTGGTCAGACGAAATTGACGCAGCGGTGCAGAGTGGGTTTGTTAATGGTACGAGTATTAATGAAATAGCTGATACTGTTTTTAATGAAATGCGATTACAGAAAAGCACTACATCAAAGAACCTATTAAACAGGGCGCACAGGTCAGCAAAGGGTGTCGCTACCACGGGTCTTAACCACTATGCTAATCAGGCAAGGCTTGCATTTGGTGAGGAAAACTCCGACATAGTAAAGGGTTATCGCGGTATATCGGTTTTAGATTCCCGTACCTCTCGCGTGTGTCAGCGCTATGATCAAGTAGTCAGAACGCCAAAGGATAAAGACTGGTCGGCATTTGTCCCACCTCGCCATAGATGGTGTAGAAGCGCGATAGTATATGAGCTTGATGAAAGGTTTAGTCTTGATGATGCTGACACTAAAAGGGCCTCTAGTTTCGAGGTAGATGGAAAAAGAGATCCCAAGCCTGTATCATCAGAGGGGATTTATTATTCTAAAATGAAAGAGTTAAAAGCGAGTGATCAAGATAATGCGTTAAACTCTCCAACACTAGGCAAGGCATTTAGAAAGCTAAACAATCCAACAGAGTTTGCAGATTCAACGGTTAACTCATTAGGCCAACCTCTAACTATTAAAGAAATGCGCGAGGCTGATAACGAGCTCGGTTTGATACTTCAAGAAATGGAGCGCAAAAAGAAAGCTAAAGCGTGATACAATTAATTGTGCCTAGGGAATGCAACCCGAAAACCAGAACTCAGACTGGCTGGCACTACTCTTCAATCTGAGAAATATACTGAGGTATTATATGAACAACCAATCCAAAGAAGTTCCTGCAAGCAAGCTATCATTAACCAGAAGAAAGCCAGTTTATGGCGTAGGTATAAATGATGCTGGTTACATGACAAGGCAAGAGATAAACAACAAGCAATTCATATGCCCTTTTTACGTTAAATGGCAAGGTATGATGCGCCGATGTTACTCGTCAGAATACCAAAAGAATAGACCTACATATATTGGTTGCACAGTATCAAAAGAGTGGCATTTATTCAGTAATTTTAAATCATGGATGGAGAGTCAAGACTGGCATGACAAACAGTTAGATAAGGATATTCTTGTACAAGGAAATAAAACATACTCCCGTGAATCTTGTATTTTCGTGGAAGCTAGTATAAATACACTATTGAATAATTGTTCAGCTACTCGCGGCGAGCTTATGCTAGGCGTTACGCTTGATAAAGAAAACAATAAATTCAGAGCGCTGTGCAGTAACGGTTTCGGGAAAAGAATAACCATAGGTAGATACTTAACGGAATTAGAAGCACACGAAGCTTACAAAGAATATAAATATAAGCTCATATCAGAGATAGCATTACAGCAATCAGAGCCTCTAAAGAGTGCGATGTTGAACCATGTTATACTAGAATACTAAAACGAAAACTAACGAGTCTGAGACTCAAATAATATCCTTGGAGGATAAGAAAATGGCTATTGATTACACTCAAGTACCTGATTTAACAGAATCACAAATCGCAGCTTTAACTGGTTTACATGATGCGGACGTTAGTAAGTTGATTATTAACCGTGATGACATTAAACAAGAAAAACTAAGCGTTCAAGATAAATTAGCGGCGGCTGAGCAAATAGCTAGTGACGCAAGAGCAACAGCGGCAACAGCAAAAGAGGACGCGTTGAAAGCGGCCAATGATATGGATGGCTTGAAAACTTTATATGAAGGACAGTTAGCTGAAGCGACAGCCACAGAAAAAGCACTAACAAAAACAGCACAAGACGCGCTGAAATCACGCGATTATGGCACGTCAGAAAGTAACCTTTTGAACATGTTTCACAATGACCATAAAGAGGTCGGTGAGGCTTTATTGTCAAAAGGACTAAAAATTGGTTATAATAGCGAACAACAACCAGTAACCACTTTTGAACATGGTGGGCAGGTGGTTGCTACGGGTATAGATGATATTAAAAGCTGGGCTGCTAACTCTTCTGTATTCAAACAGTATTTAAACGGTGTTGATTCGTCAGGGGCGGATACGACTAGATCTACTACCAGTGGTGGTAAACCGATGACTTTAACTGAACAGGCTATTGCAGCTAATAAAGCTATATAGCTAAACTAAACTTTTTAAGGATTTACCATGGCTAACGTACAGATTTCAGATATCTACAATCCATTAGTGTTTATGGGTGCAGAACAAGAAGCACAAATCGAGCTTAACGCATTTTTAGCGTCAGGCGTAATGACTGTTGACCCACGATTAACAGCAATGGCATCAGTTGGTGGTAACATCGGCGAACTACCATTCTTTAAACCATTAGGTACTGATGAGCCGAACTACTCTGATGATGTAACCGGCAACAGTTCAACGCCTAAAAACATCACTTCAGGCATTATGAAGTATCGCCTAGCTAGTCAAAACCAATCATGGTCAACAATGGATTTAGCTGTTGATTTGGCTTTACAAGATCCAGTACAAGCAATCACTAGCCGTATCGGTCAGTATTGGGCTACTGCTTTAGAGCGCCGTTTGATTCAATCAACTATGGGTATCTTAAATGATAACGTGGCAAATGATTCAAGTGATATGGTTGTTAGTATTGCTACTGACTCGGTTGCTGCAATTACTGCCGCTGAATTAGTTTCTAATGATGCTATTCTTGATGCACAGCAAACCGCTGGTGATCATCAAGCTGGCTTTAGTGCTATTGCTATGCATTCGGTAGTTTATAACCGTTTACGTAAGCAGCAGTTAATCGACTTCATCCGTGATGCTGATAACAATACATTGTTTCAAATGTACGGTAATCTTCGTGTAATCGTTGATGACTCGCTAAGCGCTATCGCTGGTTCAAACCGTATTACTTACACAACTGTTATCTTTGGTAATGGCGCTATCACTTCTGGCATGGGTCGCACAACTACCCCGAGCGAGTTAGATCGAAGCGCTGAGAAAGGTAATGGCGGCGGTCAGTCTGACTTATATTCTCGTCGTGCTGATATCGTTCACCCACTAGGTTTCGAGTTTACCTCGGCTTCTGTTGCTGGTCAGTCTGCTACACTTGCAGAGCTTGCAACTACGGCTAACTGGAATCGTGTTTGGGAACGTAAGAACGTGCCAATTTGTTTTTTACAGACCAATGGTTAATCATTAACCAAACTAACAAAGGGGCTTAATTGCCCCTTTATTTTACAAGGTGAATATCATGGCTAAAAAAGAATTAACTAAACTTGAGCATAACGATGCGGTATGGGCTGAAGTTAAAAAGCTTGAAGATAAAATAAAAGAGATAAAAGAAACATTACACCCTGCTGAATTAGCAAAACAAGCAAACTTAAATGATTGCAATAAGCTAGCACGTAAAGCAAATGTAACCCCTGTAAAGGTTGACCCTAAAAAGGTAACGGCCGAAAAAGGCATTTAGTTTTAAAGTGTTATTATCAAGCCTCGCTAGTCGGGGTTTTTTATTGTCTAAAATAAAGCTATAATACATAGGTTGGTTGAGGGACCAGCAGGCTAGCTAGCCACCCACACTACCTCCCTCACAAAAACATCCCTCTGTTTTATGACTCCCTCAAAAAGGTATTAAGGTGTAGTCATGTCTACAAATCGCACCCAAACAAACGCTGAAGAAATGCTTAATCACTTGCTTATAAGTATAGTGCTAGCTAATGGCGGCACTATAAACAGCAACGACAGAAACTCATTATTACAAAGCTGGTTAACAGCAATAGGAGGATGATATGCCTAGTGTAAATAGATTGCTAGAAGAAATATTAACAGCCACAACTGGCGGATTCGACCCCACAACAGGGATAGCAATAGAGCGATTAATTGAGGGTATTAGCTTATCAGCAGACCAGCAGCCAACAGGCTTAGGAATAGCAAACGCTATTGATGTAGAGTTTGGTGCAGCACAAGGCACTGGTGGTGACCCTGTTCAAATGGATGTAGACGGAATGCTAACCTTTAACACTGGCGGACTGTATAGAATAAAAGTTGTTTTTCAATTTGGGCGTACAGGCGGCAGTCAAACAGCAGAGGTTTTATTTAGGTTTCTTGTTAACGGTGTTCAGCTTGGGCGGTCTGTTGGTGTTAAATTAGGTAACGCTGACGATCTTCGATATATAGACATTGACAACTGGTTTAACGTACCTCAAGGGGCAACGCTTAATACTCAGGTTATGAGAGATAATGCAGGGAATAATAGTGGCGGGTTGTTTCAAACTATACCGACTAATGAAGGCGCGGGAACTTGGGAAAATGTTCCGTGTGCTGTAATGCGAGTTGAAAGATTAATACCAGCACCATAATAATAATTAGAACATAAGTTAAAGGGGTCATATTTATATATGCCCCTTCTTTTTTACTCTCCTAAACCGTTGGCATTGTAATTATGCAAACCGCTATAACTATCAATGCACCTATGATTACTTTACCCCAGAATGCGTTACTACCTGCAAGATGATCGTCTAATGCTTTACGTGCCTTTTGTTCATCATTCATAACCCGTGCCCCTGTTCGAATTGTGATAGGTCGATTAGCGCGACACGATGAGCTGTCGGCCAATTATCAGTAGTATTAGCTTGAATCTTTGTGTTGTGGTATGACGGTGATACATCACGATAAACATTAACAAACCCGCTAAGCTTTTTAGGTGCCATGAATAGGTCTTTATCACTAACATCATCATTAGAGAAGTATGTACCCGCTCTTGTGAACTCACCAACCTCACCACCAATAAGAACCCTTAACGAGTACCCATCATCAAAATCACCGAAGTCAACAACCTTTCCTGCAACCTCACCTTTTTTATTTACAACCTTTTCACCCGCTAACGCTTTTTCTAAATCAAATTTATCCATCATTCTTCTCCTTATGCATCTCTCTGTAAATGTAATTCTTCAATGCTATGTGAGCATCTTTCTTTAGCATCTGCGTTAACATGTGGCATCGTGCTTTAGTTATCTTCAATGTGATTAGCTTATCCATGGAATATTCCCAATCAACAACGATAGAGATATAGCTACAATTGACACTATCCAAACTTTAAACCAGAATGAACCGTTGCTGTTAAGGTGGATGTCTAATGCTCTACGTGCTTCATGTTCATTGTTAGGGTTTGTCATTGGTCTGCTCCTTTTTAACTTGCTTTGATACTTCACAATATACCGCGCCATCTATCACCACACAGTTACGTTTGAGCCATCTTCTAGCTTGTGACTCGCTAACGTGTTGTGAACGTGCAAAGGCGCTTGTATTGCCGCTGTGTTGCTCTGCTATATAATCATTTAGTTTCATTGCTTCACCTTTTTCATGTTTAAGGTTTTATCTCTCTGTTTGGTTATTCTTGCTAGTTCTTTTTTATATACCTCGTTAGCTTTGTCTATTTCTATCAACAAAAGGGCTTTTCTTTCGCTATTAGGAAGCTTTAAAAAACCTTTTATAGAATCAAACTTTTCAACGGTCATGTATCCTTTTTCAGTATCGCTTTTGTATTTGCTAAGTAAAAAATCCTTTAATTTATCTTCACACGTAAAGAATTTGTATTCACTTTCGCCGCCCGACCCGTCAGAGTAAGAGCCAACCTTGTACATAAGTGTATTATCGTTTCTTGCATGCACGCTAATTAACTTAACCCCTTCGTCATAAGCGCTTCTTATCTCAATAAACTCATCAAAGGTCATTACCTTTTCCCATGCCCACGAGACAGAGCAAACCCATTTTATATTTCTAGCCATAACGTCAGCCAAAATGCCAACATCCATGCTTTCCAGCTCCTTAATTTGACGCAAGTTAGATGCTATTATCTTGGCATGTGAAGACCTCTTACTTTGCATAGTTCTTATCTCATGCTTTATAGCGTTCAGCTCGTCCGTTTTTCTGTCATACATAAGATCAACCTTTACGGCTTCTCGCTCTTTCCATGATTTTACTGGCTCGTCATGCAGATTTTTAGTGGTAAACTTTTCACCGCTAGGGATTTGATCTCCGCTATCACTAACAAACACCTCTTGAACTATACTTTCAATGTTATTCAACTGACCAATGACTACTACCTTGCGCCCATCTGATAAATACTTAGCTTCCATTTTTACTCTCCTGCTGCGTTGTTGTTGAAGTAATAATACTAAACTGTACGAATACTGTCAATCATTAATGTACGAAAGAATGATTTATTTTTGTTTAGCAGTGAACGGTGATATAATTAACTTGCAGCTTGGCGGCTGTTTGAAAAGTTAACTTGGTATAGGGTATTTAGAATATATGTAATTTCGATGGGTTATTCTATCAAGTTACACCCTCCGCCAAACGGGGTTACATATTTTCTAAGTATCCTTTTTTGTATATGAATCTAACCCAAACTGATTATGACCAGTTAACCAGATTCCGCTAGAGTCAGACTAGATATACGACCTTTCAAGCATCTTCATACTGCCGAATTTTCTCGGTTATCGTAAAAAACCTTAATCAAGCTAACGATTATAATTAGCAAATATCGAATAACTCAGTATATATAGACGTTTAGAAGCGCGGATAAACAACGTTTTGTCATGGTAATATGGTTTGGTCAGCCAATAAGGATATGAAATGGTAGTTGATACTTATATATACTGTTTAACTCTCAAGCTAGCTTAGTGCCTCATCCATGACTAACGCTTCTAATGATACTTATTGCCTGCATTTAACAAACTAAACTATTGTGTTAAACTTGAGCTATCAAATAATTAAGGTTACTCAAATGCAAAATTTAGTTATTGCAAATAAAGATAATTTAGTCGTCTATGTATTCGGCGGTATTGATTTAACGCTCGCAACTGACATACAAGTCCAATTCGGTGCTGAGTCATACTCGTTAATTAATGACCCGCTCATAGTAATAGTTTCATCTGCTACAGAGTTATCATTAAACCTTTCATCGACAGGGGAAGTGGGAAAGGTTTTCAGCACTGTTACATATTTTGATGCTGGCAGTGTATTAGGCACTGACATTACATCAAGGGAGCTATCGAACAGTGAGCAAATAGTTGTAGCTATCGGTACGCAGTTAATTATCGAAGATGGCTCAGTGGTTGCTAATGCTAATTCATGGGTAACTGATGCTGAATACAAAGCCTTTGCTAAACTAAAAGGTTACTCAGTACCAGCAACACAGCCAGATAGAGAAGCTAACTTAGCTAATGCTTACGACTTTATCAATATGACGTATGAACAGCGCTTACAAGGCTTTAGAGTTGACCCCGCTATTCAAACAGGAGTGTTACCTCGTAATGGTATGGTGGCATACAATAAATCAATATCTAATGACGCTATCCCGAAAGACTTTAAAAACGCTCAAATGTTAGCGGCTTTCTCTATTAAAGATGGTGTTGATACTAACGCAGTTAAAACAGATGCAGACTTAGCAAGCTTTACGGTAGTAGGTGTTTACGCTGAAACTTATCAGGCCAACTCTAACACACCAACACTTGCACAAATGCCAGCAGTATCAAGAACATTAACGCCTTACACTAACGCCGGTTTAGGTGGTGGTTTGAGTCGTGATAACATGGGGTTTTTAGGTTAATGGCTAAGCTAACGCTTGATATTAGAGTTACAGATACAAAACCTATTGCTGATTTATTAACAATGCTTGATGATGATAGCGATTGCATTGAAGAGCCGTTAAGAACTAAATTAATAGTATGGGCTGAATTAAACAATAAGGTTGACGACAATGGGTAGCGCTAATATACAAGCTAAAATTAAAAAGGGCTTAGCTAAGGCTATCGCTAAAACTGGCTCAGCATCTAGCGAGAAAGTATTCTTAATTAAGATGGTTAACACTGGCGGCAACGATCCAGTATTTAACCCTCCTAACATTACAGAGTCATTAGTTGAATTAGTTAACGCTATATTCAAAGAGTACAATCAAAGCTTAATAGGCGGTAACATTGTTGCGGGTGATAGGCAATTGGTAACAGATAACACTGTCATTATAGAAGTTGGTGATACTATCGAGCAAGGCTCTACCAGATACACTGTAATCGATTTAGGGCAATCAGCACCTACAAGTGATGTACTTGTTTACATGCCACAGGTAAGGGTTAAATAATGCCGCTTATAGGTCGCGTTAATTTAGATTTAGCTATAGACGATTTAGTCAATGTAACTAATGATAATCTGCGAGGTGTTTATTTGGCTGGACTAAGTGCTATTGTTCAAGGTACGCCAGCCGATTCAGGCAGAGCAAGAAACAACTGGTTTTTATCAGTGGGCGCACCATCAAATAAAATCACAACTAGTACTAGTGTCGGCGGTGGTGGTTCATTAAGCCAAGCGGCTAAAATGCCTAAAGATGTATTGAACAATAAAATATTCTTTACTAATAATTTGCCTTACATCGGTGTACTTGAATACGGTGGCTTTCCTTCACCAGTTGAAAACGGCTCTTACATTAAACGCTCAAAAAGCTTTGAGATATTATCAATTAACGGGTTTAGTAAACAAGCCCCTGGTGGCTGGGTAAGAAAAACAGTCATTAAAATGCAAAATAAAATAAGGTCATTATGAGTTACTTTCAAACTAAAAGAGCCATGACTACTCACCTACTTAACAACTTGCCAACCGGCTTAACTAGTGATGATGTAGCTTTTGAAAACTATAAGTTTAATCCTGCTAATAAATCATTATGGCTTGCTGCTTACTTTATTCCTGCATCAACTGAAAGCATGGGAAAGACAGTGGGATCAGGTGATGAGCAGCGCGGTATATTTCAGGTTAGTGTATTTGTGGCATTGAATAGCAATAAGTTTGATGAGGTTCAATTACAAGCAATAGATGAATTAATATCAGCGTTTAAATACAATACCCAAATGGTGTATACTACACAGACGGTACAATCTTTAGAAAGCACCGTTAATACTGGTAGCGAGAGCGAAGCTTGGTATCAGCGCGACATATCAATTAATTATTTAACATTCTCAACGAGGTAATATCATGGCTAGTTCAGGCGAAATTAACGGCACAGCGTGTATAGTTCAAAACGGAACAGGTGAAATTGTAGGTCAGGGTTCATTAACTCACACCTACGGTGGCACACTAATTGAAACATCAAATAAATCAAACGGTGATTCTGTAACGTATTTAGAAGGTGAAAACGCAACCAAGCAACACGTATTTTCTGGCGACTTCATTTATAATGATGATACACAATTTAGATCGGTTCGTACGGATATACTAAACGGAGCATCTGACACTTACACCTTGACCTATGTGTCAAGCGCTACGACAGACGAGTCATTTACTGGTACTTTCTTTCCTACTGGCTTAACTGATGCTCTTGGTATGGGGACCGCTGTTACTTCAACTATTTCATTCAATTCATCTGGCCCTGTTACACACACGCCAGCGGTAACATAATGGAATTTAAACTAGGGTATGAAGTTTATCCTTTCGGTATGTCGCTTGCTGTATGCAAGCGCTTTACTGATGCAACAGGTCTTGATCTCCATCCTGTACTAATGGATTACATTAATACATTTACGGAATTAAAAGACGCCTCTATATTGGATAGGCTAACTCAATTAAGTAAGCTATACCCTAGAGAGGTTGGTTGTCATTTATTTGCATCAATCACAGACACAGAAAGCCGAGTACCTCTTGAAGAGTTTCAGGATGCAACCTTTCGTGTCTCTTGGGTTCAATCAAGTCGCGATGACGATCTAAGCGAGCCTTGGCCTTTGGTTATTGTCGGCCTTGCTATGCAGGTTAATAAGTACATTAATGATAATTTACACGTAAAAAAAAAGGATACATCGGATTAATTCCGAGCAAAGGTGAAACTTTTAAATTTGATTACTGGCATTGGTTTAAGCATGCAGTAAATGAATTAAAAATACAGCCGTCCGAAGCGTGGAAACTAGACTTTGTTGAACTGATGCACTTAACTGACCAGGAAACAAGTAGCACTATAGACCTATCTATAAAGCTTAATTTTCAAAGAAAACTCAACGGGGCTTCTAACGAATGGCTACAGAAAAATTAATCGTTCAGTTAAGTGCTGATACCGCACAGCTAGATACCGCATTAACCGATACAGATAACAAGTTAGATAAGTTAGGCGGCACTACCACAAAGACTGACGGCAAGCTTAGTAAGTTTACTAGTGTAGCTAAGGGCGCTGCCGTTGCGTTAACTGCTGCTGCCGTTGCTGCTGCTGCCCTCATCACTGAAACTGTTCAATACGCCAAAGAATTAACTATTGCCACAAAGCGAAACGGCGAAAACATCGAGAAGATGCAAGCATGGGCTTTTGCTGCAAATACTGTTGGCGTGTCACTCGAAAAGCTTGGTGACATTGGTAAAGATACAAACGAGAAAGTATCTGAATTTATTGCTACGGGCGGTGGCGGATTTCAAGACTTCGCTGATGTAATGGGGCTAACTGGTGTTGAGGCAAGAGCGCTAGCAAAAGATTTTGAAGAAATGAGCGGGACAGATGTTCTTCAGGAAATGGTTAGGCGCATGGAGGAAGGTGGAATTTCTGCCGGTCAAATGTCTTTTGCCCTTGAAGGTATGGCATCCGATACCACTGATTTAATCCCTTTATTGAAAGACGGCTCTTCTGCGTTAAAGGCATTAACTGATGACTTTGACGCCATGAATGTGGCATTAACTCAAGAAGATATAAATAAAATAACTGCTGTTGGCATTGAATTCGACAAGATGACAGCGAAACTTAGCGGCGAATCAAGGCAAGCTGTTGCTGATTATGCAGAGGAAATAGCAAGAGCGATAAAAGTTACCACTGAGTTTTTAGTTACTACCGGGAACGTGTTTAGTTTGATCGCTACTGGCTGGGGTAATATCCTTGAAATATCACAAGCAGCCGTTACTGATATGGTTAACGGTACTGATACATTAACAGGCGTATTACAAGAGCGCGCAAAATTAACAACTGATGTTATTAACAAGTTAAAGGAAGACGTTAAAAAGGGCGCAGAAAGCATAGGCAAGGACTTAGTTATACCAACTATCGCTGACGAGGATAGTGCTATTAGTTCAGGTGGTGATGATGAAGACAATCCAACAATAAAGAAAATCAACCGCGAAATTGAGGCTATTAAGGATAGATTTAAAACTGAGCAAGAATTGCTATTAAAAAAATTCGATGAGGAAAACGCGCTATTTGATGTTGAGATAGAAAACATTGCTGAACGTGACGAGTTAAAACTTCAATTACTTCAAGAGTTCGAAGAAAATACCGCTGCAATAAAACAAAAGGCTAGAGATAAAGAAGCTGAAGCACTTAAAAAAGAAGAGGCGGCAGCACGTAAAGCAGCATCAAAGCTCGATAAAGATAAAAGAAAACTTAGCAAGACTGAAGAGAAGAATGCTAAACAAGATGCTGATAGGGAGGCGCAATTCGCACGTGACTCAATGGCGTTAGCTGCATTTATATTCGAAGATAACAAAGGCGTAGCGGCAGGTATCGCGTTAATGAATACCGCTCAAGGCGTCACAAAGGCTCTAGCATCACAGGATTATGCTGGCGCTGCTCTTACTGGCGTCATGGGCGCTGCTCAGATTGCGGCTATACTAGGAGCGTCAAAAGGTGGAGGTAGTGTTCCATCTGTTAGCTCTGCGCCACCTGTACAATCAAGAGATGCAGACTTTCAGCAAGAAACATCAAGCCTAGACTTTACCGATGCAAGTGCTAGCGGCTCACAATTATTAAATATAACCGTACCTGATGGTGATGAAATAGGCGCAGCAGTTGCTAACTGGCTCAAGAATGCACAAATAACAGGTAACGCATAATGACAATAATTACGAATGTATCAGGTTCACCGCTAGCTGACGGACTATCAATCTCAACCACTAACGTGTTAATTAACCAAGTGCCAACGATAACAGATGCCGGCACTAATGAAGTGCCGGCGAATATATCCGATCCTGACCATTCATTAAATTATACGTGTGGAACTTCTGTTGCTCATTTTGCTGTTAGCTATGGCGCTCAAACTAATATTAGCTATGTGGCGATATCAGGCCATACAGCAGCAACACCAACACAGGCAACCATCGAGTTATACAACGGTGCGACTTTAATTGATAGCGTAGTGTTAGCGAGAAATAATAACGTAATGTTTACTTTTCCCGCTCAAACATTCCAAGACTTGATAGTTAAATTTGTTACTGTGCCGAACAATTTTCAAATGACTGTAAGCTATATTGCCGCAGGTACTCACTTGACTATTTTAACTGGTGAGCAAGCTGGTTATAAACGTAACTGGTTAAACCGCCATCAAGTTCAACGCACAACCACTAACTTGCAAGTAGGACCAGTATCATCATTAACACAAAAGAAATCGTTAAAAGGTACGTTGTCATTACCTAACGAGGTTGTATCTTTTGCTGAAGGAGCATGGCAAACATTTATTGATTTTGCCTTTGATGAACCTTTCTTTATCAAGGAGGTTGGCAGCAAGCCTGAATCAAGCTACATTTGTTTCGACCCTATGTTTGATACTAACGCTCACTCACAAACAAGGGCGCTCGATATGATCAAACTTAAATTCACAGTGTTTAACGGATTATAAATGGCAACTTTTGAAGCTACGCAGGGCATAAGAAATCAACATCATTTTGAGGTGCTGGAAATTGACTTGCCTGTAATTACCGGCGCCTGTACTCTTGGTGCTGTAAATGGTACTGGCACACCTTTAACGTGCGACCAAGTATGGTCTGGCGAATATAAAACTTATTATTTCACAAATGAAAACGCCCCTACTTTACCCTCTATAAATGGCGAACCTATTTACCGATTAATCAAATCAATAAAAGAAACATCAACAGAGTTGAAGCCGGGTGACGGACTATCAAGTAGGTCGTCTTTGTCTTTGGTGTTATCTGATGTTACAAAGCAAGATCCAAATATTGGCGCTCCTGGTGTAACTGATACAGTAAAATTACAAGGTACTTATCTAGGTAAGTTATCTGCTAGGCAAATATTCGAGAATAAAAATTGCAGGTTAAAGCTTTATCGAGTGCAAGCGGATGGGAGTATAGATTTAGTTAACGGTGCACAAACTCGAAGTTATTTAACTGACACTATGTCATTAAATAAAAATGGTACATGGAGTTTAGCGTGCAAAGATGTTTTATCATTAGTTAACCTTGGCGAGAAGTCCTGGCCCATTACTCAGGGTGGTTTTTTACGTCAAGACATTGATGATGCAGTAGTGGCTATTCCTGTTGATGAATTCGTCGATTGGTCTAGCGCTTTCGCTGTTCGTATCGGTGATGAGTACCTTGAGATAATCAGCGTATCAAATAACCTAACAAATACAGCAACACTAAACATTGAGCCTAGAGGCTCTAAAATATTCGCGCCTGTATCGGGTGTATTATTAACAAGAACTATAGCTGATGATCATAGCGCTGGCGATGAAGTATTTATATGTGATTTATCAGATGATGAAACTATTGATTCACTAATAACAAAAATACTAGTCGAGTCTGACTTCCCTGTCGGACTAATACCAGTAGCAGAGTGGGCGGCAGAGGTCGCAGAATGGCACGCAAACGATAAAATAAACACATTACATAGTGAGTCGGAAAGCGTTAATGATGTTATTAACCGCATCCTGACAGGCTTCTTAATGGACTTATGGTTCTCTGTAACTGAGAATAAAACAAGGTTATCAGCTATTAGTGTTTGGAAGCAATCAGAAGCAGTACTCACTGAAGGTAAAGAGATAAACGCCTACTCTATAAAGAAGATGGCAAAGGAGGCTATGAGGGCCACTAGAGCATTAGTTATTTATGATAAAGATAACCTAGCTGATTCTGATGATACCTCAAGTTTCAATAAAGGCTCGCAATTTTCTGACCCTGTACTAATCAGTCCTGCATTATTTGTTAAGCATAAAGATAAATTATTTAATAATAACTTTTTACTAAGTAAAGATGCTGCTGATTTATTAACACAGCGATATGTTAGCCGGTTTAAGTTCACACCTTTTGAACGCTCGTTTATAACCGATGAAAAATATCTAACATTTAAGACAGGTGATGTTGTTGATTTAGCGACTACTGTTGACCAAGGTATTTTCGGCTTGCCATCTGGAAACATTAGGGCGCAAATAACAAGAATAAACCCTAAGTATAAAGGCGGCAGAACATACGAAGTAAAAGCGCTAACTTATGAAGCAGCGTTTGATAGCGGCACTGAAATAGTTCTAAATGAACCGTTAGGCTCTGTTAATTTATACATCCTTGCCGGCGCACCTTCTCAGCCAATCGACCTAACATTTGTATTTGATGGCTCGTATTCTTTCGGTGATGTTTCGATAAGTGCAGGGCCATTTGTTGCTGGCTCTAAACTTACTATCATCATGGTAAACGGTTTTGACGGTCAAGCGTCCGGTGGTATAGGTGGCGCTGGTGAGGGTATATTATTCTCTAATGAGTCTGGTACATGGGAAAGCGTACAATCAAGCGGTAACGGCGGTAATGGCGGTATTGTATATGATGCTCAAGGCGTTGACACTGATATTTATTTCAGTGGTGCAACTACTAGTACTGCTTTTCCTGTCGCTGATGGTTACATTCGCGCTCCTGGTGCTGGCGGTAAAGGTACTGACTCAAATCAAGCTGGCGGTGCAGCATCAATAGGTTATGGCGGTAACGCTGGCGGCGGTGGTGCTGGTAGAAATGCTGGCATAGGTGGTACAACCGGCTCGGCATTCAGTGAAAGCGGGGCAAAAACTGCTGTTGATGGCGGCTCAGCAAGTAACGGTGATATAATTGGCAACGGAGGTGCATCTAATAGCATAGCTCAATCACCTACTGCTGATGATGGTGGTGACTGGGGGCAAGATACTACAGTAGCACTCGCTGGTTCTGGTATAATCGATTCAGGCGCAACGGTAAACCTATTCGGGGACACTCCCTCAAGATACATAAACGGCCAAGGTAATCATCCTTAGTAAATCGCCGCGTGTAGTAAAAACCCTTTTGCTACGCGCGGGTCAATAGCTTCTTTTGATGCAATAATTAAAGCTTGTTTTTTTGCTTGTCTATATGCAGTAACAGCAAGCTCTATTGTTTTATGTGAGCCTAGATTTACCCTTTTATTCTTTATTGTTATGTAGGCTAAGAAGTTGTTGTTTTGATTGTGGTAACAAACGCCTTTAGGGTATTTGCCTCTTATGCTTTTAGCATCACATAGTATATGATTTTCAGAAGGCGAAACAAACGCGCAAGTTTCTGGTGAATACATCTTGTTTAAAGGGTTTATTATATCTTTATCCAGCTGTTTATCTTGCCAATCTTGTTTTTGCATCCATAACTTAAAGCTAGAGAAATACAGCCAGTCATCACAAACATAACAGTCTTTATACGTAGGGCTTGTTTTATGAAAGCAGTCAGAATAACAGCGCTTAATCATGTGTGCCCACCTTGAATAGTAAGGGCAAACCCATTTAGGGTTTCTACTCTTTATAGGTGTGAGAGAGTCATTAATACCAACACCAAATAAAATTGTTTTTTTTGTCATTTTAGCTACCTTAAAAAATATTACTATATCCTGTATAATACAGTATAACCTTAACATTAACAACTCAGGTGATCACTAATGAAAGCATATCATAATACGGCGGGGTTGAAATTTGACGATCCAACAACAGGAAACGCAGCTAGTGGTGCACTAGTTACAGTAAGGATTAATAGCTCTCAATCATTATCTGTTATTTATGATCTTGATGATGTCGCTACTGGAAACCCTTTAACGGCTGATTCGAATGGTAATTATTCCTTTAAGGCGGCTGATGATATTTATGACATTATAATCAGTGAAGGCACAGCGAACGAAGAAAAGTTAGTAAAAGTTGAAATTGCAGAGATACCAACAACGCCGATTTTAATCAACGACCTATCACAAGCTTATGAGTTTGATGATGTTGAGGCTATTTTAACTAGTACTGATAGCTTTCCCAATGGAAAAATAGGAGCGACAAAAGCCTATGAAGCCATAGGGGATGGCGGCGTAATAACTTACATTTACGACACCGGCAAAGATAAGGCCATGCATAACGGTGTAAGTATAATCGACCCTACTCACACAGGGCCAGTTTCATCTGCTGGATTCTTACTCCCTGAAAATGTTGGTGGTGGTGTGTGGGTTGGTATATCTGGCTCTTATGTTAGAACATTTAACGTAACTGTTGGTGCATCGTCGCAATTCGTAACACTAAACGAAGCGATTAACCACCTATCCAACATCAAACCAACATATATGGTTAACCCTAATGAAATAGGATCGCGCGAAGATACAAACATAAACGTAACCTTATCCGCTGGCTTTGTAATGCAAGAGCAATTACTTTTATCAAACGTTGATTTAGGCTACATCTGGATTACGGCAGCTGATGCGGTAACAACAGTAATTAGAAGCTCAATGACTAGGGAATTCGTATCTCGCGGGTTGCTAGAGTCAAAGCCTTTGTTCGGCATTAGCAACGGCGTATTCCCCACACTTAACGCTGTCGTGTTTAGTATCGACTCAAGCGGTGCCGCTAACGGAAGAAACGGAATCGTGTGTCGAGATAACGGATCTATTTATTTTAATTTTGGTGTTGGCATCCTTAATGCTTGGTGGGGTTGCTACCTATCTTATAGAAGTCGCGCTAACGTTATGGATTTAGATGTTTCTGGATTTCTAGAGCATGGAATTCATATTCGCCATAACTCGCATCTAACTGGGCGTAACTTAGTAAAAGCTAATGGCGGCACAGGTCGAGCATTAAATGTTGAGTCTAACTCAGTAATTGAAATAACGGGCGGCTGTCAGATAATAAACAGCATATCCACGCCAACCGCTAATTTAAGGGCTTCAGGCAATTCAACAATAACAATATCCGGTAATACAGGCTTATTCACTGAAGCAGAACGAACTATTGATGCAACAACGCTCTCTGTTATTTACTGTGAACAATCCTCTAAAATATCAGTGTTTGAACACAACCTTGATCACTCCGTACCTGTTAATTGTTTTGCGGTGGTAACGTGTACGACTAATGGGTATGTTGATATCAGTACATCTAGAATAATAGCTATAGCACCTCAAAGGGCATTATGGGCGCAGGAAGGCGGCGAGATAAAAGCACAAGGAGTTGCTGGCGTAGGATGTACTCAAGAGGGTCTATTGATTGAAGCAGGCGGTATTATTGACGCGACTGCCGGTGATTTCTCCGGCTCAGTAATAGGTGCGAGTATATCTGATTCAGAGTTAAGAGGTAGCAATATAGACCTTAGCAACTGCTCAAGTTACGGAATATTCTCAACAATCGCGGGAGAAGTTAACGTATCATTTGCAGATATTTCAGGCTGTGGTAATGATGCAATATTTGCAAGAAGGGGTTCTGTTATTAAGTGCCCTAACGCTAATTTATCCTCTACTGTCATGGCAATAAACGCACTAGAAAGCTCACATGTTTACGCTAACAACGCTAACACAACCAGGACGACCGCCGGTAATTCTGTAACGATAGCAGGTGGCAGTATAGTTAGTAATGTTGGCGGTACAGGTCAAGCAAGCACAGCCGTTAACGCAGTTACACAGGATGGTATTATATTTAGATAGGGTTAACGCGCTTACTCGATGGTAAGCGCGTTTTTTAATATTTCTGGTCTGCATCAATAAATAAAAAATTATCATTTTCGTAATCATTAAAATCAACACTAAAATCACCCTTGCCAATTGCCACGCAAACCCCTTCCCACGTAGTAAGTACAGGTAAATCTTCAGGGTATTTTCTTAATATGTCAATAAACTCACCTACCGTGATTGTTTTCATTCCTGATTTGGTTACTTTCATTTTAATTCCTTTATTTAATTATGTAAGCGCTATTAATTCTTTCAACTTCAACCTGTAGCAGAGTTCGATCTCCTTGAGTTCTGCGCAGGTATATCGCCTAACCTTATTCAGGCTCAATGCTAAAAACCTTTCTTGCCCTATGCGTTCAATTATAACCGGCCTGTACTCGCCTATATTGCCGGATAAGTGATTGTTGCATATACTGCATTGCTTATGGCAGTTATCCTCATTAAAGCGTACATCCGGTCGCGCCTTGGTAGTATAGAAGTGCCCAGCGTGCCATTGGCCAGTCCAATCTTTAGTTTTATCGCAACTAACACAACCTACATCTTTATCTCTCGCACGAATAAAAGTATTAAATACTTGCTGAGCAACTTTAGCCCTAAGTGTTTTGTCGTTATCCTTAAATTCACGCTTTCGAATAACTGCCTTTTTATCAGACTTCTTTTCCCTTTCGAGTTTTGCATATTCAGCTAAACACTTCGGATCAAAGCAAGCCTTTTGCAGGAAATACTTAGGCTCGAATTTATCCTTACATATTTTACACTTCATCGGGGTTACTCCAACTATCAATTAACTCTCTTGTCATACAAATCACAATCGCTATACATAATATAGCGGTCCAATAAACCATTAAATCAATCATTATCGCCCCGCTTTAGTGATTCAATCTCAAGCTTTTTATATTCTATTTGCAGCTCAAGCAATGATTTTTCTTTGTACTCAGTCGCGTTACTTTCTGCTGAATAATCAGTGTAAGCAAAAAAAGCACAAGTAATCATTACGCCCCAGCCAAAACCCACAAAAATATTCCTCCAATCTTCACCCATGACCAAAAACCCTCACTATATAAAAATAAGTATTACCCATCGCTAACCCTGCAATAACAAAACCAAGGAAGCACTTTGTATAGTGCTTCATGTTGGGCGTTATGCTAATCATCTTAATTCTGCCGTAGCATACCAGCCAACATTAAAAGGCTCTTCACATTCAGGACAGTCAATTTCTACACTGTCACAAGCAAAACCAGATAAATCAAAATTATCTAAATCAATATTCTTTTCACAATGAGGGCAATCAATATTCATTTTAACTCTCCTTACCTATATAAATTATTTTCTGTAATCCAAATTTAAACCCATTGCCCCGAAATGATTTTGTAAATCATCTCTAAGCCTCTTGTGCATCGGTGTATCAAATAACCTTGTTACCGGCATCTTAACCATGTGATTAATCCTAGCCTCATAGCTTAGCTCAAAAAACCCCTTATCGCGCAGTGAGTCACCTATTAGGTCGTTTAAATACTCATCTGATAGCAGTATAGGTAACCCAAAGTTTAATTTAACGTAGCAAGTACACTCCGGTATCGTCATAGCTAACTGGTCAGCCATTAAAGGGTACCAAGCTTGATAAGCCTTGTTAGCTGGTATACTGCGCTTACTGCTCCACTTGGTTAATGTAAGCCTAAATTTGGCTTTAGGGTCGCTTGTGAATAACGCATACATTCGCTTTACTACATCTTTAATTGTGGTAATGCTTAATTGAACGTCTTTCACTTAAGTAACCCATAAATAAAAACACACACTAAAACAATCAAACAAACTCGCACTACGAACCGCTCAAACTTCTCTTCGTCTATATCATCATGTCGCATTGTTAAGTTCCTTTTCATCTGCTCGACGTTTACGCATCTTACACGCGCTATTAAAAAACATTGCTCGCTTGCTGCCATGACGTTTCTTGCCACAACCACAAGCGCAGGTAAATTCTTTTATTGCCATTATTTACAGCCGTCAAACAATTCGTTTAAGCGGTTACTCTCGATAAAAGTTAAGCCTGATAAAAACAAAACACTCCAGCTTTTATCTACCGGAGACTGCTTGTCAAACCCGTAACCATTTCTACGAACAAGTATTGAACCTTCTGACAATTTAAGCTCTTTAATTTTATGTGTATTCACAACTCTCTCCATCTGATTAATTAATTACAGTGTAACGCAACTCGGTAACAAGTCAAACTAATTTATGCCTTAATTTATAAGATATATTCTTAACCGTTTCTATACTGATAAAGCAAAGCCCTGCAATCTGCCTAAACGTCAATGATTTATCTCCAGCAATCCAAGACTTAACAAATACCTCTGCCCTGCTGGTTCTGCTATTTCGCAAATTGGGTTTGACGCCTTTTACATCGTGGTATTTTTTCTTCCATTTGCTATTATTTGCAGTTAGTAATCTAACTTTTTTTGTAAGTTGAGCTATCTCCTGTTCATACTCGTGCTTCTCCCTAAGCGTTAACATGCTAACTCCAATAAACTGTAATAAGTAATAGGCTTTTTAATTCCTACCTTAACCTGCTTAGATTTAATCAAACCTCGCTCCCTGAATTTACTTAATATGTATCGAATACCGCTATGACTAACACCAGTAAGCGCGCCAATTTCAGAAGCGCATATTGATTTATTATCCTGGAGAGCTTTCATTACACCGTTACGGCTTTTATATACTCTATCCATATATCTGTCACCTTCGGGTTTAACCTCTTTAGGTTTGGCCTCTACGGGCTTGGTAGGTAAATCAGGGGTTTGATGTATTTTATAAAACGCTGCTAGATTTAACATTATGCTTTACCCTTTAACTCGTTTGATTGCTCTATTGTAGTGTTCATAATTTATATCTCTATAGTTGCTATTGATTGTTAAACTCTCTCATTATTTCATCAGCTATAAACTGTTTAGGGTTTACGCCTTTATATGCCTGACGAAAAATCCTATTAAGAACTTCGTAATAATCGTATTCACACACGTTACAAAAATCCTCACATCGAGCCACTGCTTTATGGGTGTTACAGTTATTGCAATTCATAATTATTTCCGTTTGGTTGGTTAGTTATCTGCAACAACAATAGCACAGTGGCTTAATGTGTCAATGATAATTACATAATAATTTACATACAATAAAATATTGACGTATATAGATAGGTATGTAATAATTCAGTCAACTTAAATAAAAGGCGAACATATATGAAAACATTAGGTGTTAAGTTTAGCGAAACTCAATCATTAAGAATTAAAGATACTTCGGAGGTTGTTGGTTTACTGTCAAGTAAGGTGGCTAGAGCAGCTATGCGTTTAGGTTTGATGCAGATTAATGCTATGGCAGCAAGGGACGTTGATAAGGCTATTGACTTGGTTTTGATTAATGATGCTCGGTCTAAATAACGAACATAAAAAAAGCTCCCGTCCAAAAGAGCTTAATTTGTAGCAACAAGGTAATTATAACATGAGTACAGGCTGGATAAAACTACATCGCCAGTTCTTAGAATGGGAATGGTATGACGATTCAAATACTAAATGTTTGTTTCTGCATTGCCTATTAAGAGCCAACCATGCCGATACTGAATGGCGTGGCCACAAAATAAAAAGAGGGCAGTTTTTAACGTCCGTTGATACGCTGGCCAGAGAAACCGGTTTATCAGTAAGTAAAATTAGAACGTCATTAAAGAAGCTTGTTTCGACAAATGAGTTAGCAAGTAAATCGCAAGCTAGAAGCACCGTCATTACTGTGGTTGCGTATGATTCACATCAGGTTAGTGACAAGCCAGTTAGCAACAAAGTAACTTTGAAATCGCAACCTGTTGACAATGAAATCGCAACAGATAAGAACTTAATAACTAAAGAACCTAAGAAGAAAGAAGATATATGCAAACTCGTCTTCGACAAGTGGGGAGATATGTTTGAAAATAAATTACCGGTACCTATAAAATTATCCGACAAAAGAAAAGCAGCAATTAATGGCTGTATAAATGAAATGAAATCTACTAGGTTTGATTTTACCTTATTGCAAACATGGTCTGAATATTTTGTACATGCAGCTAAGTCGGATTGGCTAATGGGCAGAACAGAGAAATCAGATTGGACAATGGATTTTGATTTTGTAATAACTAAAAGCAAATTACTAAAAATAGTCGAGGGACAATATGATAATTAACGAACCGCCAAAAAATACAGAAGTTGAACAACAAATACTTGGCGCACTAATTAAAGATCCAACTCATTCAAACAGCAGGGAAACAATTGATAGTCTTTGTGATGATGATTTCTTTGGTATGGCTCACCGGTTAATCTTTAACGAGATTAAAACAATGAGTGAAAATAAGGAAAGTATTGACCTAATTACACTGGATAACAATCTTTCAAAGAAGAGTGATCAATACGGTGGCTTTGTTTACTTGGCCGACATGAATAAAAACACTACCGGTAATTATAATCTACCTGCATACGTGGCCATTGTTAAAAAGTGTTCACAACTTCGTAAGCTAGCCAAGATACTTGTCGATGCTTCCGACATGATAAACCAAGGCGCGGAACCGGTAGAGATTACAGAGATAATTGATAACGAGCTTAAAGATGCCGCTGTGAGTTCGTCAGGAGCAGAATTAAGGCATATAAACACAGTAGAGGGTGATTGGTTAGATAGATTAGATGAACGCATGAAACAGGGTGGAGCTTGCGCTGGATTATCAACGGGCATTGATGAACTCGATGAAAGAATTAACGGAATTGGTGAAGAGTATTTGGTTATTGTGGCCGGAGCACCTTCAATGGGTAAGACCTTATTCTGTCAAACATTAGCGGCTAACATCGGAGTTGATCAAAAGAAAAATGTAATGTTCTTCTCTATGGAAATGTCAGAGATTGAACTGTATGAGCGTTTCGTGTCAGGTGTTGGCAATGTTCCAGCTAAAGAGTTAAGGGCGGCTAGACTTGACGCACAAGCTTTTGGAAGGGTTGAGGTAGCATTAACAAGCTTAAGAACATCTGGCATACATATTACCGACCAGCCAAAGCAATCAGTTGGCCAAATACGCGCAAAAGTTCGCCGTCATAAATTAAAGAATCCTGACTTATCAGCAATTTTTATTGATTACCTGGGCTTGATGAAATTAGGAAAAGCAGATCGCCATGATATTGCTATCGGAAACATTACCCGCGACTTAAAAGAGTTGGCCAAGGAAGTTAAGGTGCCAATTATTTTATGTGTTCAGGCTAACCGGTACAAAGCACCAATGCGACCGAACATGTCAAACCTGAAAGACTCGAGCTGTATTGAAGCTGATGCTGATTTAATTATGTTTGTGCATCGTCAAGAGGTGTTAGAGCCTGAAACTTTACTAAAAGGAGTAACTGAATTGATTATAGCTAAAGATCGTCACAGTGATGGTAACGGCACAGTTTACATGGAAAAAATTAACGGCAAGTTTATACCGTTGAATGTTGAGCAAGTAGCAAGAATGCAACATGAAGAGGAAAATAGATTGAATCCAGTACCAGCAAAACGCGGTATGTAATAACAAACGTATCTAATAACTAAATAACTAAACAGGATTAAATAATATGAGTAAGAAGCAAGAAAGAATAAGCAAGCTAGTAGCAATTAATAACGCGATTAATTCACCTTTAACGGGCGCTGGCGCTAACGCTAAACAGTGCAGTTACAGAAAAGAAACTATGGTGGAAGTTATGAAAGAGTTAAAAGAAATACTGGCGCTAGATGGTGTATTTCCAGGTTAAATAACAAACGTATCTAATAACTAAATAAAGGAAAGTAACTATGTATAGATTGCTAAGCGAGCAAGACGTAATACAGTACGACGATGAGTTTATGGATGATAACTGTGAAACTTGGACTAAGATAGTCAAGGATGATAGATGGACGAATACAATAGTAGGGTTACACCCAAACAGGGCTATAAAGCCGGTTAGAAGACTAGTTACCAAGTAACCGTGTCATTAAGACAACTACAATTAAATTTTAATAACTAATGACCACTATATTTAAAATAACTAAACAGGATTAAATAATATGAGCAAAATTAAAGGATTTACAGCGTTAATGGGTGCAGGGCAATTAATGATAGGTGATGAACTTGTTATTATCGGTAAGTCACTTTCAGATAGTCAAGTTTGCGAGGTTTACGACATTCTTGATGTGAACGATAAAGAAGAAATTATAATTAACAATGATGAGAATAAATACTTTATTACTGAGATGTATCTAGATGGAAAATCTTGGGCTGAAGATGTATTTATCGTTGATCGTAAGTTAGATAAGCCAGAATTCTTTAACTTAAACCCGTAAATAACAAACATATCTAATAACTAAATAACCATGCTATCATGACGTATAAGTTTATTCGCAACCTTAGTCAAAAGCATCGCTCCCACGGTGCTTTTTTATGCCCGGTAATCAGCTAGGTTTACCCGGTAAATAACCCTGTAATTTTCTGTGAATTTTTCGCGCGATAACAAGCTCTATTTAAAGTGTTGATTTAACTAATAATTTTACTGTGAAAACAGGCTGTTTTTTTCGCGTGAATTTTTGGCATTAAAAAGCCGCTAACAGTAGCGGCTTGGTTCTATGGGTTACAGTAGTTAATCATTATGTGCTGCTATGATTGCAAGTAGTATTGCTTTGTTGGGTGAAATATCAGGGGTTTCAGTGCCGTTACCAAAATAAGTTCTTTCAGTAATTCTTTCAGGGTTTTTATTGCCTTCACAATGATAATTCCAGCCGATAAAATCATAAGGTTCCCACTCTCTTTTTACTTCATACTTAACCATAAGCTGAAAACATAAAGCATCATCAGTTAATGGATTGTAATCAATATATTCATCATCACCGGTAATGTCAGATAGGTTTTTATCGGTTATATAAATAGCATCACCATGAATATGCTCAATCGTGTGACCTTCTATTTTTAAAATTCTACTTCTAATTTCCAAATCATTCATTAGTGACCACCTTTTAATAATTCATCAAAGTAAGCAGCGCTATTAACTTCTGGCGGCAAAGTATCACACTTTAACCGGTCAACAGCTCGACGAGCAATGCCATGTGATGATTGTAAATACTTCTTTTGTGATTTAACCTGGTCAAAAATAGATAAGCAGCTGGCCAATATGCTGTCATTGTTTAAGTGACATTCTTTTGATTCGCTCATGATGTAACTCCTAGTAATTTAATGTTAGTGCAGTTAGGTATGCAAAATGAACCGTCAACAGTTAGAAAAATATCACCGCTTAAAATGCAAATGCCAGTCATGCTATTAACAACCTTTACGCCTTGCTTATAATCAAACTGATAAGCCTTACCATCTTCTAATACTATAGGTGGGGTTACAGGGGTAATACCAGATAGCGCACAAATAATACTTACGCCAGCCTCCTGTACCACATACATACCATCGGCATCAGCATCAACCATAACAACGCCATCTTTATACTCCATACCTACACTAGGCAACGTACCAGCATCAGCCATAGCTTGTGTATAGGTAAGTGGGGTAACTGGCTTAATCCATTCTGCCTTACTCATTTCATCTACGCATTGATTGAATTCTTTAGCCGTGCACAAGTATGTAGATGTGCAATTAGCATTTTTACAGGAATAAAGAACCCCCTCACCTTTAGATCCAAAATCGGTATTAATATCGAGGCGGTGAAGGAATCTATCTGTATCGTAACCATTTGATTTTCTGATTGATGATATATCGCCTTTAAACTCATTTACTGCATCTGTTACTGTTTTCATTATTTGCTATTCCCTTTATTAGTTGGCATATAAAACCTATCTGCTGCTTTTTTTGATAAGACCATTATTTTGATAACTCCTTTATAAATTGATTAATTTCTTCAGCGCTGCAAATTTTAGTTGCTAGCCTGTAGTTTTTATTACATACAACTACACCATCAGCAGCGAACTTGAATGGCGCTTGTGTGTGGAATATATCGACCCCTTTAATGTGATTTACTACGTGCATCATATTGGTCATTATTTATTCACCTTTTTGATTAAGTCTTTAGCTGCTAAGAATTCCTTGGAGATAATATCCGTTAATACTTTTGATTTGTTATCAAGAAAATATAAATCCCTATCTGTGTTTTCGCATATAAACTCAAGCATTTCTAAAGCCGAAGGTGTCACTGGTACTCTGGGTTTTTTGGTGATGCCTATTTCTATTTCGTCATAACCGTTTGTCTCCACATCTGTTATTACATTTACAACATCCACAAGTTCAGATTTAAACCATTCTCCGCCTATGTTCTTATCCATTAACCTAGTATGGATAATTGACTCGAAGGCGAAAGCATCTTCTTTATAATTCGATATAAATGTTTTATGCCCACTGATACCTGTATTTTTTGTTAGGCAATTAATTCTCTGGTCAGGGCACTCTGAGAAACCCACTTTACAAAACCCCTTGTAACTAATTACGTAAACGAATCCACTTTTCATAATCTGCATTCCTTATCGTGAAGCTTGTTAATTAGGTCGGTTAGTATTTCAGTCTGCTTATTAGGTAGCTTGCCTAGTTCTTTTCGTTTATCAGAAACAGCCTTTAATTTATCTCTTGTTGTTTTCTGGATTTGCACAGTTGTTGGTTTCATTTAATACGCCTTTTATTTAAGTTGAGTTAATACTAATGCAATTCATACTATAAAGCAATATAAAACTAATATGTAAAATACTATGAGATAAAGCTTGCGCATATCGAATAAGCTGCTAGTATTACCACATCGAAAACACAGCAACTAACAAGTGAGAGAGATTATGGATGACTTTGGCGCTCAAATTAAACGAGCTGGCAAGATACACCTTAATGCCAAGATTGACGCACTAGCAGAAATGCTAATTGAGATTGAAGAGGAGGATTATCGAATGGTTCACCAGGTAAAGGGTGCAATAGGTAATCGTATCGATGCGCTAAATAGTTTAAAGGCTGTCAATGATGAATAACTATAAGGACAAATCAAAAGTCTACTCATCTGCTAAATGTGGCGACTTTAGAGTTGTTCAGTACGTAAGCCACAAGCTAATATTTATTGAATTTATTGGTACAGGCTATAAAGCTATCGTTACATCAAGATCTATAAGCGAAAGAACCATAAAGGATAAGATGCTACCAAGCGTTTATGGCGTTGGGTTTCCTGGTGATGGCGAGTACAAGCCTAGGTTTAAAGGCGTTAAATCTAAAATTTACGTTGCTTGGACAAGTATGCTTCAAAGGTGTTACGACCAAGGGTTTAAAAATAGATACCCTACATATATAGGGTGTGAAGTATGCCCTGAGTGGCATAACTTTCAAGTGTTTGCTCAGTGGATGTCAATGCAAGATTGGAAGGGTATGCATCTTGATAAGGATATAATAGTTAAAGGTAACAAGACTTACGGACCTAAATATTGCAAGTTCGTCACGGAGGAGGAAAATTTAATTGAGGCTCACGCTAAAAGTTATAGTTTTATAAGTGATAAAGGTGAGCGTGTGGATGTGTATAACCTAGCGAAGTTTTGCCGGGATAATAATTTAAATTGCGGGAATATGTGCCAAGTACAAATGGGTAACAGGATTAGCAGTAAAGGATGGAGTAAGGCGATATGAATAATAAAATAAATTCAACAAATAATTATGAAGACCAATCAACAAACGAGCCGATGGAATGCCCAGAGTGTTTTAGCTCAATGACTCAAAACTTATGGGGAGATTATTTCACTTGTGACGGTGATGAGTGCACTAACGAAGTTAATTTAGAGGGAGAGCAGGAAGATGAGTAATGTATTAAATATTTATCAGCGTATAAACGCTGTAATGAAAATTGTTAAGTACGTACAAAAAGACAGCTCAATATCGGGAGGCGGTGC
>NVVV01000068.1 GCA_002733495.1 Robiginitomaculum sp.
CAAAAACTAAATAGTGGCTCAACAAACAGTCAACCTGTCGGTCGAATGCCGGAAGCTGCCTGCGGTAATGATGGCGATCAAACAGCGGAACCTCGATTTTACCTGATCGCATATCTGAAACGAAAGCCCTGAGTTTTCGATCAAGCCCGGTTTTGGCGGTATTTGAATGTTTTCCCGTCATTTGATTCCCTTTGTGCTCAAAAGCAGGTTATTTTCGTTATCATATCAAACTATGGGCAATTTAGATGATTCAATTATGCCCATCAAGGGCTTATACTGACCTAAGCGTCACTTTGATATTAACTGTTGTATAAATTTCAGTTGGTGATCCCAGCAGGCACGCAACAATCTTGAAAATTCAAGTGCATACGTTGGAAACGTCCACAAAACCGCCACTAATGGTTTCAATAACTTACTCGATAGTTTGGAAACTAAATATCAACCACCCCGCCCCGCCCGCCAAGCATCGAGCGCGAGTTATTTGTAGTTAGAGTTCTCAGCATTCTTAGCCGCCTCAATCGCGTCTTTGGCTAAATTCAAAAACTGAATCGCTTCCATTTGAAATACTGTTGTTTTTCCGTCGATGGTAACCGCCAATCCTCGCTCAGAAACAAAGTATATTGGAGGCGTTATTGTGGCGGCCAACCATCACCCACCAAATTTATTTCGTGCGTTTTGGGAGTCCTGATCCATAGTGAAACGCTTTCTCCATCCAACAGCGACGCAATCCGATGCGTCATTTCTGGCTGAACAAGGCCGATATATCCAGGCATTCGGGTTTCAAATGAGCCGTCAGAAAATTCTTCAACATAACCACCGGATATAACCCACCGGATGGCCACAGCGGGGTGCGAGTGAAAGCAATTCGCCTCATCAGCCGCGACAAACTTGTGCAGGTCGATTTTGTAACCGTTTTGCGCAAATATGAATTTCTCAAAAAACACGGCCCGATCTGGACTTGATCCACGCCAACCAGTGGGGTTTTCCAACGCTGCATTTACCGCAGCCATATCAAACAGATTGCTAAACATCACGCGCCCTGCCCCACCCGCCAAGCATCTAGCGCGGGATTATCCCCAGCGCCGGATTCAGTTTCCGTATCGTCTTGCGCCACCAATACGCTATCGCTGTGCAGCGAGCGGATAACCTCAATATTATTGACAACCGTGCGCACGGCCTCGGGTGTTGCTGACCGGCTGCGAAAATGATGCAGCTCACGCGCGCCAAAATAAAACGAAACGACCGCACCCATCAGCCACCACAGTTGTTCCGGGATTAATGCGAGGCCAGCCATTAAGACCGCAAAACCAATCGGGTCGCGCAGGGCATAGCCAAACAAGCCAATAACACCGAAAGCAATTAGCGGGCGCGGCAGACGGTTGAGACCATCTACAAGGCTGTTAAACCAGCCCTTGCGCTCGGGTGCTGCGAACTCTGCCGCATACTGCTGTTGCGTGCCAGTGAAGCGGCCAGCGGCGCGCTGCGCGGACGCCTCAGCGTTTGGACGGAACACCTCAACGGTTTCGGCAATGATGTTGCGGCCACCGCCAAACAGTCTTGCAAAAATACCTAAGCCCATGATGCTACCCTCGCTTTGTGTTGTTGATCTGTGAGATCATATTTTGCTGAAATGAATTCCTCGGCCCGAACAATCCAGCCGCCCTTGCCACCGTCGCGACGTCGTGCGTATTTCCGCATGGTTGGGTAGCTATAAGCCAGATCATAGTAATAATTGCGCCGCGCAATGCCGTAAGCGTCGACAAAATGCTCCGGTGCTTTTGTCATTGCCCGTGTAACAGCCGCCGCCGTATTGGGGCCAAGCGCCCCGTCAACAACAACCGGCTCCCCAAAGCCATTTAACAGCCGTTGCAGGATTTTCACGGCATTGCCGCCCGCATTCACATACATGTCAAACACAGACGGTTGCAGGGCGTCGGGCAGCAACCCGATGCGCGGACGTTCAAAATAATGCTCGATGAAAATATCAACCGCCTGCGCCGTGGTCAGCAGGCGCACGTCGCGCTTATCAACATCGCCGTCACCATCGAGGTCAAGATGCAAACGGCGCATGGTATGAATGGTAACCCCGTGATTGGTGGCTCCGCCCGGATCATGGCGATCATCAACGTAACCACCTTCGCGCACGACTATTGCGTCCGCGATTGCTCGCACACTTTGCATATCAGGATTCCTTGTTTTTGAAAGTTTTGAAAAAGGCTTTTTCCAAGCCTTTGATATTTAGGGTTATTCAAGTTCAGTATGCCGGCACATGCCAGCATTTACCTGCCCTACTTTTTGGCGAATTGTTTCTGGATAATATCCATAATAATCCGGCGAATTGCTGGGGCTTCAATACCAGCGGCCAGCGCCACCAAAAGCGCCTTAAACCAGATCGGCGCGTCGTGAACGAAAAGGCCCATCATGTTGCCCACCACGACCGCGATCAGCACAAGACCAGCGACAAGCCGTACCCAATTATCCAGCTTACTATTTGGCTCGCAGATTTCTTCATTTTCAGACATTATTGAAAGCCCTCACCAAAGCGATAAGAAACAGCGCGATTGCGATTGCCATGAAGCCATAAGGCGACACGGCCAAGGCGATTAAGCCCGTAGTGAATACTTGCGCAATATCGTGCTCACGGGTGTTTTTCATACCGGCACGGCGAATTGTCCTGACAAATTTAGGCATAGCTTCCTCATGGTTGGGGTTTGATTTAGGGGTGGTTTTAAACTGGCTAAGGCTTGATGTTCACAAACAAATCGCCCGACACGAAGTTATTGCCGTTGGTTGTGAAAATTCGAATTGCGTTATGAGGGCCGATAGCGCCCTTGGTATATCCCAACAAAACATATGGGTTGGAGTTGTGAAGGTCGCCAAAATCAAATGCCGTTGGCATCGCCACCTGCAACGATTCAACACGCCCCTTAAAGCACGTACCGCCTGACTGAGGGTCTAAATATGCTGGCATATAGTCATCGCCAAAAGCCGCATTAACAGCGTCATTGTGCTTTACAACACGGTAATCGTAGGTGCCATTTACCCATGTTGAACCGCCATCACTGGAAAGCTGGATACCCACTAGCGTCGCACTCGAAAACCCCAAATCAACAGCAGATATATTCGCAACATCGCAGCCATCTGGAATTGCAAACTCATAGCTGCTCACGGTATCGTCGCAAGTCACGGCGAAAAATGCCCGAGAACCCGTCATTTTGGCAATCGATACCTTTTTGCTAATACCACCCTGCACGATATGTATTAGCTCAGCACTACCAATCGCGCTTGCGACCGGCAAATCTGTAATCGTTGAATCCGCCATTGTATTATCCTGTTTTTAGAACTTTGAAGCTGTCAGCCTTGAGCAAATATCCTGATGAGCCTGACAAAAGAATTGCGCCGTCTGCGGCAATCGCAAGCGTCGATACTTGCTGACCTGCTATGACGCGAAGCTGGCCGCCCACGAAACACCCAATTGAATAGAAATAGGTTTCGCCGGGCAACGCAGTGACATCGTCAAATTCAGTTACGTTGGGAGGCAAAACAGCCAGCGGGGCAGGCAAGGATTCGGGATCAATCGGGCTTGCGGACCTAAAGACCTTAAAGCCTTCAACCGAGACAAATCCAATATTCGGGTTGTGCCAGTTTAAGCGAACGCGCGACATTGATTACCACGTCGCCACGGCAACGCGCACCCACGTATCGGTCGCGGTGCAAAAATAAGCAAAGCTGGCATCATAGGCAAATTGGCCCGGTGTACCTGTTGCAGCGGCAGTTGCCGGCACATCGACACGCAAGATCAATTCAGCATCATCAGTGCCATCATATTTATAGAAACGGCCAGTCGTCAGGTCCGCCCAAAGTGTACCGGCCACCGCATAGTTCGGGCGCGCTGCCCCGCTATGATTTGACAGCAGCGCTGCGAACATATCGCCGTCGCGCGCGTTGATTTCATCTTGGGTTTTGGGCGCATCGGCTGTCCGAAAAACTGCGAATTCTGAAGCTTGGCTCATGAAAATATCTCCGTCATGGTTAGATTGGTTGGTGCAAATAATATCGGCGTGGTGATCGACGCGGATTGCCAGCTTTCATAGCCGTCCCGTTCCGAGAACACGCTGGTTTTCAAGTATTTTGCGCTCGATAGAAAAACATCACTTACTGCGAAGGCATCGACAGGCGCGAAGGCGTCAAACAAGATCGAGGTATCAAAACTGTGGCTGGTCACTGACCCGAGGCTTGTATCTTCAAGCACTTGAATAACCACACCAGACTGGTCCAGCATTTCGGCAACAAATCGATATGTTACGCTCGCCTCTGGCCCGATATTCCCATATGTGTGATCTTCATAAACGCCCGTCGTCTGGATCAATCTGTCACGATGCGCCCAGGTTAACGAAAACACCCCCGAAACAAGCACAACCGAGTAATTACCATCAATCTGCAGGTTGCCGGGTGGGTATGGACGGATTGCCCGCTGTGCAAATGCTACGGTGTCGCTTGGCGCATCCGATTGACTTAGCAACTCTGCACCCGTTGCAGTCCGCAGCTTTACGTCAACAGTTTCACCACCAAAATATTCAACCCGATCAGACGCAGGCAAATCAGACCAGAAGAAAACCGTCTCCCCTATGGCATGGGCCTGCGGAACGGTATCCAGACACCCGCGCCCCAGCGTAATAGTGGCCGCCGTAGCAAATGCATCGTTGACTGCGAACGCATCAGGTAAGGCAAAGGCATCGGAATAAACTTGTACGCTATCGATACGGACGTATTCATCACCAATCGACGCCAGCGACCCGATGCGGATATCTTGGACATCTGCGTCCAAATCAACCAGAATTACTATCGCATCAGCACTCGCCTTGAGTGTAGACAACAGGTCCAGCGCCAAAGCAAATTGCAGCAAGTTACCACCCTCATAACCCGCGCCAGAATCCACCGAAATGACAGCATTCAAGGCATTTCCCGAGGGTGATTTTCCAGCAAGATTCAAGAAACCAGTGGCCGGTTCGTCAGCCAGCAAGTCATCAGCAGCCGCCTGCCCCATCGTGCGCACGATTTCAGAGTACGGGGCTTCCTCAATCAACCGATCAACGACGGGTAACGCCTCTGTACTTGCTACGCTTGGCACCTCGGACGGCAATGCAGTCAAGACTTCATCACCGAGGGCGAAAACCTCCTCAACAACGCTGATTTCTATCTCATTGGAGCGACCGTCGCCCTCTTTCAAATCCACAATTCGGTAAACAGCAGATGCTATTCCCTGCTTTGGGTTGTCCAATATGATCGGCGAACCAATGTTCAATTCTGCAGGTAGGTCAAATACCATGACAGTGCCGCTGCGCAGCGGCGAAGACAGTGCCAGCAAATCCCTTGCTGCCAGCCGTGCCGCTAGATCGTGATTTCTCACGCCGTCATAGGTCACCGGCTCACTGATAATCCGCCCCGCCAACTGAACCTTTGCGGGATTGACCAGCGGTATTGCAACGAGTTTATCTTCTTTCGGGTCGGTATACTTCAGCACGATATGGTTAGGCAGATTTTTTGGATCACGCCACGAAAAGTTAGACCATGAAATTGCATTGTCGGCGTTGATTACAAACAGATTGTCAGGATCATAATCCTTTCGAATTAACTTGATTTCCCATTTTCCTGTTAGGCGATCTCGATATACCCGCGCATCAATATGCCGCTCGATTTCTGCCTTATTCTCGCGCCGTGAGCGCGGGTTCTGGAACTTCAAAGAAATGCCGAAACCTTCATCATAAAGTGTGTTTGCAGCGGTTTCAAAACTGTCACCTATGTTGGCCGCAAGGTCAGAGGTGCCAATATTCGGATACAAAATCACATCTCGCAAAAAGTGGGCGGGATTGTAATCCAGCCCATTAGAAAAAACCCTTTTGAATACGTCGAGCAGCGCATCAGTATTGCCCGCATCGACAACCGGCACCCCATCGCCCGGCGTGTTGTCCAACAGGGCCGTGTACTGAGTATCTGCCAAGGCGATATTAATTCCATACACCTCAAGATCATCTATCGCGCGAAGCGTGTCGGCAGCTTCCTGCGCGGTTGTCGTGGGCGTTGGCTCCCCATCGGTAATAAACACGAAAACGCGGCGTTTGGTTTCGGACCCACGGTCACCATCAGCCCAGTTGAAAAGAAAACGCCCATTTTGAGGGAATCCAGACCCAAGACCCCAAGGGGTAACGGTTTGATCACCATCGAAAAACTGTTTTGCACCGGCGACCGCCGCATTAAAATCAGTGGCGCCGGTAAATTCGGGTGCGGCCTGCACCCAATCAATTAAATCAGCATAGTCATCTTTGCTGCAATTCCTTTGCTCAGTCGAGAAAACGGAAATTGATCCCCACATCACGATTTTGATATCGTTTTTTTCGTCAAAATTATCTCTGATCAACTCAAGCAGCCCAACAACAGCAGCCTTTTGAGCAGCCATTCGCGCCCCCGACATCGATCCAGACCCGTCCATCGCAATGTAAATCGCTGCATCGCTGACAGAAACAACATTGCCGATGCCAGCGATTTCTGGAAGCCAGTTTTTCTGACCATCTGGCGTTGTAAATACCCGTTGAATTTTGACAGACGGTTTTTTTAGGTAGGGATTATTACCTAAATAGAAATTACGGAATACAAGCGCCATAACACCACGCCATGCGGGGATATTCGCCCCCAAATTACTCGCAAGATAGTCATTCTGACCCTGATCAGGCAGACCCATTTCAACGTCGATATATCCCGACACGCCGCCTTCGCGCTGGTTTCCGCCAAACAATTCTGGCCGATCCAAGAATATTCTCCCGCCAGTTGCCGCTCCGCGCCATGCTGTTTTGTCCGCGAATTTCAGCTCAACAATTTTGTCGACCGCACCCAGACAAAAAACCAGATGCATGCCCAAAAGGTATCGATATCCGACAATTGGCTTTTCAGTTAATCCGCCCACGTGCAACCTCCGCTACTCGGAGCGCAATTGCATCCCCGGTCTTTTCTAGTTCATCAGCAGAAATGCCCTTGCGGCGAAACTCCACCGGATCGATACCGTGCCGATGCAGAAATTTACGCGCGCCTGACCAGCAAACCCCGGCAGCGCGAAGGTCGCAAAACTTGACCGTGACATTGCTCATTTTTTACCACCTGAATCGCGGATTGCTTGAGTTTTCAAATCACCGTGCCACGCCATTTGCGGGTCTTCTATCTCGACGGTGCCACCGATGAGTGGCAATTCTCGCCCATCTTGAACCACTGGAATATCAAAATCCCCCAATGTTGCGGGTTGCGGGATTTCAGGCTTCGGACGCGTTAAAATCGAAATAGCGGTCGATAATACCCATAGGCCTATTTTCAACCACACTAGACGATACTCCGGCCATCAAAGGGCGTGTCCAACATCCACGGAAAACCGGCATAATTCAGATTGTTCTGAAACTTGACTGCGCATGTGTTCAGCGTCAGATCGCAACCCGGTGCCAGTTTGACCGATGCAGTGCCATTGGCCGAGATAAATTCGGCCAACCCCGGAATGTCGCGGGTCAACGTGATTTTATCACCTGTATGAACTGTTATCATTTCCATGAATTCACCCCAGCGTAAAATGCCTGCCCGATACCAAGTGTCCGCCTGACCTGTGGCCAGTGGGATTGTCAGCACACCCTCTGTGATCGCTGTCACGGTCATATCGACGTACCAATCGTTCAGAACCAACCGGCATCCGCCAAAGTAAACCGCGTGACCGCATGGCCTTTGCATAACCTGCACGAGTGCTTTGCTGTCCAGCATTGGCCCGTCTGCCCCGAATTCCAAAACGATCTTTGTATCGCTTGGCTTAATCTGCATAAGCTCACCGCGATATTTGACCACCAGTTCCTGATCAACATCGTTTCTATGACCTCGATAGATGGTCACCACGGTTGAATTAATGCCGGTTGGTGTCAAAAACTGCCGCACGAACGCGTCTGAATTCGCAAATTTGATCGACAACGCTGATTTCCCCGGATCAGTTGAAAACGGAATTTTCCCGTGCGAAATCGCCGAAGGTGCCCAGACCCGCGAAAACGCATCCGGTGCGGCAAAGGCATTCACCGTGTCAAAAGCATCCGGCTCTGTGATCACTTCGTCTGCGCTTGATGTGAAATAGGTCTCATTTAGCCCCTGTCGAAAGGCATACAACCAATAGGGTTTTTTGCCTGTCAGCATGGCTTGAACGGCGGCGTATGACATTGCTAGACCTCCATCAACTGCAGGCCGGTGCGGCTGCGCATTGTCGCTTCGTGATTGATCTCGACAGTGTCAGCATCCATGCGAACCTTGTTGAGAAAACCGACACGACCCTCGGGGATATCCACACCCAACGGCGATAAATAAAGCCGATGATTCAGCCCGCTAACCACCGCCGAAGTGACCTCACGGTAGATCGCCGGGTCACCTTCAACCATGATATGCCGCCCGACATAATCAGCCACATTTGGCAGTATCGGATTAACGGTTATAGAATTGCTGACAGCCGAAACTGGACCAGTCAAAACCAGATCATCAGCCCATGTTGGCAGCCAGAAATGACGTTGCCGGCCATTCAGATAAAACAACCATTTTTTGCGCCGCCAGCGCGCCTCGGGGGTTGCGTCCAAAAACTCAGCGGCATGACGCCCGCGCATTACATCGCGGATGTTTTCGATCACGACAGGCCCGAAACCATTGTCGATCAATGTGGTTGGCATGACAATGTTGCCTGATAATGGCCGAACAGTCAGGCTAGGATCAGTCAGAACATCCAGCCCCAGATATTGAACATACGGCGTTTCTGGAATTTCGAGATTATCCCGAACCTGAAAACCCATTGTAACAATCGTTCGCCCCTGAAATTGCCGGTCGACCTTCAATCCAGTTGCGCAGTATGCGACCCTGAGGGGGGCGACAGCCGATTGAGCGATGTTCTCGCCCACTGGCGCTGATAAATCGATAGAGGCCACCCCTACCGCGACAGTGGTAATCTCTTGCACCAAATCCTGACCATAGATAATGACCGCGCGCCCGCCGATCCTGTAATCGGCAGCGGTGTTGACCACCAAACTGGTGTCGGCAGTCGCAATATTCGAAACCAAAGTGCGCTCCGGCCAAACCGGAACCAGCCAATCACCGGTTGGATTGCTCCGATATAAACCTTCAGCAATCGCCATTTGCCGATCATCAAATGAAAATCGATAAGTAAATCCCTGACGTGGTACCCGCAACGACAGCGCATCCTCAGAGGTTCGGGATTGCAACACATTTGTGTGCCACGCCAGCGTTTCCACGATGTTTGCCAGCGGTGTAAACGGCCAGATTTGCATCAGGCAATTCCGTTTTTCTGCATAATATTCATCATCAGGCGCTCACCAGCAGAGGTTTGCAGATAGTCGCCAACAATTGACGGATCAAATACGTTGATATTTTTCAAGGTTACATTCTGCGCAACTGTCGCGCCGCCAAGCGAAGCCATATCGGCATCCGGTAAAATCGTACCCGAGACATTTGGCACAAAGATTTCAGGCTGATTTTCACCAACAAGATAGCTTTGTCCCGCCATAACCGGACCGCCCGCCGCGCGCGCACCGGCCAATGAGCCAAGCAAGCCGCTCAAAAAACCACCGCCGCCACCAGAACCACCATTCAGCCCAGATAACAGGTCTTTAAAGATGGAATTCATCGCCATCTTTGCCAGATCAGACGCCAGACCGTGCAATGCACTGCGCGCATCAACAGTTCCTTCGAGGAAATCGTCAAATAGGCTCGACATTGAATTACCAAAAGAGCCGCCAATTTGCGCTGTGAAACTTTCAGCTTCTTGTGCTGTTCTCTCAAGTTCAGCAGCAGCTTTACGGGCTGCTTCCTCGATATCAGAAATGCCGGTTGCCGCGCCGCCGCTGGCCGCTGTGACGCCATTCATCCGATCTTCAGCTACAGACAGCCAATGGGTATATTGCTCCTGATCAATCGCGCCTGCATCCAATGCTTCATTTAGCTGCCTTTTTACGTCCAAAAAATCGTTTTCGGCAGCAATCGCCGGATCAAGCGTTTCAATAAGGCGCTGAAGAGATACGGTCATCGAATCTAGTTCTTGCCCAGCCCCCTCGCGGCTGCCAAAACTAAAATTGCTAACATAACTTAGAACAGACATGTCGTTCAGCATGTTCTCTTCATCAGTTAAACGCCGAATTTGCTCCTCAAGCTCTGAGGTAGCATTGTCAACGACGCCACCGCTGAGAGCCAATGTGATTGTTCTCAACAAAGAATCTGGTGCGTTTTCGGTTTCTTCGTGCAACGATTGGCGAAGCCGTAGTTCGGCCTTTGCTGCAACAACACTGGCCTTTGCCAATTCAATGCGGGTCTTGGCCAACTCTATTGCGCTCTGCGCGGCGGCGGGAGCGACACGGTTGACACTAGTAAGCGCGTCTTTCAGTGAGGTCTCGGCACTAGCTGCGACCGACGCGGCTGCAGCAACATCGTTCGAGCCGCCAAAAAGGGCAACTAAACCCACGGTCAAGGCGGCGACAGCCCCAACAGCCATCAAAACCGGTGCTGAAATTGCTCCTACCGCAGTGGTGAAAAGAGCAATTGTTATCAAAACCGGACCTGTCGCCGCTCCAAGCGCGGCTATTGCAATTATCATTCGCTGAAATACCGGGTGTAGCGCCTGAAACTTCTCTGCCATGCGCTTTGCAAAATCAGCAAATCTCGCTACCATCGGCAATAATATCGCGCCGACTTTTTCCGCTGCATCACCGATAGAATTCATTGCTTGCACAATTTTACCGCTATCCAGATCAGCCAGCGCAGCCGCCTGCCCTGAATATTGCCGCTCCAATTCCTCCAACATAATGGTTTGCGCACCGATAATATCGCCCGCTGCGGCCATCTCGCGGATCATGGCTTTTTGCTGGTCGGTAAACGTAATCCCAACCCGCGTTAGCGCGGTTAACCCCTGAACTGGATCATTCAGCGCTTTGCCCAGCATCACAGCTGACGATTGCAAATCCTGCCCCAAACGGGCTGACAGATCGAGCGATAGCTGTTGCGCACGTTCAAAAACCGAGGTGTGGATTTTACCAAAGGTCAGCAGGTTAGCAGTGACCTTCGATAAGATATCCTCATCGCCAAACAAGGAATTTTCCTGCATTTGCGACGCCATATTTTGAAGCTGTTCAAGGTTATATCCAGCCGCATCACCCATCGATGTTAGCGCCGCCCGAACCCCGGCAATCGCCTGTTCTTGCTGTCCAGCAGCGCGCACACTCAACGCGCCAATCGCCGCCAACGGCCCTGACACATACAGCGACATGTTGCGCCCCATGCGCTGCATATCTCGCCCAAACGCGCGGGCGCTACGCCGCATTTGCGCCATGCCTTTTTGAAAATCACTGCCATCCAGCGACATTCTGGCTTTCATGTTGCCAATACTTTTAGTCATTTCCGATTACCCCCTTAAACCGCAGCCCACGCCCGCATTGCGGCGATGTCTGCTTCCATTGAAGGTTTGCTTGATGCCTGCCCGGCTTTCTTGCATTGTAAGCTTGCAAGGGGAGGCAGCTTTTTGGCGCTGCGCGACATTGCAGCGTTTATCCAGGCATGCCACGCCAGTTGATCGTGCTCACGCCGCAGCCGATCGGTGGCGCCATCGATCCGCACCCGATATTCGCGCGGCGAAAGCGACCAAAACCCATCGGGCGTAAATCCAACGCTGACATAATGGATGAGCAGCTGATCAAAATCACATTTGACGTGGCGCGTTACTTCCCCGTTGAACCGCTCATATCTCCGAAACCGGCCTGTATGATTCCGGGCAGGACCAGCATCCAGCTTTCATCCATTGTCGACATCAGCTCGCCAGCGTCTTCAACGGTTGCATCGGGCAGTGCCTCAATCATTGCCGCCCAAAACAACACACGGAAATCTTTGAACACCATCCGCTTTGGGTCTGTTGCCATAGCTTCAAAATCTTCAAGGACTTCACCAAGCGCGCGGCCTGTTTTGTCTTCAAGCGCACACATTGCATTCATGGTCAGTTTTAGGGTGATTTTCTTACCCCGAAACTCGGCCTCAACTTCTCCGCGAACCGGATTTGCCATATTAAGTCACCTGTTTTAATTTGTAGGAAAGGTCGCGCAGCCTGCTTTAGGCTGCGATCACGTCTGCTGTTGCGGCACTCTCGGCCATTGCCGAACCGGTCAGGTTTGCGCCGGTAATCTCAACGGTAATTGCGCCGCCGATATCGCCAACAACAGGCAAGTAAGTCGCCGCTGTTGCCCCAGAAATATCAACCGCATCTTTTTGCCATTGATAGGTGAAGATCGGCACACCGCTCCAAACGCCATCGATTACTGTCAAAATTTGACCAACCTGCGCAACACCGCTGACAGATGGCAGGACAGAGTTAGACGGTGCAACCTCAGAACCTACAACCGTTGCGCCTGAGACCTTAAATGTCAGCGTAGCCGTCATTTTATCTTCATTTGGCATATTAGGAGCATAGCCTGTTAGCAATCCGTTGAACTTTGCTGTGACACCGTTTGGAAACGTGATACGTGCCATAATCGGGGCACGAGCAGCCTCAATCGCGATCAGTTTAAGATCAGATGCGCTGCCGGGAATATAGTGCATTTCCATGCTAGCCTCGCCGGAATCGCCCAACCCAAGAATGTATTCTTTTTTTGCACCTGGTGATCGCATATGCGTTGTATCAACAGTATCCACGGAAGCGCTCGGAGGTGTAATATTGAACACCTCCAACAGTTCATCAAAGGTCGAGCCGCCATCGGTCGATACTTCAAACTTGGACCCATAGCCCAGCATTGCCTCGGTTAAAGCCATTTCATCTCTCCTAAATGGTTGGGTTGTTACTGGTCACGGACGTAACGCAGCGATATTCCAATGAGCGCCCGCCAAATACGACCCGCCCTTGATCTTGATGCGCGGCCATCGCGACCGGCATAAATTCGTAAACAATTCCACCGAGGGTTTTATTGCCGTCCAGCGCGATTTCAATTTTCAGCTGCAACTCATCCAACTGGTCCTGTGGATCACCAGACGATTTTGCATACATGTAAATCACTGGACGCAATGTCCGCCGATAGCTTTTATAGGTGTCCGGCTCGATGGTCTCGCCTTGGATAAATACAAAGAACGCTGGCAACTCGGCCTCATCGATCATTGATCCACTTGGGGGGCTATTGAGACGTAAAACCGGTGTCAGAGTGCCGTTCACGTCGATTTCAATGACGGCCGCATCCAGCGTCGTATTGATCGCATCTCGAATGGATTTCAGGATATGGACAGCCATCAGATTGCCTCAAGACTTATTGTAACAAACGCATCATCTGCGGGATTACCCGTCGGCAATTTGGACACGTATTTATATTGAGCGCCATCTGCGCCGACAATCAGATCGCCGCTGCGCAGGTCTGCAGCATCGTCTTTATGGACCTTCACCCAAACCTGATAGGTCGCGACAGACACGCCGCCTTGATCCAAGACATCCAGCGGCTCTACCCGCAAGATGCCCTGAATATCGCGGGATGGCTGACCGCTAGGGGTGATAGTGACCGTGTCACCAAAAATCCCCCCCAGAACTGTCGCCATCCCGTTAAAAATGGACGCCACCTAGACGACCTGACCTGTCAGCAGCACTTCGCCAGTATCGCTTGGGTTGGCAGTAACGGCATGCGCAAAGCCAACCAACGTGTTGCTAGACGCCGTAGTCGTGAATAGCTTGGCAGTATCATCCCAATAGATTTTTGCGCCGAACGTCCAAGCCTGCGCGCTGACTTTTGCCACCGAGAACACGCCCGAACGCGAAATGGCAACGTCCTCACCAGACTGGGCGCTGACCGAAGCGATGCCGATCAATGAACCGACCTTTACACCCGCGCCAGACACAACATCATAGAGGGCAGTCGCCGTGACATTATCGCCCGGCTGAATAAAGTTTTTCATGATTTTACCTTTTTAAAGATTACAACCAAACGGAATGTTTGTGCTGGAAAAGCAAAGGGCGCATCACTGCGCCCTTTTGCTAGATCAAATTGTCAGTGCGAACTTAACCGCGACGGTACATGCCCATGTAGCCAACCGCGCCAGCTGCGAAGTCGTGCTCAATCGACATTGCCGTGCCTTGACGGCCAAACGGCTCATCCAGACGGATACGCGGCGCACGGCGACCCTCAAGATAACCGTGCTTCATCACATGGGTTTTCTTGGCCTTGTCTACCGACAAATACCACTTGGTATCTTCAATCGCCTCGGTCACAACCAACCGCAGCTTGCCCGCGAAAACATTCACATCCGCAGTCGCATTGGCGATGATTGTCGACAGGAATTCTTCAGCCTCAGTCTCGCGCTCTGGACCCACAATTAAGATTGATGGCGCATTCATTTTGACCGAACGCCCATCTGCCTGTTTTTGTGTCCGCATCGCCTTGCGCCCAGCCGCAACGGTAGTTGTGGTGATAGCCCCCGACGCACCCAGATTCCCGTGATCAGCATGGAACAAAGCCACGCTATCCGAAAGATCAGGATTGCTCAACATCATCGCATAGAAGGTTTCTTCTTCAAATTCAGGCACGACACCGGCAGCGTTATTCAGCACTTCTGCGATAGTGCCAAGGCTGTCATTGACCATGAGTTGGCGTGAAATCGAAATTGCGGTGGCATAACTGACCAGCGCCATTGTTTCTTTTTTCTCACCAAAAGTCCCGAATTTGATTTCGCCGTTCTCGCCAATTTTTTTCAAGGTTGGAAAATTATCCGGACGAATAATGTCGTGATTCCGGAAATCGGTAAACGACATTTCCCGCGAAAACTCATGGAAGGTCGGATCAACCAATTCATACGCGGCCTCGATCACACGGTTGAAAGCTTGCTCCAAGATCAGCGGGAAGTCAGATGTTGAATGAGCCGCGCTCATCAAGATATCATCCCGCTGGCTGAAACTGCCCATGCGTGTAATTGTTTGGCCAGTTAAATTTGCGGCCATATCAACGATGCTCATGCCCATATATTGCTTGGCGCGCTCATCAGCCTCGCCGACACCCAACTGAACCGACAGCGCGTCGATCATACCGGCACGAACATTTTGACGATCATTATCACCGCCAATTACCTGCCCGCGCCCAGTTGGAGCCTTGAAGGCCGAAACCATCTGCAACACCTGCAATTTCACGTCCGTCAGTGATGCATCTGAATCAATCGCCGTTTGGACAACGGCCATATCGATAGTGTCTTTGAAAGGCTCAGCAGCAAGCATGACGGCGTCACGACGCGCCTTGTACGCTTCCACTGCCTTCATTTCGATGGCTTTTGTATCAACCAATTTTGGCAAATCAGCAGGCTTTGGGGCGGGGTCAACCTCTTTACGGTCCAGCACACCAACGTTTGTTTTGGTCTTAGACATTAAAATGCCTCCTTTATTGTGGAGACTTGCGTCTCCGTTCAATTGGCTTTCGCCGGTTTTTTTCTGTTGAGGATCATCCCCAACCGAATTTGAAAATCTCATGAAGGCTTGATTCATGGCCAACATCGCGATGCCGAACATTTCTTCGGTTGCAGCCTGCGGTGCTTCGCCAGAAACCTTGTCTGCAAAACCCTCGGAAACCGCATCAGCCGGGCTATAAAAAATTTCCTCTTTCATGATTTCCCGCGCTTGCTCCGGGGTTTTTCCAGACCGTGCCGCGTAAACGCTGGCATACACTTCTGCCATTTTTCCCAGATAATCTGCAGCGTGGCGCAATTCACCCTCATTGCCACCGGCAATCAATGACGGGTCATGGATCATCATCAGCGATCCAGTCGACATCTCGATCACATCAGCCCCCATTGCCAATAGCGACGCCGCCGAATAGGCCATGCCGGTGACTTTAACAGTGACTTTTCCGGGATGCTCGGCAATCGCCGCGCGAATAGCTTCACCTTCAACAGGGCTGCCACCCCCGGAATTCAACCGGATTGTCACATCACCCTCAAATTGCGACAGGGCAGAAATGACCATCAACGAACTGAAATATCCGGAATCACCTTTCCAAATCCATTCGTCAGCGACAATTGTACCGAACAGAAGGATTTCACCATTCTTGATTAATTTATCACCCTTCATTTTTTTCTCCTGTTTTTGCTAGTGGTTTTTTCTCAATTGGATCAACCGTTACGCCGTTGCCCAAACGCTCATCTTCTTCACGTTCTTTCCGGATCGTTTCTGGGTCCAAACCCAAGCCACGTTGCACACGCTGCAGGCTGGTTACGCCTTTCTCAACTTGCTTAATCATGGCAGGGATTTCTTTTGTTGGATCGATCAATGCTCGGCGTGGTGGCGTCCATGTTAGGGACAACCCCGCATTTGAGCCGGGGTCAGTATTTTTGAAACGCAACGCGTCCCATGACCATCTGGCAACGCCTACGCAGAATTGCTCAATAAGAATACGGGCCTGCCACGTCTCGATATTCTTATCCATTTCCATACGGCCCATACGGCCAGACGAAAAGTTAACCCGCGATAGATCCCCAGACAGGCTTTCAGCAGTGATCCCGATTCCCATCGCAATGGCGGTCAATCCAAGCCGCATAACAGGGTCATAATCATCAACACTTGGCGGATTGACGGGCGTTACTTTTTGACCAGAGGTTGCATGCACAATCGCGCCCGGTGACAGCGCCTCAAGACCCAATTGTCCATCGACAAGATCGCCATCATTTTCAATGATGAGGGCAAGTAAAGCAGACATCTTTTGCTTAACGATCTGAGCCTCTTGATAATCACGCAACTCACCCAACGTCAGCATAACGGGAGCTAACCAAGGTACGCCACGCAGTTGCCCGGCTCGATCCACACGCCGCATGTGCAGCACTTCGGAAGCGGGCCAACGCTGAGACTTCAACTTCAATTTAATACTGGATGAGCCCGGATGATCATAATAAATGTGATAGGCTACAATTGCGCCGTCGCCGTTATATTCAACCCCGTCCCGCACTTCGTTTTTGCCATAAGAGGTGATGAATTGATCCAGATAGTCCGCTTCCAACAGCTTAATTTGAAATGGCAAATTAAGATCGTTGGGGCCAGATTTCATGATCCGGACTGCCAGTATTTCGCCACTCTCGAAAACTGCATTCATAACGGTCGTTTGAAGGCCTAAAATGTTCTGCTCTCCATATGCATCAATGCCGGTTGATAGCATATGATCCAAAACCGGCTTGCCTGCCTTGCGCGCCTTTTCTGTCTTCGCGGTTAGTGATGGCGTGATACCCAAACCAACAACATTGTTGGTCACAACCGATTGAGCGCGTCGCGCAAATGGTGCGTTCCGGATCATATCGCGCGAAAGGTTTCGCATCCGGGAACGTCCATATTCAGAGGCTGCATCCGCGTCTGTCGAAGGTGTTTTCCAACCATTCAAACGACGTCCAAAACTTGCTGCGTCATAATTCATAAGCGCTGTGGTTTTGATCCGTGCCTGCATTCTGCGCAAGCCGGTTACAGGCGCAACGGCCGCAATAGCACGATCAATAAAACCCTGATTTTTTACTTTAGCCATTACTTACAAACCTCGTGAGGTGGTCGAATACGACACTGGAAATTGTTGGGATGCGGACGATCCCGCGATATCAGAATTCATCATCCGCAAGATTTCGCGCATTTCACTCAGGGAACGGTATTGAACCATTTCACCTTGAATCATTGCTTGTTGCGCGCCTGTGGCGATGGCGCGCTTTAGCGCGTCAACATCAGATTGAGTAAAAGCCAATTATCAGCCCCCCAGAAATTTGATTTGTACCGGTTGTTGTTTCGCAGATTTGCGTTTTGGCGCTTCGCCGTTTGCAATTGTATCCAGCGACACCGCGTTGATGTTTGACGGACCGCCAATCGCCCAGTCAGGCGGCTGTTCCCAGTTGATCCGTTCCATGCCCTTAAAAATAGCGACAGCCAAACCATAGACCGAGATATCAATGGACTCGTTGCGCTTCATCCCCTTGCGAGGCTTCCAGCCAACCGCCTCTCGGGATTCAGCCGTGAATTCCTCAAGATATTCTTTAGCCATCCACTTACCAAGATGCATTGATCCGGGGCCTGCGGCTTCGCGCGACAATGCCGCAAATACTGAATCCTTCAACTTGTCAGTGGCGACATTCAGCAGTTTGATTGATCTGGCTTTTTTCCCGCCATGCGCCCGTTCAGGGGCTTTGTACCAAACCCGATCCGCAACCTTAAAACCGCCATGACCACGGATCATATACCAGCGCGCAACTTCGCCATCTTTACGCCGCGCATGCCAGAACTTTTCGGCGTTGTCAGAAACGCCAGCTTCACCATGAAAGTCACAGCCAATCGCCATTGGCATCAACCCGTAATCCTGACCATCAACCGGATAAACCGTTGTCAGCAATGGCCGCAAAACTTCCCAATCCTCAATATAAGTTTGCGGCGCAAGCACCCGGTCTTTGGCCCGAGGTGCAGTTTTTGGCGGTGTTCCCAAATCAAACCGGTCAATAACCGCCCGCTCGCCTGAAACGCCCCATGCCAGAACCTGAACGACAAATCGGCCTTTTTGCACGTCAACACCGACAGTAATAAACCGAACCCAAGTTGGCGCAACGGATTGTGCCAGCTGGTTTTGTTTGGCCTCAAGGGCCCCGACCGTAAGCTGCCCGTCAACAACCATTGCGCGGGCCAAATACGGCTCACCCAGACCCGTATTGGTAATGGACTTCAGTTTTTCCTCATCACCCGTTATGTCAAAATGACGCCGCGCAGCTTCAAATTGCTGAACCAAATCAGACCAAGTTGCAAACGCGGCAGCAACGCCATTCATCCAATAGCTCACCATATCGCTGGGGCGGCGATCTGGTGAGTTCAGCGACACGGCACGGGTTCCGCACCGGCTTTCATGCAGCCAGACCGATGTCAGGTTCATGGCATATTTTTCACTATGATCAATGAAACATCCATTCTTTGGACAGACCATCTCAACAGTTTCGGCAGCTTCAGCTGGCTGCAATGTTTTATCGTATTTCAACAGCTTGAAATTGGGTTCAAACTGTTCTTCGCAATGCGGGCATGTCCAATATAATCGGGCGCGCGTACCTTGGTTATAAAGCGAAAGAACGCCAGCAGTTACTGGTGGCGCTTCATGAATGCTGTTTGGCTGCCAATCCTCTTTTAAAATAGGTTTTGCGGGTGACCCTTCAACAGCACACATTCCACGGCTTCCGTGGGTGCGGGTCCGCGCGCGCCCCAACGTATAGCCATCGCCCTCACCATCAATTGAATCGGGAAAGTGGTCATAATCAGTTTCCAAAACCGTGCGAATAGTTGCAGAGCTGAATTGAGTAATCGTTGGCCAATTCAATGTTAGCCGCATCCCTCCGCGAAACTTCTTTTCAAAAATATTGTCAGCGCTGCGACCGGTTGATTGTCGCGCAGCCAACTCAGGGCTATTGCGCAACATCGGCGATATCTTTTCTTGCGAATATTCACTGGCCGCATCGCGGGTCATCTGGAACAAAGCCGTTCGCCCCGGATCACAAGTAATGCAATAAGCCACCGCCGATTGCAGCATTTGGGTTTTGCCAGATTGCGATGGCCCGCAAAATGACAGCCCCCGAAACTCTCGGCTGGTGATCATATCGGTTGGCTCAACCATATAAGGCGTAACTTTGCGATCAAAGTCGCGCCACTGGCCGCCAACCCGCACCCGCATATATTTCTCGGCAGCCTCAGTCACACTAATTCGCGATGGCGGCTGTAGCGCCGGAAGCGCGTCTTTCAGCGCCGCCCGAGGGTCACGATATGGTGGAAGGGGACGTGGTTCGTATCCTTCCGAATGTGATCCGTCCACTAGATCAGAACCTGCGTTGGCTGGCCAATGGCTTCATCTTCATAACCTTCCAATTGTGACTGCTCGATCCGCATCACCATCGAACTCAGCATACCGTCCATCTGCTCGACAAGCGTATCAATCTGCGCCGGCTCTAAACCCATTTCGCGCTCCAATCTGTCCGGCAAGGCATCCGCTTCTTCGCGAACGATTAGAAATATATCCTCAATTAATGTGACCACATCGGACATGCGACACAGTTCGCGCCGCTGAAGGGCCGCGCGGTTGTAATCAAGATCCGCCAGAGCCGCTTCGCGACGTTCCTTTGCAGACATCGGACCCACGAGATCCATTTCGCCAAAATTGAGGAACGCCCGTTGCCGTGCCTCAATGGCAGATGATGCTGTCAGCTTTCTGGTCTTCGCCGTTTCGTCGCGCTCGTGCCGCCACTTGGCACAATCGCCAAGCATGAATGTATAAGCCTTGCCGTTGCCGCCTTCTTCAAAAACCGGAAGTCCGGCCTTCATCCAGGCATCAATGGTGTTGATCGAAACATCCATATACTGCGACAGCTCGGCACGGTTCATGGTTGTATCAACCACCCCCTCCGGCAACGGCCACCATTTGAAATCTGTTTCATCCATAACAACAACACCAATATCATCCTACACCCTGCGCCGACTCCAAAAAAATGAACGCTACGGGGTGCGAATTACCCGCATGTGGCAGGGGGCCGGGAAGGACCCAAACGCCTAATTCATCCTTGTTTATCGACTTGTTGCCAACGCCTGTTTGAATGTGCGCTCAAGATGGTGAGGAAACCTGACCTTGGCTGTCTTGTAAGCATCCCCTTGGAAATCCATCGTTGGCATGTATTTCACACTGCTCCGATAGGCCGCTAACAGCTTGGGTGCTTTAACATTTGTCACGGTACCAACCCCACCGCCCCGTCGCTTGCTCCGTTTAGGTCGGAGCCATATCCCGCCAACGCCTTTGACTTTGCCCGAGAATACATTTGGCTTGGCCAACAGCCGCTTCACGGCATTCCGGCTCATGTTACCGTATTTGTTTCGTTTGAACCCTGCCCCGTTCGCCACCGGCACAACGATTGCTTTTTGCTTCGGGCGGCGTACCCCGCCATCCTGCTGCCATTTCAAATAGCCCGCCTGAATATCTTTGAACCCAACATCGGCAAACAGGTTTTGCTTGGTGGATCGTTTGACAAACACACCGCGCTTGGTGAATGGCGTTGGCCGATCTAGGTCTTTGGACAGCCGAGCAATGGCATTCTTTTGAACATCCAACACCGTGGCGTTGAGTGCCAACGATGCAGCGAATGGCATCTGTTTCTTTTCCAACCGCGTTAAGCCCCGCTCAAAATCCATAAGGTCCATACGCAGGTTGATGGCTGACATCTGATAACCTTTCGGCGCGATTGGCAAAATGTAGTTTTGGGGCGTGAGACCTGCATCGGCATAAGGTCTCACGATACGTGTAGCGGTTGACCGACATGGCCACCGACCCGCTGGGGTATTCTTATCAATATTTGATTTGTTCATCAGAAAGCGCCCGATGCGGTTTGGCTTCGGACGCAACTTTGTGACGTTATCTGAATCAGTAGCCGCGAAGCCCCTAAGGGTCAATACACTTCATTTCCCAGATAATCATGCGCATGTTTACGAAACATGGTAACTCTGCATTTTAGAACCAGTGCCACGGGTCTCATCACCCCATAGATATAGGATCGCCGCAAGAGATTTTGCCAGTAATTCATTGGCTTGAACTTTGGTCCTTCCACAAACTGTCCAGCCATGCGACCTCAGCACCGAGGCCATATCAGAACCACCGATGCAGACCGCATCAACCAAGGCCCGTGCAGTTATCGGTTGGCGTAATTCAACGATATTCCCCGCGGGTGACTCGGACCGATGCACCTTTCCCAAATCAGCGCCGCCTTTTGCCTTACGCGCCGCCCGCATTGGTTTCATTGGGTGCAGCAACGCCAAACCTTTCTGTGCGATCTGAACACGACCCCGCATAATTAACCGCCGATCAACCGCGCCCTCTGGCCCTGCCCCGCCGCTGCCCGAGGGCATGGCCTCAATCGACACGCACCGAATACCACCACCGGCTAATTCCTCTGCCATTGCGCCATACAAAACGCCAGCCGCCCTTTGTGCCTCAGTCAATCCGGTCATGCCAAACAATGGGATCGCGCGGGTTTTATGCCCAGTATAGGTGATGCGCTTGTCACCATCCTTGAATTCCAGTTCAACAAACGCGCCCCGTGGCCGCGCGCCATCGCCTGTCCGGGGGCTTGCTTGGCGTTCGGCCTTACGTGCTGTTCGGGCCGTGGTGTCGCGGGTTTTCTGATCAAGCCTGTTCATGTTCTGCACTTTCAATTTTGGGGAAAACAAATCCTTCAACGTCTTTCAGGGCGCGCTCCAAACCCGCCAACCATGACTGAGCCTCATCGCTGGCCGTGCCGCGTGTCATCCGTTCCTTGATAACTGTGGCGCGACCAATCAGATCCGTTGCATCTTGGCGGATTTTTATCCAAGAATACTCAATTGGTGGGCGCTGATAAGTCCGCAAATGTTTGCGCAACATCAGGGCATATTCCGGCCCGAGCTTCCAAGCCTGTTTTCCGGCCTCTGATTTCATGTAGGACGTGATTAACCGGCTGTCGCCATCGGGTGGCTTTTGCAGGCCATGCGCCCAATTGGTGATTGATACCAGATCAGGCCACGTATTCTTGTGCTTGCCCCCAGCTGCTGATTCAAGAACCGGCACCAGCACTTTCAGATTGTCAGCGTCCAGATAGGCCAGCCGCCCGCGCAACCGGTCCAGAAATCTTTCATGATCTTCAAGTTTGAACCGCGCCTGTTTGCGCATGCCGGTTTTAATCAATGGTTCAATCAGCAATTCATCAACGCGCTTTTTACGTTGGTAATCTGTCATAACTTCCATTTCTGCCCACCCTATCCGGTGATTTTGTCAACACGCCGTAACCCAAATCCGGCTTTTTCCACCATCGCCTGCACTCTGGCTTTAGATTCTGCTGAGGGTTCAAGTCGTTCCGATGGAGTATCGTTGGCACAACTTGCCTGCCTCCCGTTTAGGTTCTTCTGAGCAATCCGCACAAAAGCCATTTCCTTTTCAGCACGTTCCGATAAATCCCCCGGTAACGGCTTATAGCGGCGCTTTGGGTTTTCCTTTGAAAGCCACCAACGGCGCGCTTTTGTGATTGCCCATGACGGGAAAATCGACAACTCATGGCTGTAATCCTCTCCGATGCTGTGCGCAAAATTCCCAAGGTCAGCTCCGGCAAAATAGTGGACTAGCAATTTCGCCACTTCCAACTGAACCCAATCACGAGTAGTCGAGCGCGAAAGGTTTTCCGTCAGGCTCGTCAGGTCCGTCCACATCTTTTCCGGCAGCGATGGCTGCATCTTCAGCGGCGTATCGTGCAGCGTTTTCAGCAAATGCAGCAATGAGCTGTGCATGTGCTCCGCTTGCTCCTGTGGGATTACCATTTCCATTCCCATGATTTCCTCCTTTGAGTTGTTTTGATTCTGGAAAAATACCTGTCCAATTATTCTGCGTGGAAAGGTCCAGAATTTCATCTGCGTTCATTTTTCCTCGAAGCTGATTTGCGATAAGCTCCGATGCGCGTTTGGACATCGTCGCACGCTTTTTCCAACGCATTTCCAAAAACCCGTTCACCGCGTCTTCGCTGGCGACGTGGATCAGAATATCAAATGCGATTTGTCGATCAGATTTTTTTGGTCGCGCGTTCTTCTCTTTAATTGACGGTTCATTGATGGTTATTGGTGTATTGGGTGACGCCGGCGTCAGGGGTTGGGCGACGCGGGCGTCAGGGGGCGGTGACGCGGGCGTCAGGGGTGTCTTTTTGTCAGGGGTGACGCGGGCGTCAGGGTTTATTATGTATTTATTGCTTCCTTTTCGTCCACCTCCGGTCTGGATCGTAAGCCATCCAGCAGCCTCCAAATCACGGATATTTCGTTGCGCAGACCGCGTCGTCATGCGCGCCTTTTTGGCAATTGTGTTAATTGCAGGCCAGCACACGCCATCGTCATCTGCGCGATCAGCCAAGACCAAAATGACCAATAAAGCACCGTGTTTTTGGGGGCCATCTTCCCAGATTTTTGACATAATTTTAATGCTCATTTAGAGTGACCCTCATGTGCTTCCTGCATCTTTGCAAAATTGTTAAGGCCGCCATTGGATAAGCCTGTGACAGCCCTCAATGTCACCTGATTTGGAAAGCATGCCTCATGCGGCGCACGCTTGGAATTATGCGCGTCGCACAGATGAAACAGCACCCGAAATGCACCGTTATTTATGAGATCAGGCGCAAGATCAGCCAGCCAATGTGATGCCTTATGGCTCATTTATAATTACTTTCTTTTGCGCATATATCTACACACTTTACCTTGCAATTCGAAAACCAAGTGTGTATATAGTTGTGTATGGAACGAAACAGCAAACAGATTATCAAGCGCCTGAAAGCCGATGGATTTGAATTTATTTCTGCCAAAGGCTCACACCAGAAATTCCGCAAGGGCGACAAAACCGTGATCGTTCCGCACCCGAAAAAAGACCTGCCAAATGGCACGGCACGCAGCATCGCTAAACAAGCTGGCTGGATATAGGAGAGACCGACATGAAACATTTTATTGCCGTTGTTCACAAAGAACCTGACAGCGCATTCGGCGTGCATTTCCCCGACGTGCCGGGCTGCTTTTCTGCCGCTGACACCTTTGACGATGTGTTGAAGAACGCCGTTGATGCGCTGCAACTGTACTTTGAGGACGCGGAGGGAGACACTCCCTCCCCCTCCCCCTTTGAGGAGGTCACCTCCCAAGCGGCCGAGGATATAGCCGAAGGGGCGTTTCTGTTGGCTGTGCCGCTGATACAGGCCGATACAAAGGTTGTGCGCGCCAATATCAGCATGGAGCGCGGTATGCTGGACGCCATTGACGCAGAGGCCAAAACACGGGGCATTTCCAGATCGGCGTTTTTGGCGGATGCGTCGCGCCGAGAGATTGAAGGAAGGCATTAAACAGCCCTCCCGCTAATTTCTGACCGCAACCCAACACACTCAAGCCCCATGATGCGCCTGATGGTGCCGGGGGCGTTGGTGTGCCGCAGATCGGCAATAAGCCGGTCACGGGTGATTTCATCGGGTGCTGCTTTGATTTCAAGCAATGCCGCAATAATCTGAATATTGGTTAGGTAAGTTTGTTGGTGCGCTTCCATGAGCGGCCTCCGTAAGGTTCGGTTAAACCGACCCCCGAAGGTCTCAATCTTGGGTGGCCGGATGAACAGAGTTGAGACTACTGAAGCATGCCTTACGGAACATGGAACAGTCCGCTTACGCGGCTCCATCCATCCGACCATAGATTCCAAGCCGAGGCTTGGAATAGGAAAAACCGCACTTTTGAGGCGCGGTTTCGGACGCCGTAAGATAGGCAGGGTCTCAATCCTGACAGTCGGATTTTGCCGATCTGCAGTTAGACCCTTGCACTTTCGGCGTTTTCTGGTCAAGGTTTTTTTGAATGATTCTACTTTAAGCGGAAAGTAGAGAGTTATTAGGGCCGAAATAGCAATGTCAGACAACGCCCGAGATGGACAGTTTAGCCAAGCCCGAATTAATGACCGACAAGTCACAGAACTTATCGGCTTAGCTCGCGGGCTTCTGGCAGACGGTGTTTTGGATGACGGTGAAATCCATTTTTTACATAAGTGGCTGGTTGCAAATGGCGCTGCGTCAGAAAACCCGCTAATTAAAAATTTAACTGACCAGATAAATGACATTCTAGCTGATGGTGTTGTCGACAATGAAGAAAGGCGGGATCTGTTTGCTACGCTTTCGGCGTTTGCTGCCAATGATTTTGAACTAGGCGAATTCCTAAAAGCAACAACATTACCACTTTGCAACCCCGCTCCAGATGTAACCTTCAATGGAAACCGGTTCACATTTACGGGCACTTTCGTTTTTGGTAAACGTAAAGACTGTGAAAAAGCAGCTGCCGAATTAGGCGGCACAGCTGGCGCACTTACAAAAAAAACCAAGTTTTTGGTAATTGGGGAATATGCCACAAGTTCATGGATACAGTCTTCATTTGGTCGAAAAATTGAAAAAGCGGTGGAAATGCGCGAAAATGGAATTGATATTGCGCTTATCTCGGAAGCGTATTGGCGTAAACAATTGGGCGCACACGACAAAAAAACCGTTTTCGTGTTAAGAAACCCGATTACCGCCGCGCCATAATTCGTGGTTCGGACTTGCCCGTTCACGCCGCCATTCGACGCGTGTGTCAAGTTTAGGGCGATAGCACCCATCACCGACCCCCTGCCATTCTCAGCTGCTGACCAACGGGCCGCTGGTCGAATTTCTGGATTGCCTTTGGACTGCAACTAAGTCGAACCACGTTGGTCGATATTGGCACCGGCACAATGTTCGAACACGCTGCCGGTTTTCTCGACTTACGTACTTTTGCCGCTGGTGTTTTCGGCTTACGGGTGGTTTTCGCGAGAACCGGCCTTTTTTCAGGGTTAGGTAACCCATAATATCGCAACCATCTATATACGGTATGGGCGCTGACAGAGAAATGCGAAGCCATTTCCCGCACGGATTTGCTTTCTCGCAGCCAACGCAAATTGGCTAAATCCGGTCTTGGAAATATTGTCTTAATGTTGGGCGTAAGGTCATTCTGCCGACAACGATCATAGATGCAGGCGGTTGATACACCCAGCTTTTCCGCGATAACAACAACTCGGGTCCGGCTTTGGATAAGCTGGCGAATTAGCTCAATATCCACCCCCTTCCGAGGGGTGCGCTGAGGTCGAATTCCATGCCTGCCGCATAGCTTTTGGACGGTATTTGTTCTACAGCCCAATTCAGTAGCGATAGCGCCATATCCAAGCCCCTGCCCCGATAGCATTCGAATTCTATCGACATTCTCAGCCGAATTAAAAGTGGGCAGCAACCTCAACCCGTGATCGGCCAAAATACGGGGAACAATCACTTGACTGCATCCGATCTCAATCGCGATTGCGCGCCGTCCAGCCCTATTTTTTATCATTTTCGATATTTTGCCTTTATTGATTTTAATCGTTCGAAATCTGCTCATTTTGCTTCCCCCTGATTTGCACGAAGTTTCCGGCTTTCCAGCCAACTGGTTTGAACCTGTCCGACATAGGTGCGCGCGGCTTTGGTCAGCGCCATTACGCCCGCGTCATCACGGTCATATTTGCCTTGACGGTGCAGCAACATTGGCAACGCCATTTTACTGCCCCATTTGCGGAACTCGGACGCCCCAAGATGTTCGCATTTCTTGCAGCAATAAAGCTGCCAGTCCCGCGCCGGTTCAAATCGCTTACCGCATTTTGGCAAAAAACAAACACCGGCTTGCCAGTAAGGACTGGCGGCAATTTCGGGCGCGGCAAACAATTGAAACCGTTCCGGCTCAACATGCATCGCCGTGTCATTCCCGCCGATAGGTTGCAGCAAGGTCATGCCGCCACCTGCATATCAACGGCGTCCTGAACGCGCTGACAGGCCACGTCAAACCACTTCTTATCTTTCTCGATTCCGATGCCACGACGACCGGATTCAACACAGGCCACCATAGTTGTGCCTGATCCCATGAAGGCGTCCAGAACCAGCTCGCCGGGCTGCGACGAGTTTTCGATATAGTGACGCATCAACTCAACTGGCTTTTCGGTCGCGTGGCCCGTGGTGCGCTCTGCATTGTCGGTATAAAGAAAAAGCTGCTTAGATCCGCAATCATTGATCCCGCGCTTGTCCGCCGCGCCCTTCCAAAGATAAAGCGTGAATTCAAGGTTTTTCATATACCAGCGGTTTCGCGTGGCGCGCACCTTGTCCCACGTTAGCAGGTTGTGAAAATCAAAGCCCGCATTGATAAACGCCGCATGCGCCGCCCAGATATTCTTGTCGTTCGCCATGATATAGCAGTCAGCATCAGCTTTGAGCGCGCGATAAATCGGCCCACTCATCTCGCCCCACGGCACGACATCCATTAGCTTGCCGCTATTGTCGTATTCTTCCTGCGCGAATAATCCGCCCATAACCTGAGTGGCATTTCCGCCAGAGGTCAACGAATATGGCGGGTCCATGCAGCCCAGATCAGCCTTTTCAACGTGCGGCAGGATTTCAAGGCAATCGCCCAGATAAAGATGGCACGGGCCGATCTGCTCAACATGCTGAATTCGGTAATTTGTCATGCCATGCCACCATGCGCGCGGAGCTTTTCTTCAAATCTGTCTAGAACATATTCAGGGTCGACTCCGGCCAAGTCGCAAACAATTGAAAAGTTGCGACCGCCAAACCAGCGTCTTGCCGCCATCACATCGCCTGTCGGAAATCTTAAAGCAAAGTGCGATTTCTTTTTGCTGGACTTAAAAACCAAATCCCACTGTGCAAGCAGAACCGCCGCCCAAAGTTTCTTACAACTTGACGTGCTTATCCGCGTTTCAATTATCGTATTACTGTTACCGATATTATACATTCGCGCACCCCCGAAAAAACGGGCCACGCGCGATCAAGCAACGTGACCCAAGGTCCAGGGAGGAATCCCAATTTTTGAAATGTGAGAGAACGTGAAAATTCATCACCACACCCCCTTGATCTTGCGGAAAAACTTTTCTGCCTTTTTTTCCAAGGCGCGGGAAACACGAAGCGACCGCGCGGATCGCTTCGTGTAATACCGTGCAAGTATGCGCCAGACGACTTTCATGCCGCCTCCGCGTCTATGATCTCAAACAGGCTTTCAGCACCGGCCATTGCGATAACCTTGAACACGTACCGGAAATGCGGGGTGTGATCGAGCGCCAGCCAGTTGCGCACAGTCTTGGGGTTTACGGGCCGCTTGTCTGTTGTCAGCACCTCAGCCACCAGATCGGACAATTCCTCAGCCGAATTTGCCTCGGGAAATGATTTCCAAAGCAGCCCGGCAAACCACTTGAGTTCTTTTTGTTCGGGGATGGTTGATTTTCTGCAAAGTTTTTCCACAGTCTCGCTCCTATAAGTGACTTGCTTACGGTCACTACTTTTAGAAACGGAAGGTGGAAGGATTGCAGAAACAGCCATTACGCGGCCTCCCCGTCTTGCTTGAGTGCAGGCGGGTTGTCCGCCATGTATTTGCGGATACGATCAGCAACGCGCATGGAGCAACTGCCCCCGCTCAACCAGTTCGACCATGCTTTGCCGCTTACTGCACCAGCTCGCTGCACGACGGTAGTGGGCTGAATCCCAAATGCAGCGGCGTACATCTCTATTTCGGTCATAAATCTATCCATAAATCAGATGTAGTCATTTAAGACTATCTCTGTCAACGTATTTTTGTTCGATAGAACCAAATACCTACTGAATGCAATAATCAGCCATGACTAAAGAAAATAATGAAGATCCGTTTCTAGTTAAGCTAAGGGCTGTGATTGATGCTCGCCCTGAGTTTACGGTTGCTGGGCTAGCGGTAAAAGCTGGCCTAACCAATAGCGCGATCCGAGCAATGTTCAGCGGACGCAATCAAAGCCCACGTCTGGATACAGCCCGTAAAATCTGTGAAGCAATGGGAACAACGCTCGAAGAATTTATGAGTGACGCCCAGACATCAGAAGAATTCGAGATTGTTCGCCTAGTATCTCAACTATCCGTTGAGGAACGCCAGCAACTGTTAGGCTTTGGAAAAGGCCTGCTCGCTTCACAAAATCCGGCTCCGCCAAAATCTGACGAAGGTACTCAATAATCTGCTGATCTGAAATATTCATTCTGCACTCTCCAATAAGGAGAACGTTACATGAACATTTACCGGAATGTCAAAGCCACAAAATCTAGCTAAAGGCGAATATATAAGTACGATATCTACCGTAGAAATCTAAAATATTGCTCCAAGACATTTACAAAATTGAAAGTGATCATTCGCATTTTGATGCGACACAGAAAGCTCGACAGGGACGGCACGAAAGACGATGCTCAGAACAAAATTGTATAAAGTACTTATTATTGTGGCACTAACCCTGCTACCCTTACATGCCTCCGCTGACGGTGAAACTCATAATTCCGAGCAAGAGACCAACGCAGGCAGCGAACAATCCTATGTGTCTGCTATATTTGGGTGCAACGTAAGTGCGGTCCATACTGTAGGAAAAGTCGTCATACAATTCCTTGAAGGGGTTATAGGCGTGAGCGATACCGATTGCCATCAAGTAAAAGTAGGCCACACCAACCAAGCGGAAATCCAAGCCTACGGCGTCGCCCCAAGCGCGAACATCGCAGCGCAGGAAATGAACAAAATCACCCAAGAAATGGCTAATTCTGCTAGGTTCTCCAATATTCTCATTACCGTTGGTACGGGTTTGCTGTTGATTACTTTGTATTTGACATGGCTTGCCAACCAAACGACCATTACGGCTGTCAATGATGCTAGAATAATGGGCAGGCATCAGATGCGCGCCTATGTCGACGTAGCTGACGTTTCTTTTAATTATGACGCCGATCAATTTAATCCTGACCTCATTGTCGTCTTCCAAAATTTTGGGCAAACGCCTGCTAGAAATTTCAGAATTCGCTACCACTTTGATTGTGGCAGAGAGCCTCTCTCTGAGAGCTTCAAATTGCCGGAATTCCAACCCAGGGGCGGAATATCCCTTGCGCCACAAAACGATTGGAAGATCACTTTTGAATGCCCCATATCGAATACCATCGCAAATAGAGAGTCGCTGAACACCGGGGATATAGTGGTTCTGCTTGTTGGAGAAATCAAATATACAGACGTCTTCGGAGGTGAAAGAATTACCAACTTTCGACTCGTATCCAGCCCATGGAGCAACCACAGAAAGTTCACTATGATCCCAGATAATACTGGAAATCATAGCACATAGCGCAAGTAAGTTTACCATCCTCGAACACCTCCATCCAAACCCGCCCAGTGCGGGTTTTTCTGTGTTGATTCCTACCGCAGGCGTAACTGCGCTGTCAAATATTATAGTCATGTTAGACTATTTCAATTGACATAGTTATTTTAGACTATTACTAAACATCCATCAACAACCCAGATGGAGACACAAATGCCCCCACAAAACATTTCGCCAAACATGCCGCCAGAAAAGTCAGGATGGTTTGGATCGGTCACATCTGATGCATGTCATCCTGATTTGGTGATGGAAAATATCCATAAACTTATTCACGAGAGCGGCTACATTCTCGACTCTCCCATCACGCTCAGCTCGGAAAATTCTTCGGCCTCTTATGTTTATCCGGCGCGTTGGAAAATTTTCGGGATGATCGGGGTGCCAGACGATGAATAACGCCGCCTAAGAATTCCCTGCGGATAAGCCGCAGCGATACCCTTCCCGCATAACCCAACATTCATTCCGCCTGCGGGAAGGGTCCCTTTTCAAGGAGCCCGATTATGCAAGCACAGTATTTCGCACCAATTACCGCTAAACCGTCCAAGCTCAGCATGGCCTGTTACATCATTCAGGTAACCTTTGGCCTGCGCTTCACCCCAGCCGCCAACCACCCCAACGTCTGCGCCCTGATGCGCAAAACGCACTGGATGGTGGCCGAGAAATTTGCCGCCGCGAAGTCAGCGCGGAGGGCGTCGGCATGAACTTGGATAAACCGAAACAGCCTTACT
>NVVV01000069.1 GCA_002733495.1 Robiginitomaculum sp.
AGAGGCGCAAATACTCAAAAGAACGGCCATAGGCGTCCTGTAACATCGCGTCATCCTTTCCAAACACGGGAGGCCAGCATGTTTCCATGAAGACCCGGCGGCGAGACATTCGCTGCGGCCAGCGCCCCCTGCCCTTTTGGGTTTAGGTGCGATGGCTTCGGATACGATGGCGCTAATGTAACAACGAAAAGGGTCGCTCGCAATTGATCTGGATCAAATTTACCGTGATCAGCACTTTCGCTGGCAAGAAAATAGAGTAGTCTTGGCCCATGACCCGCTGGAATGAAACGACAAGCCGGGCGTTAATTGAGGAAACCCATGCAAAGGGCGAAACGCTCACCTCTGCGCTTCGCGCACTGGTGGATGCCTTTGGCTATGTGGACGAGGCCGCAATTGCGCCGCTTATGCAGACCTTTGCGCGCAGCCGCGCCGAGGTTTTGGGCGTCATCGCCTATTATGATGATTTTCGCACCACCCCGCCCGGCAAGCATGTGGTGCGCCTGTGTCAGGCCGAGGCCTGTCAGGCCGTCGGTGCCCGCGAGCTGACCGCGCATGTGTGCGCTAAAACCGGCCTGAGGCTTGGCCAGACCAGTAATGATGGTGCACTTACGCTGGAGGGGGTTTATTGTCTGGGCCTGTGCGCCAATGGCCCGGCGGCCCTGATTGATGATGCGCCCATGGCCGAACTGGATATAGATCGGCTGGACGCCAAGCTGGCGGCGTTAAAATCATGACCGGCTTATGTCTCAATACATCATCCTTCGACAAGCTCAGGATGAGGGCCGAGTATAATTCCCCTCATCCTGAGCTAGTCAAAGGATGGCGCCACCAAACTCACATCAAACAGGGTTCCCGGAAAGGCTTCAGCCTTATCCGGGATCCACGTCGCACCTCACCTTTACTTTGGATCCCGGGTCTGCGCCCGAGAGCCCTGCGGGGGTGGGTATGACCGCGCGCGTCTATATCCCCGCAGATATGCTGGCCATTGCGTTGGGTGCTGATGAGGTGGCCAGGGCCATCACTGAAACCGCCAAGGACACAGATATAGAAATTATCCGCACCGGATCACGCGGGGCCTGTTGGGCGGAACCGCTGATCGAGGTGGAAACAGATGCCGGGCGCGTGGCCTATGGCAAGATTAGCGCAAGTGATGTACCCGGCCTGTTCGCGGCGGATTTTCTGGGCGGTGGGGCGCACAAAAAACGCCTTGGGCCCGTCAGCGATATTCCTTTTTTAAAGGCACAACAGCGCCATATTTTCAAATCCTGTGGGCTGTATGCGCCTTGCGATATTGCCTCTTATGCCGACAATGGCGGGTTTGTTGGCCTGCGCGCGGCACTCTCCATGAGCGCAGAAAATATCATTGATGAGGTTGAGGCCTCGGGCCTGCGCGGGCGCGGCGGCGCGGCGTTTCCGGCGTTCATTAAATGGCGCACGGTTATGGGCGCAAACGGGTCGCAAAAATATATCGTCTGTAATGCTGATGAGGGCGATTCGGGCACCTTTGCGGATCGGTTGATCATGGAAAGTGATCCGTTTTTGCTGATCGAAGGCATGGTGATTGCGGGTCTTGCTGTGGGGGCAGACAAGGGCGTGATCTATTTGCGTTCTGAATACCCATTGGCCCGCAACGTGCTGGAACAGGCTATTGCCGTGGCAAGAGAGCAAAACTGGCTGGGGCCAGACATTCAGGGCAGCGGCAAAGTCTTTGCCCTCAGCGTGTTTGTCGGCGGTGGCTCTTATGTTTGCGGCGAGGAAACAGCCCTTTTGGAAAGTCTGGAGGGCAAGGCCGGTATTGTGCGCGCCAAACCGCCATTGCCCGCGCTGGAAGGCCTGCATGGTCAACCGACACTGATCCATAACGTGCTGACCCTGTGTGCCGCGCCGGAGATTATTGCCAAGGGCGGTGATGCCCACGCCAAGATGGGCGTTGGACGTTCCGTCGGCACCATGTGCTTTCAACTCGCTGGCGATATAAAGCATGGCGGTCTGGTCGAAGTGCCCTTCGGGTTAAGTTTACGGGAATTGATTGAGAATTTTGGCGGCAGCACGCGCTCTGGCCTGTCCATCAAAGCGGTACAGATCGGCGGGCCATTGGGGGCCTATCTGCCGCCCCATTTGTTCGACACACCATTGACCTATGAGGCCTTTGCCGCCCTGGGCGCGGGCCTTGGTCATGGGGGTATCGTGGTGTTTAACGAAAACACGGATATGCGCGCCCAGGCCCTTTATGCGTTTGAATTTTGCGCACACGAGAGTTGCGGAAAATGCACGCCGTGCCGCATCGGTTCGGTCCGGGGCGCAGAATTACTTGCCAGTGACACCTCCGATCTGGAACTGGTGGACGACCTTTGCGAAGTCATGGTGGCCGGGTCGGCCTGCGCCATGGGGTCCATGACCCCGATCCCGGTGCAATCTGCCATGACACATTTTCCTGATGAGTTTGGCGCGCGTGCCACACAGGCGGCGGAGTGACGACATGAGCGATCTAAAACCGCTGGACCTTGGCACCCCGCCCTCGCCTTCAGAGGCAGAAATTACGCTGTCCATTGATGGCCAGTCCGTCACCGTACCCGAGGGTACATCCATTTTGCGCGCGGCGCGCCTTGCCGGATCAGACATTCCCAGCCTGTGCGCCACTGAGAGCTTAAAAGCACTGGGGTCCTGTCGCCTGTGTCTGGTGGAAATAGACGGGCGCACGGGGACACCGTCTTCGTGCACCACGCCCGTGACGCAAGACATGGTAGTGCAGACCGAAACGCCGCGCCTGAACCGCATCCGCAAGGGTGTGATGGAGCTGTATATCTCGGACCATCCGCTGGATTGTCTGACCTGTGCCGCCAATGGAGATTGCGAATTACAGGACATGGCGGGGCGCGTAGGTCTACGCGATATGCGCTATGACAGCGAGGGGGCCAACCATCTGAGTGCTCCCAAGGATACCAGCAATCCGTATTTTACCTTTGATCCGGCCAAATGCATTGTCTGCGCCCGTTGCGTGCGCGCCTGTGACGAGGTGCAAGGCACTTTGGCGCTCAGCGTTTCAGGGCGCGGCTTTGACGCAGTGATCAGCGCCGGTGGCACAGACTTTTTTGATAGCGAATGCGTGTCCTGCGGGGCCTGTGTACAGGCCTGCCCCACCGCCACTTTGATGGAAAATACGGTGATTGATCTGGGCCTGCCGGACCGGGTGGTCAAAACCACTTGCGCCTATTGCGGGGTTGGCTGTTCGTTTCGGGCCGAGATGAAAGGTGAAACCGTGGTGCGCATGGTGCCGGATGCAGAGGGCAAGGCCAATCATGGTCATTCCTGCGTCAAGGGGCGTTTTGCCTGGGGCTATGCCGCCCACCCGGATCGCCAAACCCAGCCGATGATCCGCGAATTCACCTCGGATGACTGGCGCGTAGTCAGTTGGGAGGAGGCCTTTGCCTTTGCCGCCGCACGCCTGAACACCATCAAGGACAAGCACGGCGCGGGGTCCATAGGCGGCATCACTTCATCGCGCTGCACCAATGAAGAAGTCTGGCTGGTGCAAAAAATGATCCGCGCCGCCTTTGGCAATAATAATGTCGATACCTGTGCGCGGGTTTGCCACTCGCCCACCGGCTATGGCCTGAAACAAACCTTTGGCGAAAGCGCCGGTACACAAAATTTTGACTCGGTGCGTGCCGCCGATGTCATCATGGTGATCGGGGCCAACCCCACCGAAGCGCACCCGGTGTTTGGCTCGGCCATGAAAAAACGCCTGCGCGAAGGCGCAAAGCTGATCGTGCTGGACCCACGGGCCATCGAACTGGTCAGCGCGCCGCATATTCGCGCCGATTATCATCTGCCGCTAAAACCCGGCACCAATGTGGCCATGGTCAACGCCTTTGCCCATGTGATCGTCACTGAAAACCTGTTGGATGAGGATTTTGTGAAGGCGCGTTGCGATATGGATTCCTTTAAGGATTGGCGCGATTTTGCCGCGCGCACCGAAAATGCGCCCGAGGCCGTGGCCGAAATTTCCGGCGTGCCTGCCGAGACCATTCACGCCGCCGCCAGGCTGTATGCAACTGGTCCCAACAGCGCCATTTATTATGGCCTTGGGGTGACCGAGCACAGCCAGGGCTCGACCATGGTGATGGGCATGGCGAATTTGGCCATGGCGACGGGAAATATTGGCCGCACCGGCGTGGGCGTGAACCCCATGCGCGGGCAAAACAATGTGCAGGGATCGTGCGATATGGGGTCTTTTCCCCATGAATTTGCAGGCTACCGCCCGGTCAGCGACGAGAGTACGCGCACCCAGTTTGAAGATGAGTGGGGCGTGACGCTGGACGGCAATCCGGGCCTGCGCATTCCCAATATGCTGGATGAAGCCTGCGCCGGGACTTTCAAGGGCATGTATATTCAGGGCGAGGATATTGCCCAGAGCGATCCCAACACCCTGCATGTCGAGGCGGCTTTGCGCGGTCTGGATTGCCTTATCGTGCAGGATTTGTTTCTCAATGAAACCGCGCGCTTTGCCCATGTGTTTTTGCCAGGCACGTCGTTCTTGGAAAAAGACGGCACCTTCATCAATGCCGAGCGGCGCATAAACCGGGTGCGCCCGGCCATCACCTCCCCCACAGGCATGGCCGAATGGCAAGTCACGGCGGGGCTTAGTGCCGCCATGGGCTATTCCATGAATTATGATAATGCCGCGCAGATTATGGATGAAATTGCCCGGCTAAGCCCCACCATGGGCGCGGTTAGCTTTGCCATGTTGGACGAAAAGGGATCGGTGCAATGGCCCTGCACCAAGGATGCGCCGGGTGGCACACCCGTGATGCATGAAAAAGAGTTTGTGCGGGGCAAAGGCCTGTTTGTCCTGACCGAGTTTACCCCTACCGAAGAGCGCGCCAATCGCAAATTTCCGCTCTTGCTAACCACGGGACGCCTACTCAGCCAGTATAATGTTGGCCAACAGACGCGGCGCACGGAAAATTCACGCTGGGCGATGCGGGACGAGCTGGAAATTCACCAATCGGATGCCGATATGCGCGGAATTCGCACCGGCGATCTGGTGGCCATATGCTCGCGCATGGGCGAGACCACCTTGCGCGCCCGCATTTCGGAACGGGTGCAGCCGGGGGTGGTTTATACCACGTTCCACCACCCCGAATCCGGGGCCAATGTGGTCACCACCGAATTGTCGGACTGGGCCACTTCTTGCCCGGAATACAAGGTAACGGCTGTGCAAGTGCACCCGGCCAATCACCTCTCGGACTGGCAGAACCAACACCAAAGCGCCGCCATTGATGCGGCGCAATAACCGCTATGGCCGAGCAAAGCGCCAACCAGCAGATCCAGGCCCTGCGCCTTGGCCCAAAGGGACAACAGGATATTGACTGGTGCGCCCCCACCGAAGTACCCATCGGCATGGTCTATAACCAGACGCCCCATGCGGTGATGATGGCCACCCCCGAAGATTTGCACGACTTTGCCTTGGGCTTTGCACTTTCCGAAGGCGTGATTAATCATGCAAGTGAGCTGGAAAATGTCACCATCCATCCCTTAAAGGGCGGGATCGAACTGCATATGTGTATCCCGGACAAACGCGCCGAACGCCTGAAACTGCATGGCCAGCACCGGGCGCATTTTGGCCGTGCCGGGTGTGGCCTCTGTGGTATGGACCGGCTGGAAGATGCCATCCGCCCTTTGCCGCAACTGCCCGATACAGATTTACGCCTGCCTTACGCTCTGGCGGGAAAAGCCGCCAGCACGCTGGCCGAGGCACAGCCCCTGCGCCGCGCCAATAAAAGCGTCCACGGCGCCGCCTGGGTGGACGGGGGCGGTCAGATTATGATGGTCCGCGAAGATATTGGCCGCCATAATGCATTGGATAAAATGATCGGGGCCAGTGCGAAGCAAGGCATGGACTTTGGCAACGGCTTTGCCCTGCTGTCCAGCCGTTGCACGTTCGAGTTGGCGCAAAAATGCGCGCTGGCTGGCATCCATGCCTTGCTAACCCTTTCTGCGCCTTCGGCCAGCGCCATCGATACCGCCAAGCGCGCCAATCTGGCCCTCGCCTCATGGGATCGGCGTACTGGCTCGCTGGTGGTATTCAGTGGTGATGTCTGGACGACCTGAAGTCGCTATTATTTCGGGATAGGCCGAAAGTCATAGTTAGTGACCACATCATCAAACTTGATTTTGCGAATAATGGCCGTACCGGAAACCTTGTTTTTTTCGAGCACCTTGACCATCGGCCCGCCATACCAGGCGGGAGAAAATTCCTGATAAATATCAAACTGTTTCACCTTGGCGATGGGTATCGGACGAAAGGATTGCCGAGCCACATAGTGAACCCAGTGGATCATGCCGTCCTTTTTGCCCACGGCAAGTTTGCCATCCATATATTTGGCAATATTAGCGCCCTTACCTTCGCCGCTGACATAATATTCGTCGGCGATTTTAAAGCTGTAGACAGTTTCGTCATCACTTTCGCTTTCCAGTGTCACGCCGTCGGCCAGCCGAGCGCGCAGTGGCGGCATTAGCAAATTTAGATCTGAACCATCTTTTTTACGAGCATGTTTATGCACCTGTTTGCGGTGTCCAGCGGGGTCTTTTTCTGCATCGGGGTATGCAATGGCCCATTGCTGGCCCTCGGGACCTGCCGGGTTATAGGACTTGATCAGAAAAACCTCGCCAAAGCGCACGATTTTACGTTGAAAATAAAACCGAACATCTTCTGAGCTGGCGCTGCGGGCTTCAGCGTCCTGCAAAGCATCTTCCAGTGGAGCAGGCAATGTCTGTTCAGCCTGCACAGGCGTGACCCTGATCATCATCATGGCCGTAAGGCTTACAAGAACCAGTGTATTGTATTTGATCATGTTAGTCTTACTCCGAACCCCTGAGGGTCATCTTTAGCGCGTTTGAATCCGAAATGGAATGCACGCTTACACGCAAACATACGTGCGCAAAAAGGCAAAACGAGGACCAAATCAGTTCAATAAAGGCAATATAATGACCGCGAATTCCCAGTTGAATCGGTTTGCAAGACTTTTCCATTTAGACCTTGTAAAATATTGAAACCTATATTGACTGGACTTTTACATAACCTTTCTTCCATAATGGCTTAACAGCATGTGGGATTTGACATTCCTGAATTTCCCTTTAGGGGAAACACGTTCGGCAGACGGGGCTATGGGCAACTATCTTCGATGTGCCGCCATTGAATAAGCGAGGATGATTCTGCGCTTTCACGCCGTTTGGCAGAATAGTTTGGGCAGAGCAGTTTTGGTATGAAATCATCACTATCACCATCACAGGTTACGGGCATTGATGCCATTATGGCAGAAATCAAAACCCATTTGCGCACCCGCGCGGGCGAAAGCGCCATTTTGGGACCGGATACAAATATTACGCGTGATCTGGGTCTCGACTCTCTGGCAATCATGGATTTTATCTTTGATCTTGAGGATAGCTTTGACATTTCCATTCCCATGGAACGCATCGCCGAAGTGCAAACACTCTCGGATCTGGCCAAGTCCATAGATGTTCTACAAAAGGAAGCCGCATGATATGAGCAGTATTTTTGATAAATTTGCGCCCTTGCAGGAACAGCATGCCGCTCTGAAGGCTTTGGGCAGAAGCCCAGCCGATATTGAATTTCAGGAAATCATCTCGCCGACCGAAGCCACACTGAATGGCAAGCGCACCATATTGATGGGCACCAACAACTATCTGGGCATGACCTTTGATGACGACGCCGTAAAGGCCGCCATCAAGGCCCTGAAAACTGAAGGCACAGGCACCACCGGCTCACGCATTGCCAATGGCAGCTATGATGGTCACAAAGCGTTGGAAAAAGAACTGGCAGAATTTTATGGCATGCGCTCGGCCATATTGTTTTCAACAGGTTATCAGGCCAATCTGGGTGCAATTGCCGCGCTGGCTGGCCGTGATGACTATCTGTTGATTGATGCAGACAGCCATGCCAGCATTTATGATGCCTGCCGTCTGAGCGATGCGCAAGTTATCCGCTTTCGTCACAACGACGCAGGTAATCTGGACCGCAAGCTGAGCCGCCTTGAGGGCACTTCTGGCAGTAAGATCATTGTGGTGGAAAGCATTTATTCCATGCTGGGCGATATGGCGCCGCTGAAGGAATTTATTGAGGTCAAGAAAAAACACGGCGCCTATCTTCTGATTGACGAAGCCCACTCGCTGGGTGTGATGGGCGATAAGGGCCGTGGCCTCTGCGAACATGTCGGTCTTGAAGACGATGTTGATTTTATCACCGGCACTTTTTCAAAAAGCATTGGCACCGTTGGCGGTTTTCTGGTTTCCAACCTGCCAGGGCTGGACATTGTTCGCTTTGTCAGCCGCCCATACATGTTTACCGCCAGCCCGCCGCCCTCTGTGGTGGCCTCGGCCAGAGTCACTTTGTCGCGCATTGCCGGTGCCACCGATTTGCGCAAAAAGCTCTGGGACAATGCGGCCCAGCTTTATAACGGTCTGAAGGGGGCTGGTTTCGAGCTTGGACCGACCCTTAGCCCGATTATAGCCATTCGCCTGAAAGACCCCGAACAGGCCATAGCCTTGTGGAATGGCCTTTTGGATGCAGGGATTTATACCAATCTGGCCTTGCCACCTGCCACGCCGTTTGGCTGGTATTTGCTGCGCTCGTCCATCAGTGCTGCCCACACGCCGGACCAGATTGCCCTGGCCGTTGATGTCTGCACAACAATTGGCCGCGAACTGGGCCTGATAACGCTGCCCAACAGCAAAAGTACCAAAGCTGAAGACCTAGAAAAAACAGCTTAAGGGCGCTTTTTAAAGGCCCCTTTGCGGCGCATTTGCATCAGAATTTGTGGAGCCATCATAAGCGGGTGCCTGCGCTGCCAGTCTGTCAAGTCCAGCGAGATACCGGTGCGACGCTCTATCTTCCAGGCGACATAGTCGGCGCGCCCCTCAAACGTCATAGCGCCCTTGAGAATACGTAAAAGATTGATACTTTTGCTGGCCATTCGGCGAACAGACCACGGACGTTTTGCGTGTCTTCTTTCACCTGCAGGCAGAGGAACGCTATAACTGCCATCGTCATTTTTAACGGGCAAAAACCCTGCCGCCATCATGGCTGGAAGAAACAACTCATCATAACGCTGTGCGGCCAGATCCACGATCAAATCAGCACGGCTGGCATCTTCTATACGTAATTCCGCCGCATATGTTGCCCGAAACAAAGCCCGCCAAAAATCTCCGGGCGCCCCGGCCTCTGGCCCAAAAGAAATGGCCCAGGTCGTGGCGGTTGTGATGGCGCTGCGCATGGCCGCATGCACCTGATCCCGTGCCACCTCATCGCGGGCATAAATCAGAGCCACAGGCTGGGCAAAACGTGCCCATATAGAAATATCCAGCGCCCGCTCGCTGGCTAATGCTGCAAAGCGTGCCACCGTGATGATTGCCACCTTGGCGTGGACTTGCCGTCCCTTATACTGGCATTTGTAATAGCGCACAAAGGGCGGCACAGCACTGTGTGCCGCGCGCGCAATTACGCCCGGCCCATAGCCTCTGGCATCTTTGGTCAGAATATAAAAATCCATCAGGCCTGCCCCGTCGACAGTGCGCAGACATGAGCCGTAAAAGAGCACACACAGGGCCTGATCGCCCATCTCCTCGGCCAGCTTTTGTGCCAAAAATCGTGCCTCTGGCATTACCGGCTGGCTTAGTTCAGCGGCAATAAATCTATCCAGATCATCCTGCTTAACTGTCATGGCGCAATAAAACCCACCTGCAAATCACTATGGATACGCAAATGCCCATTAGGCCCGGCCTCAAAGGTTTCCCCATCGATGATAAACGGCTCATGGGTTTCGATCAAAATATCGCGGGCACTGCCACTGCGATAACCAGCGGCCTCCATCCAGGGCTTGGGCCTTTTCATAAAAACCGCAAGAATAGCCCTCAGCAGGCGCGGCGGTGGTGCATCAATATCCAGAAATATAATGGGACGCGACGCATCGCCCCAGAACGGCCAAACCCCCAGCAAAAATGATTCCAGCGTGGTCAGAATCGCGCCAAAGCGCCGGTGATCGCGCGCGTTATGATCGTCAAGCGTAACCACCATATTTTCCCCGGCGCGCACTCCGGTCCCATCATCGCCAAACACCGCGCCATAAAAAAAGCTGAAAATAGTCATGGCCACGGCGGCATTATGGTTCAGCCCTTTGGAATGCACATGGGTTTGCGCCAGATTTGTGGCGGCGCGATAACCGCCAAAACCAACCAGCATGCCGTAGACTGGCTCGTGAAACCCATCTTCCCATTCAATTCCCAGCACATGGCGGCGGCGGATATGGCTCTCGTTTAATCCACCTTCCCGCAAGGCCAACAAGCGCTCAAAAGTATCGCGCTTATGGCGCGCCGTGCCCGTATCATGGGCACAGACATTGGTTTTTCCCGAAGGTAATACACAAAAGAGCGGCATGGTCTCACCAAATACTGTCGGACATTGGCTGAGCACTTCGCGCACCGTACCATCACCACCATCAATAACCACTGTGCCCACGCCCAGATCACGAAATTTTTGCAAGATCTGCGCAACATCCCCGGTGGAGCCAGAGCGTTCCACAAAAATATCCGGATCCGCCTCTGCGGCGTGCAATACGCCATAACGTTTGCGGTTCATGGTGCTGAACGGGTTTTGGATAACGCCGATGCGGGCTAATGATGATGACAGGATCGGCTTCACAATCACCGCGCTTTCAGCCTAAGTCTAGACCTAGACCATTGACATATTTGTGTTTATCGAACGTGTCTGGCGTGATTAACTCTATATCCGTCTTATGGCAATGTCTGTCACCAGCCTATGGGAAATTATTTAAAGCTATTATGACACAGCCTTTTCGCTTCGCCCATATCTCGGACATTCATCTGCCCACTTTTATCCGGGACTGCACGCCACCAACCGCGTTTTTGAACAAACGTTTTTTTTCGGCGCTGTCCTGGTTTGGCAATCGGCAGCGCATTCATGGCAAAGAGGTCACGGATCATCTGATCGCGGATTGCCTGAAAAGCGCACCCGACCATATTCTGGTTACGGGCGATTTGACCAACCTCTCTTTGGCGGGTGAATATGAACGAGCAAGTCAATGGCTGCATAGCCTGGGCAACACGGATCAGGTGAGCGCCATACCGGGCAATCATGATTTATTGCTGGACACCCCGGCAGCGCAAAGCGGACTGACCAGCTACGACCCCTTTATGCAAGGAAATTACGGCGGTGCCACGGCCCTTTTTCCTTTTGCAAAGCGCAAAAATGATATTGTTTTTATTGGGCTTTCTACTGCCATTGAAACGCCACTTGGCTGGTGCAGTGGTCGCCTCGGCCAAGGGCAAAGAGAGCGTTTACGCACCCTTCTGGACGAAGCTGGTCGCGATAATTTGTGCCGCATTGTGGCGCTACATCACCCCCCCGCCGGGCCGCAAAAACCCAACGGCGGGTTGGATGATTTTGAAGATTTTACCCGCATTATTGCGGATTGCGGGGCCGAATTGATCCTGCATGGGCATACGCACCAGTCCTCAATTTACGCATTACAAGGGCCGCAGGAGCCAGTGCCCGTTTTGGGGGTGCCCTCGCTCTCCGTGCGCCCGCACAAGGGGCACCACCCCGCCGGATGCTGGCATGAATATACGATTGAGCGTCAGGATGAACATTGGCAAATCATGCTGGATGTGCATCGCTATAGCGGACTTGAGCGCCCACCAGTCAGAATAGCCCAAGCGATTGTGAAACCCGCATAACACCGTCAGACCTTGCCAAGTGTCGCAGGTCTTTCTAGGTTGAACCTGTTCATTTTTTTGTCCTTTATATGGGTCATCCCCCTTGAGCTATACCCCCAGCACCCCATCAGACCTTATTGCCGCGCGCCGTACTGTGCTCAAGCCCAATCAGGGCCATTGGCTGAATGTCGATACCTATATGCTGCGCCTGCTGGCCAAGCCTTTGATGGTGTCTCTGGCCGTGGTGATGTCGGCCCTCCTTCTGGAACGCCTTGTGCGCCTGTTTGAATTGCTGGCCGAACGCGGCGGCGGCGCGGGCATGGTGTTTGCCATGGCGGCCAATCTGATCCCGCATTATCTGGGCTTGGCCCTGCCTGCGGCCTTTTGCTTTTCCATGCTGTCTGTGATTTTGCGCATGTGCGCCGAGAATGAAATGGATGCTCTGGAAGGCAGCGGCCTTTCGATTCAGCGCATTGCTGTGCCTTATATTGGTGTTGGCGTGATTCTGGCGATGATCAGCGTGGCGCTTTTTGGCTATGTGCAACCCTATAGCCGCTATGCCTTTAGCGCCATCAAGCACGCCTTGATCAATTCACCCTGGGATGCCCAGGTCATTCCCGGCACCTTTATTGATACGGGCAATGGCATGCGCCTTAGCGCGCTGGAAGTTGGCCCGGAGGGGCGCAAGCTGAAAAGCGTGTTTGTGTTTCAGGTCACCCCGGATGAAAACGGCGAAAAAACGGTGGAAACCGCCATTACTGCCCGCACCGGAGAATTGATTGCTCATAAAGAGGCGAGCAAGCTGGTCCTCAGCCTGAAAGACGGTATCACCATGCCCACCACCAAGGATGGCAGCACCACAGCGCTAGGCTTTGGCTCTTTGGATGTCAGCCGGGACTATTCCGCCGATGCCCCCATCTTTCGCCCACGCGGCCTAAGCGAGCGGGAAATGACGCTGGACGAATTGTGGAACGAGGCCGCCATGCCCGGTCCGGCGGACCGTCGCGCGCGGCTAAAATCCGAATTTCATGCCCGTCTTGTGCGGGGCCTCTCGCTGATCTTTTTGCCTATGCTGGCCATCCCCATGGGGCTATCGGCCAAGCGCACGCCGCGTTGGGAAAGCATTGCGCTAACAGGCGTCATCATCATTGCCTATCACCAGTCTATCCAGCTACTGGAAGGCTTTGGGGATTTGCAAATTATTGATCCCGGCCCAGCCCTCTGGGGGCTGGGAGCCGCATTTGGGCTTTTCTGTTCCTGGCTGTTTTTTAACACCAAAGGCCAGGGCATGGGCATGCCGTTGCGCAATGTATTCAAACTGTTTGACGTAGTCGCACGCGGCATCCGCACCCTTATTCCCAAACGCTTTCGGGCCGATGAAGCGGGGCCATCCAGATGATCCTGTCCCGCTATCTTTCACGGCAAATGGCCATAAAAATGCTCTGGGTCTTGCTGGCCTTTACTGCTTTGATGCAATTAATCGACCTGCTGGGTGCTTCGACTGACATTATTGAGCGCGGCGAAGGCTTTTTCGGCTTTATGAAATACATTGGCCTGCGCCTGCCCGTCACTATGCAGCACATGGTGCCAATCTCAACTCTGCTGGGGGCCGCGCTGACGTTTTTCTCGCTGGCGCAAAACAGCGAAATGATTGCCCTGCGCGGCTCAGGCCAGACGCCCTATCGCGCAGTTTTCATGCTGGTACCTCTGACGCTTCTTATTGGCATTGCATACTTTTTTCTCTCGGATCAAATCGTGCCCCGCGCTGACAAAATCTTTGTTTCCTGGTGGGAACGCACCGATCCCGAGGCGGCATTGAAAACAGCAGAGACGGCAGAACCGGGAGACGAAGTCTGGGCCCGCACAACCTATAGCGTGATCCGTATAAAATCCCATATTGATGGTGGTCGCCACCTTGAAGGTATCACCATTTATTCACTAGACAAGGACCAGCAAATTTCCGAGCGCATTGCCGCCAAAAGTGCGGACTGGCAGGGTGACGGCACCTGGGTGCTGGACAGTGTGGACCGCTATATTGGTAATGATGGCGGCTCCAGCACGTTTTCCATGTCCGCCATGAGCTGGCATACCGCCCTTAGGCCCTCCACCGTTCTGGAGTTGGCCAACCCTGAGGTCACCATTTCCACCTCTGGCTCGCGCAAGGTAATCAAGGGCAATGCCGCAGGTTCCCGCTCGGGAGATTATTATCAATTACAATTACAAAAGGCCTATCTGACGCTGTTCCTGCCCCTGATTATGCTGTTACTGGCGGCCCCTGTCGCCGCAGGCTTACGCCGCTCTGGCACCACAACGCGCTATCTGGGTTTTGCCGTGATTGCCGGGTTTAGCTTTCTGTTGATGGATGGCATTCTCTTGTCTTTGGGTCAGGCCCATATTGTCCCTATGCTTGCCGCAGCCTGGGCAACGCCCATTCTCTTCGCTGCCGGTGGTAGCTGGGTTCTATTACGGTTGGAAAACTAATATGAATGCCGATCTTGTTATTGATCCCGTAATTGACAAAGCGGGGCTAAAGGAATTCATTCAGCTGCCAAACCAAATTTATGGAGAAGACCCGAACTGGATCCCGGCCCTTGATATGGAGCGTATGGGCATTCTGGACCCCAAGCAAAGTCCCTATTTTGAACATGCCGAGGCGCAATACTGGATCGCGCGGCAAAACGGCAAGGCCGTAGGCCGCATCAGCGCTCAGATTGACCAGATGTCATTGGAAGCCAATGACAGCACCACCGGCCATTTTGGCATGATCGTGGCCATTGATGATCCGGCGGTAATCAAAGCTTTGCTGGAAACTGCGGAAAACTGGTTAAAAGAACGCGGTATGAAAACCGCACAAGGACCATTTAATCTCTCCATCAATCAGGAAGTGGGCTTGCTGATTGATGGCCGCAATACCCCGCCCATGATGCTGATGGCCCATGATCCGGCCTATATGGGCGGCCATATCGAGGCGGCGGGCTATGCCAAGGCTAAAGACCTTCTGGCCTATATTCGCGGCACGGATTTTCTGTTCCCGGAAAAATGGCGACGCATGGCCGAACGGCGCAGCAGCCATGTCACCATGCGCATGTTCGACATGAAAAACTATAATCGGGACATCAAGCATATCGTCAGCATTTTTAACGAGGCCTGGCACAATAACTGGAATTTTGTGCCAATGACTGAAAAAGAAGTAGATCATATGGCCAAGGAATTGCGCCCGTTGATCCGCAAGGAACTGGCTTGGTTTGCCGATATTGACGGCGAACCGGCGGCCTTTATCGTCTGCCTTCCCGATGTGAACGGGGCGATTGGCGACCTTAAGGGTAAGCTCCTGCCCTTTGGTTGGCTGAAGCTTTTATGGCGCCTGAAAGTCAAGCGTCCGGCCACAGCGCGCGTGTTGCTGATGGGAGTTCGCAGAAAATTTAGCGACGGTATTCTGGGGCAAATCCTGCCCTTCCGCCTGATTTATGCGCTGGAATCTGATCTTTACGAATCGCCAATAAAACAGGTCGAAATGTCATGGATTCTAGAGGACAACGCCCCGGTCAAGCGGATGATCGAAACTCTGGGCGGCAAGGCCTATAAAACCTATCGCGTTTATAAAAAGGCGCTATAGCCAGCCCGCTTCATGATACCATTTTGCCGTTTCTGCAAAGCCTTCTGATAGCGTAATTTTAGGCATCCAGATATCTTCTGGCACAATGTGAGTTTCTCTGGCGGACCAGTCGGGATGCAAGATTTCACGGGCCTTGCCCTCATCAAAAATACTGACCTGCCCCCGTGCCCGGGCAAAGACGCCGTTTAGGCGCGCCGCAAACACCACCAGCGCTGGCGGTAAGTGAAAGGGACGCGGCGCACACGAAACCGCCTGACAGGCAGCCCCGACAATCTGTGGCCAGCTATAACCGTCCAGCATTTCATCAGAAAGTTCCAGCAATTCGCGCTTTGGCCCCCCGTCACACAAAGCGCACAGGGCGTCTGCCGCATCGCGCACATGAATCAGGCTCAACCGCGAGGCCTTATCGCCCAACATGGGATGCACCGGCAGACGCGCCGCCTTGAATATGCTCAAGGTTTCACGATCCCACGGCCCGTAAATCGCCGGTGGACGCACCACCAGCCAATTGCCGTCCAGTGCCATCACCACCTCTTCAGCCGCTCGTTTGCTGGCCCCATAGGCCGACAAATGCGGCTCTCGTGCAGTAATGGACGAAACACTTATAAAACGAGCCCCCGGCGCATGGCCGCGCCACGCCTTGGCAATGCGTTTTGTACCGCCATAATTTGTGCGCATCAGGCTGTCTGCATCGCCTTTAATCGCTCCGGCAATATGAATTATGACATCCGCCCCGGAAACGAGGCGCGTCAGGGCCACCTCGTTTCCCAGATCACCCGGTACCAATTCCAGACGAATGTCGGCCAATTGCTCGTGCATGGGCAAGGATCGCACCATGGCCCGCACACGCCAGCCTTTGGCATGCAAAGCCTGTACGAGATAACGCCCCAGAAACCCGGTGGCCCCAGTCAGGGCGACCAATGGGGCCGCCTTTACACTCATGCGTTGCCCGGAGCGTGGACTGCAGATGATTTGCGCGCCTGCTCAAATGCACCTTCCAGATACATTTTACGCGCCTTCATGCGGCTCAGCTTGCCCGAAGAGGTTTGTGGCAGGCTGTGCGGCGGGACGCTGACCACTTTGGCCATCAGGCCATATTCGGAGCTGACCAGTCCTTCTATAGCACTAAGTAGTGAACTGCGTCGTTCGGGATCGGAAATCCGGGTTTGCACCAACAAGATCACTTGTTCGCCTTCGCCATCATCCACAGAAAAGGCCGCCACATCACCGGCGCGCAAAACCTCGGAGCCGCTTTCGGCGGCCCATTCCAGATCCTGAGGCCAGACATTGCGCCCATTGACCAAGATCAGGTCTTTCACCCGACCGGTAATGACAATCTGTCCATTGCGGAAATAACCAAGATCACCCGTGTCCAGCCAGCCATCAGATGTCAGCACACAGGCCGTCTCGCCTGCATTGCCATAATATTCTTTCATCAGGCTCGGCCCAGTCACAAAAATCCGGCCCACTTCACCCTCGCCGAGCGCCTTGCCCGCCGCATCACGCACTTCGATCTTGTGACCAGGCAAAGGTCCGCCACACAGCACAAATGTGCGCTGCGCAACACCGCTGTCAATAGTGGTGGCTTTTGCCTTAGACTCCTTATCCAGGGCATTCAGGTCCAGACGGTCATGCACCAGTCCCTGCCCCTGAGGGGCAAAACTGATGGCCAATGTCGCTTCGGCCATGCCGTAACTGGCGACAAAGGCGTTTTTATCAAAGCCTGCTTTTGCGAAACACTCAACAAAGCGGTCCAGCACAGGCAGGCGGATCATATCGCCACCAATCCCGGCTGCACGCCAACAGGATAAGTCCAGATGGTCCAGATTGGCTGTCCGCGCCCGACGGGCACACAGCTCATATCCAAAGGAGGGACTGTAGGCCAAAGTGGCACGGTTATCGGAAATTATTTTTAGCCAGCCTAGCGAACGACGGGCAAAATCCCGTGTTGGCAAAAGATCGATCGTTAATTGCGAGGCTAAGGGGGCCAGCAAAAAGCCGACCAGACCCATGTCATGATAAAACGGTAGCCACGAGCAGGCGCGGTCATCCTCCTGAACCACCAGACCGTCGCGACAAATGCCACGAGCATTCGCCATAAAGGCCTCGTGGGTAATTTCCACGCCCAGTGGAAACCGCGTCGTGCCGGATGAGAATTGCAGATAGCTCATGTCTTCCGGTTTGGCCCGTGGCAGTTCTACGCCTGCGCCACGTTCCGGTTGCAGGGACGCCAAAGCACCTGCAAAAACCAGATCCAGAGTTTGCGCTGCCTCTTTGATCCACTCCACCAGCGAGGCCGGGCCAAATACGGCCCGGGCGCCGCACACCTGCATGATGCGTTTCAGGTGGGCGATATAACCTTCCTTGCCGCCAAAAGCGACCGGCAGAGGTAAGGGCGCAGGGATAATACCCGCATAGACGCACCCAAAGAATGTTACCACAAATTCGGCATCAGTTTCCGCGATAATAGCAACCCTGTCGCCAGCAACCAGGCCTGCAGCCAGCATACGCTGGGCCGCATCCAGAGAACGGGTGCGCAAATTCGCATAAGGCACTACTTCTTCAAGGCCATTGCGCGCACTATAAAAATTCAGGCCTGTTTGTCCGGTCGCGGCATAATCAAGGGCATCCCCCAAGAGCTCGAAATCGGCAAAACGGCGGGGAAGACCACTTTTGGTCGGTGTTGGTTTAAGATTACTCATGCTTGCCTCAGGCCCTTGAATTTCATGGATAATAGTTTCAGCCCGCCGGACGCCAAGCGCCGACGGCTGCGTCTAGCACAGCAAAATAAAATGTGCACCAATTCATCTGTAATTTGCCCCTCTTTGGAACAATATGCGATATTTACCCCCCGCTATGCAAGGCAGAGGCCACTTTGTTGGTTGGATAATTGTTATTCCTTAAGGCGAATTCAAAAATCCCATGCTTTTTACTTTTGAGGATTACGTATTTATGCGCTCATTGCATACACACATATGGTGGACTTGGTGGCCGATAAAGCGTATCGCTGCGCGCGTCTGAACCAGAGCCAGACAGATCAGCTTTTAGGGAGCACATTGTGAAGCATACGGGCCTGCACATAAACACGGCAGCGCTGGCTGCCTTGGGTTTGGAAAACGCAAACCTTGTCAACTGGAACTGGCCGAATGCGGCGCTCTATGAAGAAGCGATACAATGTGAAGAAGGCGAGGTTTCCCAAGGTGGCCCCCTGGTAGTGAAAACCGGCCAACACACTGGGCGCTCAGCCAAAGACAAATTTATTGTTCGCGATGCTGAAACCGAAAATTCCGTCTGGTGGGACCAGAATGTCTCTATGGAGCCGACACAGTTTGACGTGCTGTGGGGCGATTTTAAAACCTATATGAGCGATCGCGAATTGTTCGTGCAGGAGCTTTTTGGCGGTGCGGATATGGATCACCGCCTGTCAGTACAAGTGATCACCGAATTTGCCTGGCATTCGCTCTTCATCCGTCATTTGCTGCGTATTCCCGCCGCTGATGACCTAGCCAATTTTGCCGCCGAGTTTACCGTGATCAGCCTGCCCGGCTTTCGTGCCGACCCGGCCCGCCACGGTACCCGTTCGGAAACCGTAATCGCGGTCAATATGACCCAGCGTCTAGTGCTGATCGGCGGCACGTCCTATGCGGGCGAGATCAAAAAGTCCGTCTTTTCTATCCTCAATTATTTGCTGCCGAAAAAATCCATCATGCCCATGCATTGTTCGGTCAATGTGGGCCATGGTGATGCCGATGACGCGGCGATTTTCTTTGGGTTGTCGGGAACCGGAAAAACCACGTTGTCAGCCAATCCGGACCGCACCCTGATCGGCGATGACGAACATGGCTGGTCTGAAAACGGCTTGTTTAATTTTGAGGGCGGCTGTTACGCCAAAATGATCCATCTTAGCGAAAAAGCTGAGCCGGAAATTTATGCCACCACCAAAATGTGGGCCACGGTTCTGGAAAATGTGGTGATGGACCCAGACACCCGCACGCTGGACCTTGATGATGCCAGCCTGGCCGAAAACAGTCGCGGGGCCTATCCGCTCAGCGCCATTCCCAATGCCAGCCCCACCGGGCGTTGTGGCCACCCCAAAAACATTATCATGCTGACCGCCGATGCTTTTGGCATCCTGCCTCCGATCGCCCGAATGAGCCCCAGCCAGGCCATGTACCACTTCCTTTCCGGCTATACCGCCAAGGTCGCCGGCACGGAAAAAGGCATTACCGAGCCACAAGCTACCTTCTCCACCTGTTTTGGCGGCCCCTTTATGCCGCGCCATCCCTCGGAATATGGTAATTTGCTGCGCGATCTGATCGCCAGGCACGATGTCACCTGCTGGCTGGTCAATACCGGCTGGACCGGCGGCCCCTATGGCACGGGCAATCGCATGCCGATCAAGGCCACGCGCGCCTTGCTGACAGCGGCACTGGATGGTTCCCTAAACACCGCAGAGTTCCGCATGGACGAAAATTTTGGTTTGGAAGTTCCTGTGTCTGTTGAGGGCGTCGATAGCGCCATTTTGAACCCGCGTTCAACATGGCCAGATAAAGACGCCTATGATGCACAGGCTGAAAAACTGGTGGCCATGTTTATAAAAAACTTTGCCAAGTTTAACGATTATGTGGATGACAATGTCCGGGCCGCTGGGCCAAAGGCCTGACGTAAAGAGACGTCATAACATCTTGTTCAGTATGGATTTCATCATTGCTGGTTATTTTCTGGCCGTGGGGTAAACTGTCTACATGCGCACGTTATTTTGTTTCTGCCTTTCCTTTTTTGCCTTTGCCTGCAGAGGTTTGGTTAAAGCCAAAGCCTATGGGCGCTCAGCCCTGGGCAAAGCTGGGACTGGCACCGCCTGACCTTGCGCCTGGAGGATGCAGCCGGGGCTTTACGCGGCGTGACCAGCATTGCCGTTCGCACGCCCTAATCTCCCCTAGCCGCGCCGAAGACTTCATCCTATGATTGCGTTTTCCTGTTCACGAGGCTGACATTTTCATGACCCCTGTCCTTCTCGCCATTGCTCTGGTTGGCGGTTATCTTCTTGGCTCCATCCCTTTTGGGGTTTTACTGTCGCGCTGGTTTGGCTTGGGCGATGTACGAAATATCGGGTCAGGCAATATTGGTGCTACCAATGTGCTGCGGACCGGACGCAAGGATCTGGCTCTGGCTACTCTCATTCTGGATGGGGGGAAATCGGCGACGGCCTATATGCTGGCCAGCCATTTTCTGGGCCCCTATATGGGACTAGTGGCGGCGGTGGCTGCCCTTATGGGCCATTGTTATCCTGTCTGGCTGGGTTTTCGTGGCGGCAAGGGCGTGGCGACTTTTTTTGGGGCGGTTTTTGTGGCGCTCTGTCCGCTGGGCATCGCCTGCGCTGCCATCTGGCTGCTCACGGCGGCGCTCATTCGCATTTCATCTGTGGCGGCGCTGTTGTCGGTCAACAGCGCCCCGGCCATTGCGTTGGCCCTGGGCCGGCCAGACATTGCCATGTTCAGCGGCCTTATGGCGCTGGTCATCAGCATCCGCCACTGGTCAAACATTATGCGCCTGATGAACGGCACAGAGCCGCGCATTGGCGACAAGAAGAAGTGAGCAGAAAAGCGTGAGAGAGCGCCACGCACTCGGCCCTCGGGCGCTAAACGCCTGGCTGTGCCTTGCCCGAACACCGCAAGTGGGTCCGGTGGCCTTTCGGGGCCTGATCGCTCGCTATGGCGATGCGGAAACAGCGCTGGCGGCCCTGCCGGAACTGGCGCGGCGCGGCGGACGGGTTGATCCTCTGAAAATCGTAAAGCCTGAAATAGCCGCAGCCGAACTGGACGCGCTGGACGAAATCAACGGCACGCTTTTGCCCGCCTGCGACCCGGATTATCCCGAGGCTCTTGGAGCGCTAGACCCGCCCCCGCCAGTGCTCAGCGTGCTGGGGGATTTGTCCTTATTAAACAAACCGGCCTGTGCCATTGTCGGGGCGCGCAATGCCTCGGCCACTGGAATGCGCTTTGCCCGCCAAATCGCCAGCGAGCTGGGCGAGCTGGGCTTTATCATCACCTCAGGGCTGGCCCGGGGCATTGATGGCGCGGCGCATCATGGGGCGTTGCAAAGCGGCACCGTGGCGGTGGTCGCCGGCGGGGTGGATCATATCTACCCACCCGAACACGCCGACTTGCGCGAAGAAATTTTGCGCTATGGGGCCGTGGTTTCAGAACGGCGTTTGGGCCACCGGGTGAGCGCGCGGGATTTTCCCCGCCGTAATCGCATCATATCGGGACTGTCGCTGGGCGTGCTGATTATCGAGGCGGCGGAGCGTTCCGGCTCGCTCATCACCGCGCGTTATGCGCTGGAACAGGGGCGCGAGGTGATGGCCACGCCCGGCTCGCCGCTGGATCCACGTTGTAAGGGCACCAATGGCCTGATAAAATCAGGCGCAATGCTGGCCGAAAGCGCGCAGGACATTGCCGATGCGCTGGCCGGGCAACGCCCGCCGCAACTCAACGATCAAAGCGACCTGTTTGATATTCCCCGCGATACGCCCCCAGATGATCAGGATGTGGACAAGGCGCGCCCGACCCTGATGAACCTCTTGAGCCACAGCCCTACTCCGCGCGATGAACTGGTCCGCCAGAGTGGCCTGCCCGCCGCCGTGTGTGCCGCCGCTTTACTGGAACTGGAACTGGCCGGGCAGGTGATCAGTCTGCCAGGCGGCGCGGTGGCTTTGGCTTAACGCCGCTTCTCCTCTTCCCTCGCCCCCGTGGTTTACGTTTCCTTTACTGCTTGGAAAGGTCGTTAGGCTAGATTTTTGATCCTTATCAATCAGGGGATCTGCGCCCATGCGCACACGCGCGCTCATTCTTTTTGCCTTACTGGCTGTGCCGGGTTTTGCCATAGCCAAGGCAGCCCCCGAACGCTTTGCCGCCATTGCCGTGGTCGAGGCCACCGGCGAAGTTCTGCATGCGCGCCATGCCAATGCGGCGCGCCACCCGGCCTCTCTGACCAAAGTAATGACTCTTTATATGGTGTTCGCGGCCATAGAGCGCGGCGAACTGGGCTGGGATGATCGTTTGCGTGTGTCCGACAAGGCCGCACGGACCCGCCCGACAAAGCTGGGCCTGAAAGCAGGCACCACCATCAGCGTTGAAGATGCAGTACGTGCCATTGTCACCAAAAGCGCCAATGATGTGGCCGTGGTTCTGGCCGAACGGCTGGGCGGCGGTGAAGCGCGCTTTGCTGGGATGATGACCAAAAAAGCCAAAGCGCTGGGCATGCAAAACAGCCGTTTTGTCAATGCCTCTGGCCTACCGAACAAGCGCCAGGTCACAACGGCGCGCGACATGGCGGTGCTGGCCTATCGCATCCATCATGATTTTCCACAAAACTACCGCTATTTCTCGCTCAGCAAGCTAGTCTGGAATAATCGCGACCTGAACAACCACAATACGCTTTTGGGCCGTGTAAAGGGCGTTGATGGCTTGAAAACCGGCTTTACCAACCAGTCCGGCTATAATATTGCCGTCACCGCCGAACGTGATGGTCAGCGCCTGATCGTAGTGGTTTTTGGTGGGGCCAGCGGCGAACAGCGCGATGCTTACGCCACCAAATTACTGGAACGGGCCTTTGATGAACTGGCCCGCCGCCGGAGCGCAAATGAAGCCCCCCAGACGCAGCCACCTGCCGATCTGGATGATGCCACGCCGGTGCTGATCGCGGGCCTGTCGGCGCAAGCCCATCAGGGCGACGGAGAACGCCGCGGCGTACAGATTGTCATTGATGATACTATTGAAACCCGGCCTTTGCCTTTACCCGAAGCGCCTAAACCCGTCTCCCAGGCACAAACACCACTGCCGAAGATCATTCCGCAAAGCCGGGGCACATGGGGCATACAGGTGGGGGCGTTCTCTTCTCCAAAACAGGCCCGTGCAAACCTCAACTATGTGAGCGATATAGCCCTTGGAGCGCTTGACGGCAGAGCCGGTCATATTGCCGAAGGACAGCGCAAGGGCGCGCCGCTTTACCGGGTGCAGTTTCTGGGCATGAGCGCACAAAAGGCGCACAGCCTGTGTGCAGAGCTGAATGTGCTGGGCCAGTCTTGCTTCGCCCTTGCGCCAGAGATTAAATACTCAGAACGTAAATGAAGCGCCCTGCAGGGCGTCTAATTTGAGCACAATCAGTAAATCACGCAATTCCTGACGAGCCGCCACATGGCTCATGGAAAATTGTATGGCGCTGCCCTTTTCGGTCAGGTCCAGCAGGGTCAGTCCATTGGGGAAAAGCTCGCGATAGATCACCCGCTCGCCAAAGCCCGGGGCTTGGCGAAAGCCCAGCCGGTTAGACAGAATGTTCAGGCTCTCGCCCACTCTTTGTTTGTTGCGCGCGTTCAGCATGCTCATGCGGTTGCGCATCACCACCCAGTCTATGCTCTTGCGTGAGACTACTGCCTTACGCTTGCGCGCCTCCCAGACCATTTCGCTATAAAGACTGGGGCGCGCCTGTGCGATGCCGCCTTTGGTCGTATTGGCCAACAGGTCAAAGTCCACAAAGCTGTCATTAATGGGGGTCAGGATGGTGTCTGCTGCGCCATGGGCCAGACGCGATAAATAAGTATCGCTGCCGGGGGCATCGACAATAATAAAATCACAATCCGCATTCAGCATCGCCAGCGCATTTTGCCAGTTTTGCGTCTCTTCCTCTTCGCGTTGGTCCAGATTGCGTGACTGCCCGGCGGTGATCTGTGTAAGGGTCGGCATGAGCAGGCTCTGACTCTGGGCCTCAGCCCAGACCGTGCGGTTTTCCATATACCGGGTGAAGGTGCGTTGGCGGGTGTCCAGATCAATGGCCCCCACGCGCTGGCCCATACGCATCAGCGCCACGGCCAGATGTACTGCAATGGTGGACTTGCCCGCCCCGCCCTTTTCATTGCCCACAACAATCACATGGGCATCACGACCACCCATGGATTTGTTGTTTTCAACACTATCTTCATTCAATGGGGTTTGCATAACCACAAGATCCGAATCATCTTTTGAGGAACAATTATGCGCTACTTCACCGGATTTACACTCTGCCTGGCTGCGCTTTTGGTCTTTGCCACACCGCTACGTGCAGATATTACCACCAATCCTTCGCGCATGGTGCTGGGCGAGAATGACCGTGCTGGCGAGGTCAAAATCCATAATAGTGGTGGCCACACTCTGCGTATCGAGACCGGCTGGACCGCCATTGCCCAGGGACCAGACGGGGTTTTGCATCCTATCCCACAAGGGGCCGCGCCCAATGACACGAAGGGGCTGCATTTATGGCCACAGGTCTTTACCTTAAAACCCGGGGACACCCGCGCGGTCTATGTGGTTTTGGACCCCAAAAGCCAAGTTGAGGATGAACGCCATGTGCATATCCGCATTGATGCGGACCGGGTAAATGGCAAGGGGCCGCGTTGGGGCCTGACCCTGCCGGTCTTTGTGCGCGAAGCGGCCATGCCAGTTAGTGCACAGATCACCGAGGCCCGTTGGGCCGGGGCACAAAGCCTGATGGTTAGCCTTTACCGTGAAGATGGGGCCACGCCCTATGGCCGCCTGATTGCCAGCAATGATCGTGGTGAGATTTTGGGCGAGCTGGGCAACATCACCCTTTATGCCGACCGCCAGACCATACAATATAAAATTCCGCTGGAGCGCCTGCCCGAAGGGGCCGTAATTATTAGTTATCTGGGGTCAGGTGAATTTGAAAATCAGGTTTTTGATACCCTCCAGATGCACTAATCAGCCGGGCGTTCGCCCGGTATAATCGGCAGGCACGCAATATTGGCCAGCGGCACGCAGTTGTTCACAAACGGCCTGTGCCTCGGCACGGCTGGAAAAGGGCCCGGCTTTTAAGCGTTCAAAAATTCCCTTCTTCGGCCCAAGATCAACACGCTCCACACGGGGGTGTAAGGCAGAGAATACTTGCGGTGTCTTGTCTCTGATCTGCGTATAGCCTTCCAGTGCCCGCCCGGCACTCCGATAACTACCCAAATGGATAGCATACATCAGGCTGCGGGCCTCTGGTAGTACGGGCGGCGGGGTAATGGTCTGTCCGCCCCGGGCATTATAAGAGGCCTTGTAAACTTTGGCGCCATTGACCACCGCGCCCAGTGTCCGGGCCGCAGTTTTGCGGCGCTCTCCCATGCGTTGCAAATCACCCAGCGTGTTGGGTTGCGCAGGCCGCACATCAAAAGACGCATCGGCGCTTTGCATTGGGCCATTGGCCGGGGGCATCAAAGCCGCCGCCAGTTGATATATTTCCGGGGCCGCCCCCGTAACGGCGTAAAAGTCACGATCTTCGGCCCCGCGCAGGCGCGCCAGAACCACATCCACCGCAATTTTAAGGCCGGGGTCAATCGCTTCGGCCATGGGCGTTGGCTTGGCCTCTTTCTTTCCAATAATGGGCAAAGAAGAACATCCGCCTAAAAGCGTGGCGGCGCTAAGGATAGCAATCAGCGTGAGTCTCATCATGCCCCATTAACTGCGCCAACATGGTTACTGAAGCCTTAACAATAAGGCGCTACCAGGCCCCGATTTCGCGTAAATGGGCACGCAATTCGCCCGGCAATTCCGCCCCGCCGCCCTGCTTGCTCAAATCGGCTGGGGCATCACTGGCTTTGAGATAACGCCAGCCCTGAAACGGGCGGCGCGGTTGTGGCTCTGTGGGCACTAGGTCCGTCCCCAGAACCAGACGGCAACGCTTTATGCCATCCTCGCCAATCACCTCTTCCAAAGCAATAATGTCCTGTCGGGCCTGAACCACACGCTTGATCACCCAATAGAGCGATCCACCGTCCAACACCTCGTCTGCACGGCGCGGGGTCATGCGGGTCACGTGATAGGGGTTTGGCCGCGCGCCGCGCGCGAGACGTTCGGCCATACGGGCCGACTGCCAGTCCTGTAACTGGTCCAGCCGGTCAACGCCAACGCAGAGTTTGATAAGGTGCACAGCCATAGTGTCAGTTTACGCCAGATTCGCCGCCAACAAGAGTCAAATTTTACATGTATGCGGTATTATAAGAGAGACCAAAAAGGCAACCCCCAGAAGCGTCACCCCGATGAAAACCGGGGTCCAGTTTCTATTTTCACGGCATGAAAACTGGATTCCGGCCTACGCCGGAATGACGAATTTTACTTACGTCATATCAGCGCTTTTCAAAGCCTGAATTTGTCACAACACTGTGCTGTTCAAAGGCTTTGAACATGGCTTTACCGCTGACCGTTACCTCTTGCAGAGCAGAGATCATGGGGCCGTCTTCCCAGGCCGGGGCAATCTGCATGTTAATCTCAAATTTTTTGATCTTGGCAATTGCGACCGGCTTGAAACTTTCTGGCGCATAAAAGCGCACGCCAGTCAGACGTTGAGGATCCTTACTGACAGACATTTCACCCAGCAGGTAGGTGGAAAAATCTTTCTTATCCTTGTCCTTGCCTTTTTTCTTCTTGCCTTCATCCTCATCATCACCGCCACCAAAATTAACCGCACCAAATGCTGGCTGAAAAGAAAAGACATAATTGCCCCCCTCTTCACGCGTAAATTTTGCGGCACCATCACTGAGCAGTTTTCTGGGATTCTCAAGATAGAGATCACGATCCGGCTGGGCCGCCTCCTCTCCCTTTTCTACACGTTGTTTCAAGGCCTTGGCCCGTTGTTTCATAATTTTCTTGCGCGCTTTTGGGTTCTCGGCTTCGCTGGGGTGGATCAGGACAGAGCGTTCGCCTTCAGGCAAAGCCGGGTCATAGGAAAATTCGACCAGAGGATTATCTTCATCGCCAGTTTCAATGCGCGTGGTAAACGCCATGCGCACATCCTTGGACGCGGCATAACGACTTTCGGTGTCGGCAAGCGCCTGTTCCAGCGCCGCCATAGCCCGCGCCTCGACGGTATCGTCCTGCCCCCAAACCGGCGAGGCGGACAAAAGCCCCACAAAAACAAAAGAAAAGACGATAAAGCACAGTTTAAGTGACCGGCTCATAAGCAGCTCCTAGCTTGCCCCCCGGCGCACCTGAAGCGCGGTTTTAGCCCGGTCATTCCAATATCGCAAGTCTTTGATTATGCCGCCAGATTTTTCTCTCCCAATTCACGGACCGCTGTGTTTGAGGCCGGATCAACTTCAAACAAATATCCCCCTTCATGGGGGGTTTTTGCCTTGACCAGCTTCATCTTGCGCAAAATCCGCGAAGCGGCAAAACGCACAAAGCGGCTGAGCGTGCCCTGGGTTTCAATGTTCGGGTTCATCCCCAGCCGACGGCGCAAAATTCCATTGGTGATTTGGGCACCGTTTTGCATAATCGTGCTAAACGGGGAGTATTCCATCGTGATGGAGACATTCATATCCCCAAGATTTAAAACCCGGTGCGGCGCATGTAGCGGCCAACACGCCGCCTGACCCGGTTCCAGATCATAAATGATGGCCTTTTTATCCATATGCTTTGTATAGGGCACATCGTCATTATGGTCGTGCAGCAATATCTCCTCGACCTCATGTTCGGGCATAGTTTCCTCGTCAATAGGATAGACCCAGACCCGTTTGTGACCACGTAAATGCCACAGCATCACGTCGGAACGATCTATATGATAAGGCACGCCAGCAGTGGGCGAGGAAATCAGCAGCCCACCCATCATGCTGACCGGAGAAAAGCCCAGATTTAATGTCTTTAGCTCATCAATAACACTGTCCAGCAATGCCTTGTATTCAGGGTGAATATTAAAAGTTTTGCGCAAATTAATCCACAAGCGCCCAGTGCGCACGGCCTTGAGCAAGTCTTCACCGCTGTGATTGCCCGGATCGCCGCCGCGCCACGATGACATATCGTCAGCACCTTCGTTCATAGTGCAAAAATCAGCCAGATCACGGGGGTGCTTTTCAATAAGTTCGATCAGCTTTTCATCGGAAAAAAGCGGACTTTCATGCACCCGGTGCTGCCACAACATGGGCGATTTACGAAAATCCTTGCGATGGGCGCCCGTCCAATCTGGTATCAGCTGTTCTGCCATGGTCTTTACTCCTGCACGTCTGCCCCATATTGGGGCAATGTCTTCGCCGTTAAGGGGAAGAGTGCAAAGGCCGGGCCAGATTAGTCGTCCTCAAATCGCACCAGCACATCACCATCGTTGACCTGATCGCCCGTGCTGACAGACACTTCGGCAATCACGCCATCCTTTGGCGCATCCAGGCTGTGCTCCATTTTCATGGCTTCCAGCACAACCAAGGTCTCGCCCTTGGTAACGCTTTGCCCGGCTTTGGCCGCAACGCTCAGCACCTTGCCCGGCATAGGGGCGGCAATCATGCTGCTGGCCGCGCCCTCATCAGAGGCGGCATCAGGGTTGGGAGCCTCCAGCCGCCAGGCATCGCCATTATCAAAGGTAATCCAGCCTGCGCCGTCCGGCCGGATTTCGGCCCAGTGTTCAACACCGTCCAACATAAAAATAATGCCCTTGTCGCTTCGGCGCACATTGTGCACATCCAAAGTGCACGTACCGCAAACCATTTTCCAATGCCCCGCGCCAAGGGGGGTAAGGCGCACCCGCAAAATCTCGCCCGTATCGCCAAAGCTGCGCACCAGATGTGATGGCTGGTTCAACCGCCAGCCATCCTGCGCCTGCCAGGGGGACGTGCCCTGCCCCTCCCCCATAGCCAGAACCTGCATTACCAGAGCCGTGATTGCGGCCCGATAGGGCGTGCTTTGGTGCACGCCGTGCAACAGATCATCATGGACAGCAATAAAGCCCGTATCGACTTCGCCAGCCTGAAAATCAGGCTCGTTTAATACCCGCGCGAGAAACCCCGCATTGGTGCGCACCGGCCAGGAATGGACCGAAGCCACCGCCCGGCCAAGCTGCCGTATCGCCAGATCACGGGTCGGCGCATGGGTAATGATTTTGCCCAGCATGGGGTCATAATGCTCGCTGACCAGATCGCCTTTGGCAAAGCCGCTATCCAGACGAATGTGGCCTCCCTGTGGCAATTCAAACTGATCCAGACGGCCCGTTGAGGGCATATAGCCATTGGCCGGATCTTCGGCATAAAGGCGCACTTCGATGGCATGGCCGCGCTGGGCGATCTGGTCCTGCTCAGGGACCGAGCCACCGGCGGCAACGCGCAATTGCAACGCGACCAGATCAAAGCCCGTGACCAGTTCGCTGACCGGGTGTTCCACCTGAAGGCGGGTGTTCATTTCCATAAACCAGAAACCATCGGGCCGCAGCGGACCAGAGCCATCAACAATAAACTCCACCGTGCCGGCATTCTCATAGGCCACAGCGCGGGCGGCCTCGACAGCAGCAGCGCACATGGCAATGCGCACCTCTGCGCTCATGCCTGGAGCGGGTGATTCCTCGATCACTTTTTGGTGACGGCGCTGTACCGAGCAATCGCGTTCATAAAAATGAGCGATACGCCCACGGCGATCACCAAAGATTTGCACTTCGATATGGCGGGGGTTGAGAATAAATTTCTCTATCAACACCCGGTCATCACCAAAGGCCGATTTGGCCTCGCGCCGGGCTGATTTAAGGGCGTCAAGAAAGTCTTTGGCCGCATCAACACGGCGCATACCGCGCCCGCCGCCGCCCGCCACTGCCTTGATCAACACCGGATAACCGATCTTGTCTGCCTCCATGGCCAGCGTGTCTTCGCGCTGGTCCTCACCATGATAACCCGGCGTTACCGGCACACCGGCGGCCTGCATGATGCGCTTGGCCTCGTCCTTCATCCCCATCAGGCGCATGGATTGTACCGATGGCCCGACAAAAATGATCCCGGCGCGCTCGCACGCGGCGGCCAGTTCCTGATTTTCTGATAGAAACCCATAGCCCGGGTGGATGGCCTCTGCCCCGGTTTGCTGTGCGGCAGCCATAATCGCATCCACGCTAAGATAGCTTTTTGCCGCCTCAGCCGGGCCGATCAGCACCGCCTCATCGGCTTCGCGCACGTGCAGGGCGTCAGCATCGGCCTCGGAATACACCGCAATGGTGCGCATTCCCAGATGGCGCGCCGTACGCATGATCCGGCAAGCGATTTCGCCGCGATTGGCAATAAGAAGTGAGGTAAACATCAAATAATCTCCGAAGCCAGACACTTGCTGATAGCCACCTCAAAAGCAAGACTTGCCATCAGTATGGCCTTGCGCACCGGAAAAGCCTTTGGCGTAAAAATGCATACCCTCCTGCGTATGCAGACACGTTTTGATGCCTATCAGGTGCGCGAGCGGGAAGATGAAGTCCGCGTGCAGAGGTTTGCTGGAGGGGAAGGCGCATTTTAGACCGCTTCATTTGTGAGTCTAAGGTATCCAGTTCGATATAAAAGTAAAACTGGATTACCCGGACAAGCCAGATAATGACAGCCTATTGTCATGGGAGTGACGTAATAGTGAATACCCAAGCTTCGACAGGCTGAGGATGAGGGTTTTTGGAACCAGTCCAAACGGCACTTGCGAAAATATAATGGCATCCCGCGCCAAAACTTCCCGCTCTTCCTTAAAGAATGCGAATGGCGCTTCAACTATGGCCCGTCAGACC
>NVVV01000070.1 GCA_002733495.1 Robiginitomaculum sp.
TCTGTAATTAGGTCTTTGCTGACTCAAACACAGACACAACGCTCTGCTAATGCTGGTGACGCAATATTTGAATTTGTATCAAATGATTTTGGTACGATTCTATCTATGGATTTATTATCTGGCTATGTCGGCATTGGAACCAATGCCCCAAGCACAACATTGCACGTCAATGGCCCGGTGCGGGTTGGCTCGTACACGGTTGCCACCGTGCCAAGCGCCATCAGCGCCGGGGAAGGCGCGATGATCTATGTGACCAATGAGATCGGCGGCCCGGTCATGGTTTTTTCGGATGGTGCAAACTGGCGACGCATGACCGATCGTGCCGTGGTGGGGTGAGGGGGGCTTATAAATGGGGAAATTGTTCATCCAAAAATATTTGACACCATAACTCTATGCATAATATGGCGAAAATAGCGTATGTTGCATCTATTTTCCCCTCGCGGTCTTGTTGAATTAAGTTCTCAACCGCGTAGGCGTCAAATATGCCACGTTCTTGCAACGATTTTTTGTTCAGCATACCCTCCACCATAGGGCGCAACTCACCATGAAGCCAGTGTCGCAAGGGAGCTCCAAACCCGGTTTTAGGGCGATATATAACCTCATCAGGCAAAATACCTTCCATTGCCTTTTTAAAAACCCATTTACCATACCGCCCTTTTTGCCTGAAATTATCAGGCAACCCAGAAGCAAAATTGATAAGGTCTGGATCTAAAAATGGTACTCGCACTTCAACGCCATGCGCCATGGACATTCTGTCTGTATAATTCAGATTATGGTCTGCAAGGAAAAATTTTTGCTCCAAATGTAGGATTTTATCTTGCTTTGTGACCGTGCTAGATAAAGGGTGAAGCGCATCCACCAAAGGGTTGGTTATGTCTTCTGTTCTAAGTTTATCGCGTAAATTATCAGAAAGAAGTGCGTGTGCACGATCTGGGGAAAGCCAATAAAAATAGCTAAGCAGGCGTTCATTCCCATCTAGTCCAGCATATTCAAAAGCTTTTCGCAGACGGCGCGACAGGGGGCGCGAAGAAGAAAGGTTTTTTGCAAAACTGCCGACCCCAGTGCGGATCGTCTTGGGGAGCCACGCCCAATACGTCTCAAGGGCCAAGGCGTAATGGCGGCGATACCCTGTGAAAATATCATCTCCGCCAGCCCCGGAAAGTAAGACCTTGATGCCGTTTTTTCTGGCAAGCCTGGAAATAAAAAGAGCGTTGAGCGGCGCAGGGTCGGCTTGGGGTTCATCCAGATAATAGAGCATGTCCTTTAGACTCTCAATCATTTCAGAGCCAACCGAAATGGTGTGAAGATCTACATCAAGATGGTGTGCCACTTTTTGCGCATAGGGCAAATCATCTGTCATGCCCTCTTTGGCCATTGCAGCTTTGCCTTCAAGAGCGATGGTGAAGCATTGTAACCTTTGGTCAGTGTGCTTTTGAGCGAAGGCGACAACGGCACTGGAATCCAGCCCGCCGGATAAAAAAGCACCAACCGGAACATCAGAAACCATCTGCCTGTGCACGGCCCTATCAAGGTTTTCACGTAATTGTGCGCAAGTGTCCTGAAGTGAGCGCCCTTTGATTTTTGGACCGCAGGGCGGTTCATAATATTGCCATTGGCGCAAAACCTGCCCGTTTTGAACAAGCATGGCCGAACCCGCCGGGAGCTTGTGAACCTGTTTCAAAATAGTGTCTGGCGCAGGAGACCACAAATACGTTAAATGACGCGCAATGGCTGCCGGGTTCAGCTCCCTTGAAACGCTTGGCTCCTGTAACAGCGCCTTTATCTCACTAGCAAAGACCATGCCTTGTGGTGTGTTTGTAAAATAAAGGGGCTTTACGCCCATTCCATCTCTGGCGATGAAAAGTTCTCGGCTTCTAAAATCAAAAATAGCAAAGGCAAAAATGCCATTCAAATCGCCTAGCATGTCTATCCCTTTGGATAGATACAAATTGAGCAAAACTTCGGTATCTGAATGCCCCCGGAACGAGACGCCCCGGGCAATTAAGTGCTCGCGAAGTACACGATAATTATAAAGCTCGCCATTATAAACGATAACAGCCTGTTTTGCGGCATCCATCATGGGCTGATGGCCTGTGGCGGATAAATCTATGATGGCGAGCCGTCGGTGTGCCAGACCAATATTACTATCCCGGTCATGGAAACAGCCGCTGCCATCAGGCCCACGATGTGCGATAGATGCGCTCATGCGATCAAGCAACAGGGCATCAAAATCTCCGCTAAAGCCTGCTATGCCGCACATAGGATCCCCCTAACAGGCAATAAGGATTTGCGCATGATAGCACTGCGTTAACGCCATTATTTGCAGGCCTATTCTACGCATTAAAAAGTGCCTGGTTTTGTTCTATTTTTGCACCATCCTCAGAGTGTTGAATGCCGTATTGATGAGCCTTGTGTTTAATTTTTTCTAAGACCTTATCATCCCATTGTGCAACCTTCTCGATGGTTTGGGCGAACGCTTGGCCATCCTTTAAAGGCAAGCTCCACCCAACTCCGTTTTCCTCCATATCCATCCATGGGGTTTGGTCGCTTATGAGAACGGGGAGGCCTGCCAACAGGGCTTCGATGATAACATGTCCGTAGTTTTCCCCAAGGGTGGGGAGAAAAAACAGGTCATGTTGAGATAAGTGATCAATGACCGTATCTGGATGAATTTGACCCTTATATTCAACCTGAATATGAGACGGTAAAGCGGATATAACTGATTTGCAGCGCGCCCAATAAGCCTCATCTTCTTTTGGTCCATATATGGTAAAATTCACTGGACTTTGAACGTGTGACAACATTTTCAGCGCCCCAAGAAGGTTTTTCTTGGGCGATATTCGCGATAAAAACACCACCCGTAATGGGTGATCCAGTTCGCGAGATGTAATTTTTAGCTCAGAATTTGTGCTCTTGGGAAGATCGCACGCTATGTGTATGCTCTTTGCAGTTTGTCCAACGGCGTTGCGAATATCATCTGCCTCTCTTTCTGTTGAAGCCTGCCAGATCAGGTCATTATGCAAACCAATTACTTTAGAAGCAGCAATAAATAACTTCTTTTTGGTTGATTTTAGCGCCAGTGCGCCGGGTGAGAATTCGCCGCGAGGGGCGAGTATCGCGGGTCGCCTTGGGGCTAAACCCAAACGCCGTGCCAGCAAGGGCAGTATTGAGAATTTATAATCGAAAAAGCTGTTAAGGTAGAAGGTGTCATGGGGCGTTTCGCGCATTATACGCGCAATGCCACCCAAATTTTGTTGATGCGGTGCCAGATAACAGACACGCGCTTTCTCAACATTATACCATTCGCCAGGGATTATGTCCTGGTAAGGTGTATTCTCTCCAAATTCATGATTACTTGTGACGATCTGAAATGCAAATTCATCACCTAAATGCTCTACAAGATTGGCTATACTTTGCTGAGGGCCACCGGATTTATAACCGGGAAGGTAGTATTGGTTGAATAGGAGAACGCGCCGCTTCATATGATCATCACTAATGGAATCGAAGATGAAACGGAGGGGCAGTAAAATAAGGTAGGGACGATATGGGTTGAGTAAATTAATGTTTCGGTTTTTGTATTCACGAACGATCCTCCTCAGCAGGGCACCCTAAAATATTAAGCATACGTATTTGAAATATCAAAATGACCTTCACATACAGAGAACCATTTTAATGCCTCTTCATGCACAATAAGGTAGTTGCCCTCAAAAAAGCGCTCCAACTCAAAATGCCATTCTTCAAAAACCTCGATATGATCAGGGCAGATACGAGCAATTTTGTAGGGAAGGCCATCAATAAGGTCGAAAATATCTTTCAAATATGAACGCGCATAAACCCAGCGGAAATTATATTCAAATTGCACCACATCCACGCAGCCCTCCTTCAAGAGTGTATAAGCGCCGACAAGCGCGTGGGCGTCATGTCCCTCGGTATCTGTTTTAAGCAGATGAATATGCTCTATACCTTCTTTCTTACAAAAGGCGGTAATCGTGCTTTTTGTAATTATCGTGCGTTCCAGTGCGGTTTTGGCGAGGTCAGCATCATATTCGAGCGAATTGGTGCCGCCGGTTTTGCTCAATACCACCATTTCCGCCTTGCCGGCCTTATCAGACATGGCCAATGAGCGAAGGCGAACGGTGCCAGCGGCCTCTTCTTGTTGCAAATTGGCTTTTAGTTTTTGAAATGTGTCCTGCACAGGCTCGAACATATATATGTGTGTTGATGCACACTGCTTTGGGGGGCACTGTCGTAGATAGGATTTCGTCCACATGCCCAAATTGGCACCAACATCAAATACCGTCGTGCGCTCTTCGTTCACGGTGTTTTTTATGACACAGGCTTGTACATAGCTTTCGCCATTGGTTTCAATGTTGTTGGCCACTTCCCCTCGGGCGCGGCAGTAAAGATAGCGCCCAATTCGCCAAAGAAGGCGACGATATCCATTTATGCTAAAGGTCAATACGGTTTCTCCACATCCTTGAATTCATAAATTTGATCATTTAACGGTCAGCTCACCTTCTTAAACACGTTTGCGTAACACCAGCACGACCACAGGCTCCCAAGGGATATCTTGAGTGTAAATAATGTTTAGAAGCCCTGTTATGGCCTTCTGGATTGAATACCTTATTATGCGGACCAGTTTTCGAGGCAATCCATTGCCAAGCATTCTGAAGGCACAATTATAACGTATGATTTCAAAATCCATGGTCTGTATAAGTTGTTCGAAAATACTGCGAGACAGTGCCGTCTTATGGGTTGGGTCACCATTTTGCGGGGCGAGGCCAAAAGGGCTTTGGCCATTGGGAAAGCGCAACAGCAAATGCCCGCCCGGGCGTAGCATGGCCTCAGTGGCGCGCAGGCGCGTTATGATTTCATCCAGCGTGAAATGCTCAAAAACATCGAATGCGACTATGAGGTCAAAGCGCGTTGCATTTTCTTTGGCGACGTCTTCAAATTTGGCGGGTAGCGTTTTTATGTCAGCCTTTTTAGCGGCCTTGAGAAGTCGCGGTTGGATTTCTGTGCCGACAATGCTAGCGCCATTATCTCTAGCCCAGGCCATGAAGCCTCCAGAGCCAAAACCGATTTCCAGAACAGTACCACCTTGAACTTTCAGATCACGGCATTCTCCCAAAAAATATTGAGCATTTTCTTCTGTGTAGGAAAAGAATTTATCCCATCCCTTCCAATTGTCATATCCGCTATAAAATTTGGACTCCTGTTTTGAAGTTTCAGTCATTGGCGTGTTTTGCCTCCCATTGGCGGCGAGCAGAATGTAAATTTTGCCTAGAGTCCCATTTATAATACCTAGTCATACAAATTTCCCTCTATAGATTACCTATTTGTAGGCGAAATAATGCGAGGGTGACAATGCTACGTCGTGTCAGTGCCAGCTTTTCAGCTCAGCTATGGTCATTATCGGTCAGTCTGGCAGACCGGGTCATTCTTGTCGCGATTCTGTTGCGGGTCTGGGGAGCAGAGGCTTACGCAGACTGGGCAACCTTATTTGCTATGGCTGGCCTTATCAGCATGGGGGAGATGGGGCTGAACATTTATTTTGGCAATCAGTGGCAACGTACCTATGCCCAAAAAAATGAGGCCGAATTCCAGCGCTTCATTGGTATTTCACTGTGGGTCTATGGGGTATTGGGAGTTAGTTTGGCCGCACTTGTCACTGGTCTGGTTTGGTTTGGTGATCTTGCCTCTCATTTTAACTTTCACACCCTTAATGCCAGCGCATACATAACCATATTTTTATTATTCTCTGGTGCACAAATTCTTCGTATTATGCGCGGCAGTATATCGCAGATCTATCGGGGGCGTGGTCAGTATGCAACGGGCATAATGATTGATTCTGTGGCGCTGAGCAGTTCTATATTTTTTGCAGTCACAGCGGCGTTAATGGGGGCTAGCCCCATCGTCATTGCAGCTATCTATTTCCTCAACGACTTGATCTCGGGGTGGGGCGTTATGATGCTCGATTTGCACCGACGGTTCAAACGCTTGCGGTTTTGGCCGCTACGACCAACCCTAAAGGAAATAAAACACATTATTGATCACGGAAAATGGTATGCCCTTTTGCAAGGGGTGCCGATTGCCTGGCTTCAGGGACCTGTGCTCATAATTAACCTTATTGGCCTTGGAGGCATGAGCCTAGTTGGCTTTTTACTGGCCCGGACCCTTGTTAACTTTGCCAGGCAAGTTTCTGAAATGCTTGCCAGATCGGTTGGTGTCGAGGTGGCTTCTGCTTTCCATTTAGAAAAAAAAGATCAGCTTGCCTCTAGGCTGTCAATCTTTGGTCGTTTCTTGTCGGGCCTGAATGGGGGCATTATTGGTGGCCTTATGATATTTGGTTCCACAGTGATTGCTCTGTGGTCTGGAAAGTCAGATATTTATAATGCCTGGGTGTTTTTCTGGCTTCTTGGCCCGTCAGTTTTTATTGCTCCGGCTTTGCCAATCAAAAACGTTCTCATGCTAGGGAATTTGCCTCGCCCAGTGGGGCTAGCAAGCGTATTGCAAATTTTGATTGGATTGCCCCTTAGCTATGGACTTGCCCAACTCTATGGTGCGGCTGGGGTGGCCGCTGCCCTAGCGATTGGGGAAGTAATTGCATTGGGTCTTTTCCTGCCATTCATAGGTTTTCATCATATTGGTGGTGGGTATTTAAAGTATTTCACTAAATGTGTGTCAGCTTTCACATTGTCATGTAGCTGGTGCGCGCTGGTTGCGTGGCTGGTGCTTTATATTTTGGGTGCCAATAGCTTCTTGATGTTTATCTTTACCGGGGCATTGTGGGGTGTTTTTGGTTTTTTGCCGGCACTATTTATTTCAACACCGAAGGATATTCGCTTGCAAATCTTTGGAAAAATTAAAAAGGTCGGTTTGTTTAGAATTCGGGATTAATCGACACCAAGCACAAAGGCACGTCTTTTTTTTGGGGAGCTTTTTAGAATGATGCTGAGCCCAAGAAGTAAAAAATATAATGCAATGATAAGGACCAGCCCCCCGGCAACATCTGAAATATAATGACCGTCTGTACGCATTCCATAATTTAAACCCAACAGAACTACGGGAAAAAACAGCCATTGCTCTTTATGCATAATACGTGATGCCAACTGTGTCAGCAAGCCAATAACCAGCCCATAAAAAGACATATAAACCACTACGCCACTCCACCCCATGGCCCAATAGGCGTCGGCAAATATCCCAGCACCAAAAGATGATGTTCGCCTTCCGGTACCAAGCTCATAAATATCCCGTCCTATAGCCGTGATAATGGGTTTATCAGGCCAGAAAATACGGGGTATTAAAACTGCGGGAATGAGTTTAGGCCAGTTTCCCGGTTGTCCCGAATCATAAAGGTGAATAACGAGGGCTGAGGCATTTACGTAGCTCAATCGCGTGAGGCCAGATTGTACGTCACCATTGTACGGGTCAACACGGTTTGGTGAAAAATACGAAGTAAAAACATCAAAGCGTTCGCCAAGCCCTGCCTGCGTGTTCGCGCCATACTTTAAACTTATTTCAACCCGGCCATAATCGACCAATGGCCTGGATATGAAATAGGCGGACAAAACGACCACGCCAACTGTCATTAGTTTTCGGGCCGTAAGCTTGTCCCAAAGAAATGCAAAAGAAACCATAATTAGTATAAAAAGCATGCTGCTTTTCATAAACATCAACAGGCTAAATACCATCTCAATACCAACCAGGGCAAAGATTGCAGGCAACAACCATTTTGCGTTTCGTAAAGCCCAAAGGGTAAGAAAAAAGATGCCGACCGGGATCAATCTAGTCAGAGTTAAAGCGGACCCTGGAAGGGTCGTGTCCGTCCATCCCAAACGGTACGGAATTACAAATACATAATTGATAATCAGGCCGATAGCCAGAAAGATGATTGCGGCAATCAACAACATCTTGTCTGAATTACGTAGGTTTAGTGAGGTGGCTGATCGTGCTGAATTCATCTTGCCAGATGTAGCAAAAATTGAAAGTCGTGCCATCAAAAGTACCAAAAAGACTGAAAGCATTACAATAAGATTCAGCTTATAAATATCTAAATCTTCAAACCTGAAAAATGCTTGCATGAACAGCCATGTGGCCTCATTGGCTAAATACACAAACAGTGTTCCAAATCCAAAATAAACGGCTGTGGAAAGCCGAAACCAGAAAAGGGCTGTCCAGATGTTTTTCCCATCACTGCGGATCATTTGCCAATTGGCAAAACCCAATATGCCAGCAAGTATAAAGGGGCCTATAACATTGAGGGCTGGATAAACGCTAGCGCCAACAAGACTGCCAATCATAAGGGTGAATACATAAAGGGCAAAAACACCCAATATCTCTTGAATGTGTGGAGCAAGCGTGTTTTTTCGTTTATCCGGCTTGCGTGCCTTTATGGCAGGTAAATGGTGGTTGGTGAAAACTAAGGTCATGGTACGGCTCTGCATTTCAGAAGCCCTTCACACAGTATATAGTATTTTTCTAAAACCATTTTTACGCTACTATCTACCCTGAGGAAAGGGATCGTGCAGGGCCAGCTTTATCAATAGCTTTACGCTCAGTTCTAGGCGCCAAGATTCAATTTCCTAATTATGCCTCTGCTAATCCCACCATTGTTTAAAATTTGCATTGTGTATACGTATGCGTTTCATTAACTGAATGGGTTTTGTAAAGAGTATTTTAAAAAAGTCACGCCAAAAACCGTAAGTTATTTTTTCATAAAATCTATAAATAAGAAATGACATTACTATGATAATGGTTGTTACAAATAATAATGCTTCCCATTGAGTGTATGTGTGGTTAATTTTTTGAAATAATATAATTCCAATTACATTGTGTATTAAATATAATGGGTATGTTGTGGCTCCAATTTCTCTAGAGTAAGGAAGGTTGATGTTACTTCCAATAAATACAGTTAACGAATAAAAACAAACATATACTGCAGAAAGAATAATCGAGACGGTAGCTGGTGAGATTGCTAAGCGACCGCTTTCCAAGATTTCTGAGGCCCTTTCATGCGCTCCTACTACGGACAACATTGCACTGACTGCAAACAAAACGAGCGCGAAGGCTTTTTTTGAATCATGATAAATTAAATACAAGGCACATCCTGCGGCAAACAGCATAAAGTAACCACCAAATCCAAAGACGTGTGCATCAATTAAAAATAAGACAAGTGAAACGGTGGTATATGCTGCAAGTATTTTTCGTATATGCTTTATCCTACCAATGAGGAGGATTGCAAAAACTGTTGCATAAAATAATATTTCAAAAGCTAGTGACCAATATACTCCATCGACTGCTTCAAAGCCAATATGAGCGGGAACCATGGTCAAGTTAGCGATATAGCGAGGAAGCGTAATAGTAGGCATGCCAGAGAAAAATACCACGCATGTTGTTAGGGTCATACAAAAAAGAAAAGCTGGAAAAAGACGCGTAGCCCGAGAGACGGCAAACTCTGCAGGGGTACGTCCCATAGCGGAGAGGAGAATAACAAAGCCGCTGATGATGAAAAAAACATCAACTCCAAGGTATCCGTATTGGAAAATATCAGAAACAATACCATAGTTTGTTTCAAATTTTACGCTGCCATTATTAATATTGTTGACTGTATAATGAAACATTACAACTGCAACGGCAGAGGAAAATCTAAAATAATCTAACCATGCGAACCTCTTCATTATGCACTCCAAATAAAATAGATTGGAAAATTTATGGGGTTATTGAAAATGAGCACCCCCACAGTTTATATATTATGCCCTTTACGCAGCTCGCAATATTTCTTAAGCATAGTTTTCACACGATCATCAACCGAATACCCTGAGGAAAGGCAGCGTGCCCGCCCCGCTTTGGCGACGGCTTTGCGCTCATCCTCATGGGCCAGATAGTACCTGATTTTTGCTACAAGATCATCAGGGTCAGAATAAAAAGCGCATTCCTTGCCGTCTTCAAAATATGCCATGGCCTCGTCAGTACGTTCATGCAGCATGAAGCCACCCGCTGCCGGAATTTCAAATGTGCGGGCTGTGATAAGGTCGCCACTGGAAGCCCCGGTGCGAGCTTCACTCAAGATAGCTATGTTAATTTTTGAGACTTGGATAGACTTAGCGTACTCAAGCCCCAATACTGGATAATTTTCAAAGCAGGATAAAAGGTTTTTCTGTGCTACTTGCCATGGCTTTGGCCCCCAAATTTTCAATTTAGCATCAGATGCAGATTTCATCACATATTCCAACACCCTTTCCTTCTTCAGCGACCAGTTCCCTATAAATGATACATCTGCCTCATACTGCCTGCGATCAAAGGGCGTGAGAAGTGATGGCGTATGGGTTTCTGGATCAAACCCATGTGGCAGAAACGAGGCTTTATGTATGCCTAACTGCTTGCCCATGTCTGCCAGACCAAACGATTTTGTTGTAAATACCCAGTCATATAAGGGGAGCGTTTGCGGAAGGTTAGGGCCATGTGTTCTAAAGCTAACATCTGGATAAAACTGGATGGCAATGGTTCCCAAGGCCTTTATGGCTTCCATAGTTTGCGGTGTAACGTGCTCGCCCTTGAAAACAAAAAATAAGTCCGGACGTGTGTTATGAGCCATACGAACTAATGCGCGGTTGTATTCAGCTCGAATGTATGGAGTCAGCAGCCGCCTTATGGCGCGCATTGATCGCCTCTCCCATTGTGGGAAGAATGAATCGGCAGAGACAACGGATACCGAGTGGCCCGCACGTCTGAATGCTCTCACAAACGCATAGTCATTCGCACCCTGCCAGAGGGCGGATACAGTTAAAATACGCAATGGTGTGATGCGTTTAATTAATGTTTTCATCAATATAGAGCCTGAAAAACCAATTTTGGCAACCTCGTTGTTTCGAACAATTATTGGTTCCGGGAGCAGTACCAGACAGAACGGTAGAGTTCGGAAGACCAGCCGTTTTCTCTAAGTATAGTAAGAACGGAAGTGGTGATTTCCGGGCTGTGGAGTTCCACAATGATATGGTCAATCTTGGGCAACCACTCAGAAGCATTAGCTTCGAAAATGTCCTTTTCCGCACCTTCTATATCCATTTTCAATAGATCGATATGACCTCCGGGAATATCCTTCAACAGGTTCGGGATGGTCGTGGTTTCGATAGTGAAACCATCTCCCTCGCCAATGCTGCCAGCGGTGCCTTCACCGGTGAAAGTCAATTGTGTTTCTTCGGAAAATAGGCCTTTTTGCAGCAACTGAACCCGATCACCATAAGGTTTGAGGTTTTTTTCACACATTGCATAATTTACATCGTGAGGTTCAAGGGCGATTATATTTGCTTCTGGGTAGCGGTTCAGGAAATAGGCTGAAGTGTCGCCAATATACGCACCGGCATCAATGATCCAACGCGGCATGTTTTTAAATAGTAACTTGCCGTATTCTTCGCGAATGACGTTACTAATGACAGTAGAGGCATCGAGGGTTCCCGGCCGTATCCAAATGGGATACTGCAAGCTGTTTAGCTTTAAAGCCTCCATCTTTCCGGATTTTTGTCGATCCAGGCGTTGCAACTGATTAGCGACTTCAACACCTTCGGTTTTAACTGTTAACAAATAATCTAAAGATATGGCTGCTTGCCGGTATAAGGGATTGTTTGGCCCGATAATACCGCGCACAACTCTTCTAATATTTTCCATTAACGACGGCATTTTTATTTTCTCCTCTAATACCATTCATATGTTCGCGAGCAGAACCTGCATCGAATATAAAGGTGCAACTAAATTAATATACCCAGAAAAAATACAAACTATAAATTGCAATGTTTTCCGAATGGTCTGTGTTTATACGTTTTAAAGGTGATACCAAAATATTTATCGGCGAAGGTCCCGCACCCATCTTTCAGCGCAGGCTGCAGTCGTAAACTCTTGTGCGGACTGTCGCGCTGACTCAAACAGGGTGTATATATCCTCTTGATCGCTTAATTCAATCATGCGCTCCGCATATTGTTCCGTTTGCGCTAATGGGATCAAGAAACGGTTCAACGGGCCTGTCATGTGGACCTGTGCCGACCCTACACGGACACTGGTGATCAGGCCTAGCCCTGCGATCAGCGCGTCTTGCGGCGAAACGCCCCATGGCTCGATTTTAGCAAAATGTAAAAATGTATCGGCAGCAAAAAAATAGTCTTGTAACTCAGCAAAGGGGACGTAACCTGGAAAGAAAACGCGGTGGATATTTCGGTCTTTGCAATAGGCTTTGACACCAGAAAAAAGCGGGCCATCTCCGATAGCAATAAGCGCGGCATTCGGGCGAGTGCGTTGAACATTCTCAAAGCTTTTAATAATTTCCCAAGGGTTTTCCCGTTCTACAAACTTTGCAGCTGATAGAAAAACATGGTCGCCTTTGCTCAGACCAAAACGCTTTCTGATTGCCTTTCGACCATCTAGCCGAATTTGCATGGCAGGTGAAAATTTTTTTTCGTTTGTTGTGTATGGAAATGGAATGCAAAGACGTTGTTTTGGCCAATCATAATACTGCACTGTCAGCTGGCTTATTGGTGCCAACGCATTAAAGATAAGCCTTGTTAGCGCTTGTTCAAAAAATTTATATAAGCCGGTATTGGCAGTATCAGAAAGACTATTCTTGTCTGATCTAAGCGCTACAGTAATGCCGTTAGCCCTCAATCTTAAGGCAAGCTTCATTCTTGCAATTCGCGGGATGTCGGATAGCACCACCAAACGCGGTTGCAACGCGAGTGTTTCTGAATACAGCTTCTGCCAAGAGTGGTGGCGGCTGTCTATCCATGTGTACGGATATCGGTAGTTTAGTGTGTCAGCGTGATTGAGCGCCCTCCCTAATTCAGGGTCTATCTCTTTTCTCTTAATACCGTAGTCATTCCAATAGATGACGTGACAACTGCTTTCGTCCAACTCACACATTCGTGCATAGACGGGTTCATCTAGTTGGGAAACCTGATTTTGAACAAAGATAATCATCTACATATTAATACTTCGATTACCATAATAAACAAAACAGTATTCAAGGTTCTCTGCGACCATAGACAGGAATGTCAGTACCATTTGCCATCACCATCAGGTCTGCGGGCAAGCATGTGTGATGAGGACTTTTGCAAGGCATCGCTCAACCGCGTGCGCGTTATAAGAAAATTGTCCAGCTATGCCGCACATTGGTTGTCCATACACATGTTATTTAGGATTGGCCTCATCCACAGACGCGGTTTTCCACGACTCTACGCTCATCTGCTATCGTCATCATTTCAACTAATTCCCTAAAGTTGGTTGATGGTGTCCACCCGAGTTTTTCCCGGGCTTTCTCAGCAACGCCAATTAGGTGTTCCACCTCTGCGGGTCTGTAATATTTGGGATTGATTTGAATAATTGTCTTGTTTGTTTTCACATCAATCCCAATTTCATCTGGCCCTTTACCGCGCCATTCGATAGCCATGCCAAGGGCTTGGGCCGTGTATTTAATAAATTCTCTTATTGAATGCGCTTCCCCAGTGGCTAACACGTAATCATCCGGTTTCTCTGCTTGAACCATGCGCCACATGCCCTCAACATAGTCCCCGGCAAAGCCCCAATCCCGCCTGGCGTCAAGATTGCCCAGTTCCAGAACGTCTCTCATTCCATGCTTGATTTGAGATAAATGCAGGGAAATTTTACGCGTCACAAAATTCTCCCCCCGCACGGGGCTTTCATGGTTAAACAAAATCCCGGAAGAGGTATGCAAGCCATAAGCCTCCCGGTAATTTATTGTCATCCAGTGCCCATACAGCTTTGCCACGCCATAAGGGCTTCTGGGGTAGAAGGGTGTATTTTCTGTTTGCGGCGTTTCAACGACCTTGCCAAACATTTCCGAGGTCGAGGCTTGATAATATCGCGTTTGAGGGCTGACGGTACGTATGGCCTCCAGAAGTCTTGTGACCGCCATAGCATCAATGTCGGCAGTATATAAAGGTTGCTCAAAAGAGGCCGCGACAAAGCTTTGCGCGCCCAGATTATACAATTCATCGGGCTGGTATTTTTCCAGAATCCTGTAGATGTTTAGCATTTCACCAAGCTCAAGATCGACGATTTCTGTATCGGCAAGGGCGCCAAGCTCTTCCAGCCTCCAGGTCACAATATGCGACGAGCGCCTTGCCCCTCCGATTACTCGGTACCCTTTATCAAGCAGTAATTTTGCCAGATAAGCGCCATCCTGTCCGGCGATTCCGGTTATAAAGGCTGTTTTCCCCATAATTTTTCTCTTTTAGCTCCTCTTGCAAACTTTTCACCCAATTTTTTGCTTTAGAGATTAACAAAAACATTCAATATATTAAGTACCTGGGTGATTTCGTAATAAAGTTTCCCAAGTTTTTATGAATATTTCACTGGTGGCCATCTTACTATACCGCTTCTCTATGGTCGTGCGAGCATTTTTCCCCATTTTCACTTTTAATCCATCGTTTTCAAATAGCGTAACGCACTTTTGGGCCATCTGCTCGGCATCCCCTATAGGTACAAGAAAGCCATCCACACCGTCACTGATAATACCGTCAGGGCCGCCGCATTTGGTGGATATTACCGGCGTGCCGCATGCCATGGCCTCCAGAAGAACAAGGCCCAACCCCTCTTCGTTGGAGCTTAGCGTGAATACGCTTGCGCCCTGATAAAGGGACACCAGTTCTTCTATACTTGGTTTTTCTATGAACTTTACATATTCTCGGATGCCACACATGTCAGCATGTGCCCAAAAAGCACTTGTGGGTTCTGATTGCCCAGCCAGTACCAAATCAACTTTGCCGTGCCATTTCTTTGGCAATTTCGCATAAACGTCCAGTAATAATTCAATGTTCTTTCTTGGATCATCCAATCTTGAAACCGTTAAAATGTAGGGTGTTGGTCTGGGTTTTTTTGAAAGGCCCGGCGTAAAAAGTGCGTCATCAATGCCTGGGGGGGCATGCTCAATCAGAACGTCTCTGTCCGCATTGATTTTGCGTGCATAATCCATCATCCAGGGGTTATACACTTGGATGGCATCGACGTTTCTGAGGGCCTTGTCATCCAGATTTTCAGTTATCTTTGTCATGGCACGCCGCCACCAGTCTTTGGCACTTGCAGGGTTTTTATCTCGTGTTTCACGTTCTACTTTGGCCAGAGTGGCTACATGCAGCACAACGGGTTTTCCCAAGCTCGTAACAGCATTTGCCCAAGCCGGGCTGCCGCTGATCACCTGTATTAAATCACAGCGTTCCAATATTTGGCTGAGTGCGCGCCTTGGTTTATACCTTTGAAATTCAAGCTCACAAAAGTGCGCGCCAACATGTCTGATTGCTTTCTTGCGCCATATTGCGTTTCGGACAGAGATGCCACGTGCCCAGCTTGCTGGCTGGGATAGCATTACGCTTGTTTCTTCTACGCTGTTCATACACAACGAAATAAGGTCCAAATCATAGTGTGGGTGTTGGTCTACTATCTCGGCCAGAAAATTCGCTGCGGTTGCTATGCCGCCGCTGATCTCAAGCCCTGGGACGATAATCGCTATTCTTTTTCTTGTACTCATTTATTGAATAGAGGGGGTGAAACTATTTCAAAATAGTCGGTCATTTTATAGAAAATATGTCCTTTGTATAAGAACATGTTTGTAGTTTTTCCAACAACACTTTACGGAATGCCACGGCTACCGCACGGTTATTCATTTTAATGAACCCCGGTCATTTGAATATGAAAATGACAATACCATAAACATCATTGCATTGTGTCTTGCCGAAACTCTATATCAACAGGGATTTGGCAATTGTAAAGCCACAGCCGCCTAGATGGAGAATTAGAGTCTTGTTTTTCGTCATTCTCCATGGATTATCTGCCGGGATTTGCAGACGGGCCAGTAAAGGCATGAGTCTGCCCATGCTTCCTTGTCTATAATGGTGAGAAAGTTCAAGTGCCAAGCAGGTCATTTCCCGACATCCCAACACGGGTTTTTCGGCCCATAATATCCAGTAAAACCCACATCCGCTGATCTGGCGTAATCATCTCTATGGTAGAGACGAAGTCCGCAAAGGGCCCCCTTATTACCCTGATGGTATCGCCGACTTTCAATTTTGAGGGGGGGAGCAAGCGCCCTTCGGAATCACAACGTGCCATTAATTCTGACATCAGGGGTGTTGGTACAGAAGACGGTTCATTGGCGTTAAGGTTTACAAGTCTGGAGACACCATATGTACTATTGATCGTGCGCCATTTTGGCTCTTGCGAATCAAAAGACACAAACAGATAACCGGGAAAGAGTGGGGATAATTGTGATTGGAATTTTTTCTTTCTCTTTTGTCCTTTTTCTATAACCGGACAGAAAACATCAAAATGCTGCCGCGCCAGATTTTCCTGCGCGCGCTTGTACCCGTTTGGTTTGACCTGAACCAAATACCATTTTTTTGCCGGGGCATTGTCTTCCAAGGGGCGGGGTGGCTCAGACATGTTTTTTCTCAGGGCGAATAAAAATCAAAATTGGTACAATGACGAGTAAAGCAATTCTGGGGACGGAAAGCAAAATAGGCCTGTCAGGCCCTAAAGGGGTTTCAGTTTGTGTATAGCAAATAAGGCGTGCGGCGGGCCTTGAAATCTTCAAGGCCTTTATGCCAGCTTTTGCGGATCGCCGCGGCAGACACACCGGCTTCGACCTGCGTTCTGAAACGATCTGTGCCCATCAGTTTGTCCAGCCAGTCAGGGCGGGTGAGGAAAGGAGCCCTCAGCGCCTTTGCCTTTGCATACCAGTCCATAAAGACCTCAATTTTCAGGCCGCTGATGGTCGATGTGCGCAAATCCTGTCCATACAAGGGCTGGCCCTGTAATTTGGGGTGCAAAGCGGCGCCCGGCACCGGGTGCGGCGTAAAAGTAAAGCTACCATAGTCTTTGTTCGCACCGCCCAGAACCTGAAAGGGAAAGTCTGTGCCGCGTCCAACACTAATGGCCGTGGCCTCGAAAAGGGCCAGTGAAGGGTAGAGCCGGATCGCGCTCTGGTTTGGCAAATTGGGTGAAGGCCGGATGGGCAGCGCATAAGGTGTATGGCGGGTATAGTTCGCCACAGGGATAACGCGCAAGTTACAGGTCAGGCCCTTGCCCAGCCAACCTTCGCCATTGATCATACGGGCCAACTCGCCCAGGGTCATGCCATGCAATAGAGGGATCGGGTGCATGCCGACAAAACTCTGAAAGGTTGGGTCGAGGATAGGCCCATCCACATAAGCAATATTGGGGTTGGGGCGGTCCAGCACCACCAGCGGCGTATCAAAACGCGCACAGCTTTGCATGGCATAATGCAGTGAGCTGAGATAGGTATAAAAGCGCACGCCTACATCCTGCAGGTCAAACACCAGCAGGTCGACATTCGCCAGATCAGACTGTGATGGTGCTTTCTTTTTGCCATAAAGAGAGAGAATCGGCAGAGCGCGGCGGGTATCATGTGTATCTTCCAGAGCGGCCCCGGCGTCCTGATTGCCAAACATGCCGTGCTCCACGGCAAAGAGTTTGCTGATCTGATGACCCTCCGCCAGCAGCACATCCACCAGGTGCCGTTTTCCCACCCGGGAACTCTGATTAACGATCAGGCCCAGACGCTTGTCTTTAAGTAACGCCTCTACACGCTGGCGCTGCTCTGCGCCGGGCAGGCGCACCAAAGCCGCCTCATGCGCAAGGGGCGCGGGGGCAGATGTGGCACAGGCCGCGAGGAGCAATAATGCCAGCAATGTAACCAGACGCACCAGAGGGCCAGGCACAGATGTAAACATGACAGGGCCGTTTATGGCTGTGTCTCTTGTGTTTCTTGCTCGCTCTCAGGCTCAAGCTCAAGTTCAGGCTCCAATTCCACGACCAATAAATCGCTAAGCCGGTTGGGGCGGTACTTTTCAATCAGAGCAAAGAGAATGGCGGTGCTGTCCAGGTCCGGCGTGCCGGTTACCGCCATGGGGCGAAAATGCAATTGAAAGGCGCGCAACACATCGTGGGTTTGCTCGTCCAGCTTGCCAGTGGCCTCGATTTTATATCCATAGACGCCCAGTGCCTTTTGAATGTTGATCAGCGGCATTGGCGTTTGGCGAAACTGCTCCCAGTATTTCACCGCCGAGTCATCATCAAACCACGCCCCGATGCCCAGCTTGTACAGGCGTTGCCAGGGAAAGCGTGGGCCGGGGTCTACTTTGCGCGCCGGGGCAATATCAGAATGACCGATAATATTAATCGGCTTGATGTCCGGATGGCGGTTAAGGATGTCCTGTACCAGGCGAATCAGAACTTCCATCTGTGTTTCGGGAAAGTCCGGGTAAAAGCAAATTCGCTTCGGCGTGTCGCTTTTCTCCATGGACTGTGGCTCGGTATTACCTTTGGTGCAATAGGTCTGGTTGACCACTTCAATGCCGATGGATTGATCGTTCAGGCCGCTTTTACCGGCCCAATAGCTACGCCCGGCATGCCACGCACGCTGCGTTTCAGGCACCAGCTTGTAAACCTCCAGCGTTTTGCGCGTGTAGGTCTCGTCACTGGGGTCGGGTATCAGATAATGGGAGCTGACCGGGCGCGAAGAAGCTTTGGTCAGGATGTTCACAGAGTCTTCGAAATTTGACGATGTATGGTGAATAACCAGAATGCTGACCCGACCGTTTGTATTCTCAGAGGGAATAAACACTTCTTTCTTTGTCGTGCCGCAGGCGGCCAGAGCGATCAGGCCAAACAGCGCCATGGCGCAGTAAAGTGTGGTGGCTTTGCGGTGTGAGATGGCCTTAGATATGTTCATTATAGTACCCCAGTGCGACGGCATGCTTATGAATGGTGCTGTGAATATGGTGTGTTCACAAAGCCTTATTGTCAGAAAAGCATCCCAGACGCTTGCTTTAGAAAGTGTGATCCAGCGCCTGATTTTAGTAATTATCAGGACTTTAACAAGCTATAATTCAAAGAAAATGGCATATTGGTTTTAGATTGGTATTGTTTCATCTGGCTATTTTTGTGGCCTTTTTGCCATAATGGCCAAAAAAATACAAATTGGTATTTGACTCTATCGCTGGATAGGCTGTACTTGTCCCAATTAAGGAATTTTACGGCTGCTCGTGTACAGCATTTTTCATATGGGGGAGGTCATTTGACATGGCTAGAATCTTAAACACTTCAAAAAAACGAACTGCATCAATGAGGAATTTATTGCTCGGTACAGCGCTAACGGCCAGTTTGGCTGTGATCAGCGCGCCGGCCTATGCCCAACAGGCAGGTGCGGTGAACGGGCGGATCTACGCTGAAGACGGCAGCGCTCTGGCCGGTGTTGTCGTTGAGGCGCGCAGCCCGGTTCTACCGCAAGCCAGAACCACGACGTCGGGGGCAAACGGTCGCTATCAATTGCCGCTGCTGCCACCAGGTGAATACATCTTCACGTACCGCAATCCCGATGGGACCGTGGTCAAGCGTGAAGCTTCTGTCTTGCTGCAACAAAAAATCAGACTGGACGTCAGCTTTGGTGAGCGTGAAGATGCGATCATCGTCACAGGCACAAAAAGCTTTATTGACACAGGCCGTGCGAATTTGAAGAACACGCTGAATACGGCAATGATTGAGGGTGTGCCGATCGGTCAGGAATATCGCGATCTGCAAAAACTGATCCCGGGTGTTCAGTACTCTGAGGACAATGTGCGCGGGCCAAGTGCCGGCGGCAGTGGCCAGGACAATAATTACCAGTTCGATGGTGTTGATGTAACGCTACCCTTGTTCGGTACGCTGAGTGCGGAGCCGTCGACCCATGATATTGCTCAAGTCTCGATCATCCGTGGTGGCACAACGGCACGTGGATTTAACCGCTCTGGCGGGTTTTCGATCAATACCATCTCTAAGCGCGGTACAAACGAATTTCATGGGGAAGCCAGCTATAAGGTACAGGATTCTGGACTGACCAGCGGGCGAAAATCCGCTAGTGTCACACAGTTCCAGGAAGACCAAAAATGGATTACCGCCAGCCTTGGCGGGCCAATCGTCAGAGATAAATTGTTTGCTTATGGCTCTTATTACCGCCCAACCGTAACTCGGCAAAACGTTAGTAATGCCTTAGGCACGGTTCCTGATTTCAAGAGCACACGGAATGAGTATTTTGGCAAACTGACCTTTGCACCAACGAGTAATATTCTGCTCGATGCCAGTTATCGGACATCGGACCGCTCCGCCAAAAATCGGGGCGTTGGCCAATTCGCTGCGCCATCAACCTCGCAAGGTGATGATGCCAGTCAGGATATTATCATCGTTGAAGGGTCCTGGATTATTGATGATAAAAGTTCGTTCAGCTTCAAGTTTACCGACTTTCAAAACAATACCGCCTCGCGCCCTGATAATCTTTTTAATCTTGATATCAATCTTGGTGATGCACTTAACATTAATGCTCTTGATCAACAGGGATTGTTTCTTGTTCCGCAACCTCTTACCGGCGAAACGGCCTTTAACGCCTTTATTCAACCGCTTATTGATCAATATGGCTTTATCGGCGCGGGCGGTGTGCCTACTGGTGGCGGCACCATCGGTGGTGCCAGCACCATCAACAGTCAGGATTTTTCACGCACCAGCTTTGAGATGGCGTTTGACCGCACCTTTGAGATGGGATCAACGAGCCATGATCTTCACATTGGTTACCAATATCAGAGCATCGGTGAAGATTTGGCACGCCTGTCCAACGGGTATGGCTTTATCTCTGTGCCAGGCGGCAGAATCACGGCTTCAGACGGCATAACGCCGGTGTTTTTTCAGGCCCGTGTCAGTGCGCTTAGTATTGATGGTCTGGCCAATGCTAATGGTCCCGTACCAAACTCGATCAAGTCCAACGCGCGCCTGCAAAGCTTTGAGATTAATGACACTATCGAAAAAGGAAATCTTACCTTTAATGTCGGTGTTCTGATCAGTCAGGATGAATTGTTCGGCCAAGGTCTGCGCAAAAAATCCGGAACGATTTCTGGATTTGAAGTGGCTGCTGGCAACCGTTACAAGATGAAGAAAATCAAGTGGAACGACATGATCCAGCCTCGTCTTGGGGTGAATTGGCAAAAATCGCCGATCACATCGCTTTATGCCAATTTTGCACGCTCTAACCCTGCGGCATCGTCGCTGGCTCGGGCTGCAAGCTGGGATCGAAACATCCGGCGCAATGTTGATGTCTCCTTCGATGCCAATGGTAATTTCATCGAAATCGATCCGGTCCGCTCGTCTTCGGGTAAGGTTTTCCAAGACGGTATCAAGCCGCGTAAAATCGATGAATATTTAATTGGCTGGAACCATGATGTCAGCGACGAGCTAGTGGTTCGTGTGCACACCCGGTTCCGCCATGCAAAGCATTTCTGGGAAGATACCAACAACACAGCCCGCCTGTTCCCGGATGCGCCGGCAGAGATTGCAGCCTTGGGTCTTTATGTACCAAATTTGAATGATATTCGTGCAGAAATCGGTGGATCTTCCTATGTGATTGCCCAGCTTGATAATGCCAGTACGGATTATTATGAGGCCGGTTTTGAGGCTGAATACAATTCAGATAACTGGTCGGTCACCGCATCTTATGTCTATTCGCGCTTTACCGGGAATTTTGACCAGGACAACACAACGACCACAAATGATGCCAACAGCTTTATCGGTTCATCATTTATTGCCGATGGTATCGGTCGTCAGCTGTGGAATTTCAGACAGGGCCGGTTGAAGGGCGATCGTCCCCATCAATTCAAAGTGTATGGTTACTATAAATTGCCATGGAATGCCCAAGCCGGTGCGTTTGTGTCCTATCAGTCTGGACAGCCTTGGGAAGCCTGGGATGTTGAGTTCTACCGTGCCTTCACGCGCAGTCGCAGCGACACCAGCCGTTTTGCAGAACCTGCCGGTTCACGCAGAACCTCCGAGCACTTGCAGGTTGACCTGAACTACACGCAAAATATCGCAGTGATGAGCAAATACAATATCCAGCTGCGTGCTGACCTGTTTAACGCTCTGAACAGCCAAACTGGCTACAATATTCAGAACAAGGTGAACAGTGCCGGGTTTGGAACGCCGCGTAGCTTCTTCCGCCCACGGCGTCTGCAATTGTCGGTCAAAGCATCCTTCTAAATCAGCATTAATCTCCACAAATTCCAGTGGTCAATTTCGCCCGGTCTTCGTCATGGAGGCCGGGCGTTTTTTATCTGCTCAAAATAAAAAGGCTCACGGGTGTTGGTGGGCCATTTGCAAGGCGCCGTCCAGGGCATCGCCTGCGGGTTCAACCAGCATGGCGCGCACATCCGGCGACAGCCAGGGCATAATCAGGGCTGATAAACCACCTAGCAGGGCACACCGTGGCACGCCGGCCTTGTAAAGCGCCCGGATCATCATTTCGATATGATGGGCGGCATGTTGTGTAATCACCCGTCCATGAGGGTCGCCATCTTTGGCGGCCTGTGTTACCAAAGGGGCAAGGGCCGCATAATCGGTAGCGGTGGCGCCATCCATCCAGCGCACAACCAGATCTGTCTGGTTTTCAAAACGGTTAAACAAGGTCCGGGTCAGGTCTGAATGTTCGCTGCGTCTATCGGCGGCGTGCAGGGTTTTGCGAATGGCCTGCAGGCCGATATAGGCACCGCTGCCTTCATCGGAAATGGGAAACCCGTAGCCGCCAATTTTTATATCTGCGCCCATAACATGGCCAAGCGCAATGCTGCCGGTGCCAATGATGACAATGCCCCCATCCTTACCACCATGGGCACCTATATTGGCGATATAGCCATCGGTATTGATGATCACGGAGGCAAAGGGAAAGCCCTTTGTCAATAGCGCCTCTTTGGCACCGATGCGGTTGATACCGGCGATCCCCATGCCTGCCCGAATGCTAGCGATCTGGTGTTGATCGAGTTTAGCATCCTCTATGGCCAGATTGTAGGCATGCTCAATGGCGCAAAAAACCTTGTCAATACCGATGCGGGCATTGGCCGGGCCGGCTTTGCCTTGCCCGATAATGGCCCCGGCTTCATCGCTCAGGCGTGCCCGGCAGGTGCTGCCACCGGCATCTATGCCAAGAAAATATTTTGCTGATCCCAAGGCCGCTATTCCTTATTCGCAAGGTCGCCAAGGGCCGTTTTCAGGCCATCCAGCCTGTTGCCGTATTTTTTCCAGCGCCCGATTGATGCCGCATGCAATGGCTGCCGTACCTGAACGGAGCTTGCCGTCTGTGAGGGTGCAGCGTTTTTATGGAATTGCAGACACGCCTCATTCCAGTCCACCCCGCAAAAGGCCAAAAGGCGACGGGTCTGGTTTTCTTGCTCATGGATGAGGTTCTCATAGTGAACTTCCATGAATCTATTTTCAGGCAAATGTGTGCGCCAATGGCTCATCAGCGCAACAAATTCACGGTAATAAGCGGCCATGTCTTCCAGGTCACAGGCGTAATCAAAGGTGTTGATGTGGGTGGAAAAAAGCTGGCGGTAATTGGAAAGGCAACTATCCATGGCCCCACGCCTAAGCGCAATAATGCGGGCATTGGGCATCGTTCGGTGGAGCAAACCCGCATAGAGAAAGTTGTGCGGCATTTTATCGATTATATACCTGCTCCCGTGCCCCAGCTTGCGGGTGTTTTCGAGATAGGTCTTGCCAATGTCTTCCAGATTAAGATGCTGTGCGGCCTGCAATGTCTCAGCATCTGTGATGGCCCGGGTGCGCGTTCCGGTCTTTTCCTTGATCAGCCAGGCGAACATATCCAACTCGCCAGCAGAAGCGATTGCAGGGTGGGAGGACAGTATGCGGTCAAGCAGTGTTGTCCCGGTTCGGGGCAGGCCGATTATAAATATCGGCGTGTGTTGACCAGAGGTCGGCGCAGACGTGAGGGGCGCCGTTGCTGTTGCTTTCACGGCGGCAAAAACCTTCGCTTCTTCTTCCCTGTTATAGCCAATTTTCTTTAGTTTTTCCCGCTTTGCTTTTACCAGCCAATCAAAGCTTTCCTCGTACTGGCCCATATCCTCCAGCGTTTTGGCTATGGAATGGCCAAGCAGTAATTGCGCATTGGCATCGCCTGCCGTGCCAGAAAATAATCGCGTCAGGGTTCCAAGCTTGTTATGTTTTTGAGTTTGGGTCTCCAGTGAAATGAGGGCAAACCAGGCTTGGTAGAATTTAGGTTTCAGCGAGACCGCTTTGGCGTACGCCGTTCTCGCCTTGTCAAAATCGCCAAGAAACTGCGCCGTTACGGCCAGGTTAAAGTGAAATTCTGCGCGGGTTGGACTTTTCTGCGTCGCCAGTTCAAAACAGGGGATAGCCAAATTTTGATGCCCGGCGCGGCTATAAACCAGACCGATCATATCGGCCAAAAGGGCATCATCTATGCCCACCGCCACGATCTTGTCAGCTCTGGTCTTGGCGTCTTCTAAATGGCCAAGACTGGCCAATGCTCTGGCGTGATAGATCTGGTAATGCATATTGCCGGGCTCCAGCTCAGAAGCCTTGGCAAAAAACTCCAGCGCTTTGGTATGTTTGCCGTGATCCGAGGTCACCAGCCCTATGAAAAAATAGGGGAGCGGGTTTTTTTCATTCGTCTGCAAGGCCTCGACAGAGCGTGCATAAACCTCGTCATAATTCTTTGCGGCCAGAAGCTTCATTCCTGTTGCGAATGTTAACATGTCAGCGCCCGTGTCTGCCTTCCCTTAAGTGAGAAGCAGAAATCATAACGACAGTGTTACGGCCCCAAAAACAGTATGACAATCTGGAAACCGCGCCAAGTGAAAATTGGTATTATAGTGGTATTGTCTAAAGGGGTAAATTTCGCTATTGGTGTTATATGTCTAATCCCAAACCGAGCAAGGTCGTGCCGATCGCGCAGACACAGACGCTAATGCATCAGGAAAGCTGGCAAGCCCCGGCCCGCCTGGCACAGCAATATGCTGCCAATGTGAGCGGGATAGAAGCGCTGGGCGCACGCTTGCGTGCGTCGCCGCCAGCATTGGTGGTGACGTGTGCACGGGGCAGTTCAGATAATGCGGCCAGTTATGCCAAATATTTGATCGAAACCCATATCGGTACGCCGACATTATCGGCGGCGCCTTCGGTAAATTCTGTTTATAATACCCGTCAGGATATGGGGAAAGTGCTATTTCTGGCTATTTCTCAATCGGGGAAAAGCCCTGACATTCTGGCGGCGGCCCTGGCGGCCAAAGAGGGCGGCGGCCTAGTGGTCTGCCTGGTCAATGAAACCGGCTCGCCGCTGGCGCAATTGGCGGATATTGTTATCCCGCTTCATGCGGGAGCTGAGCGCAGTGTTGCCGCCACCAAAACCTTCATTTGCAGCCTCGGCGCGCTGGCGCATCTGGTGGCGGTCTGGGGGCAAAATGAAACACTGCTTGGCGGGTTGAAAACATTGCCGACCACGCTTGAAAAGACACTGGCCTGTGATTGGTCTGCGGCTTTGCCTCCATTGGTATCTGCAAACAGCCTTTTTGTTGTTGGGCGCGGCCTTGGCCTTGGGGCGGTGCAGGAGGCGGCGTTAAAATTTAAGGAAACCTGCGGCCTGCATGCTGAGGCTTTTAGTGCCGCCGAGGTCAAGCACGGCCCCATGACTTTGGTCAAAAAGGGGTTTCCGGTTTTGCTTTTTTCCGCTCATGACGAAACGCAAACCAGTATTGATGATGTGGCCACTGCCTTTCTGGCACGCGGCGCCAAGGTGTTTTCAGCCGGTCATGACTATGAAAACGCGCTGAATTTACCCGTAGCGGATTGTGAAACGCCTGAATTGCGCCCGATTGTTTTCATCCAGTCTTTCTATAATTTTGTCAACGCCCTGTCATTAAGGCGTGGCTATAACCCCGATGCCCCTCCCTTTTTGAATAAAGTAACGGAAACTCTGTGAGCGAAAAAGCGATCATAAATGCCTGCGTATTAACGCCAAAGGGCTTTGTGCGCGGGCAAAGTGTACTGATCCGTGATGGACAGATTGCCGCGATTTGTAATGATGCCGATCGCCCGGCCGGTATAACGGTTGCGTGTGACCTTGGTGGCCTGCGGCTGGTGCCGGGTTTTATTGATGTGCAGGTCAATGGCGGCGGTGGGGTTTTGTTTAATGACAATCCGACGGTGCAGACCATTGCCACCATAGGTGCGGCGCATCGCCGTTTTGGCACCACCGGATTTTTCCCAACCCTGATCAGCGATGATCTGGAGGTAATGGGGCGCGCCATTCGTGCCGTAGACGAGGCGATAAAGGCCGACGTACCCGGCGTGTTGGGCCTACATCTGGAAGGGCCATTTTTGAACCCGCAAAAACGCGGTGTGCACGATCTGGAGAAGTTCATCCCGCTTGGGGCGGACGAGGTCGAGCTGATGGCCAGCCTTCAACACGGCAAAACCATAGTCACGCTGGCCCCGGAAATGACCACACCCGACAGGATCAGCGCTTTGCGGGACAAGGGCGTCGTGGTTTCGGCGGGGCATACACTGGCACGCTATGATGAGACAAAGCGGGCGCTTGATGCGGGGCTGACGGGCTTTACGCATCTGTTTAATGCCATGCGGCCTCTGGATAGCCGTGAACCGGGTGTTATCGCGGCAGCTTTAGAGGATAAGCGCGCCTGGTGCGGGCTGATTGCCGATGGCCATCATGTTCATCCGGCTATGGTGCGTCTGGTAATGCGGGCGAAGACGGACAAGCAGATATTTCTGGTGACAGATGCCATGCCCAGCGTCGGGGCATCGCGCAAAGACTTTGCGCTGGGCGCAATGGATATTGCGGTGGCTGATGGCAAATGTGTAACCGATGACGGGACGCTGGCCGGGTCTGATCTGGATATGATCAGCGCGGTGCGTAATATCATGGCCTTTCTTGATCTTGATCTGGCCAGTGCGGTGCGTATGGCCAGCCACATGCCCGCCGGGTTTATTGGTTTGGACGATCGACTTGGCCAGATCAGCCCCGGGTTTCAGGCCGATCTTGTGGCGCTTTCTGAGGATTATGCAGTTGTGCAGTCCTGGATAAAGGGTGAGACGAAAAGCGCCTGACTTAATCCAGATGTTTGTTTTCCAAATTCATCACAAAATCATAGCGATCACCGCGATAGACAGAGCGGGTCAGCTCTATCGGCGTGCCATCTTGCAAATATGTGCGCCGTTCAATGCGCAACACTTCGCTGTTTTCTTCGACGGATAAAAGCCCGGCTTCGGTGGGATTGGCCAGCGAAGCGCGCACCTTTTGTGTGCCCCTTACCGGGCGATTACCCTTGGTTTGAAGCGCTTGATAAAGCGATTCAGATATGGCCGATATTTCCGGCAACAGCTTGGAGGGCACAATGGCGTGCTCAATCGCCAAAGGTTGTCCATCGGAAAGCCGCACGCGCCCAAGGCGCACCACCTTTTCAGTCTGGGAAATATCCAGAATGTTAGCCTCTTCGACGGTGGGGGTGCCATAGGCTTTCATGATCCAGATGGCATCGGGGTTGTGGCCCTGATTTTGGGTGCTGTCGGTAAAACCGCTTAAACTTGATCCCAATTGCGTCATGCGCGGCAGAACAAATGTACCCATGCCCTGTTTGCGCTGAATCACATTATCCTTGGCCAATTGGTCCAGAGCCTTGCGTATGGTCACACGCGACGTGCCGGTCATGGTGCATAAATCACGCTCTGGCGGCAGGGCCTCGCCTACGGCCAGCTTGCTGTCGGTGATATAGGAACGGATATTGTTCGCAATCTGAATATACAGCGGAGTGGTTGTGCCCTTGTCACGGCTGATTTTACTCAATTCCATATGCGAAATCCTGCGCGCGCTGATCGGCAAAGCCCTGACGATAAAGGGATAATTTGGTGCTTAAAAGCAAGACTATCACCGAATGCATGCGATGAAAAGAAGGGGAGGATAAAGAGGGCTGCGCGATAATTTCAGGCATAACCACCAAGGCTGAGGGCTGTGCGCAAATTGCCATCGGCTTTGGCTAGCAGGGCTTCGCCTTCCGCTTTGCTGGCCCCAAAGGCGATCAGCGTCGCCAGCTTGATGTTCAGGTCCGCTATTTTTAACGCGGCGCGGGCCTTGTCATCCGGGCATTTGGCAATCTCGCAAATCATGCCGACGGCGCGCTCTTCCAGCTTGTTGTTCGAGACAATCATTTCCACCATCAGGCCTTTAAAAACCCGGCCAAGGCGGGTCATAATGGCAGTGGAGAGCATATTTAAAATAGCCTTTTGCGCCGTGCCGGCTTTCATCCGGGTTGAGCCAGCAATCAGCTCGCTGCCGGTTTGCGCCAAAATGGCATGATCAGCCATGGCGCCAATGGGGGCGTTTGGATTGTTGATAATGCACAGACACAAGGCCCCACGGGCCTTGGCTTCGCCAAGGGCCCCCAGGGTAAAAGGTGTGCGCCCACTGGCAGCCACGCCAATAACCACATCATTCTTTTCGATATTGGCGGCGCTGATTTGTGCGACGCCATCTTCATAAATATCTTCGGCACCTTCAGCGCTGACAATGAGGGCGTCCAGCCCCCCCGCCATGCAAAACACCAGACGCTCTTCCGGCCAGCCAAAGGTGGGCCCCAGTTCAGCACCATCCTGCACGGCCAGCCGCCCCGACGTGCCCGCCCCCACATAGACCAGACGCCCACCGTGCTTAAGCCGCGCTGCGGCTTCATCGGCGGCGTGGGCAAGCGCGCTCAAAGAGGCTTTCACCGCCGCCATGGCGACCAATTGCCCTTCATACATGGCCTCGACCATGTCGCGGGTCGACCATTGATCAAAATCACTGAACCGCTGGCTTGCCACTTCCGTCATGTGAAATCCTGTTTTAGAATCAAGAATACCATTTGTTCATTTATAAGACCATTATTGCATACCACTGATGATTGATATACATTCAAGTCTCATTTTAGGGGAATTTTTGCGTCAACTATACAGAGATTACACATCATAAGGGGTAATCCTGCGCGGACGGCAAAATTCAAAATCTGCCAGCCGTGACAGGCAAATACGCGCCATTGTGGTAAATCTGAAAAAAAATGATTCGGGGATGGAAGAATGGCAAGCAGCTTTGCACTCTTGGACTGGCTGACAATTGGCGGTTATGTGGGCCTTCTGGTTCTGATGGGCTG
>NVVV01000071.1 GCA_002733495.1 Robiginitomaculum sp.
CAAGAAGATGCAGAAAAAATTATTTCGTTTCAGTTGCCCCCTATGGAGCAAAGGATAAAAGTGATTCCAGAAATTGCAAATGACGTGATTGATAGATTTACTCTTTAATAGGATGTCTTCAACAACCCCCTTGCCAAACCCAGTATTTATTGTTATTCGATATGGGCTGGGGAGCGCAAAGAATAATAACTGGAGCGCTCAATGAGAAAATTATGTGTAATTGCTGGCCTGATGGTGGCCATGGCCGGGTCCGCTTTGGCGGGTCCAAAAGACAATGCCTATGATCTTTATGTAATCGCTGACGAGGTCACCGACAGTGCCATTTATGTGGTGCAAAGTGCCCACGATACGGTGGCTATCGAGGTCTTTGATGACGATCACGTGCAGTGGATGAAAGATGCCAATGCCCATAAGGCCATTAAAAATGCCCGCGAATTGTTTGGCCCTGAGGGTAAAAGCAAGGACAAGGGCTTTGCCTTTGTTATTGAGGAAGATGATGTGAAAATATCCTTCCCGCTTTTGTTTTCCAAGCATATTTCCATTCACGCCAGTGATGAGGGCGGGGCCCAGATCAACATTACCTCCAAGGATGGCGAGGGTGATGTTCTGGTGCGGGCCGGTGATGACGGGGCGTTTATCACCATTGTCGATGCCAGCGCCAAGACAGCGCGTGAATTCATTGATGATATTGACGAAGCTTCGTCGAGCATGCGCCGCAAAATGAAAAAGGAGGTGGGGCTGGACTAGGGTAAAGGACCACATCAAACAAACCTGGCGATGACGTCCAGAAATACCTGACCATAACGCTCGCGTTTGCTTTGGCCAATGCCGGTTATGGAATCCAGATCGTCAGCACACAAAGGCTTGTCGCTGGCCATCTGGCGCAGGGTTTTGTCGTGGAAAATGATATAAGGGGGAATGCTTTGCGCCTTGGCCAGTTCCAGCCGTTTGGCCTTGAGGGCGTTCCACAAGGCTTCGTCGCCTGGGGCCAGATCAACAGGTATGCTGGTTGTGGCTTTTGTTGAATTTTTTCTGCTTGGCTTTTTCAATGTGCGTAAAAAAATCTGTATTTCTCCACGCAAAACCGGGCGAGCGGAGGTGTCCAACCGTAACCCGTTATGGCGTTCCGGGTCTGCAACAATAAGATTACGCGCAATGAGTTGCCGTAAAATGGATCGCCATTGCAGGGCCGTGTGGTCCTTGCCCATGCCAAAAACCTGTAAATGATCATGACCGTTGGCGAGGATACGCTGATCCTGTTTTCCAGTCAGCACCTCGGTTATATAGACCGCGCCAAAGCGCTGCCCCGTCCGGTAAATGGCCGAAAGCGCCAGTTGTGCCTGATGCGTGGCCTCGAAGGTTTTGGGCGGGTGCAGGCAATTGTCGCAATTGCCGCAAGGCTCTCTCAGGGCTTCGTCAAAATAACCCAGCAGTGACTGGCGACGGCAGGTCGTCATTTCACACAGGCCCAACAGGGCGTCCAGTTTCTGGCACTGTACCTGTTTATGATGCTCGGCGGCGTCCGATTGTTCCAGCCATTTACGCTGCATGACCACGTCATTAATGCCATAGTGCATCCAGGCATTGGCCGCTTCGCCATCGCGTCCGGCGCGCCCGGTTTCCTGGTAATAGCTTTCGATGGATTTGGGTAAATTCAGATGTGCCACAAAGCGCACGTCGGGTTTGTCCACGCCCATGCCAAAGGCAATGGTGGCCACCATAATGATACCTTCGTCACGCAAAAACCGACTTTGGTTATGCTGGCGTATTTTCGCATCCAGTCCGGCATGATAGGGCAGGGCGACCCGTCCTTTTTGGCTAAGCCAGCGGGTGATGTCCTCAACTTTATTGCGGCTGAGGCAATAGACAATACCGCTGTCTGTTGCGTGTTCAGTCTGTAAAAAATTCCATAATTGCTCGCGTCCACTACCCTCGTCGGTAATGGCATAGCGGATATTTGGCCGGTCAAAGCTGGCGATAAAACGCCGGGCATTATGCAGGTCCAGCTCGGTTATGATCTCTGTGCGGGTGCGCGCATCGGCTGTGGCGGTGACCGCCAACCGTGGTGTATCGGGAAACCGCTGGTGCAAGACCGAAAGCTGTTGGTATTCTTTTCGAAAATCATGCCCCCATTGCGACACACAATGGGCTTCGTCGATGGCGAACAAGGCCAGATTGGTGCGCCCCAACAGATCGAGCATAGCGCCGGTCATAAGGCGTTCCGGCGAAACATATAAAAGATCCAGCTGACCTTGCAAAAGAGCATGTTTAACCTGGTCCTGTTGGTCTTGCGTCTGCGAGGAGTTTAAAAAATCTGCCCGAACACCAAGCTGTTTCAGGGCGCTGACCTGGTCCTGCATCAGGGCAATAAGCGGCGAAATTATCACGCCCACGCCGTCCATAACCATGGCCGGTATTTGATAACATAGAGACTTTCCGCCGCCCGTAGGCATCAGGCAAAGCGCGTCCTGTCCTGCCAGCAGACAGGCAATGACATCGCGCTGGTGAAGGCGAAAGTCTGCATAGCCAAAAACATCGCAAAGCAGTTGTTGTGCGCTTTGCATTGTCGCGGAACTGACTTTTCCCATGCGGTTTTGATTCCCGTGCTGACCGCTTAGGGTGCCGCCACTTTACCCGTGTTGCAATTGCATGCACGATGATAGTGCGATAGCACACACTGCACAATCAACACGAGGGTTTTATGACGAAGACAGGGTATTTCGTACACGCTTCATCCTATGTGGATGATGGAGTTCAAATCGGCGAGGGCACGTCTATCTGGCATTTCTGTCATGTCCTAGGGGGTACAAAAATTGGCAAAAACTGCTCGCTAGGGCAAAACGTTATGGCTGGCCCTGATGTGAGCATCGGTAATGGCTGTAAAATCCAGAACAATGTCAGCCTCTATAAGGGCGTGACCCTGGAGGACGATGTGTTTTGCGGACCGTCCTGTGTGTTTACTAATGTCACCACGCCGCGTGCCAATGTGAATCGCAAAAGAGAATTTGCACAAACTCTGGTGCGCAAGGGGGCTTCTATCGGGGCCAATGCAACCATTGTTTGCGGGCGCGAGCTTGGTGAATATTGCTTTATTGCTGCCGGGGCTGTGGTCACCAAAGATGTGCCTGCTTTTGCGATGATGGCCGGTGTGCCAGCACGTCGTATTGGCTGGGTCAGCAAAAGTGGCGATATTCTGGGTGATGATCTGACCTGCCCACGTACTGGCGTGGTTTATACCCTGAATGATGGAAAACTCGCCACCGTGTCGTGATTTGCAAACTAATGTGATGCAAAGCCTGAGAAACGCGGTTTACCCGCCAAACAGCCCTGCTATAAGGCCCATAAAGGCGTGAAATGGATAATATGAAATGGCTTTTAAGGGTAAAGAGGTCGGCGTAGCCGTTATCGGGTGCGGACACTGGGGAAAGAACCTGGTGCGCAACTTCTCTGAACTTGGGGCACTGGTTGCTGTGGTTGATCCACGCGAAGACATCGCCGCAAAATTTGCCAAAGACTATGGCGTAGAGGCTCTTTCGCTGGATGAGGTTCTGGCCTCGGATGCTATTTCAGCAGTGGTGATTGCGGTGCCGGCTGAATTGCATGCCAAAATCGCTCTGGATGCGATTGCCGCAGGCAAGGATGTCTATGTCGAGAAACCTGTGGCGCTGACCATGGAAGATGCCAGCGCTATTGCTGATGCCGCCAGCGCTGCGGACCGTGTCCTTATGGTCGGGCATTTGCTGCAATACCATCCGGCATTTGAGGCGCTATTGGCGGCGGTACGTCATGGCGATCTGGGCACGATTCAATATGCTTATTCCAACCGCGTCAGTACTGGTATTTTTCGCACCGAGGAAAACGTGCTCTGGAGTTTGGCACCTCATGATTTCTCTTTGATGCTGGCGCTTTTCGATGAGGCCCCGGATCATGTCGAGGGCACGGGTGCCGGCTGGGTCACACCGGGGATTGAAGATGAATACCGGGTCAATATGACATTTCCTTCGGGGGGGCGCGCCCATATTTTTGCCTCCTGGCTGCACCCTTTTAAGGAGCAGCGCCTGGTGGTGGTTGGGACTAAAGCCATGGCCGTTTTTGAAGACACCCACCCGGATAAAGAGCAAAAGCTGCGCCTTTATCGTCACGGCATTGATCGCAGTACAGGTCGGCCCGTGCCCGTTAAGGCCGATGCAGAAATTCTGCCCTATGATATGGCGGCGGAACCTTTGGCTCAGGAATGCCAACATTTTCTGGACTGCTGTGCCAGCCGGGCTAACCCACGTACCGATGCCAAAGAGGCTTTGGCGGTGTTGCAAGCCATGATCATGGCCGGGGCCACATAAGCAAATTTATTCACGAAACGTGAAAAGGAAAAAATCATGGGCATAGCCTTTATTGATTTACAGGCGCAACGGGCGCGGATCGAAGATAAAATTAATGCCGCCATTACCAAGGTGCTGGACGAAGGTCGCTTTATCATGGGGCCACAAGTGGGCCTGTTTGAAGAGCAGGCGGCGGCTTTTGGTAAGGCCAAGCACGCACTTGGTTGTGGCAATGGCACCGACGCGCTGGCTCTGCCACTGCTCGCCTGGCAGATCGGGCCAGGGGATGCGGTTTTTTGCCCCAGTTTTACTTTTGCGGCCACCGGGGAGATCGTTCCCTGGTATGGGGCCATTCCGGTCTTTGTCGATATACTTCCCGACACCTATAATATTGATCCGGTGAAGCTGGAAGCCAGCATTGAAAAGATCAAAGCCGAGGGCAAACTGACCCCCAAGGTTATTATTGCGGTCGACCTTTTTGGCCAGCCTGCGGATTATCCGGCGCTTAAGCGTATTGCCAAAAAATACGATATGAAACTGGTGGCCGATTCTGCACAGGGCTTTGGCTGTACGCTGCATGGTAATCACCCTTTGCATTGGGCCGATGTGACCACCACCAGCTTTTTCCCGGCCAAGCCGCTGGGCTGTTATGGTGATGGCGGCGCGGTGCTGACCAATTGTGATGAAACCGCAGAGATTATTCGCTCCTTGCGGGTACACGGTAAAGGCGGCGACAAATATGACAATGTGCGTATTGGCATGAATTCGCGTCTGGATACGTTGCAGGCGGCCATTCTGATTGAAAAACTGGCGATTTTTGCTGATGAAATTGAGCGCCGCAATAAAGTCGCCAGCCGCTATTGCGAAGCCTTGAAAGATGTCGTCAGCGCCGTGCCAGCGATGATTGATGGCGGTATCTCGACCTGGGCGCAATTCACCATCGAGCATGAAGACCGCGAAGGCCTGGCGGCGCATTTGAAAGCGCATGGCGTGCCAAGTGCGATATACTATCCCAAGCCCATGCACATGCAGACAGCCTATAAGGATTTTCCAATTGGGGCCGGTGGTCTGGAGGTATCCGAGGACAAGGCCACACGGGTGATTTCCCTGCCTATGCATCCTTATTTGGATGAGGGGACACAGGATGTGATTATTCAGGCGGTACGCGGATTTAATCGCCGTTAGCACCGTAACAAAGAAAGGGACGAATTGATGACGGTTTCAGACACTACAAACACCGGCATGCCGCTGACGGCGCTTAGTGAAGCCTTTATCCGCAAGGTTGCAGATAAGGAATTACGTATTGGCGTGGTCGGGCTTGGCTATGTTGGCCTGCCACTGGCCGAGGCTTTCGTGCGCCAAAATCAGACCGTTGTGGGCTTTGATATTGATGCAAGCAAGGTTGAGATGCTGGGCGCTGGAAAGTCTTATATCAAGCATATTTCCGATGCGCGCATCCAGTCGATGAATGCATCGGGCCATTTTTCCTCGACCACAGATTTTAATGGTCTGAAATCTGTTGATGCGATCCTGATCTGCGTGCCAACGCCGTTGGGCGCGCATCGTGAACCGGATCTCTCCTATGTTATTGCGACCACCGAGAATATTGCGAAACATATCCGGCCGGGCCAGTTGATCATTCTGGAATCCACCACCTATCCCGGCACCTCCGAAGAAGTGCTGCAACCCATTTTGGAAGCAGGTGGTCTGAAGGCCGGTGTTGATTTTGCCATTGCCTATTCGCCAGAGCGTGAAGATCCGGGCAATCCCAATTTTGAAACCTCGACCATTCCCAAGGTCGTGGGGGCTTCTTCTGAGGCAGAGCGTGAAATGGCCTGCGCGCTTTACGGTGCCATTGTGCCCACCGTGCCGGTGTCAAACCTGCGCACGGCTGAAGCGGTCAAGCTGACGGAAAATATTTTCCGCGCCGTCAATATAGCGCTGGTGAACGAGCTGAAAGTCGTCTTTGGGGCGATGGACATTGATGTCTGGGAAGTGATCGAAGCGGCCAAGACCAAGCCTTTTGGCTATATGGCATTTTATCCGGGGCCTGGTCTTGGTGGGCACTGCATTCCAATCGATCCGTTCTATCTGACCTGGAAAGCGCGGGCCTATGGCCTGAATACCCGCTTTATCGAACTGGCCGGTGAGATTAATTCCAACATGCCTGGCCATGTTGTGGACCGTCTGGCCGAAGCTATGAACGAGAAAATGGGCCTCGCCATGAAGGGCGCCAAGGCGCTGGTGGTGGGTCTGGCCTATAAGAAAAATGTTGATGATATGCGCGAAAGTCCGGCGCTGGAGTTGATTGACAAGCTGCGCGCCCGGGGGATGGAGGTCGAATATTATGACCCTTATATTCCGGTGGCCCCCTCTATTCGTGAACACCCGGAGGTCGAAGGCATGGTCTCGGCGACCTGGACTGAAGAGGCGCTGGCAAAGTTTGATGTTGCCCTCATTGCCACGGATCATGATGATGTGGATTATGCGCCGCTTCTGGCCGCCGTTGATCTGGTGGTGGATACGCGCAATGCCATCAAAGAGCGTTCGGACAAAGTTGTGCGTGCCTGACCTTTGTCATTTTGCGATGACCGGCGTAAGCTGAGCTATGCTCGGCACTGAACACAATACCCTGGACTATCGGCCCAATATTATCCTTTTTGCGCGCCATTTTCCGCCCCATGTCTCCGGCGGTGCGCGGCGCCCCTATTATCTGGCCAAGGCTTTGCAGGACCTGGGCTGCCAGGTGTTTGTTGTGGCTCCGGCTTTGCCGGATGATGTTGAGGGGATTGCGGTCCCCCATGTGCAGCCAGACCCATCCCTAGAACCGCCTGGAAGGGCAAGTCTGCGTGACATATTGCGCAATTGGCTGCTCTGGCCGGATCCGGATATTCGCTGGACCAAACGTGCTGTTCGGGCAGCGAAACAGGCACTGCCGTTTAAACCCGATTGGGTAATGACCACCAGTCCGCCGGAATCCATTCATTATGCCGGCGTACAATTCAAGAGCGACTTTGGCTGTGCCTGGTATGCAGATTTTCGCGACCACTGGTTGGTCCGTCCGTTTCGCAAACAAAGAGAAAATGCGCTGCGCCAATGGATTGAGCGCAAAATTGCCACAGGCATGTTATGCAAGGCTGACCTGATCAGTACGGTGAATGAAGACATCACAGCCGAGGTGCGCCAGTATTGCCAAAGCGAAGCGCAGGTTTTTACCTTGCCGCATTTTTCCATAAAAGGTGACGCCGAGGTCATCACACTGAACCCGGACCATTTGAACCTGGTCTATACCGGCAGTTTTTCCCTCTCAGACCCGGATTGTCATATCGGTGATACGTTGGCCGTTTTTGAGGCGGCAAGGCAGAAAAACCCGGCCTTGCATTTGCATATTGCAGGTCGGCTCAGCACAGAAGAAGAGGCGCAAGTGCGCGCTTGTGCGGGTGCAGGGGCTATTACGCTTTATGGGGTCGTGCCGCTGCAAAGCGCCCACGCTCTGCAACGGGCTGCCGATGCACTGGTGCTGGCAGGATCACCCCATGCGCTCACCCCCCCCGGAAAGGCGGCTGAATATGCGGCCTCTGGCAAACCCATCATTGCCATAAGCGAGGCACAATGGGCCTGCAGTTTTAATGGTCAATGTACCGCTGAGGAAAATTTGATTAGTCTGAACGAAGATGGTGTGTGTTTGGTCTCAGTACCGGAATGTAATCAGTCTCATGCTGCCAAAAATATACTGCGAAAAATGGCGGCTTTGGCTGCAATAATAAAGTAAATTCCTGAACCCTCATGGGAGCATATTTACTTCTAAATAGTTAGGGTTTCACTGTTCAGTTTTTCATCACTGCGAACTTCACCATTCTCAAGTGTAAGTTTTCGGTCGCAGTTTTTAGCAATAATATTTTGATTATGAGATGCCAAAACCAGAATGGAGGACCCCTGGGCTAGCTCAGCAGTTCGCTGTTCAGCTTTACGCCGAAAACTTGCATCGCCTGCACCAATCCATTCGTCAAATAATAAAATATCGTGTCGAAAGGCCGTGGCTATCGCCAAGCCTAAGCGCATCCGCATGCCTTGGCTGTATGTGTGAAATGGTTGGCTTAAGTACGGACCTAATTCTGTGAATTCCTCTATTTCAGGAATTATAGCATTGATTTCAGCCCGAGTGAGGCCAGCAATCATGCCTTTGATGTAGATATTCCGGCGTCCGGAGGCCTCTGGCCTGAAACCAAGATTGAGATTTAGAGCGTTACCGACTTTGCCTTCAGTTATTACGCGTCCGGCCTGTGGTTTGTAAATGCCGGCAAGAACTCTCAACAGCGTGGACTTTCCAGAGCCATTATGCCCAACTAACCCCAATCTGTCGCCATCGTTCAGCTCAAAGCTTATGTTGTGTAAAGCCCGTACACAGGTACGCCCATTATGGGTAACGATGGCGCCGCCTACTTTAGCGACAGCCTTTTCTGATTCTAGTGGTTTCCCTGAATATGGAAAATACAAAGAAACATTATCTACAATAAGGCGTGCCATATTATACCCAAAACGCTATACGGTCACGTGTTGTCGTATAAGTAACCCATGCCAGTATAAGCCCAACAAACGAAATGCCACCAACGATCATCCAGCTTTGCGTCGGGATTGTTCCATAAAGTAAAGGCTCGCGAATGATACTCAGATAGTGAGTAAAGGGGTTCCAAAAAGCAATCACACCACGCATCGTTCCAGCCTCGGGCGTCCAGATTATAGGGGTCGCAAAAAACATCATTCGCATCACTGTTTGTAAAGCATATAGGACATCCCTGTATCTGGCGCACAGTGGGGCCAGTAATGCTGAGACCCATAACCCTGTAAGAAAATACAAAATAAATGCCGGAACCAGCGTCCATATGGCACTGTGAAGCTGGATCTTGCTAAAAGCTAGAATAATAATTGCGGCAACGGCAACTAAGAGAAAATTCAAATATGAGCGAAAGACCGATTGCAGAATATAAATTACATAAGGAAGGGAGCTGGAAAGCACCCATGTTCTTGATCGCACAAATGTGGCAGCCCCATCGACCAGTAACGTATTAATAAGTGTCCACAACGCGAACCCTATAGTTAGGTACTGGGTGAAATTCCCGATACTCATGGCGTTCATGGAACTAAAAACAAAGGCCTTAATGCCAATAAACAAAAGGAAAGAGAGGGTTATCCACAGAACACCCAAAAGGCTTCGTCGATACCGATCGCGAATATCTTCCAAAGCAAGTTGTATGCTGAGCTTCCAATGGCTAAATCCATCTACCCAGTCATGAGCCGAATCTGCAGTTTTTCCCATTCTTTGTTTCCAGTATTGAAGTGAGCGAGCTTCGTTATTTAATTATGCCGCTTTTCCAACACGCTCCACCACATCAATCAACCGTTCTGCGTAAACACTCCAATTGTCCTTGGCGATAAATGCTTTGCAGTTTTCTTTTGCGTGAGCCAATTGCTCATCAGAAAGGTCTTGAATGATCATGGCAATTTGTTGTGCAGATGGGTCTGGTGGTAATATCCAGCCAATGCCGTGTTCGTTTACGGTTTTATATAATTCTGGAACTGGGCTGGCTAAAATCGGGACATTGGCGTTTGGGTATTCCCATAATTTGTTTGGTGAGCATGCCCAATGGTTAAGGCCGTCATTGGGATAAGGTATAGCGCCCAGTGTTGCCCCTTGAGACCAAAGGGGAAGCTGTTCCTGAACAGCAGGAGGGATCATGCGCACTTTGTCATACCCTTCGGGTTCCAGTCGCGGGATATTTTCAAGCAGGATTTTTTTCAAAATCCCGATTTCAATTTCTGATCGCAGGTCTGACCCTGCTTTATCCCATCGTGTCAGAGTATTTGTTACTTTATTGATATATCTCTGGACTAACCGATTGCGAACCGACAACGAGTTCGTAAGTGTGTTCTCAGAATCATCATTATCAAACTCGAATTGCTTTGTGAGAGATCGATCAGACCATTGCGGGCTTGTTCCCAATAAGAGCTGGTGGCTGATGTTCTCTTCCTGGGCACTAAGCAAATCATCCCTGGAAAGGTCTTTATTATAAATGGCCCTGATATTCTTCTCTAATTCCTCTGTATCACCAGCTGGAGATAGAGAGAGTAAAATATCTCTGGCTTCAGAGGTGATTTTATCGCGGCTCTTTCGTTTTAACTCGTCAATCAGATTATCTATATTTTTTTGGGACCATTCTTCGGCTTGTTCGGCGATGAGTGTTTCAAGGTCTTCCTGAAGCCGTCCCCAGCCCATGAGTACGACAGACCAGTCATCAGGAAGATAGGGGGCAGCCTTGACAAGGCCTTCTATGCCCCGGCTTGGGGCATAACCACCCTGATAAAGAAGAATTTTTCTGCCATAAGGAAGCTTGGCGGCATCATGCAGGCGGCCATCATATGGTCTAAGCGTTGCATGGGGGGTCGCATTTTTGATTATGACAGTCTCTTTAATATCGGGGTATACCGTATTATAAATATCGGCAATGGTTTCATTGACTGTTACAAATGCATCGACCTGTGACAGGTATTTCTCGTGCAATATTTTGTATCTTTTGAGGATGTGTGGGGCACCCTGAACGAGCTCGTCATACATTTCATGAGCATCATATATTAAGGGGATCCCCAGTTTATTTTTTACGGCCACACCAGCTTTTAAAGTTTGCACTTCGTGGCAATAAATCAGGTCTGGTTTCAATTCCAGTGCCAGTTCAGTCATGCCTTTAGTCTGTTTTAGATGCACAGAGCGGTAGTGAATGAGGCTGGCAAATTTGCGAAGCTGGTTAGCGACAAATGACAACATACCTTCATTGGCAACCATCTCAAAGAGAAACTGGCTGGAGCCTAAATTCACCTTCTCATCATCAGCATAATTTAGAGCAAAGTTTGAAAAATTCTTGGCGGGAGTAAAGAAAAAATTAAGTGCTGACCATAGTTTACGGGCGGCCTTGAATAGAACAGGCCATAAATAGCGCCAAAACAACCAGAGGCTGGCCAGGACAATCGCAAATGAAAATAAGAATCCAAAAAATAATGTAAGTCCGCCGATCCAACTGATTTTATCGACATGCCCCAGATATAAATTCGAGAGTAGATCATTGTCTGCCCAGAATGACTGCACAGGTGAAATAATGCCCCTCCACATTGTGGCCAGATTATGGGTAATGCCCAATTGAGCATTTAAAAACCCGGCCAATTGAAAAAACTGGAATAGAAAAAACAAGCCTAAAATTGACATAAAAAAAGTGCCAAGCAGCAAAATAACTGTTGTGCGCTGGAAGGCTGCAGTTTGCCAACTTATGCGATGAACAATGAGTTTTTCCTGTAAAATAGCGGCTATACTGGTGTGGTTAGGTTCGCGAATACCGATCACATCAACACTGTGGCCTGCTTCAACTAAAGTTCTGGCTTCTTTGACAACCCTGACATCGCGGGCACCAGAGTTGGGCACCATAGCTACAATTCTCATAACTATTCCTTCAATTGATAATAATTCGCGGTTAAGCGTTGAAATGAGTATGCATTATTTCAACGATCTTAGATGCCGCATCCCCGTTCCCATAGTCTGTAATTCTGCCTCTGTCACCTGTCCAGTCTGGCGTGGTCCATAAACGATTCCAACCGGAATGTATGGTTTCCACCCATTCTGTTTCATCGCGCATAGTAATGCAGGGGGTTCGGTGAAAATATGCTTCTTTTTGCACCCCGCCTGAATCGGTGATGACCAACGTACTATGATGCAACAAAGAGTGCAGTTCAAAATAGCCAACCGGATCAATCATTTGTACCCCGGTAAGGGAAAGGCCACCAGCGTGCATAAGTTTACGCGTTCGCGGGTGTACTGAAAAGATAATTTTGCGCGTTTTAGCTTCTTCTTCTAGAAACGATAGCAGGCTTTTGAAGCGACCGGGGTCATCCGTGTTTTCTGCGCGGTGTAAGGTACAAAAGGCGTATGGCACATCACCAATATCATATTTTTCCAAAACTTCAGTGGAACCCTGAATTTTACGGATCGCATGTAAAGTCGCATCGTGCATGACATCACCAACATGATGAATGCCTGAACGCATCCCTTCGTCTTTCAGGTTTTTGATGGATTCGCTCGTTGGGCAGAACAACAATTCAGAGAGCTGGTCACTCAAAATTCGATTTATTTCTTCCGGCATTTTTCGATTAAACGAACGCAAACCCGCTTCAACATGCGCGATTGGAATGTGTAGCTTAACGGCGGCAAGTGCGCCCGCTAGCGTTGAGTTTGTGTCCCCGTAGACGAGGACAGCATCTGGTTTTTCTTTAAGGTAAATCGCCTCCAGGCCTTCCAGCATGCGCCCGGTCATTTGCCCGTGCCCGCCACCGCCCATGGCAAGGTTGTATGCGGGCGTTTTGATCTCTAACTCTCTGAAAAAAATATCTGACATGTTGTCGTCATAATGCTGGCCTGTGTGAATCAAAATTTCTTCAAAATTACCTTTTGCCGCAATGGCTCGGCTAACGCTTGCGGCTTTGATAAATTGCGGGCGTGCACCAACGATAGTAATAATTTTAAAAGTCCCGTTTGGCATTATATTGTAACTCCATTGACCCCACTTTTATGTCATCAGGAGGGCTATGACATTATGTGTTTCTACAATCAATACAATAGAGTGGGGATTGCAACAGAAGGGTCTGATTTCTTCAGAAATTTCTTATTTGCGGATAAATCGATAACAAAATCTTACATTTTTTACGATCTAAACATTATATGACGCAACACAAACCGACATCCCTACATGTTCAGGCCTATAACTTTATAAACCTGTGCCGGGATGACATTGTGCCGTTCTGGGCAAATCACGGCGTGGATCGCAAGCAGGGCGGGTTTTACGAACGCCTGCATTTTGATGGCACGCCGGACCTGCGCACTGCGCGGCGTCTTCGGGTAACATCGCGACAGATTTATGCCTTTGCCCACGCCAGTGTTGCGGGCTGGGTGGACGAGCGCGCTTTGGTGAACTGGGCGGTGGATTATCTGGTCAGCACGCCCCGCCACCGGGATGGGGCGCCGGGCTTTGTGCATTTGCTGGATGCTGATGGCAGTATATGCGATGCGCGCCGCGACCTTTATGACCATGCCTTTCATATTCTGGCACTAAGCTGGGCCTACCGGGCCACCGGGGACGCACAAATTCTGGCGCTGGCCATAGAGACGCTGGCTTTTGTTGACGAGGCTATGGGCTGCGTAAAAGGGGGGTGGCAGGAGGGGGATGCGACCGCCTTACCGCGCCGGCAAAACCCGCATATGCATATGTTCGAGGCGTTATTGGCGCTTTTTGAGGCCAGCGGCGATACGGCTTACCTGAACCGGGCCGGTGATATTGCTGTATTGCTTGCCGAGCGCTTTACAGACCAAAAGACGGGCCTTTTATTTGAAGATTTTGACGATGACCTGGTCCCCATACGCCCCGCCCGCATAGAACCCGGCCATATGGCCGAATGGTGCTGGCTGTTGCATAAATATGCAGCCTTGAAAGCAGAAGCGCCGCTGGATATAGCTTTGATTCTGGGTAAGCATGCGGATGCTCTGGCACCCAAGGGGCAGGGGTTTTTGCTGGATGGTTTTGATGAGAACCTGAATATCCTGACGCCGTCCAGACGGCTCTGGGGACAAACCGAATGGCTGAAATCCATGCTTGTCCGTTTTGAAGCCGGTAATGAAGGCATGGCCGTGATGGCCGATGCCTTGCTAGGGCGTATGCATAGCAGTTATTTTGAAACCACCACACCCGGCTTATGGATGGATAAGTTCGATTTGCAGGGCGTCCCACTGGCAAACCATGTTCCGGCCAGTATTGTCTATCATCTGGCCAGCGCAGCGACAGAGGTGGAACGCGTGATGACATCCATGGAAGAGAGCGCTTCATGACAACACGATCGATAATTGTGCCGGTGATTATGTGCGGCGGTGCGGGTACGCGGCTGTGGCCTTTATCCACCAAAGACAACCCCAAGCAATTGCATGCCCTGACCGGGGCGCTGACATTATTGCAACAAACCGTGCTGCGCTGTCCGCAGACCCGCGGGTTTGCCGCGCCCATTCTGGTGTGTGCGGAACGTCATGCCGATCAGGTGCTGGCCCAGTGCGAAGCGGTCAATACTACGCCAGCGGCCATTATTACTGAACCCTGTCCGCGCAATACCGCGCCCTGCGCCATCAGTGCGGCCCTAGCCGTGCAAGCGCAATTTGGCGATAGCGCCCAGGTTTTGCTGTTGGCGGCTGATCATTATATTGCTGATACCAAGGGGTTTGTTGAAACGGTCCAATTGGGTGCCCGTGCTGCGGCCAAGGGCCATATTGTGACCTTTGGGGCGGCGCCAACCGTACCGGCCACGGGCTATGGCTATCTTCAAAAAGGTACCGCCCTGATGCCGGGTATTTTCACGGTTTCCGCTTTTGTGGAAAAACCGGATGAGGAAACGGCCAAAGCGTATTTGAAGAGCGGAGATTACGTCTGGAATGCGGGTATTTTCCTTTTTTCTGCTGCGGTGATGCTGTCTGAAATGGAAAAATATCGCCCGGATATTCTAAAGGCAGCCGCCCAAGCGTGGGAAAAGGCAGGCCAGGACAAGGTTTACCAATATCTGGATGCGGAGGCTTTCGCTGCCTGTCCCTCTGAATCGGTTGATTATGCGGTGATGGAAAAAACGCAATGCGCGGTCGTCGTGCCGCTGGATGTGGGGTGGAGCGATGTTGGCGCCTGGCCCGCCATCTATGATCTGGCCAAAAAGGATAAAAACGGTAACGCCTGCCATGGTTCGGTGGTAACGCAAAGCACGCAAGGCACCCTGCTTTACGCCGATAAAGACGGACCGATGATCGCGGCACTAGGGATCAAAAATTTGGCTATAATAACGACCAGTAAGGCCGTGCTGGTTGCGCCTCTGGACCAGGCAGAACAGATCAAGGCGCTGATTGAAAAACTGGATGATGAACAGCGCTAAGTATTAACGCGGCACCGCAATGCCATGGGAGACAAAACCGGCAAAGCGCGGCGCTTTGGGCACATAGAGGCTTTGCGCACTTTGCAGGCTAAAGCCGTTGTTTTCCAGTAGTTCCAGCGGCTTACGTGTCAGGTGACAGCCGCCGCCAATGCGTTTCCACACGGGTTCAATTCGGCTTTGCCAGCGGGCTACGGCATTGTCTGGTGCGGCCCCGTGTTCGGCAAACAATAATCGCCCACCGGGCTTTAGCACGCGGCGCATTTCACCCAGCGCCTGCTCCACTTGGGGAATGGTGCACATGGTGAAGGTGATGACGATTGTATCGGCGCTGTTATCATCCAACGGTATGGATTCAGCCTCCAGGCCCAGAAATGCTGGCGAGAGGGGCGAGTTTGACAAGCGTTGACTGGCCAGCTTTCTGATCTGCTCGTCTGGCTCCAGCGCCCAGTAACGGGTGATCTTCTCGGCATTCAAAAAAGGCAGGTTGTGACCAGAGCCAAAGCCAATTTCCAGCACCCGTCCTTCGGCAAGGGGGACGATTTTGGCACGAATTTTCTTCATTTGACCGGATGCGCACGCAAGATTTACAAAGCGTGGCATGATGTGACGGTTATAAAATCCCATGTCCCATTCCTATTTAATTGTTAAAGCGCACTCTAAAAATGCGGTGCCCGTCTGGCAATGCCTGGCGTGGGTGGCGGTTATAAGTCCGCGTCGGCAATCCCAAATAACAGGCTTGATCCTGCGTATATATCATCGCTTTTGCCGGGGACAGCGCTGAGCACGGTTTCTGCAAAATAGCGTGCCAAAGCGATGCGGTCTTTGGCAAAACTTGGCTCTTTGCCATCTTCAAGAAAGCGCTGGGCGGCCAGAGCGCCAATGGCCAGATAATAGCCGCCAACGGTTTCGCAGGCGATGCCCTGATAGGGCGTTGCCCCTGCCAAAATGTCAGCCTTTTGGCGCGTCGGATCGCGAAGCCATTGTGTGGTTTGTTCCAGTGTATCAATGGCACTGGCCAGACGAGCGCCAATCAGTGGCAGTTCAGGATTTAATGATGTGGCGCAGTCTTCAACGGTTTCGCGCATTTCCTCGATCAAACGCTTCATGGGAAATCCGCCCTGCATGTTCAGCTTGCGGCCCACCAGATCAATGGCCTGAATACCGTTTGTGCCTTCATAAATGGGGGTGATCCGAGCATCGCGATAATGCTGGGCGGCGCCGGTTTCTTCAATATAACCCATGCCGCCATGGATTTGCAGCGCCAGCGAGCTGACCTCGACCCCAATTTCCGAGCCATAGGTTTTGGCCAGAGGGGTGAGCAGCTCTTCGCGCGCCTTTGCCCGCTTTGCCTCCTCCTCATCACCCAGGTGCGCCGCATAATCCGAGGCTACGGCGCAGGCCAGACAAATGGATCGTGCAGCGGTGATTTTGGCCTTCATGGTCATCAGCATGCGGCGCACATCGGGGTGATGGATAATGGCGGCGGGATAATCAGGCGTGCTAATGGCGCGGCCCTGTTTGCGTTCTTGGGCATAGGCCAGTGCGTGCTGATAAGCTCGCTCGGCCACGCCAACGCCTTGGGCACCAACGTTCAGGCGGGCCGAATTCATCATGATGAACATCATGGCCATGCCCTGACCTTCCTTGCCGATCAACCATCCCTTTGCCCCGCCATTGCCGCCATATTCCATGACGCAAGTGGGGCTGGCATGGATGCCCAGCTTGTGCTCAACGCCAATGGCGCGTGCATCATTGCGTTTGCCCGGCTCGCCCTGATCATCCAGAAGGAATTTGGGCACCAGAAACAGCGACAATCCTTTTGTTCCTGCCGTGGCGTCGGGGGTGCGGGCCAGAACCAGATGGATAATATTAGGGGCGCAATCATGCTCGCCCCAGGTGATGAATATTTTTTGTCCCTCCACCAGCCACGAGTTATCACCAACGGGCGTGGCCATGGTGCGCAAGGCCCCGACATCAGATCCCGCCTGTGGCTCGGTCAAATTCATGCTGGCCGACCATTCGCCGGTGATCAGGCGGGGCAGGTACAACGTTCTTTGCGCCTCTGTTCCGGCATGGCTAAGCACCTCAAGTGCGCCCATGGTCAGCATGGGGCATAAGCCAAAGGCCATGTTTGACGATTGCAGCATTTCCTGAAATGCGGTGCCCAGAGCATTTGGCAAGCCCATGCCGCCATCGGCTTCGTCAAATGAAAGGCCCTGCCAGCCCCCCTCGACAAACTGGGCATAAGCCTCTTTGAAACCGGGGGCGGTGGTCACCGCGCCGTCCTTGAACTTTGCGCCAAACTGATCCGCACGGTGGTTAAGGGGTGCCAGAACACCTGCGCAAAACTTTCCGCCTTCTTCCAATATAGCGGCAGTTAAATCAGAGGATAAGTCTTCAAACGCCCCTGTCGTCATTAGCCCTTCCATGGCCGCGACATCTTCCAGAATAAAGCGTAATTCACGGGTGGGGGCGACATAGGTCATAACACAATCCTCATTTGATTATGACAGCCTAAATGCTGGCGCTGGAATGGAAAAGGGGTAATAACAACGCAGGTAAAATTCCCGCATAAAGGCCCAAAGATCGCGATGAAGACAGTTTTAACGCCTCATGTGCGCTGGTGCCTGCACCGTGCTTTTGTCACCATGTTGATTGTCGGGCCGCTTTTGACCCTGATTAACCAATGGGAACGCCTGATACCGTTTGATCCGGTGTGGTGGAAGGTTGTCCTGACGTTCATTGTGCCCTTTGCCGTGTCCCTTAGCGGGTCTTTGCCAGGCGGCAATAAGGAGCCTTAATCCAGATCACGTGCTTCGCCTGGTGTGGTGAACAGGTTTGCCTTGGCAAGAATGCCAAATGCCCGCCCACAGAACAGATGATGCCTGAACGCCACAGTGTTAGCGCAGGCGCCGCATCAGATACGCATAGCCCAGCGCTTCGCGCCGTGCGGTTTCTTTTAAGTTTGCCGCAGCGCTGTGTCCGCCATTGGTGTTTTCATAATAGAGGAAGTCCTTGCCTTCATCTTCCAGTAATTTACCGAATTTGCGGGCATGACCCGGATGCACCCGGTCATCCTTGGTCGAGGTCATCAGGAAAATTTGCGGGTAGTCTTTGGCCGGATCAACATTGTGATAAGGCGAGATAGAGCGTAAAAACGCGCCTTCAACCGGATCGGACGGGTCGCCATATTCGCCCATCCAGCTTGCCCCGGCCAGAAGTTGGTTAAAGCGCAGCATGTCCAAAAGCGGCACTTGGCAAAGCACCGCATTAAACAGGTCTGGCCGTTGCGTATACATGACGCCCATCAGCAGGCCGCCATTGGAGCCGCCACGAATACCCAGATGACGCGGGCTGGTGACTTTCTTTTCAATCAGATCTTCGGCAATGGCGATAAAGTCATCATAAATCACCTGGCGTTTGGTTTTCAGTCCGGCCTGATGCCATTTGGGGCCAAATTCGCCGCCACCACGGATATTGGCCAGCACATAGGCACCACCCTTTTCCAGCCATAATTTACCCAGCGTGCCTGAATAAGACGGGCGCATGGAAATCTGGAACCCACCATAGCCGTAAAGCAAAGTGGGTGTGGTGCCATCATGGGGCAAGTCTTTTTTATGCACTATAAAATAGGGCACTTTGGTGCCGTCTTTTGATGTGGCCTGGTGTTGCTCTACCACCAGGCCGGCTGAATCAAAGCGTGCTGGCAAAGCGTAAATTTCCTTGGCCGTATTGTCTTCCAGATTGTAATACCACAGAGCATCGGGGCGCAAAAAGCTCTCTACATTGGCAAAGAGAATATCGGAGTGAGAATTCACCGAAGACACCGAAATCGCGCCGTTCTCTGGCAGGTTCAGCTTGCGGCTAGTCCAGTTTTTACCGTCAAAATCATAAGCATAAACGGTGCTGGCGACGTTTTTCAGCATATTGACGATCAGCCCGGAACGGGCGGCACTAACGCTGCCAATGGACGAGCGTGCATCCGGCTCCAGTATCAGGTGCACCTTAAGTATGGCCTTGTTGGCCATGAAATCGGTCAGGGAAAAGGACACCAGCGCACCTTTGGCAAAACTTTGTCCGCCATCTTTTGGGGTCCAGTCTTCTTCCAGTTTTATGATCGACTGGCCTTTGAAAATATCCTGAAAACTGGATTTGGCGGGGACAGGTACCTGCACGGGGTCCCCGTCTTCTGGCAGCCACCACACTGTGGTGTCGTAAAATGTATTGGCTTCGGCGGTAAACATGGCGACACGGTCGCCAATTTCCACACGAAATGGCCAGACCCCAACATCGGTTTTATCGCCGCGTATCACTTCAACGGCGCTATCCAGTGCGGTGCCGCGCGTCCAGCGTTTGTTGACAAAGGGATAGCCCGACTGGGTCATGGTATCGCCGCTCCAGTCCGTGCCGACAATCAGGGTGTCTTCATCTTCCCATGCGGTGCTGCCTTTGGCCTCGGGCAGAATAAAGCCACCCTTGATGAAGCTTTTGCTGGCCACATCAAATTCGCGGCGCACCGCCGCGTCCTTGCCGCCGCGCGACAGGGTAATCATACAGCGCTCATAAGTGGGGGACAGGCAATCTACGCCCTTATAGACCCAGTTTTCACCTTCGGCCTCGGATAAGGCATCCAGATCCAGAATGACATCCCAATCCGGCGTGCCGCCGACATAATCGGCCAGGGAGGCGCGCCGCCACAGGCCGTGGGTGTTGTTGGCATCCTGCCAGAAATTATAGACATAACCGCCACGATGCGCGCCATAAGCAATTTTGTCTGTGGCGTTGGCAATGGCCAGCGCATCATCATAAAGCGCCTGATATTGCGGATCGTTTTGCAGGTCGGCCAATGTGCGCTCGTTCTGGGCATTGACCCAGTTCAGCGCCTTTTCGCCTTCAACCTCTTCCAGCCACAAACGGGGGTCGGTCTTGGGTTCTGCGTCTGCTGGCGCAGGCGTTGTTGCGGTATCGGTGTCCGTCGTCATTTTGGCGTTTTGCTCCGGTGCAGGCTGACAGGCCGCCACCACCAGTGTGATGGCAATGGCGGAAATTGATGAAAGAAGGCGCATGATAAGTTTCCCCAAATATTTTGTTGCACAATGACGGTAAAAACACCCTCGCGCAATCAGGCAATAATGACTAAAGTTTAATCTATGAAATATGTGAAAATGAACGGCTGCGGCAATGAATTTGCCATTTTCGATCTGCGCCATGGTGCGGGGGGCGACACGTTGTCGTCTGAGGCTATCCGGAAAATTGCCGATGCTAATAATGGCGTGGGCTGTGACCAGATCATGGCCATTGAAAAAACGGCCACCGATGCGGATGCCTTTATGCGCATCTGGAATGGTGATGGCGAAGAGGTTTCGGCCTGTGGTAATGGCACCCGCGCTATTGCCTGGTTGTTAATGCAGGAAGGTTCGTGCGATGCGGTCAGCCTGCAAACCCGAGCCGGTATTTTACATGCGCGCCGCGCGGGCGATCATCAGGTGCAGGTGGATATGGGGCCGCCTAAACTGGGCTGGGAAGACATCCCCTTGGCCGAGCGTATGGACACACGGGGCATTGATATAAAGGTCGGTCCCATAGATGCGCCAGTGTTGATGCTGCCTGGCGCGGTCAATATGGGTAATCCTCATGCGATATTTTTTGTCGATGATGTGGAGACAATCGCGGTGCAAACCCTTGGCCCCATGCTGGAACACCATCCGCTCTTTCCACAAGCGGCCAATATTGGTTTTGCCGAGGTCCGTTCGCGTGATGAAATTCGCCTAAAGGTGTGGGAACGCGGCGCCGGTTTGACCAAAGCCTGTGGCACCGGGGCCTGCGCGGCTCTGGTCGCCTGCCACCGCAGAAACTTGTGTGACCGCAAAGCCAAACTCATCCTTGATGGCGGCGAACTGGTCATCGAATGGCGCGCGGCGGATGATCATATTTTGATGACCGGCCCGGTCGAGTGGGAATATGAGGGAGAAATAGAAGGGGTATAAATACCTCTTTCGCATAGTTAAATGCGCCATCCCCTTGCAATTACTTCATCGCGCCGCCACTTTGCGCGCACCATGAGCACGCTTGCTAAATCTGATGCGGATGAGGCTAAAATCATCACGCTGGGCTGTCGCCTGAACACTTTTGAGTCCGAGGTGATGGGCCGTCATGCGCGTGATGCGGGGCTGGAGGGCGCGGTGATTATCAACACCTGCGCGGTGACTGGCGAGGCGGTGCGCCGCGCGCGCCAGACCATCCGCCGGGCCAGGCGTGAAAACCCGGACGCCAAAGTGATCGTCACCGGCTGTGCGGCCCAGGTGGATGCCGACATGTTTGCCGCCATGGACGAGGTGGATCATGTGCTGGGCAATGCCGAAAAAATGAACGGCTCGCACTGGAACTTCACCGCCGATACGCCGCGTGTGCAGGTGGGCGACATTCAGGGCGAACACAAAATCCATACCCATAATATTGAACGCTTTGGCAGCCGCGCGCGCACCTATATCGAAGTGCAAAATGGTTGTGACCATCGGTGTACGTTCTGCATCATTCCTTTTGGGCGCGGCCCGGCGCGTTCGGTCCCGGCGGATGAGGTGGTGGCGCAGGTACAAAAAATTGCCGCCAATGGGGTTGCCGAAGTGGTGCTGTCTGGCGTGGACATGACCTCATGGGGCAAGGACTTGCCGGGCGCACCGCCTTTGGGGGCGCTGGTGGGCGCGATCTTGCGCGGGGTGCCTGAATTGGCGCGCCTGCGGCTTTCTTCCATTGATGCGATCATGATGGACGATGAATTGTTTGCGCTGATGCAGGGCGAGGAACGCCTGACGCCCTATCTGCACCTTTCCTTGCAGGCCGGCGATAATATGATTTTAAAGCGTATGAAGCGCCGCCACAGCCGCGAGGACGCTATTGATCTGTGCGCTAGGCTAAAAGCAGCGCGCCCGGAGATTGCCTTTGGGGCGGACCTGATTGCCGGCTTTCCCACCGAGACCGAGGCCATGTTTGAAAACACGCTGAAACTGGTGGAAGAGTGCGATCTTTCCTATCTGCACGTTTTTCCGTTTAGTCCGCGCACCGGCACACCGGCGGCGCGTATGCCTGCTGTGCCGCCCGCCGTGGCCAAAGACCGCGCGGCACGGCTGCGCGACGTTGGCGCGGCGGCGCTGGTGCGCCATCTGGATCGCCATGTGGGCCAGTGCAAAGATGTGCTGGTGGAAAAGCCCGGCTTTGGCCGTTTGGCAGATTTTTCACAAGTCAGCCTTGATCCAAATAACCCGGTCCGCATTGGTGCCATTGTGCCGGTGCGCCTCTTGAGCCATGACGGTTACAAATTAAATGGACAGGTTGAATAATGCGCTGGTTCTGGCAGAAAAAGAAAAAAGAGACCGAGACAGACGCCCCAGCTGTTAAAGCGCACCCCAGCGATGATGCCATCTCTGCGCCTGAGGAAACCCAGAGCACACCACCAGAGAGTGCGCCAATTGCCACCCCTGCGCCTGAGGAAACCCAGAGCACACCACCAGAGAGTGCGCCAA
>NVVV01000072.1 GCA_002733495.1 Robiginitomaculum sp.
GAACCAGTATATCTTTGAAACCATCGACCAGGTACAGGAGGCCGCCACCGACTGGCTCTGGACTTACAATAACGAACGACCCAATATGGCCATCGGCGGCATCACGCCAAAGCAGAAATCAGCCATGGACATGTCCATGGCTGCATAATCGCTCTACTTACGGCGCCCTCTATAAAGGGGGGTATTACCCCGGGGGAGGCAAACGGGATGCTGAACTGGCTGCCTGAACAACAGGGCGAGAGACATTTTGAAAAGGGGATAAGAATGCTAGGTAATAAATCAAAAAAACAAGGCGCTGGACGTTTGTAAGGCCGTCGCCGATGGTGACTTTGAAAAGAGAATATTGGATATAACTGAAACGGGAGAAACTGGCGAATTGATGCATGCCATAAACCGTTTGATCGATCGCATAGACGCCTATATGCGCGAGTCCAAGGCCTCTTGGCAATATCTCTGCCAAAACAAGACATACCGTAAAATTTCAGAGAACGGCATGGTTGGCAGCTTTCTGGAAGCCTCGCAAACCATTAACAGTGCGGTTGATTTCGTTGATAAAAAGAATGCGCAATTCCTGAAAATGGGAACATTCTGCGAAAGTCAGATGAAGCAGGTTGTCGATTCTATTTCGAGTTCAGTTGGCACCCTGAATACGGCAACAAAATACCTTAAGCATTGCTTCTGAAGCGGCCAATGATCAATCTGTGACCGTGGCTGCTGGGGCCGAAGAGGCCTCAGTCAATATGAATGGTGTTGCCGGGGCCACCGAAGAACTGACCAGTGCCATTAGTGAGATCAGCCGCCAGGTCCTGTAATCATCAGAGGTGACCGCAGATGTTGTTACCAAGGCAGATAAAATGGGCGAACAGATTAATTTCCTGGCCGATGCCTCATCAAAAATATCTCAAGTGGTGCAGTTAATTACTGACATTGCGGGCCAAACTAATCTTCTGGCGTTAAATGCGATTATAGACTCTGCCCGCGCCGACGATGCAGGCAAAGGGTTTGCTGTTGTTGCCTCCGAAGTGAAGGCGTTGGCGGCACAAACGGAAAAGGCGACGGAAGATATTATTACCCAGGTCAATGCCATTCAGGAAGCTACGGAGATTGCTGTCACTTCCAATCTGGAAATCAGCAAGACTATAGCGGAAGTCAATGAAATATCGACATCAATTGCTTCGGCTGTAGAAGAGCAGGGTGCGGCAACCCAGGAAATTTCCAGAAATGTTCAAGAGGCAGCGACGGGCACCACAGAAGTGAGCGCAAGCATTACACATGTGCAGACCTCTACTCAGGAAACAAAGGAGGCCACCAGGCAGGTCCTTGAATCTTCTGAAGCACTTGCCGTTCAGGGGGACGCCTTGCGGAAAATGCAGGAAAGTATGTGCGAATTTCTGGGCGGGATGAGACGTGCAGGTTAAGGTTATTTATAATTTATACTGAATAATCAGTATTTTAATTTGTACAGCAGGACTTAAATTTGTCAGGATTTAGTATATGCAGTTATGTGGGGGAAACTTCTACCCTGTTTGTAATAACATTACATATTACAAGGTGGAAATAATATGAAATTCAGCAAATCTGTTAAAATTCTAATGACAGGCGTATGAGATTACAAAAAATTCTCCAAATGCGCGAAAACTGTGTTAGTCTGTAGTGCTGATTGGTGATTTTGGGGTGGCAGAGTGTCTGATGAGGAAGCGGTAGAGGTCTCAGGTCACATTAAGTGGTTTGATCCGGTTAAGGGATATGGATTTATTACGCCGGAGGAAGATGATGGCGATGTGATGTTACATATCTCCACCTTGCGCCAGACCGGACGTAGTGCCGCGCTGGAGGGTGACAAGGTTGTGTGTACTGCCATCCGCAGTGCGAAGGGGCTGCAGGCCCTTGAAATTCTTGATTTTGTTGATGATCACCCCATGCCAGCCAGCTTGTCAGAAGAAGAGCTGGAGAGCTATAGCCCTGCTGTCGTCAAATGGTTTAACCGCTCAAAAGGCTATGGCTTCGTCAATATAGAGGGCGAAATTGGCGATGTCTTTATTCATGCCGAGGTGCTTAGAGAGGCCGGTATGGCGGCTCTGGAGCCAGAAGACCGGGTCTATGTGCAATGGGGCGCGGGTCCCAAAGGCCGCGTTGTGACGGTGGCGCGCATGGCAGAAAAGACCTAACCCCGTTTTCTAAACCCAAGCGCGATGACATAGGTTTCGGGGCTACCGGACCGGCTGGATTTGGGCTTGACGTGTTTAACCTGCGCAAAGTTTGTCTTTAGCAGCTTTAATAAACTGCCTTCCGCCCCGCCCTGAAACACTTTGGCCACAAAGGCGCCGCCTGGATTTAAAATTTCAATAGCAAAATACGCGGCGCTTTCGGCCAAGGCAACAACGCGTAAATGGTCGGTGGATTTGTGGCCGGTGGTATTGGCGGCCATGTCCGAAAGGACCAGATCTGTTGGCCCGCCAAGAGCCTTAAGAACGGCCTCAGGGGCACCATCGTCCAAAAAATCCATTTTAAGAAAAACAGCATCATCAATGGGCTCAACGTCCAAAAGATCAATGCCGGCGACACTGCGTGCACCGCGTTTAATGGCAACCTGTGTCCAGCCGCCGGGGGCAGAACCCAGATCGACAACGCGGGTGCCGGGCTTGATCAGCTCAAAGCGCTCATCCAGCTCGATCAGTTTATAGGCAGCGCGTGATCGCCAGCCCTCTTCTTTGGCGCGTTGCACATAAGGGTCATTCAGCTGTCGTTGCAGCCATATTGTGGATGAAATTTTGCGTCCGCGTGCGGTCTTCACGCGCTTGCTCAGACCACGACGGCGCTCCCCCGTGCCAACATCCTTGTCTTTTGTGCCTTTCCAGCGGCGCTTATCATCATCCGCCATGGTGCTCTCCTTTGGCTGAGGCGTATTTGTGCCCTTGTGCCTTGCGACGGGCGCGTCGCTGGTCGGCGCCCATCATGCCCAGCAACAGGCCTTCACGTAAGCCACGATCGGCTACCCGGATGCGCGGTGCCGGCCAGACATCCTGTATGGCGGCAAGAATGGCACACCCTGCCAGAACCAGATCGGCGCGATCCTCTCCTATGCAAGGTTCCTGTGCGCGCTCACGCAACGATTGTGATAACAGGCGGGCAATCGCGCCTTCGGCATCGCGGCGGCTGAGCCATATACCATCAACTTTGGAGCGAAGATAACGCGGCAAGTTTAGGTGTACGCCGCCCAGCGATGTAACCGCGCCTGATGTGCCAATGAAATGCACATTACCTTGGTCAAATAAATGCGCAAAGTCCTCTGCGCCCTTAAACGCGGAAACCTGATTGCGGGCAAACCTGCGCATATCTGCAAACCAGGCCCTGCGATCTTCACCTTCTTTTTCCGGGAAGCGTTCGGCCATGTTGACGACGCCCATGGGCAAGGAGGTGCTGGCCTTGATTTGATGGCGCTGATTGTTCTCGTTCAACTCTGTGCGAAAATCCACCCAGCTTAATTCGGTGGATCCGCCGCCAATATCAATGACCAATGCGGCCGCGCAATTGGTGTCCAGCAGGTCCTCACAGCCGCGCACCGCCAGCCTGGCTTCCTGTTCAGGTGTGATCGTCTGCAGGCGCAGGCTCGTTTCCTCGCGAACACGGTCCAGAAAACCCTTACCATTGATGGCAGTACGACAGGCTTGGGTGGCCACACAGCGCACGCGTTTAACGCGATGGCGTTTTATCTTCGTTGCACAGATATGCAGCGCCTCCATGGCGCGGTCCATAGCGGCATCCCCAAGTGCGCCTGACGCATCAAGACCTTCGCCAAGACGCACAATCTGCGAATAGCTGTCGATCACCTTGAAGCCGGTCTTCGTTGGTGTTGCCACTAACAAGCGGCAATTATTTGTGCCCAGATCCAGCGCTCCGTAAAGTGGGCCGTGTCTGGATCGTGTCCTCTCTGGCGCTGGGTGCCGCCGCTTTTTATTGCGGCGTCCCTTGTGCGCTGAAGACGGCGCAGTGCCGTCCGCCATGATGTTTTCCTTTGGGCCATACAAACCTCGAGGGTCTGGCACCATATTTTGTTTTAGATAGTACCTTTGGCCTATCTGTTCAGTGCCTATCATAACCCCAGATTGTGCAAAGCCCAACCGTGAAGACTGCAAGCATTTCCCCCTGTGCGCTTTTGCCCGTCCACAGCGATAAAAAATGCGTTATACTGAAAGAAAAATCATAGGAGACGCCTCATGGACCCCGCAAACATTTATGCGGATTCGCGTACAGAAAATACGCGCGATGATTTCACCATTGACCAGGACTGGGATCAGTACACCCCAGAACAACACGAAACCTGGGATTTGTTATATGCACGCCAGATGGGCTGTCTGCCCGGGCGCGCCTGTGATGCCTTTATGGACGGCATTAAAGCGCTCGACCTTGGGCGCGGCGGCATTCCCAATTTTGATAAAATCAATGCCGAGTTGAAAAAACTGACCGGCTGGACCGTGGTGGCCGTGCCGTGCCTTGTGCCCGATGACGTGTTTTTCGAGCATTTGGCCAATCGGCGTTTTCCCGCAGGTAATTTTATTCGTGAGCGCAAACAGCTTGATTATATACAGGAACCTGACGTTTTTCATGATGTCTTTGGTCATGTGCCCATGCTCACCGACCCGGTGTTTGCTGATTATATGGAGGCCTATGGCAAAGGGGGGCTGCGGGCGCGCGGGTTTGACCGCTTAAAAGCACTGGCTTCGCTTTACTGGTACACGGTGGAATTTGGGCTGGTGAATACGCCCAAGGGCATGCGCATTTATGGGGCGGGTATTGTCTCATCTCATGACGAATCAATATTTTCGCTCGAAGCTCGCTCGCCAAACCGCATCCATTTCGATTTGGAACGGGTGATGCGCACGGATTATCGCATTGATGATTTCCAGCAAACGTATTTCGTCAATGCCAGCTTTGATGAACTCTTCCGTGCCACTGTGGACACAGATTTCGCGCCGCTTTATGAGCGCCTGAACCCTTGTTTCGACTTTACGGCGACGGCGGCCATCGAATCGGACCGGGTCTATACGCGCGGTACACAGGAATATGGCCGGGCTGGCGGACGCAAGCGCGGCGTGAAGCCGGTCTGATTTACATCTGTTGAAAGGGATAAAACCCGCTGCCTAGCCCCATAATGGCGCATAATGCATCAAGGGCCTCTTGCCCCTCGGACAATAAATGTGGGTCTGCCAGATCGGCGGGGGCCAGTGCTTCGCGATAATGGCGTTTCACCCATCCGGTCAGCTTGGCATAGAGGGCATCATCAAGCAGCATATCCGGGTTGGCGCCTGCGCGTTCTGCATCGCTCAGCACCACACGCAGGCGCAGGCACGCTGGCCCGCCGCCATTGCGCATGGATTGGCGCACATCAACAAAATCCACCCGGCCTATAGGGCCATTTCCGGCGACTAATTTTTCACAATGCCGCGCCACAGAGGGCGTTTCGCGACATTCCGCCGGAGCAATCAGCACCAGACGCGCCTCATTTGGCATTTCGACCAGCATGGAATTAAAAAGGTAGGACGTGATGGCATCGCGCAAAGGCACATCGTCTTCGCAGACTATTTCAAACTGTGGCTCGAACAGGTCTTTGGCGGCGCGGCGAATATCGGTTTTCACCTGCTCTGTGTCGGCAAAGGCGTGTTCATGAAAGAACAGGCAGGTTTTCGCCCCCACACACACCACATCATTATGAAAGGCCCCGGCCTCGATCGTTGCCGGGGCTTGCCTGGCATAGACTGTGCGGTCCGCATTTAATCCATGGCGTCGCGCCAGTGCCTCATTGGCCATCAGGGTTTGCCGGGCCGGGAATTTCAGCCCCGGCTCAAAGCCGGATAACCGTCCGTGGACAAAAATTTCAACCCCGGTCTCGCCATGATCAGCACACAGGCGCACATGGTTGGCGGCCCCTTCATCACCAAAGGATTCCTGCATTGGCAAAGGCGCGTGAATGGCAAAACGGGTTTCATCAGGAAAGGCGGCCCGCAGGCTGCGCGTTGTTTGCGGGCCTTCGATAGAGCGGTGCAACATGGTCGTCAGATTGGCGGCGCTGGCATGCAGGCGACCGTCACGGGTGTCACCTGAGGGGCTGATGGTGGCGGCATTGGCGGCCCACATAAAGGCGGATGATGAGGCGGCTTTTAAAAGGGCAGGGGCGTGTGTTGCGGTCTCTTCGATAATGTGGCTATCCGTGCCGGAAAAGCCTGCACCGCGCAAAAGCGGTAAAAATGGTCGCTCGTGCGGGGGCAAAACCCCTTGCACCAGGCCGGCATCATGCAGGCGCTTCATTTTGGCAAGGCCTTGCAACGCCCCTTCGCGGGGGCGGGAGACTTGGCCCACATTGCGGGCACTGGCCAGATTGCCTGCCGACAATCCCCCATAATTATGGGTCAGGCCGACCAGACCATCATAATTGGCCTCAACCGTCGCCATGATCAGTCAAGCCCCGGTGCCGGCATGGCCACGGGGGCATCGGCGATCTGGCTGGCCATGGGCCAGGCACAATAATCAGCGGCATACCACGCACCGGGGCGAAAGTTTCCGCTTAATCCCGGGCCGCCAAAGGGCATGGTGCTGGCCGCGCCGGTGGTCGGGCGGTTAAAGTTTACGATGCCGGCGCGAATATCGCGTACAAACACGTCCCAAAGCGCCGCATCATCGCTGATTAAACCAGCAGAGAGGCCGTATTTGGTGGCATTGGCGCGGGTAATGGCATCTTCAAAGCTGCCCATGCGGTAAACTTGCAGGAGCGGGCCAAATACCTCTTCATCTTCGGCGGTGCTGTCGCCCATATCCAGCAAGGACGGACTGACGGCATTGGCCGACCAGTCCAGCTTTTTGGCTTCGCGGATCAGGCTGGCCCCGCCGCGCACATGGCTGGCCTGCGCCGAGAGCACCATATTGGCCGCGCCCTCAGAGATCAGCGGCCCGGCAAAGGGTTCCGGGTCTCCATCCCAGGGGCCAAAACGCATGGCGTCTATTTTGGCGGCGATGGCCTCGACCATTAGATCACCCTCGGCCCCTTGCGGCACAAACAGGCGGCGGGCGCAACTGCACCTTTGCCCAGCGGTGGCAAAAGCGGAATGCACCACTAGATTGGCGGCGGCGTCCACGGCCTTGGTATCCCAGACAATCAGCGGGTTATTCCCGCCCATTTCCAGCGCCAGAATAATTTCCGGATGGCCCGCAAATTTTTGGTGAATAAACGTGCCTGTGGCGGCAGAACCCGTAAAGAGAACCCCGTTCAGCGTTGGGTTATCCAGAAGGGCTGCGCCGGTATCGCGCGCGCCTTGGACCAGGTTTAAAACTCCGGCGGGCAGGCCCGCTTTGTCCCATAAATCCACCATAAACGCGCCAACGGCAGGGGTCAGCTCGCTGGGCTTGAAGACTACACAATCCCCGGCCAGAAGCGCCGGAACAATATGACCATTGGGTAAATGACCCGGGAAATTATACGGCCCCAGTACCGCCATCACCCCATGGGGGCGGTGGCGCAATTGTACCCGCCCAAAGGCCGCATCACTGGTGTTCTCTCCAGTGCGGGCGTTGTAGGCGTTAATTGAAATACCGACCTTGCCAATCATGGCCCCCACTTCGCCGCGCGTTTCCCACAAAACCTTGCCGGTCTCTTTGGCAATCAACGTGGCCAGTTCTTCCTTGTGCTCTTCCAATTGAGCTTTGAATTTCAAGGCAATACCAGCGCGTTCATCGGCGCTCAGTCGTGACCATGGCAAAAAGGCGGCCCGGGCCGCGTCATAGGCGGCATTAATCTGATCGGTGGTGGCGCATTGCGCCTGCCATAGGGTTGTGCCATCGGATGGGTTTAGTGAGACGAGAGCTTCGCCCTTGCCCAGAACCCATGCCCCGTTAATGTAGTTTCCAGCCTGCCAACTCATGTGTGATCAACGACACGTACCGTATCGCCCTCCTTAACCTGTAATGCTTCCAATATAGCAGGCTCAGCAATCAACGTATTACCATCCATATCCACCTCTGCGCCGCAGGCGCGAAACCCGTCAATGCGATCATTGGACAGGCGCATGCGTTGGCTACCCTTGCTGCCTTTGGCAATGTTTATCAGGCGGCTCTGGCGCAAGGTGCGCAGGCTGTCCCGAGGGGCAGAGACCAATGGTCCACCATCAAAAATGTCAATAATGCGATCAAAGGTAAAGCCTTCGCGTTCCAGTAAAAGCTGGGCACCGCGACCGTCCACATGCGCCTTGCCGATAACCGCTTTGGCATCATCGGGCAAAAGGTCCGTATAAATCGGGTATTTGGGCATCAGATCCAGAATAAACTGCTTGTCTGTGGTGCCAGAAAGAAAGTCAGCCTTATTAAAGCTCATATGGAAAAATTTACTGGTCAGATTTTCCCAAAACGGGGAATAACCGTTTTCATCCACCACGCCGCGCAATTCGGCGATGATAGTGCGGCTGAACCGTTCGGGCTGGGCCGCTATCAGCAAATAGCGCGCCTGGGCTATCAAGCCGCCAGTGCCGCCGCCGCGCGCATCAGGATGAACAAACAGCGTGCCGACTTCGGTGCTGCCATTATATTCATTGACTAGGATCATAACATCCATGTCAAAACGACGTTCCGCCGCCGCCGAGACCTGCGCAGTGCTGAACATACGAAAATTAAAGAACGGCTTGCTGACCCCGACGCCAACCTTGACCGCTGATGTGCCAACCACTTGCCCTGTGCTCAGGTCTTCCAGCGCCAGTAAATAGCCTTCTTCGCCGGGGGTGCTCATTGCGGCCTTAAAGCTTTTGGCAGATAAATCGATGCGGCCTTTCAGCAGATCAGGATCATCCGGCAGGCTGGTAAAGCCCGGACCTGAAAGCTCAGCAAGGCTAAGAAAGGCATCGAAATCCTTGTCTTCGATTGGGCGAACAAGATACATGGGCGAATCCAGTAATGATTATGGTGTAAGGGTTCTAAGCGATTTGGCATCAAATTCGCCAGAGGCAAATTTCAGTAATAACACGGCACTAAGACGGGCGCGTTCAACAAAGCTGGACAGAATAGCAAACTCTTCTGCTGAATGGATGCTGCCGCCTCGCACCCCCAGCGTATCCACATTGGGGCATCCGGCGGCCCACAGATTGTTGCCCTCGCACACGCCGCCAGTATCGCGCCAGCGTATGTCCAGCCCCAAGGCCGCCCCGGCGGACCGGGTCAGCTCGAAAAGCCGCGCATTGGGCGGGGCCATGGGCTTTGGCGGGCGGGTAAAACCGCCGTGCAGTTCTGCCGTTATGCCGTCATGTGCATCCACAACTTTGGCTATCTGTGTGAATTGATCCATGACCCAATCGGCATCTTTGGGCAGGGTCATGCGCACATTAAAGCGAATAATAGCCAGATCGGGCACAATATTGCTCGGCCCGCCACCTTCAATCCTGGCCGGATTTATGGTCAGGCCTTCGCGTTGCCCCGTGAGTTCAGCAAGGGCCTGCACGGCTTTGCCTGCTGCGACCAGCGCATTGCGGCCCAGATGGTGCTCGCGCCCGGCATGGGCGGCCTTGCCGCGAATAATCAGGGAAAAATTGCCAGAACCTTTGCGCGCCCCGGACAAAGACCCGTCGGCCAGGGCTGGCTCATACGTCATGCCCAGATCCGCCTGCGCCCCATAATGGGTGAGCAAAGCCGCCGAGGCCGGCGAGCCGATCTCTTCATCCGGGCTGAGCACGACCGTATAGCCCAGATTGTCCTTGTGTGGGCTTTGTTCCAGTGCGCGCAAAGCCTCCAGCATGACCAGAATGCCGCCTTTCATATCGGCGGTGCCGGGGCCGTTTATGGTGTCCTCGTCCAGCATTTTCCAGTTTTGAAAGGCATGCGCCTCGCCAAACACTGTGTCGTAATGCCCGGTCAGCACGACCTGAATGGGGGCCTCGGGGCGCTGTTTCAGCACTAGCGCTGGCGCAAAGTCTCGGCAGAGCTGCTCACCATTGCCCAAAACCTCGTCCACAGAGGGCAAAGCCGTTTCACTAATCTCGCCGCCAATTGTAGCAAAAGCTTTGCGCAAAAGGGTGCGCTGGCGATCAAGGCCAGCTCGATTATGGCTACCGGAATTAACCTCGGACCATGATTTCACACGCGCAACCATAGACGCCTCGCGCGCGGCGATGGCATCTATGATGGCGTGTTCATCCGAGGTCAGGCTGGGTACGTCCATAGATTAAGCGGCACCCAGCGCTTGTTCCAGATCGACCAGCAAGTCTTGCGCGTTTTCAATCCCTACGGAAAAACGCACCAGACCCGAGGTATAGCCCTGTGCCTCGCGCGTTGCCAAAGGCACGCCTGAATGGGTGGTTGATCCCGGGTGACACATCAGGCTCTCCGTGCCGCCAAGGCTGACGGCCAATTTGATCATTTGCAGGGCATTGAGCATCTTAAAGGCCGCGTCCTGTCCGCCTTTCAGATCAAAGGAAAACGTGGACCCCGGCGATTGACCCATGCGGTCAAAGCGTTCTTTTTTAACCGGGTCATCATCCAGATGACCAAGATAACGAACCCTTTCAACTTTGGGGTGATCGCGTAAAAAGTTTGCGCAAATCTTAGCGTTATCTGCCGCCGCATTCATGCGTAATTTCACTGTTTCCAGTGACCGCATGAGCAACCAGCAGGTGTGTGGGTCCGGCACAGCCCCAAAGACAGTGCGCATAGGGCGAATTTTGGCAATAACGTCGGAAGAGCCAATGGCAGCCCCGGCGATCAGGTCCGAATGACCGCCGATATACTTGGTCAGTGAATAAAGCAGAAGGTCGACACCATTGGTGGTGATCGGCGTCTGGCCGATAGGGCCAAGCAGGGTGTTGTCGACCATGACGATCGGACGACTTCCCTGTTTTTCGGCAATTTCATTGGCCAGCGTGACACACAGGTCCAGATCAACCAGCGCAATGGTCGGGTTGGCCGGCGTTTCGGTATAGATGCAGACAATCTCGCCCATGCCCGCCGCCTTTTCGAAGGCCGCGCGGACATCCTCATCGCTGGCATCAGCCATAAAGGAGACGCTCTTGATCCCAAAGCGCGGTAAAAAGTCCTGCAGGAACATTTCTGTCGGCCCGTAAAGCGGACTGGAATAGACAAACACCTTGCCGGGGGCCGCGTATGCCATTAGCGCGGTGGTAATGGCCCCCATGCCGCTGGCAAAAGCCAGTGCATCTTCGGCCCCATCAAAAAGCGTCAGGCGATCTTCCAGAACTTCCAGATTTGGATTGTTAATCCGGGTATAGGCTAGCCCCGGATCCTCGATGTCGCCGGGTTCGGACTTGCCGCGTGCCAGTCTGAAATACGCGGCGCCATGCTCGGCAGAGCGAAAGGCAAAGGTTGAGGTTTGAAAGATCGGCGGCTTGATCGCCCCTTCGGAAAGGTGCGGATCATAGCCATAACTCATGGCCAGTGATTCCGGTTGAAGGGCATGATTGCCGATCTTGCGTTTACGATAGGGTTTGTCCTGCTTGCTCATGAGGGGTCTCCAATTGTTATGTAGATGATCGTCATGGCCAGCCATGGGATCAGAATTATAATTTGCACCTGTTTGCCCGCAATGGGAAGCGCGATTTCGCATTGTGCCTGTTCGTGCAAAAGCAGGTTTGGAATGGGTATAAAAAAACGGCCCGGAGAACCGGGCCGTTTTCTATACTGTTATCCGTAATGCGGCTTAGCGCACCTGGATGAACACCGCAGAGCGGCGGTTCAGAGGCTCACGAGCGCCATCAGGCGTTTGCACAGCCGGGTCAGTTTCACCCTTGTAATCAATGGTGATCAAACCGCCATTAACGCCACGGCTGACCAATTCAGTGCGTACGATTTCCGCACGGCGTTTGGACAGGCCAACATTATAGCGTCTGGAGCCTGATTTATCAGTGTAACCCGTCACTGTGGCCAGCGTAATGGTGCAACGCTGAGCTTTGGAGGCCGCAGAAGCGATCAACTGATGCGCTGCAGCAGTAAGATCAGACTTGTCCCACTCGAAATACACCGTGAAGGCCACATTTTCACAAACCGGCGCAGGTGGTGGCGGTGGTGGAGGCGGCGGAGGCGGAGGCGGTGGTGGAGGCGGTGGCGACGGAGCGACCTCTTACTGGGATTGGCAATTAACCGAACCATTTGATTTAACGCGTGATGTTCAGGTTTTTGATCTGGATCCAGATTCTGTCACACCTGCGCAGATCGCTGCCCTAAATAGCCAAGGTATTAAAACTGTCTGCTATGTTAGCATTGGCACGCTTGAGGATTACCGCGACGATGTCGCCAGCTTTCCTGCAAGTGTTATTGGCAATACATATGGCGACTGGCCGGATGAACGGTTTTTGGACGTGCGAGAAATCGATATTCTAAAACCGTTGATGGCGGCGCGTTTTCAGAATTGCCTGGATATGGGTTTTAATGCGATCGAACCCGACAACATGGATGTGCATGAAAACGATTCTGGTTTTGATATTTCTTCTGCTGATATGGTCGCGTATATTTTGGCTCTTGCCGATGTGGCCCATGGGATGGGGCTTGAATATGCGCAAAAGAACGTACCCGAGTTAACGCCGCTATTGGTTGGTTCTGCTGACTTCATCATCGCGGAAAGTTGCTTTCAGGACAATTGGTGCGGCGATATTTTGGCTTATTCGGCCGCTGGAAAAGACATTCTCGACGCTGAATATTCTGACCGGCCAGTCGATTTTGACGTCGCTTGTGGATACGCGGCTAACAACAATATCCGCATGATTCTTAAAGACCGCGATCTGACCGCGGAATTGCAAACATGCCAATAGGGAGAATGCCATGACCAAAGTAATCAAAGGCGGCACAATCGTGACCGCAGACCGTACTTGGAAAGCTGACATCCTGATTGAGGACGAAGTAATCAAGCAAATCGGCGAAGATCTGAAGGGTGATGAATACATCGATGCCGAAGGCGCGTATGTCATTCCCGGCGGTATTGACCCGCACACCCATCTGGAAATGCCTTTTATGGGCACAACAGCAGCCGAAACGTTTGAAAGCGGCACGTGGGCGGCGGCGTGTGGTGGCACGACCATGCTGGTTGATTTTTGTCTGCCAGGCGCGGATGGCTCTCTCAAGAACGCGATCAATGAATGGCATCACAAGTCTGCTCCGCAGATTTGTTCTGACATTGGCTATCATATGGCCATCACGGCCTGGAACGAAGATGTGCACCGCGAAATGGAAGACGCGGTAAAAATGGGTGTGAACTCGTTCAAGCATTTTATGGCCTACAAAGGCGCTTTGATGGTTGAAGATGACGAAATGTTCGCCAGTTTTGAGCGTTGCCGTGAGCTGGGCGCGTTGCCGATGGTGCACGCTGAAAACGGCGATCTGGTTGATATTTTGCAGAAGAAATACATGGCGGAAGGCATTACCGGCCCCGAAGGTCATGCGTATTCGCGCCCGCCCGAACTGGAAGGCGAAGCCGCCAACCGCGCCATCACCATTGCTGATGCCGCTGGTGTGCCGCTTTATATCGTGCATGTTTCTTGTGAACAGGCGCACGAAGCCATTCGCCGCGCACGCCAGAAAGGCATGCGTATTTACGGCGAGCCGCTCATTCAATTTCTGACGTTGGACGAATCTGAATATTTCAACAAAGATTGGGAACATGCAGCGCGGCGCGTTATGTCGCCGCCGTTCCGCAATAAAGAACATCAGGCCAGCCTTTGGGCCGGGTTGCAATCAGGCAGTTTGCAGGTTGTCGCAACCGACCACGCCGCTTTTAGCACCGAACAGAAACGCGCCGGAATTAACGATTTTCGCCTAATCCCGAATGGGTCAAACGGGTTAGAAGAACGTCTGGCTGTGCTTTGGACCGAAGGTGTTGAAACAGGTCGTTTAACGATGAACGAATTTGTTGCAGTGACGTCAACCAATGTTGCCAAAATCTTGAACATCTATCCGAAAAAGGGCGCGATCACTGAGGGGGCCGATGCTGATATCGTGGTTTGGGACCCAAAAATCAGCAAAACGATCAGCCAGTCCAACCACCATTCGGTGCTGGATTATAACGTATTTGAAGGTTTTAAGGTTACGGCACAATCGCGGTTCACCTTGTCGCGCGGTGAGGTTATCTGGGCGTGGGGGCAAAACAGTCAACCACAACCCGGTCGCGGACGGTTTGTACCGCGTCCGGCTTTCCCATCCGCACATGCTGCGTTAAGTAAGTGGAAAGATCTGAACAGCCCGCGCAAAGTGACGCGTGA
>NVVV01000073.1 GCA_002733495.1 Robiginitomaculum sp.
AACGCGAAACAATCTGAAAAATACGTATGGTCAGGATATAAGCATTGGGTTCTTTTATTGCAAGACACCGAAGTGTTTGCCGTTGAAAAACCCGCCGTCGCCCGACCGGAGATGGGGTTTTATCCCCTTTTCATAATAGCGCAACCCCTAATGTGCGCCAAACTGCACGATTCTGCAGATTCTTTTCTGGATCGTGATTTTATAAGGTTTTTTCACACCACATATCTTTGGTTTTCCGGGCAAAATGATTCAGGGGACATCGGTATATACCGCTGTGGCGCTGTTAAGGTTCCAACAGCATGTCAGTTTTAAGATCCGGTGGATAAAAATTACCATTACGACTTCGCAAACGTTAAGAATGCTCTTTACCGTTCACCAGATTTGAGACTAGGGTTAGGTCAGCAATGACGGAGATGCCATATATGTTAAAAGCGTTATCTGCATCATTCTGGTGGGCGCCCGTACTCAGCATATTCATCCTTTATGGGGCACATTTATCTTTAGGAGCAAACACCAATGCATTGGCCATGATTCTGGTTATTGCCAGTTATGGGCTTTGCCTGACAGTTTTGCTGTTTACGCCACAGGTGAAAACAGCCTTTGGCCACCCTGCGTTGGTAATCACCGCCCTTTTCTTTGCGCTAACTCTTTTAATGCTCGCCCTACAGCTTGGCCCACATCTTCCGGGCGGTGCCCACCCCTTCTGGGCATGGCTGACTGAGAAGGGCGGCATTACTCTCGACCGGGATGCTACCATTCGCGAGCTTTTAAAACTAACCGCCCTTGGCGCAATTTTTATCACAGGCATCGCCATTGGCATACGCCGCCAACAAGCCAGCGTTTTTTTTCGCCTTTTTATGGTGGCTGGCCTAGCGTATGCCATTTGGACTTTTATAACACACTTCATTGCTTTGGGGGCGACCGAAAATGACAATCTGCGACAAAGCTTTCGTCTGACGGCTGGCTTCGGCTCAGCCAATAGCGCCGCAACGGTTTTCGGCTCGCTTAGCGTACTGTCTCTGGCTGCCATTATCCGTTCCGCAAAAAAATCGGCCTCAAGACATGTAAACAAGGCCATCTTTCTGGAACGCCTGCTTCGCTATTCCAGCCTGCCGCTGGTGGCTTTATTATTGTGCATGACAGTTTTGCTCCTGACGGCATCAAGAGGTGGCATTCTGGCCAGCCTGTTTGCGCTGCTGGTGTTTGGTCTATGGGAATCACTGAACACAACCCCAAAAGATAAAAGTGCAGGCAGGCCATTTAGCATGATCATGCTGAGCCTGCTGGCCATCAGTTTCGTCTTTCTGATCTCCAGCGATTTGTTTATCAACCGCCTGGAGACAGATGTTTTGGCAACTGATGTGCGCCTAGAGACCTTTGCGCCCCATTGGCAGGCTTTTCTGGCAAGTCCGTTATCAGGTTATGGCCTTGGCAGTTTTTATACTGTGAATGGCCTGCTTATGAATGTGCAAAACTTGCGCGTGCTTCATGACATAGGTGCGCTGCATAATGTCTATCTGCAATGGCTGGAGGAAGGCGGTGCGCTGGCCTCTGCCCTGATGTTTGGCACATTGGTCCTGATCAACTGGCAAATATTGCAAGGCGTGCGCGCCCGAATGCGTATGCGCACATGGTTACGGGCCGTGCTCTGCATCAGCCTGCTCATCGTGCTGCACGGCACAGTGGATTATGGCCTTCAGGTGCCCTCAATCGCCACAATGTGGGCATTACTATTGGGTGTAGGCTTCGGCATAAGCGTGGCCAAAGGGCGTTAAACCAATCAGGGGCGCGCCGCGCCGTATAACACAATCTGTGCCCGCCGGGTTAAATTCGCATCCCCATAGCCTTGCACCAGTTTCAGGGAAAAGGCTGGACCGCGCCAGAAAGAGAGCATTTGCAAGGACCGCAGGGTCGCGTCCTGCAAAGAGGGTGGCAATTGCGACCAGTGCGCGAACATGAATTCCAGTCGCCAAGTCATAAAATCCTTAAAGCCCGCTGGCTCCACTACAAAGGAGTGATCCAGATAGGTAAGCGCCTTTTCATTTAGCCGACCGCTACGCTGGCGTTCAATATAAGCCAGCCGCGCCCAACTATCGGCTCTGGCCGGGCTGCGTTTCAGGGCGTCCCAGCTCAGTCTTTCAGCTGATTTCAAATCCATTGGCGTTTGCAACAGGGCCAATTGCGCCGACAAATCATACAAATCACCACTCGGTCCCTCTGGGGTCAGGGCCAGCTTTGCGCCCAGCAGATATTGGATACGCTCTTCTCCTTCGGCCAATCGCGCCAGATCCAGTACCTGGCGTGCCTTTGAGGCGCGCATCTCATTACGGGCAAAAGGAATGGCCAACGCCAAACCAGCTAGACATAGTCCCACCAGGCCAAACCAAATAATGTTCGCCCGTTCACGTTTTATGAAATTGAAGACCATCATTGAACACCTTTGCGATCTCTCTTTATGATACGCCTGACGCACTTGCAATTCACGAGGGAATAAAGACAGGTTCGTTTGTCCCACATCGCATTTTCGTGAGCGCGATTGCAATCCTGTCTGCAAGGGCTATGTGATGTCTCTTCACTATTAACAGAACTGGACGGCCCAATGAGCGAAACCAACACTTATACCCCCTCCGAGATATGGACATGGGATGCCGAGAGCGGTGGTCGCTTTGCCTCTATTAATCGCCCTATTGCCGGGCCCACCCATGACAAGGATTTGCCGGTCGGCAAGCACCCTTTTCAGCTTTATTCTCTGGCTACCCCCAATGGGGTCAAGGTGACGGTCATGCTGGAGGAATTGCTGGCGCTGGGCCATAAGGGGGCGGATTATGATGCGCATCTGGTCAATATTATGGAGGGGGATCAGTTTGGTAACGGCTTTGTTGAGGTTAATCCGAACTCCAAGATTCCAGCCCTGATGGATCACAGCACCACACCGCCAACGCGCATTTTTGAATCCGGCGCGATGCTGTTGTATCTGGCGGAAAAATTTGATGCCTTTTTGCCCAAAGACCACGCCAAGCGCACAGAATGCCTGTCATGGCTGTTCTGGCAGATGGGCAGCGCCCCTTATCTGGGCGGCGGGTTTGGGCATTTTTATGCCTATGCCCCAGAGAAAATAGAATATTGCATTGACCGTTTTGCCATGGAGGTGAAACGCCAGCTTGATGTATTGGACCGTCATCTGGCACAAAATGAATATATGTGCGGCGATGATTATACCATTGCTGATATGGCCATCTGGCCCTGGTATGGGGCCGTAGTGAAGGGGCTGGTTTATGATGCTGCCACCTTCCTGCAAACCCATGAATATAAACATGTTGTGCGCTGGACTGAACAAATTGCCGCGCGACCGGCGGTTAAACGCGGCCGCATGGTCAACCGTGTCTGGGGCGAGCCGGAAAGCCAATTACACGAACGCCATGATGCCAGTGATTTTGACACCAGGACCCAGGACAAGATCGAAGCCGCCGCAGAAACCGCGTCAGAGGAAACGTGAACGCAAAAACAGTGTGCGCGGTGCCAACACGAATCACCCTGTCAAACGGAGGTTTGCGATTTCCTGCGCTTGCCTGTGGCCTAAAAGAAAACCCGGATGGGCCAGTGGCCATCTGCCTGCATGGCTTTCCTGATACACACCATACGTTTTTCCATCAATTGCCCGCCCTTGCCGGGGCTGGTTATCGCGCCATTGCCCCGATGATGCGTGGGTTTACGCCCTCCTCACAGCCAGAAAATCATAACTATGCGCTGGGCACTTTGGCTCGTGATGTTATTGCCTGGTGTGATGATCTGGGCGCGAGCCAGGTGCACCTTATCGGCCATGACTGGGGCGCGGCAGTGGCCTATATCGCCGGGGCCATGGCACCGGAACGGTTTTTATCGCTGAGCACCATCGCGGTGCCTCATGCGGCGCGCTTTGCAGATGGCATCAAGGCGGTGCCAGGCCAGTTGTTAAAATCCTGGTATATGACGTTCTTTCAGCTTCGCGGCCTTGCCGAGTGGGCCGTGGCGCGCAAGGACTGGGCCTTGGTCCGTAAGCTTTGGCAGGACTGGTCACCAGACTATAGCTTGGCACCGGAAGACTGGGCGTTGCGGCGCGAAGTGTTCGCCGCGCCGGGGGTAAAGACCGCCATGCTAGCCTATTACCGGCAAAATGCCTCACCTGCGATTATGTTTGGCCTGAAAAAAACCGAGGCCAGCCTGCTGACCACGGTGCCGGTGCCAACATTGGCCATCACCGGGGCCGAAGATGGCTGTATTGACACCCGGCTTTACGACCATGTTTTTATGCGAAGCGATTTTCCAAAAGGACTTTCGATCGAGCGCATTGCCGGGGCCGGGCATTTTGTCCATCTGGAAAAGCCTGAAGCGATCAATGCGCTGTTGCTGGACTGGCTAAATACCCATTAAACGTCGGGGAAATTCAATTTCCTGCCCAGTCTCTTTCCAGACCGGATATTTGACCATCACGCCTTCAAACAAGGCACTGCCCATCATGCCCGCCAACCAGGTCCGTAACGGCATCAATGGCAAGGCGTCAAACCAGGCCATATCGGGAATGCGAAACTGGCGCACAAAAGGAAATAGCGCCACATCGACAAAGCCGCGCTGATCCCCCGCCAGAAAGGGCGCGTCTTTCAGGCGCGCGTTCAGATTTTCAAGATGACGCAAGCCCTCGGCGCGGTGGGCCATGGCATCCGTATCTGCATAGCGGCTGTGGTATTTGTAACGATCAAGGTGGTGCTTGAACGCCCCATCATTTTGCGCAATCAGAGGGTCTTTGGCGCTTATAAGCCAGTTCTCCGGGTCATGCTTTGCCAAGGCCCAGTGCATGATGTCCAGACTTTGCGCGATCACCGCGTCCCCGTCCACCAATACCGGCACGGTTTCCCCATGGGCTAGCATTTCAGGTGGTTTAGCGCGCAACAGCACTTCGCGTAAACGCACCGGGGTCTGACTGATGGTAATGGCCATGCGGGCGCGCATGGCATAGGGGCAGCGCCGAAAAGAATAAAGGATTGGCCGCTCTGCCAAAACGCTCAAGCCTCTTTACGCTGTACAGCACCAATATGGGTCTGACCGCGCGCCTTGGCCAGCTCCATCTGCTTTTGCCGCTCATGCAGGGCCATGCGTTTTTTCTCGTCATGCTGGTCATAACAGGCCGGGCAAGCCACGCCCTTGATGTAATGCGCCGAGGCCTTGTCCTCTGCGGTTATCGGCTGGCGACAGGCATGGCACATATCATAACTGCCGGGCCTTAGGTCATGATCCACCGAAACCCGGTTATCAAAGACAAAGCATTCACCGTTCCACAGACTATTTTCCTTTGGGATTGTTTCCAGATATTTTAAAATGCCGCCTTGCAAATGCACCACATCTTCAATGCCCTCACCCCGTAAAAAGGCGGTAGATTTTTCGCATCGGATACCGCCGGTGCAGAACATGGCGATTTTCTTGTAATTGTGTTTTTGCCGGTAGTTTCTGAACCATTCAGGAAATTCACGAAAGGATGTGGTTTTGGGGTTTACCGCGCCTTCAAAGGTGCCAATAGACACCTCATAATCATTGCGCGTATCAATAAGAAGGGTTTGCGGATCGGTGATCACGTCATTCCACTCTTGCGGCGTGACGTAACGCTCATGGCTAAGCTCGGGCACAATGTCGCTCACCCCCATGGTGACAATTTCCTTCTTCAGACGCACTTTCATGCGGTAAAAGGGATTGTTGTCCAGATAAGACTCTTTCCACTCTAGGGTCTGGCAACCGGGAAAGGCCTTCAAATGCGCCAAAACCGCGTCGATCCCGGTGCGTGGCCCGGCAATGGTGCCGTTAAGCCCTTCGGCGGCCAGCAATACTGTACCATAGATATCATGATCTATGGCCACCTGAAGAAGCGGCGCTTTTAGCGCCTCAAACCCGGGCAGAGAGACAAATTTATAAAGGGCGGCAACAATAATTTTGGACATTGAGCGTATTTACACAACCGCTCTCAAACCCTCAAGGGGGTGAGACAGGATAGCGCAGACAAGAAGTGCTGGCCCCAAACAGGCCCAAAATTATGGCCAGCGGGCAATACCGTTACTAGAACAGGGTTTGCAGAGCCTCGGCGTTATAATCTTCCAGATCGTCAAGGCGACCTTCTTTGACCTTTTGCGCCCAATAGGGGTCTTGTAATAACGCCCGACCAATGGCCACAAGGTCGAACTCGCCCTTGTCCAGACGGGCCTCAATATCGTCAAGCGATGACGCCTTAGAGCCTTCGCCCATAAAAGCCCCGATGAAATCACTGGACAGGCCAACCGAGCCCACGGTGATGGTGGGCAGGCCGGTTAGCTTTTTCGCCCAGCCGGCAAGGTTCAGGTCGGAACCTTCAAATTCTGCCTCCCAGACCCGGCGTTGCGAGCAATGCAGAATATCCACGCCGGCATCGGCAAAAACGGTTAAAAAGGCTTCCAGCTCCTGCGGGGTCTGGGCCAGCTTTGCGTTGTAATCCTGTTGCTTCCATTGCGAGAAACGCAGGATAATCGGCATATCCTTGCCAATGGCCTTGCGGCATTCAGCGATAATTTCACCGGCAAAGTGCGCACGGTCTGTTAAATCACCGCCATATTTATCTTCGCGTGCATTCATCACATCCCAGAAAAACTCATCCACCAGATAGCCATGGGCACCGTGGATTTCGATACTATCAAAGCCCAGCTTTGCCGCATCGCCCGCCGCGCGGGCAAAAGAGGCGACCATATCTTCAACATCGGTTTCACTGGGTACAGGCGCGACCAATTTACCCTTGTGGGTCAGACCAGACGGGCTGTCCGTGTCCCCATCCGGGTGGTGCCCGGTACCGGGCTTGCGGGTCATGCCGGTATGCCAGAGCTGCGGCGCGATTTTTCCGCCTTCTTTGTGTATGTGCGAGACCACATTAGCCCAGCCGGCCAGAGGGGCGTCGTCATGAAAGACCGGCACATTGGGGTCGCTGGAGGCCCCGGGGCGATCCACAGTTGTGCCCTCGGTGACGATCAGGCCTACATCGGCGGCAGCGCGGCGGCCATAATACTCGGCTACATTTTGCCCGGGCACACCCTTTGGCGAGAAGCTGCGCGTCATTGGAGCCATGACAATCCGGTTTGGCAACTCCAAGCTGCGACAGGAAAAGGGCTTAAAAAGAGGACTGGTCATGGGCTTCCTAACAGATCAAAGACAAGGGCAAAGAGGGGTGAAAAATCGTATTCACCGGGGGATGTCAATCCGGCTGGCAAAAGAAAGAAGGAAGGCAGGGTCAAATGAGCTAGACTTGCCTTTATGATAAAATTCACAGATTTTCTTTTTTGATCGGCATGAACAGCGAAGGAAGACAAGCGTGCGTGTTATTATAGCCAGTGTTCTCGTTGTTTTTGTGGGGCTGGCCATTTTTTTTGGCGCGCGGACCGTCTTTACCAATTTGGCCCTTGGCGACAAAGGCATCACACTGGGGGTGGTGCGCCATGACAGCCCCCGCGCCCTTGGCGGTTTTTCTTTTTCGGACGAGAAAGGCCAGACGCACACGCTTGACGCGTGGCACGGGCAGATTGTTATCCTTAATCTTTGGGGCACCTGGTGCCCGCCGTGCCGCGAAGAAATGCCGGCGCTTGGCCGGTTGCAAAGCGATTTGACCGGCGAGAGCATTGTTGTGCTGACCATCAATCTTGACCGTCCGGGGCAAAGGCCACCGGCGCTTTGGCTGCAAGAGGCAGGGCTTGAAAACCTGCCGGCCTTTCATGGGCAAAACAAAGTCATTCTTGGTGCGACCAACACCTCGGTTGTGCCCACCACCTTGATTCTAGACCGGCAGGGCTTTGAGCGCGCCCGCATTACCGGGGCGGCCAATTGGGACAGCAAAAGACTGCGTATGCTGATCGCCTATTACGCCAATAATAAGGAATAGCTATCGTTTCAAGATTTGATGCCTGATCCAGTTAATAATTTCGCCCCGGCGCAGCTTATCATCCAGCACCGCTTCGCCCATGCCCAATTGCCAGGCCAGCGCAACATCATCCGGGGATTGATGCAAGGCCTCTATTTTGGCGATAAACGCATCCCCATTGGGCGGATCGGTAAAGAAGCCCTGCTCCACCATATCGTCCCTATAAAGACGCATCATCATGGCCATTTGATCAAGATCATATTCGGGATGGTATTGCACCGCCCAAATCTCTGATTTTTCCAGCGGGATAATCGCCCCTTGCACCGGGCTGTGGATATTAGAAGAGAGCAATACCGCCCCCTCAGGCAAAGCCGTTACTTCGTCATAATGAATGCACAGGGCATCAAAGGCAGGCGGCTTGCCAGCAAACAAAGGATGGCCCCGCCCGGCATCATTCAGGGTGATATTGCGCGCCGCGCCCACTTCGCGACCATTAGGGCTAAGGCCCACGGTACCGCCCGCCGCAATGACCGCAATTTGCAGCCCCCAGCACGAGCCAAGCACGGGCTTTCCAGTTTTGGCAAAGGCACGCACCAGATCAATCTGGTTGCGCACCGCAAAGTCCATATCATAGGCATGAAGGCCAGAGCCAGAGATCACCAGACCATCATAATCGCCAAGGCTGATCCCGGCGGGCAGGTCCTGTCCCCGATCGGCCCCATGGATCACATCCAGATGCAAATCGGGAAAGTGCGCGGCAATGGCGTGGATATACACATCACTGGCCGAGCGCACCCCCAATGCCGCCGAGCGGGCTTGCTGGGCCAACGTATTGCCTTCCATAATGAGCAGTTTTGGCATTTCGTCTCTCTAAATCATTTGCGGATCACGCGCGCGTCAAGCATTGTCAGAAGACACAAGACAAGGAAACCCCGATATGAGCAATTCCATCATTAAAGGCGCGGTCGTGCAGGCCGGCTCCTGCCTATATGACACGGCGCGCACCCTGGAAAAATTTGAAGACTTACTTGGCGATGCGGCGCGGGCCGGGGCTGAACTGGTGGTCTTCCCCGAGGCCTTTATTGGCGGCTATCCCAAGGGTGCTGATTTTGGTGCCCGTGTAGGCTCGCGCACCAAAGACGGGCGCGCGGATTATCAGCGCTATTATGAGAGTGCCATTGCGCTCACCGGCCCTGAACTGGCGCGAATGCGCAAAGCGGTCGCCAAAGCGGGTGTCAATGTGGTGGTCGGCGTGATGGAGCAAGGCGGCGCAACGCTTTATTGTACGGCACTGTATTTTGCCAAGGACGGCACATTGATGGGCAAGCACCGCAAGCTTATGCCCACGGCGATGGAGCGCCTGATCTGGGGCTTTGGTGATGGCTCAACTTTGGCAGTACAGAATATGGATGTCGGCAAGGTCGGCGCGCTGATTTGCTGGGAAAACTATATGCCGCTGGCGCGTACCCATATGTATGCGCAAGGCGTAGAATTTTACTGTTCGCCAACCGTGGATGACCGCCCGGCCTGGACGCCAAGCATGCAACATATTGCCATTGAAGGACGCTGCTTTGTGCTTAGCGCCGTGCAGCATATGCGCCGCTCCGATGCACCGGATGATTACGTTTGCGCCGATGGCGATACGCCCGATACGGTGCTGATCAATGGTGGCTCTTGCATTGTCTCGCCCTTTGGCGAATTGCTGGCCGGGCCGGTGTTTGGCGAAGATACAATCCTCACCGCTGATCTTGATAAATCCCTGATCACACAGGGCAAATATGACCTCGATACCGTTGGCCATTACGCCCGTCCGGATGTATTTTCACTGCACGTAAACACCGCGCCGCAAAACGCGGTGGTGGAAGATTGAAGGCCCCTTCTCCCTTAGGGAGAAGGTTGGGATGAGGGGCTTGTGCCTTTCCACCCTTCACCCTTCGAGACAATTTCCTTTGGAAATTTCTCAGGGTGAGGACGTTCAGGATGAAGCTTAAAATATATTAAATCCCCTCACCCTGAGCTTGCCCAAAGGCCCAGAGTGCAGAAATTTCTGCCTTGATCAGTCTCATGGATGCTCCGGTCAAGCCGGAGCACGCATGAGATATTAAGAGCGTCATACCGGCGAAGGCCGGTATCCATAGTGATGCCCCTCTGGACCCCGGATCAGGTCCGGGGTGACACGTGAGAGTGTTTTACATCCTTCGAGGCTTCGCTCACGCTACGCACCTCAGGATGAGGTCCTATTATTTTTACGCTGTTGGCAGTTTATAACCCTTGAACTGCTCACGTAATTCCAGTTTTGAGACCTTCCCGGTGGGGCCATGGGGCAGCTCGTCGACAAAAACCACATCATCGGGCATCCACCATTTGGCAATTTTTCCGATGAGGAATTTGGTAAAATCCTTGGCCTTGGCTTTTTTGCCGGCTTTCAAGACCACGATCAGTAAAGGCCGTTCGTCCCATTTAGGATGGGGCAGGCCGATAACGGCGCATTCGGCGGCGGAAGGGTGGTCCATGGCGGCATTTTCAAGGTCGATGGAGGAAATCCATTCCCCGCCAGACTTGATCACATCTTTTGAACGATCGGTGATTTGCATAAACCCAAGGGGGTCAATGCTGGCCACGTCGCCAGTATCAAACCAGCCGCCCGCATCCAGAATTTCGCCGCCCTCGCCGCCAAAATAAGCCTTGGAAATGGCCGGGCCGCGTACTTTTAAAACGCCGCTGACCACCCCATCACGGGGCAGGTCATTGCCATCATCATCAACGATTTTCATTTCCACGATTAAAGGCGGTTTGCCCTGTTTCAAGCGATAAGAAAGCTGTTCTTCATAAGGCAGATCGGCAATTTCCGGCTCGATATGCGAAACCGTGCCCAAGGGTGAGGTTTCGGTCATGCCCCAGGCATGGATCACCTGCACGCCATAGTCCTTGTCAAAGGTTTCCATAATAGCGCGCGGACAGGCCGACCCGCCGATCAGCACGCGATCAAGGTGGGGCAGCTTTTTCTTGTTTTCTTCCAGATAGTTCAGCAGCATCAACCACACCGTTGGCACGGCGGCGCTGAAGGTGCATTTCTCCCCCTCCAGCAGCTCGTAAATGGATTTGCCGTCCATAAACGGCCCTGGCATGACCATTTTCATCCCCACCATCGGCGCGGTAAAGGCCAGCGCCCAGGCATTGGCGTGGAACATTGGCACCACCATCAGGCAGACGTCTGATCCGGTTACATTCATTGCCCCGCCCATGGCCGCCGTCATGCCCATCAGCATGTTCGAGCGGTGCGAGTATAAAACCCCCTTGGGGTTGCCCGTGGTGCCCGAGGTATAGCAAAGACCGCAGGCGGTATTTTCGTCAAAATCGCCCCAGCGCACATCCCCATCGCCTTCGGCAATGAGATCTTCATAGCAAATGGCGTTACGCAATCTGGTTTTGGGCATTTCATCGCGATCACACATGATCACGAATGTTTCCACGCTTGTCAGATCGTCCTGCACGGCTTCGAGCGTCGGCACAAAGGTCAGGTCGGTGAATATCATCCGGTCGCCCGCATGGTTGGCAATATATTTGAGTTGCTGCGGAAACAGGCGTGGGTTCAGCGTGTGGTAAATCGCGGCAATGCCCAAAAGACCATACCAGACCTCCAGATGGCGGGCATTATTCCACGCCATGGTGCCAACCCGATCGCCGAGCTTGATGCCCCGCTTGACCAGGGCCGAAGAAAGCAAACGGGCGCGGTCATAAACCTCGCCATAGGTAGTGCGGGTGATCGCGCCGCTCACCTGACGCGAAATAATTTCGCGATCCGGATGATTAATCTTGGCATGGGTGATCACCCTGTCACACGTCAGTTGCCAGTCCTGCATCAAACCTTGCATATTATACTCCCCTATCCCGCTTCATTATATTTTTGAACAGCGTTCACTCAAGGGTATAATCGCGCATTGGTCCAGTGCGCCGCCGCATTTTCCCGTAAAAACACCAGCCGATCGTGCAGGCGAAAGGGCCGGTCGCGCCAGAACTCTACTTGCGTGGGGCTTAGGCGATAACCGGACCAAAAGGGCGGGCGCGGCACCTTGCCTAGGCCAAATTTGGCCGCTTTTTTTGCCACGCGCTTTTCCAGCGCAAAGCGGCTTTCCAGTTCTTGCGATTGTTTGGACGCCCAGGCACCAATGCGGCTGTCACGGGCGCGGGAGGCAAAATATGCGTCCGCTTCGGCCTCGCTCACCGGCAAAACCTCGCCGCGTATGCGCACCTGGCGGCGGATGCTTTTCCAGTGAAACACCATGGCTGCTTTGGGGGTGGCGGAAAGCTCAACCCCCTTGGCGCTATGGGTGTTGGTGTAGAAAACAAAGCCCGCCTCGTCAAAATCTTTCAAAAGCACCATACGCGCATCGGGCAAACCGTCAGCGTCAACCGTGGCCAGGCACATGGCATTGGGGTCGTTTGGCTCTTTTTTACCGGCCATGGCCAGCCAATCGGCAAACAGCGCGAACGGCTCTTGCCGTGCAAACAGTTCGCCCGGCTCGTCATGGGCGGTGTCCTGATAGGTCTTTTCGCTGGGGCTGGGCGGAATTAATGGCTCTTTGCTCATGGGGCGCTCCACAGATAACGGTGTTGTTTACATCTCGATCATTCCTCGGCGCTAGCCTTTTGTCCATGAGTGATTCGCAAACCGAGTGTCATAAGGTTTTGGGCCTGCACAAAGGCGCCAGCCG
>NVVV01000074.1 GCA_002733495.1 Robiginitomaculum sp.
TATCGCAACACGCTATGAGCGGCTCTCACGAAATTACATGGCAATGCTTCAGCTCGTCGCCACCGTCATCTGGCTCAAATGATTGAGAACGCCCCCTAGCCATTTTGAAGGCACCAGCCTTCTTTGTTCGCCATAGAATGGGCTAGCCCAGCGGCCAATAACAATGCCGAAAGGTCCTCACCTGCGCTGTTCTCTACGCGGGCGATAACACGCCCGGCATATTTGCCCAAGTGCACTGCTTTCAGCATAACTTTCGGCCCGCTGCGCCGGATCAGAAAATCGCGGGCCTCGTTGGCGCGCAAACGTTCACCAGCGCAGCGGGGGCGAAACAGCTCGGGCGCATCAATGCCTGCCAGACGGACCTTGATATCAATATGCTGACCCGGCCAGATGAGCGCCCGTACCGCCAGCGTATCGCCATCAACCACGCGCACCATCTCGGCGGCGATAGGCCCACTAAGCGTATCACGCCCCTGAACGGGGCTAGCATGCGTGCAAAGACACAACAGTATGGCAAGCAAAAACGGCTTCATTCACAACTCGAAATTCAAATACTAGGACTTTACTCCTATAATTAGAACAAAACAAGTCTGAATATCGCGTTAAGGTTGTATGTTTTCGTATTCATTCAATGCGCATAAGACCGGCTTCGCACCAGCCCGGTAGGCTGAATAAAAGAAAACCCGCATTAGCCTGAGCCAGTGCGGGTTCTCAAAAGTATGAGGGATGACCCTAGAATGAGCTACCAGATTTTAACGCGCTCTTCTGGTGGCAGATACATGGCATCACCTTCCTTCACATCAAAGGCATCATACCAGGCATCAACATTGCGCACGATCCCGTTCGCGCGATATTGCGAGGGGGAATGCGGGTTGGTGGTAATCTGATTGATCAGGGATTCATCACGCATTTTGCCGCGCCAGATCTGCCCCCAGGACAGGAACAGACGCTGTTCACCTGTAAAGCCATCAATGACCGGGGCGTCTTTGCCTTTGAGTGATAATTTATAAGCGCTAAGCGCAAAGTTAATACCGCCCAAATCGCCAATGTTTTCACCCATGGTCAGCTCGCCATTAACGTGATGGCCTTCAATCGGCTCGAACCCATCGTATTGCTTGCCAAGCTTGGCTGAGCGTTCTTCAAACGCTTTGACATCGGCGTCAGTCCACCAGTTCCGCAACATGCCAGTACCGTCAGATTTGCGGCCCTGATCATCAAAGCCATGGCCCATTTCGTGGCCGATCACCGCGCCAATGCCGCCATAGTTCACCGCCATATCGGCATTGGGGTCAAAGAAAGGTGCCTGCAAAATTGCCGCTGGAAACACAATCTCATTACGAGGTGGCGAGTAATAGGCATTCACCGTTTGCGGGCTCATGAACCACTCGCCCTTGTCAATTGGCCCGCCAAGCTTGGAAATATTGTCGTTATAGGCCCACATATTGCCGGCACGGACATTGCCGATCAGGTCATCACGTTTGATGGTCATGGAAGAATAGTCTTTCCACTTGTCCGGATAACCGATTTTGGGCGTAAAGGCCGCCAGTTTGGCGTGAGCCTCAACCTTGGTTTCCGGTGACATCCATTCCAGATTGTCGATATGTTCACCCAGCGCCGTGCGCAGGTTTTCCACCAGCTCGACCATTTTAGCCTTGGATTCTGGCGGGAAATATTTTTTAACGTAAACTTGGCCAATAGCTTCACCCAATGTGCCACTGACCATGCGGACACCGCGTTTCCAGCGATCGCGCTGCTTTGGTTGGCCACGTAAAATGGTGCCATAAAAAGCAAAGTTTTCATCATCAAAGGCTTTGGGCAATTGTGCTGAATAATTGCTCAGCGTCTTAAACGTCATATAAGCCTTCCAGTCATCGACTGACGTTTCGGCAAAATCCTTGGCCAGTTTGGGAAAGGCGCTTTTTTCCCGTACAACAAGTGTGCTCAGATCGCCCAGCTTTGCCACTTCTGCTGCTTTACGCCATGGGAAACCCGGCGCGAAGCTGACTAGCTCATCCATGGTCATTTTGTTGTAAGTCAGATCACGATTACGCCGATCCTTGCGCGCCCAATGATCATTGGCGAGACGTGTTTCCAGCGCCATAATGGCGTCGGCTTTGTCCGAAGCACCTTCAACACCGGCCAGGTCCAGCATATTGGCAATATGTTTGACATAAGCGACGCGGATATCCTTGAAACGCTGATCGTCTTTTAAATAATAATCCCGGTCTGGCAGGCCAAGGCCCGCATGGCCCATGTAAAAGGCATATTGGTCAGGTTGTTTGGAATCAATATTGACAAATCCACCAAAAATACCGCCCGCCTGCATGTCCGGTGCCATCATCAAGACAGCCACATCCTCATGGGTTTTCATGGCATTGATTTTATCAAAATCACCCTGCAAAGGGGTCAGGCCCTTCGCTTCGATGGCATCCGCATCCATATAACTGGCGAAAAGATCACCGACTTTTTGCTCAGCCGATCCCGGTGCTGCAGATTTGGCGGCGGCATCTTCGATAATGCCCTTAACCTGCTTTTCTGAACGATCCGTCAGAACCGAGAACGAGCCGTACCGTGTGCGATCTTCGGGGATCTCAAACGTATCCAGCCACGTGCCGTTGACATAGCGGAAAAAATCATCGCCGGGTTTTACTTCGGCATTCATGGCGGCGGTATCAATACCAAAGCTGCCCAGTTCAGGGGCGGTATTGGCGGCCTCTGCCGTTTCATCGCCAGACTGTGTGTTGGCGGTTTCGTTGGCGGGACTACAAGCCGCCAAAAGGGCAATTACAGCCCCGGTGATTAAAAACTGTTTTTTCATGATGTGTTTCCTTCTTTTCCAGTGGAATTTAACGCCAAAGCCCCCAGCCGCAAGGGCCGGAGGCTTTCGCAATATTAATCTTTGTTAACGTGCGCTCATTCCGCAGGCATGACCTCCAGATGATCCACGTCCTCGCCGTCCAGCTCTTCCAGGCTTTCCCCAAAGCGCGGCTGGGGTACGCCGGTGATTAGCCAGACAAAGAAGCGGCGGACATCGGCCCCGATCGCATAAAGCGCCGGCACAAAGAACAAGGTGACAAACAAGGCAAATAACACCCCGTAAGAAAGACCAATGGCCACCGGGATCAGCACCTGTGCCTGTATGGACTTGGCCATCAACAGGGGCAATAAGCCAACAAAAGTGGTCAGCGAAGTCAGGATGATCGGGCGGAAGCGTTCCGTACCCGCCTCGACCAGAGCGCGGGCCGCGCCCACGCCATTGGCGCGCAGACGGTTGACGTAATCAACCAGCACCAGATTGTCATTTACCGCCACCCCGGCCGCGGCCATAAAGCCCAGAAGCGAAAAGAGGTTCATGGATTGGCCTAAAACCAGATGGCCCAGAACCGCGCCCATAAAGCAGAAGGGAATGGCCGCCAGCAGGATCAGCAAAGGCTGGGCGTAGGAGCGAAAGGCAATGGCCACCAGAATATAGGCCACACCAAAAGCGATCAGTGACAAGGTAATCAGCTCTTTCATAAACTCGGCCTGACCCTGCGCCCGGCCGATATTGCCCCGGTGTACTTTGGGGTTATCCGCATCAAAGTCATCAAAGAAATTTTCTTCCATGTCCTTTTGAATATCGCCAATGCGTTCATTAACCACTTCGGCACTGACGATGATGGCCCGTTGGCGTTCCCGGCGCAGGATCTGGCTGATCCCCGGGGCGAAGTGCATTTCCGCTACCGCATAAAGCGGCACCTCACGGCCATCATTGGTGCGAACACGCATGCTTTTTAAAAAATCAAGCGATTCACGGTCCGCGCGTGGATAGCGCACATAAACGCGCACATCCTTGCCATCACGAGGCAAGCGTTGCACTTCGTCGCCAAAAAAGCCCTGGCGGATCTGACGCGCCACATCGGTAATGTTAATGCCGAGAGATTCCGCACCGGGCTTGAGGTTAAACTGAACCTCGTCTGTGGCCGACTGGCTGTCATTGACCACATTATAAACACCGTCATAGCCGCGCAGGCGCACCATCAATTCATCCGCAGCCTTGGTCAGCGCCTCCATATCGGTGGAGTTCAGAACAAACTGCAAAGGCGGGCCATTATTGTTTTGTAGGTACTCAACAGTGATCTGTTCAGCATCCGGCACAGCGCCGATTAGTTCACGAAGACGCGCCGCCGTATCCTTGGCGCTTAAGGCCCGGGTTTCGGGCGGCACCAGTTTGACCAGCGCCAGCACATTGTTTTCACGCGCACGAGTGTACCAGTTTTCAACTAGGGTTTTTCCGCCCTCGCTAATCTCTTCTTCCAGTTTTTTCTCAGCAACCTGAATTTGCGCCAGAACCTCCATGGAGCGGGTATAGGGCGTGCCCTGGGGCAAGGTTACATTAATGGTGATCTGGTCAGATTCTGTCTCGGGCATGAAGGTGAATTTCATAATGCCCGTTGTCATTAAACCAATAGACATGATCGCCGTGGCAATAAAAAGTGAGGCCGTCAGATAACGCCGCCGCACAGCAAACTTCATCATGGGGCGGTAAACATGGTGAGAGAACCATAAAATACTGTTGGCGATCTTTGCCTGAAACCGTGCCAGACGCGAGTGCGGGTTATAGGGTTTCAAGTGCGACAAATGTGAGGGCAAAATCAGCAGGGATTCCACCAACGAGAAGAACAGGGCCAAAATCACCACCAGCGATATGGCTCTGGTAAATTCCTTGGTTGCGCCAGACAAATACATCCAGGGCGCAAAGAAAATCATCGTGGTCAGTACAGCAAAAATCACAGGCTTTAACACCATTTGTGTGCCTGAAACCACCGCGTCTATGCCTTCTTCACCGTCTTCGGTTTTTCGGTGAATGGCCTCGCCGACAATAATGGCATCATCCACAATCACGCCAATAACCAGCAAAAATGCAAAGGTGGAAATCATGTTAAAAGACACGCCCAAAAGCGGCAGCAAAGCCAACCCACCAGCAAATGCCGTGGCAATACCCGCCGCTACCCACAGGGCAATCGCCGGACGCAAAAACAACATCAGCGTGATCAACACCAGCACCAGGCCGGAAAAGAAGTTTGAGGCAATGGTGCTGATACGTGAATTATAGGCAACCGAAGCATCATTCCACAGGGTCAGAGACACCCCTTCGGGCAATTGGCCGCGTTTTTTCTCTATATAGGCATTCACCCCTTTGGCAATTTTCACCACGTCCATTTTTGGGCCGCTCATGACATTGACCAGAATCGCGCGTTCACCATTCATAGTGGCCCGCATGTTCACTTCGGAAAAGCCATCCTTGACGTTGGCCACATCGCCCACACGGATGGTTGCACCATCCGGGGTCTGGCGAATAATAATTTTGTTAAAGTCCTCGCGATTATCGGCCCGTTGGCGGGTACGCAATTGCATATCCCCCAGCTTGGTGCGAATATTGCCCGACGAAATATTAACCGATGTGCCCCGGATGGCTCGGGTGACATCTGTAAAACTCAGCCCATAGCGGCGTAAGGACGCTTCGGTAACTTCAATGGAGACCTCCTCATTGCGCGTGCCAAACAGATTGACCTGCGGCACACCGGGAATAAGCGCGATTTCGCGGCGCACTTCTTCAGCAAGGCGAGATAACACCCGCTCGTCCACATCACCGGAAATAGCCACACGCATCAGTTCGCTATTATTGGCAAACAGGCGCAATTGCGGCTCTTCGGCGGCGGTCGGAAAGGTGGTGATCGAGTCTATTTCGCGCTTTATCTCTTGCAGGAAATCTGCACTGTTCAGGTCTTGATCGCCAATCACAATCAGTGTGCCGACGCTTTCCGAGGCCACCGACCACATCTTGTCGATGCCTTTAACCCGGCTGACCGCCTCTTCCATACGCACGACGATCTGGTCTTCAATGTCCTGCGGCGAAGCGCCCAGCCAAAGGACACTGACCTGAGCGCCCGGAAACTCTACATAAGGGTCCAATTCGCGTTCAATGCGCACATACCCAACCACCCCGCCAATCAGGATGGCAATCATCAGAAGGTTGGCAGCAACTTTATTTTGCGCCCACCATTTTATAATGCCGTTCATTGCCAGCTCCCCTTAATTGGCCGTAGGCGCATCAGTCGCGGCCTGAGCCACGGCAGTGCGTTCAACGGTTTCAATTTTCATGCCTTCGGCAGCGGCACGCACGGGCGAGGTAATCACCTTGTCCGCCGTCGTTATGCCTGCCAGAAGGACAGCCCGGTCACGGTTGGAGGAGGCCACCGTCACCTTTCTCATGGTCAGGGTGTTGTCTGCCTTGGCAACATAGACCGTATTATCACCGCGCAGTGCTGTCCGTGGCACCACCAGAGCGCCCGGTATTTCCCGGCCCTGCACATGGGCATCAACAAAAAGACCAACGGCTAGGGGCACGCCCTCATCGGCGCCCTTGCCATAAGGGTCGACCACCTCAACAAAGGCAAACAGCACCCGGGTACGCGGATCAATGGCGCTGTCTGTGCGCGTAATCCGCCCGGTCCAGTGACGCTCAATGCCCGCCACAATGGCTGACAGGTCAACCTTGAGACCGGGATTATCGCGGGTTTCAACAAAGGCCAGTGGCAAGTCCAATTGGCTCAGTTCTGTATCTGTCAAAGGCAAACGGATTTCGACAATCTGTGTTGCAAAAATACGCCCCAGTCGGGTGCCAATGGTCACATATTGACCAAAATCTGCATTTCTGTTGCGCACCCGACCGGTAAATGGCGCCCGGATTATCGTTCGGGAAAGTTGCAATTTTGCATCGGCCAGACTGGCATTGGCAGAATCGAGCACGGCTTGCGCTTCGGCCATTTGCGGAATGCGCAGGGTCAATGGTGAAGCTTCGCCCTCGCCCAGCTCAGCCCAGTCATGTTTGGCAATTTCAGACTCGGCCCGCTCCCGTGCCAGACGCTGTTCGGCCTGGGCCACTTGGGCCTCAGCCTGAATGACCCGCAATTTGTAATCGGCATCCTCAATGCGGACCAGAACATCACCCTTATTGAAAAACCCGCCATCAATGAAGCCTGGCGCGACATAGACAATTTTGCCAGACACTTGCGGCACCGCATCAATCTCCGTCTGCGGGCGCACTTCGCCTTGTGTGTTGATCGCCAAATGCACCGTTTCGAGGCGCGGTGAAGCCACCAGTACCGGCGCGGGTTTTAACGCTTCTTCCTTTTTTTCCGGCTTGGGCTTTAACGCGCCCATGATCATCACGCCGACTACGCCGCCAACGATGACAACAGCGGGTAATGCAAATATCAAACCGCGCCACAACAATAAGGCCGGGTTTTTTGATTTTCGTTTGGGTTTGACCAAAGGGTCAGCACTATTTTGGTTGATACTCATAGGGAGGTGTCCTCATCGACAAATGCGGCGGTTTTGACCACCTGCGTATTAAAATCTCCGGCAATGGCCAGATGCAGGCGCACACGGTTTGCGGCGCGCTCTTTGCTGGCGGCAATCAATTGGCTCTGGGCGCTGATTCTGCGGCGTTGCGCATCCAGCATTTCAAAGATTGTGCCGACACCACGGCCATATTCACGAATGGCCAGCTTTTCAGCTTCCTGGGCTTCAGTGGTTGATACGGTAAGGGCAGCTTCGCGTCGGGCCAGATAAACCTCGCCATCCAGTGCATCTTCGGCTTCACGCCAGGCCCGCAAGACCAGTTGAGCATAGGTCTCAATCTGCTCGCGCTGGGCGGCGCGGGTGCGCCTGACCTCGGCCTTTAAAGCCCCACCCTGAAACACCGGCTGGGCCAGATTGCCTAACAATCGTCCGGCCAGAGTATCCAGGTCAAAAATATCGGAGAACTTTGCCCCACCAGTCGAGGCACTGGGCGTAAACGACAGGCGCGGTAACAAGGCTTTGCGCGCCTCTGATGCCCGCAACCCCGAAGCGGTCAGGCGCGCTTCGGCAGCCCGTATGTCCGGACGCCGGGCCAATACGTCTTCTGGCCTTCCAACACCAGAGAGGGGAGCTAAAACAGGCAAGCTTAAAGCGGCCTCGATGGCATTGGCCGGATAACGCCCCAGCAATAATTCAAGCCGCCTGCCCGCATTGGCCACCAATTGTTCACGAAGGGCCAACGTAGCCTCTGATCCAGCCAAAGCAGAGCGGGCCAAACGCACGTCCAGCGAGCTGGATACACCGCGACCATAACGCCGCTCGACCAGACGCGAAGAACGCTGGCGGGTTTGCAGATCATCCTGGGCCAGTGCCACTTGCTGAGCACCTTCAACAAGATCAAACCAAGCCTGAACGGTCTGGCCAGCGATAGACAGACGTGCGGCCTCATAGTCGGCTTTGGCGGCATCAGCGCTGGCATACCCAGCCTTGGCCCGGTCTGCGATACGCCCCCAAAGATCAGCTTCCCAACTCACAGAGAGGCTTGCGCCATAACTTTTTGTATCCGGCACATTCTGTATGAGATTACGCGTTGCGCTTGAGGCCAAATTCACGCTGGGCAGACGGGCCGCCGCGCCGGAAATCGCAAGGGCCTTGGCTTGCTCTATGCGCTCGGCGCTGGCTAACAGATTATGGTTATGGGTCAGCGCTTCGCCAACCAGTGCGCTTAAGCCTGAATCATTAAATTCAGCAAGCCAGTTAATGGCCTGAACGTTATCTTGATGGGACAGACTTTTCCAGCTTGTCGGCGCGCTGATACGCAGATCCTGCGTCAGCTCTGCCGTCGTATTGACGCTGGCACAGGCGCTGAGGCTTAAAAGTGCCGCCGTCATCAGCCATTTTTTAGACATTAATCGTCCCCGGAAAATTCTGTTTTCTAGCATTAAACTTATCTGATACATCGCGAATGTCAATCAATAATTATTGATAATCAATAAACATTTCTCGAATTTCATAATCCTCTCACGTCTTTGTAACATTCAGCGTTTTTGGTGTGCTTTTAACAGGCAAGGCACCATATTCACGCTGGTTTGTATGTCTAAAGATGCATCAGGGCGAAATTTAGATGCATATTTTTCAGATTTAAGGACAGTCGATCTGCCAGAATGGTTCATTTATGCCTCTTTGACGGAGGAAGGTAGAAGAAAAGCATTTGATACTTCAGGGGATTGCCTGCATCCTTACCCGCACGATCGCAGGCACACCTGCCTTGCGTACAGGATAAAAGTCATGGGGCCTCACCCACGCTTGAAACGCAGCCTTGCCATACTGATTGCGGGACTGGCCCCTGTGGCCATGGCGGCCCTTGGCGGCATATCAATAGCTTTAGGCCTCTGGAGCGGAGCCATTGCGGCTGGACTAGTGTGGCTTGCCCTTCGCCCCGCCTCCACCGAAGCGCCCAAGCCTGACGCGCCTGAGGACAGCCCCTTGTCCGATGGACGCCTGCCCGCGCCAGATGTTCTGGAAAGCCTGCCAGATCCCTTAATACTGGTTGATGCGCAAGGGCGAGTGGAGGGCGCCAATCTGGCGGCACGCACAATTTATCCGGGCTTTGAACATGGAATTATGCTGTCACTTTTTGTTCGCCACCCCGAAGTGTTGGCCGTGACCGACCGGGCCCGCAATAACCAGCAACAAGAAGATATACGCCTTACGCTTCGTCGCCCCAAAGAGCGCCATATGCGCATTCTGGCCTTGCCACAGGCCAAGCATCATGTTGCGCTTGTTTTTCATGATGAAACAGATCTGCACCGCGCGGAACACATGCGGGCCGGGTTTCTGGCCAATGTCAGTCATGAATTGCGCACGCCTCTGGCCTCGCTCAGTGGCTATATCGACACGCTGCTTGGCCACGCCAAGGATGATGCCGAAGCCAGAACACGCTTCCTGGGCATCATGGCTGATCAGGCCGCCCGCATGGGGCGGCTGATTGATGACCTTTTATCCCTTAGCCGCATTGAAATGGATGCCCATTTGCCCCCGAAGGACCAGCTTGATCTGGCCTGCGTCCTGACGGATGTTTGTGATGCCCTGACCCCAATGAGCCGCAAACGCAATATCAGTCTCGATCTTCGCCTGCCCGAAGCACCAGCCCCTATCACCGCAGAGCGGGACCAGGTGATCCAGATAGCGCAGAACCTGATCGATAATGCGATTAAATACACCCCCGATGGTGGCACAGTTCTGGTGACGCTAAAGCCCAATGTTTCATACAAGGACTATAGCCAGACCCCTAAGCCTCTGGGTGAAAATGCGCCTTCGATGAGCATCGTGGAAACCCCACGCAAGCCCGATCAGAACTTTGTCGTTTTAACCGTCCGCGATAGCGGACCGGGAATTGCCCCCAACCATTTGCCTCGCCTTGGGGAGAGATTTTACCGCGTAGAAGCCGGCAAGACCGCAAAGCGTTCAGGCACAGGCCTGGGTCTGGCCATTGTTAAGCATATCGTCAATCGCCATCAAGGAGGGCTGAGCGTTCAGAGCAAGCCGGGCCTTGGTACGGCCTTTATCGTGACGTTTCCCAGATAATCACGGCAAGGGAATGCACAGAGCTTGCCGTGACATTTTCATTGCAGTTGCGAACTAACTTCAGGCTTAGGTGGAAGGTCGTAATTTCAGACAAAGGTCTGGCCGTTTACCAAATCCCAGGGAACACACCACGCGGTGGCTTTACCAGTGTGTCTGTACAAAGAGGGGCGGCACTCGGGGCGATGCTCTGGTTCATCTCTTGTACCCATTGGATACGGTTCTGCAATGAGGGGGCGCCATAGGCTGATCGAACATCATCTGAAATTTCAGGAACTACAGAGGATAAACAGCACACAAAATTGGCCCCAGAGCGGTCAGGCTGGGCGTTTTTTGGAGGCGCACAGTGCGCGTTCGTACCGAACAACTGCATATAGCCGCTGTTGATCAAATAGCGATCAATAGATTTGGGAATATGTTTTGTGCCTCAAGATAGCCCAAATTGACGGCAGCGCTGGCCCAAAGATAAGCCTGGAAATAATGGTCCGGCACGTTGCCATGCTGAAACACCCTGGAGGCGAAATAATAGTCTTTTGCGCTAATCATGCACCCTTGTGCGAAGACCACGGAGACTAATTCCCGTCTCTTGACGTCTCGTTTGGAAACATTGGCCAAGCCTACAGATTTTAACTTTTTCCGATCGTCCTGATCGCCATCAAAAGCGTCTTTAAGGACCGCGCTGGCTTTCTGGTGCTGTGCATCAGGACATGCTGAGGCAGATTGACGCTTGGAGGTATCTTTAAGTGGTAATGCGAAAGCAGGGTTAGACTGGAAAAAGACCAGTGCAACCAACGTGACCGTGCGAAAAACACACACCCTTGCCTGTAATATGATTCGTCGTATCGCCGGGGTCAGCAATATCATATTTGTAGCCCATAACTGCTTATTGAATACTCTCACAGAGGGGCGCCCTGTCAAGACAGGCTGTGGGCAAGTCATAATGCGCACGCCCTGCTGGCATATAAAGAAAGTCCCGGGCGTTTTCGCCCGGGACTTTCTTCTAAAACCTACCTTAACACGTCAGTTATTCAGCGGCATTGGCATCCGCCGCTTTGCCAATGCCACCCTTGGCGGCAATAGCAGAAACATAGGCCTTGCGCGCGTCAAAATCGGCGGCAATGCGCTCGTCATCGGCCTGCATGGCATCAATATCATTATCGGCAAAGTGCAGCACACCCATGTCTTCATAGGCGGCGCGA
>NVVV01000024.1 GCA_002733495.1 Robiginitomaculum sp.
GAAAGCTCTACCGCATGGATACTCATCGCCCATATCCGTATCCTCATCAGGCGTATCGCAAGGCTCTGTAATCAAACATAAACTTTCGAGTCAGACTCTAAGGATTGCTATTATATACGATTTGTTAACTAAAATGGACAACACAATGCGGCAAGTTGACTAGCCATATGAGTCTGGAACCTAGCGTTTTCTTATACGAATCAGTCACGTTTGGCATATATTCGGGGTAATAAGATGAATAGTATTGGACACCAAAGCACTAGCTATCGAGAGACTGTTGTCGGCGAATTTGACCTTTTGGTCACCAAGACTGATAAAAAAGGTCGATTGACCTATGCCAGTAAAGCTTTTCAACGAATAGCTGAGCTTACAGAAGCAGAAATGCTGGGGCAGCCTCATAATATTATCCGCCACCCGGATATGCCACGGGCCATATTTTATCATTTATGGACCTATATCAGTAAAGGTGAGGAAGTCTTTGCGTTCGTTAAAAACCGTACCAATAGTGGTGGGTTTTACTGGGTGCTGGCCCACGTCACGCCTATCACATCAATGGATACTGGTGAGATCTATGGCTATCATTCTTCGCGACGGCGCATGCCCTCTCATGTTCGCACTGATGTTGAAGCGTTGTACGCGCACCTGTGCAAAATAGAATCTGAGATTGGTCACCCAAAAGAAGCGGCCATGGCTGCGCACAAAGTCCTTTTGGATAAAATCGGTGCGCAAAGCTCTACTGATTACACCAAATGGCTTTTCAATCTGGTTTCGCAACAGTCCATTGCAGCTTAAGATAAAGGGTAAGAAAAAATGTCTATCAATTTGAAACAATTTGGCCTGATTGCCATTGTTGGGGTTATATTTTCCGCTCTTGGGCTTTTTGGCGTATCTGAGTTTATAGAAAAAAGTGCTACGCAGGTAGAACGCCATGCAGAAGAACAAAACGCAGAAGTACTCAATACGATTATTCCGCTTATAAAAATATCCAAAGATATACGCTTTGATGTGGTGCAGGTGCAGCAATGGGTAACCGATATATCCGCTACCCGTGGCTTGGACGGCTTGGATGATGGCTTTGATGAAGCCCAATCTTATGCAAGAAAATTTCAAAAAGATACAGATGAAGCGATCCGCCTTGCCCAATCCATGGATTTGAAAAATGTAGTAAAAACGACTGAAAATATTCAGCGTGCTTTCCCACTATATTACCAGGCAGGACGCAAAATGGCTGAGGCCTACATTGCCGATGGTCCGGAGGGCGGGAACCCTATGATGAGTAGTTTTGATGCTGCTGCCGAAAAAATAAACAAGGAACTACAGGCCAATGAAGCAGAAATTGATAAATTGTCAGCGCACGTCAAGCAAGAGCGCGCCGTGGTTATCAGAGCAGCAAAAAAGCAACGCTCTATTTCCCAAATCTTAGCCATCAGCATGTTATTGGTTGCCCTTAGCGTTGTTGGCCTGATTGGATACGTTGGGCAACGTGCTATCAGTACAATAATTTCGCTTTCTGAAACGATGGATGTTGTGAAAAATGGCCGAATTACAAAAAGAATTTTGAACATAAAGCGTACCGATGAAATTGGTAGCATGCAGCATGCCTTTAACGATCTGATGGATCTGACTGAGTTTTTTGTGCGCGATGCCGGGGCTTGCATGAAGGCTTTTAGCAGCGGTGTATTTGAGCGCAAAATCTTGCCCGATGGCTTAAATGGCAGATTTCGTGAAGTGGCGCAGGAAATCAATAATGGCATTGAAGCCATGAGCCATAAAAATGAAGAATTTTCTGCGGCTGGAGGTGTATTTGAAACTGGTGTGAAGGGCAATTTTGATTCCATCAAGGAATCTATGTCATCTCTGCAGCAATCTTCAGAATCTCTTTTAGGACTGGCGGATGATTCCAACCGGGAAGCCGAAGTGGTGGCCGAGGCTTCCTCTTCCAGTGCCGATGGTGTGCAGGCGGTAGCTACCGCAACGGAAGAATTATCTGCTTCTATTCAGGAGATTGGCCGTCAGGTGTCAAACTCTGCCGAATTGGTAAGTGAAAGTGCTGCGGAGGCGCAAAATGCCTCTGAACAAATCAATGCGCTTTTTGAGGCCAGTGTTAAAATTGGCGATGTGGTGGAAATCATTACCGGTATTGCCGAGCAAACAAACCTTTTGGCGCTAAATGCCACCATAGAATCCGCCCGGGCTGGTGAGGCGGGAAAAGGATTTGCGGTCGTCGCTCAGGAAGTGAAGGCGCTTGCCGCCCAGACTGGCTCTGCAACTGATGAAGTGCGGACCCAGGTGGAAGCCATCCAGAGCCTTACCCGCGATGCGGTTCAGGTGATCGAGGCCGTCTCCAACCGAATGGTTCAGGTGAACGAGGCCGTCACGGCGATTGCTGCGGCGGTGGAAGAACAGGGCGCGGCAACCAATGAAATCTCCAGCAGCATTGATACGGTTTCCAATGAAACCGGGCGTATGTCAGAAGCGGTTGTATTGCTGCAAACGGCTATCGAAAAAACCCGCGATTCAGCCAATGAAATGAATACATCCACCAAGGTTGTCAACGATGTATCTAGCGAAGTGTCCACAGACATCGACAGCTTTATGGATACCATGAAGGCCGTGACGGGGTAGGGCCTTGGCCCTAAGACCCGCTCCCTTAATCTTTCAGGCGACGCATCAAATAGAGATGGCCCTAATAAACAAACAGAAAAGAGCCATACATGGATTGCACTAAGTCACTTGTTTTTGTCACGCACACTAGACCTGTCACTGGATTATCCACTCCATTATGGGCCTATACTGCAACAAAGGATGAGTAAAAACTTCGCGGGTATCAAAGTGAAATTTGTCCCACTGCATATAAAGACGGACACATGAGCAATGTTTACGATTTCTAAATTAAATAGTCCCTAGCTTTTTAAGCTCAAGCATTAGTTTATAAAAAAAGGGGTCAATGCGTGGTAGGCGCAAAGCGTATGAACGACAACCAAAACATAAATAATGCAACTAATTTGCATGCCATAATTGTCCGCACAAACGCAGATGGTGTCATCACCTTTGTCAACGATAAATTTGTAGAAATATCTGGATATGAGCGCGACGAACTGATTGGCAATACTCATGCCATTGTTAACTCAGGGGCTCACCCGCCAAAATTCTTTGAAAAGATCTGGAAGCAGATCTCCGCTGGTAAAACATGGCGCGGTATAATCCAAAATAAGGCAAAAGACGGTCGTTTTTACTGGGTAGATACAACCATTACCCCTGATTTAGATGCAACGGGAAACGTCAACGGATACACGTCAATTCGCTCGGATGTTACAAGGTTAGTAACCACAAAAACACGACGCAAAGCAGCCCTGAAAACAATCAGCGCACTGGATGTGAAACCTTTTAACGACCAAGGCCGCTTCAAAAAAGTTTACAACAGGGTCTGTCAGTGGTGGTATGATCGGACTATTTTTGAACGTATTATTTCGAGTAACATAATTCTTGTTTTCATCATGATTATGTTTGGAATCGCGATCGTTGTTGATTCTAACAGTGCCACCACAGCCAGCAAAGAAATCTTAGAGCACCCTATGGCCGTGAGCAATGCAGCATTAAGCATTGAAAAGTCACTTTTCGTAGTGGCTTATCTTAAAGATCAGGCAGTATTACGCGGTGGCGAGGATAATTTCTCTCGGTATGAACAAGGGCTTATAGCCTACGATACCGCAATGAGGGCTAATTACTATTTGATATATAATCGTTATTTGGGAGATAAAGAAACAATAAATTTGGCCAATTTTCAGTTTCTACGCTGGTTAGATATCAATAAGCGCTTACTTACCGCCATCAAAAATGGCAATTCGGAAAATCAATTAATAAAGCTCAGCGATGCAGATCTACTGGCGCGACGAGATCTTGAAAAATCTATCGACAAGATCCTCACTTTTGCCAAAAACAAAGCCCAAATCATGCTGGAAGGAACTCAAAAAAAAACCAAAGAGGCAAATGGCCGAACAGCATTATTCATCGGCATCGCAATAGCGTTTGCCTTATTTGTTTCTTCCTTGATAGGTCGCACAATTGCGAGTCCAATCAAAGATTTAGCACGAGTGATGCATGGTCTTGCTGAAGGCAAGCAGAATATTGTGCTTCCGGTGCTCAGGTCAAAGCGCTTTGAGGCCGGTGCAATTATTCAAGCGGCTTTTATGCTAAAAAGCGAGGCCGAGGAAAACACATACCTTATAAAGCAAGCAGAACGCGCCAAAGATAAAGCGGAATTACTGGCTGACGCAGCTGACGCATCAAATAAAGCAAAATCAGAGTTTTTGGCGATGATGAGCCACGAATTACGCACGCCGATGAATGCTATCCTAGGTTCGGCGCACTTGCTCAAGTCGTCAGAGCTTGGTGAAGAAGATAGTGAGCATGTCAGAACGATGATCGATGGCAGCGAGATTTTAATGTCGGTGCTGAATGATATTCTGGATTTTTCAAAAATAGAAGCCGGTAAATTGGACATCAGCCCAACGGAAGTTGATGTTGTGCATCTTGTGAGACGATTGAATCGATTATGGGAACCAAAAGCCAAAGAAAATGGAATTAACTTGGTATGCACGATAGAGGACGACGTGCCTGGCTACGTCAAAATTGACGGGACGAGGCTGCGGCAGGTTTTGTACAACCTGCTGTCAAATGGTATTAAGTTTACAAGTAAAGGCGAAGTGCGATTATCTGTTAGTATCGTGAATAAAAAAAGTGACATAGCAACGTTACATTTCGATGTTTCTGATACTGGGATTGGCATTTCAAAAAAGGCTCAATCACGCCTGTTTAATGCCTTTGAGCAAGCTGATAAATCTATGACACGGCGTTTTGGTGGCACAGGGCTTGGTTTAGCAATATCATTGAAGCTGGCCCGCCTTATGGGTGGTGACATAAACGTTACATCACAAGAAGGGGAGGGTTCGTGCTTCACAGTGGAAATTCCTGCCCCGATTGTTTCTCAAGTTTTAGAGCCGTCTGACAAAGTCAATGAGATAGTCGCAGATACACCCAAACAGGCACGCCGCAAATTGTCGATCTTAGCCGCAGAGGATAATGAGCTTAATCGCCGTGTGTTGGGCGCGTTTCTAAAGCCGCTAAAAAGCGACCTAACCTTTGCTGAGGATGGTGAAGAAGCTCTAAAAATATTACTCGCGAAGCCTTTCGATGTAATATTGATGGATATCCAGATGCCAAAGATGGATGGCACAGAAGTTGTTAAAAAAATTAGAGCAAGTAATGGACCAAATCAAAACAAACCCGTTATCGCCCTCACCGCCAACGCCCTACAAGGTGACCGTGAAACTTATATTGCAGCAGGTATGAACGATTACGTGCCAAAACCAATCGATCCCGCCAAATTGATCAGCGCTGTTAGGACTGCTGTATCCAAAAGTAGATCTATTGCAAATCAAGACAAAACTAAAAGTGCCTGAAGATATTTAACGGCATGTGTGCCGTATAAGTCGAGCTGAGGATCAAGAGCGCGATCTTAAACGATGAAGTTCAATCTTCATTATCGGAATACTGACCGTGAACACCACTAATTTTCGGGGGGATTACCGCAGTGCCGTGGTGCAAATTGCACTGGACGCTACACCCAGCAGCCAATTGCCAGAAGTGCTTGGGAATGGTGCGAAAGACGAGACCCTTGTGTCCTTTATCCTGTCTCGACCAAATCTGAACGATTTTTATTATGCGCTGATGACGGCACTGGTACAGCTGAGCCATCGTTATGTTGAGGAGCATTTTTGCTATCGTGGCTTCGCCCGTTTTAGCCAGAAAAACAGCGTGCTGCGTCTTGTCGCAATGTCTGGTGCGGTGCGGCGCGCCGAAAAGGGGGAAGGCTTTGCGCAAACCTTCGTTGCAGCAAATTACGAAACCGACAGCGCGCGCGTGCCCCGCCTTGGGGATGGGGCGCTGGCCAATAAAAATCGCACAGCGCTGGCGCGTTTTGGCGAGCTGGATGGTGTTTTGCCGCGTTAGTAAGGCTTTTACGCTACGCGCCAGGGTGGATTGAGGCGGTTTTCGCCAGCATAATAAAGGCAGACTTTGTTGCCTGCCGGATCGCGCAGCCAAGCCTCGCGCCAGAGCCAGCGCTGGTCTGTGGGCAAGGTGTCAAATTTTATACCCTTTGCCGCAAAGGCTTTGACCCGTTGGTCCAGTGCAGCGGCACTTTGGCATTCCAGATAGATTTTGGGGCAGGGGCCTTGGGGCAGACACTCGACCTTTTGCACGGACAAGGTTGTGCCGCCTTTGGGTGCTTGCAGGCGTGCATATTGGTCGCCATCAACAATCAGGGTAAAGCCCAGCTTGATATAAAAATCCCGGGCCGTCTCTACATCAAGGGCGGGCAAAGTTATCTGATTTAGCTGCATGGATTTAGCATTCTTCTGAGACATTGCGTTCTGCCGGATCGTCGCTGAGATATTCAACAAACTCAAATTCCAGCCCGGCAGGGTCAATGAAATAAACATTCCGCCGGTGCGCTACCGTATCCAAGCCTACGCTGGGGGTATATCCGTGGCGTTTCAGGCGCTCAATCAGGCGATCAATATTGGTAACAATAAAGCCCAGATGGGCTAGGCCCGGGGCATGGCCAGCGAGGTCACGGGGCACCCCATCGCCATTATCATTCAGGGTTATGTAGGTATAATCATCACCAAAATGCAGCCATTTTCGGGGCTTGCCATACCAAATAGAGGGACCAGAGGCGCGCACCTGCCAATGGGGGAAGGCGGCTTTCAAAAAAGCCAATGTCGGCTCAATATCATTGACCACGAGGTTGGCATGTTCAAGACGGACCATTGGGCACTCCATTAATTAAAGAATAAATTTTATATAACGGGACTTGATAAACAAAGCAAGCGCTTTATAAAAAGGTATGCCAATTATAAAGAATGATAAAACAACACCCCTTCGTGATTCCCGCAGCGCCATTATGGACGTACTGAAACGGCAGGGACCGCAACCGGCCTCACGTCTGGCTACGCGTTTTAATGTTACCGCCATGGCGGTGCGCCAACATCTTTATGCTTTGCAGGACGAGGGGCTGGTGAGCGCCCATTCAGTGCCTTCGGGGCGTGGGCGCCCAACTAAATCATGGGCGTTGACAGATAAGGCGCATGGCTTGTTCCCCGATGCACATCAGGAGTTGGCGGTGGACTTGCTCGGCCATATGCGGGCGCAATTTGGCGATGAGGGGCTGGAAGATATTATTGATCGGCACAGCGCGGCGCAAAGGCGCAGTTATGAAGCCGCCCTTGTGGACGCCAAAACCCTGGAGGCGCGGGTGCATGCTCTGGCACATCTACGTACGGGCGAGGGCTATATGGCCGAGGTCCAGCGCGACGGCCAAGACTGGTTGTTAATAGAGAACCATTGCCCGATCTGTGCGGCGGCGCAAACCTGCACGCGACTTTGCGCCAATGAGTTGGATGTTTTCACCCGCGTGCTAGGCCCCAATGCCAGTGTCACGCGTGAAGAGCATATGTTTGCTGGCGCGCGGCGTTGTACTTACCTGGTATCCGAGGCGGCGCGGATCAAGGCTTCATAAAACGCTGCGGCCCGGGGCAAGTCTGCAACGAAGGTGCGCTCATCGGTACCGTGAATGCGGCTTAAGTCTCTGGACCTATAGATGAACGGTGCGAAGCGGTAATTGTCGTCAGCCAAAGTGGTGTAGTGGCGCGAATCCGTGCCTTGCAAGGTTAGAAACGGTGCAACGGGGATAGAGCCAAAAACGGCTGTAATGCTTTGTTCAATGTCATGATACCCTTGTGAGCGGGTAGAGGATTGTGCAGTAGGCTCGCGCGCTCCGACCACTTCAATGGTGATGCGCGCATCGTTGATGATGGCTTCGGCGCGGGTTTTGATGGCGGCGGCATTGTCGCGCGGATGAATGCGATAATTAATCATGGCGATGGTGCTTTGCGGCAGGATATTCACTTTAGTACCACCCCTGATGATCGTTGGGGCGGTCGTGGTGTGCAAGGCCGCCGCCGTGACCCTTTTGCCGGCCAGTTGCTTTTTCACCATCGGGCCGGTCAGCCACAGGTTGGCCAGAACCATACGCTGTACAAACGGCATTTCCGTTGCGATGGCATGCAAAAACGCGACCATGCTCTGGTCGAGAACCAGGGGGTAGGGGTTGTCACTGATGGAGACAACGGCCCGGGCTGCAATGCTTACAGCAGTATCATGACCCGGTGTGGCCGAATGCCCGCCGGGCGCGTTCGCAGTCAGGCGCAGGGTTGTGGAACCTTTTTCAGCAATGGAAATCAAAGCCAAAGGCTGGGCAAAGCCAGGAATGATGCCCTTGGTTAGTGCCGAGCCTTCATCAAGGGTCCAGGCAAAGTGAACGCCGCGTTGTTTCAGCACATCGGCAATGGTGCCGGCACCATCAAAGCCGCCGACCTCCTCGTCATGGCCAAACATCAAATAGATGTCGCGTGTTGGTTGAAACCCCGCAGTGGCCAAATGCTCCACAGCTTCCATCAAGGTGATCAATTGTCCTTTGTTGTCCAGCGTGCCCCGTCCCCACACGGCCCCGTCTTGCCGGGCACCGGAATAGGGCGGACGTGTCCAGCCTTTTTCCGTGCCAGCTTCCACCGGGACAACGTCAATATGGGCAATAAAACCGATGGGTTTGCTATCCGGGTCAGTGCCTTTCCACCGATACAATAGACTTTTCCCGTTCACTACCTCGCGGCTCATGGCGGTGTGTGCGGTCGGATAATTGTCTTGCAAGAAACTGGAAAAATCTGCAAAGGCCTGGTTGTCGTGGGTGCGGTTTCCCCAGGATATGGTCTTGATTTGCACCGCCCGCGAGAGGCGTTCGGCAATGGCCTCGGCTGAATACACGGATGAATTGGCAAGGGTGCCCTCTGCGACTTTAACAGCAGGGGATAGCATCATGGTCCGTGCGACCACAATAATGACCAGTGCAATCAAGGCCGCCGTTATAGCTAGCGTCAGTGTTTTGAACATAATAAACTCGTGGTATCAGGACGGTTTGCGAAACCGCAGGGTCATGCGATCGGATTCGCCAATGGCGACATAATCCTCTCGCTTGGTTTCGTCCTTGCCCCGCAGAGAAGGGGGCAGGGTCCACACGCCACCTTCATAATCAGCGGTGTCTTTGGGGTTAGCATTGATCTCGCTGGCTTCATCCAGCACAAAGCCGCCTTTTTCAAACATATCAATGACATAGGATTGCTTCATATAGCCCTTATTGCCTGTGGTGTCATAATCCACATCGCCATAGTCTTCCCTGGCCCGGTGTTGCACCACACCAACAATGCCGCCGGGCTTTAGAAGGGCGTAGCTGTTGGCAATAGATTCTTCAAAGAACTTAGGGTCAATACGGTTCAGATGGTGGATGGCGCGGATGAAAAAAACGCCGTCCATAGTGCCCTTGTCTTGGTCAGGCACCATGCTGAAGAGAAACGCCCCTTTAATGGCGGCGTTTTCCGGGCCATTACGCTTGGCGGTTTCGGGGTATTTTTGTGGCCACTGTTTATATTCAGCCAAAGCATCATCACTGATTACTCTGTCCGCAGCGTTAAAAATGCCCGTGCGCAAATCCGGGCTATAATTAATGCCATACCAGCCGCCATCGGGCGAAACATAGGGCAGAAGAACACGTGTGTACCAGCCGCCACCGGGTAAAACCTCGACCAGATTATCACTGGGCGACAGGTCGAAAAATGCCATGGTTTTCGCCGTATGGCGATAAACATCGCGGGCGCGGTCTTTTTCACGGCGCGGATCGGCCAGTACGGCGTCCAGCTTGGCACTATCAATGCGAGCGACCTTTGTGTGTTCAGTCGCCTCCCTTTTGTCACCCGTATTGGCTGTACCTTGCGGGGCACTGCACCCGGCCAGTACGACCAGGGCTGTTGCCGTTAGCATCATCAGTTTTGACATAATTCTCTCCCACATTCTTTGAGCGGACTGTGCCCTCTAACAGGGTAAAGTTCAACAGAGATAAAAGTGCAGGGTATCACGTTTATGTCATGAAATGGCTGCGAAAATATGGTTGTTGGTTATTTCTCCTCCATGGGAGCCTGATCCTGGTACCATAATTTTGGCAAAGTCCTTTGTCGGGGCCAAATTTCCTCCAGCGTGTCATCGTTATAAAGTCGGCCATTCATCATCACCCGATAAATATCGACGGTGTTTTTGATATCTTCGCGCGGGTCGGCATTCATAATCACCAAATCAGCAAATTTATCTGGCTCAATTGAGCCCACTTCATCGCCATGGCCGATGATATGGGCGCTGTCGATTGTCGCCGCTTTGAGCACCTCCATCGGGGTAGCATTCCCAGAGCCAAGCGCCCACATTTCCCAATGATAGCCAAGACCCTGAAACTGCCCATGGCTGCCAATGCCGATCCGGCCACCAGCGCGCTGTATCTTGATGGCGCTGTCGGCAACGCGGGTAAAGGCATATTCCTCATCGCGGACCCACGGGCGGCGTTTGGTCGAACTGTCAAGAATGCTGTGCGGCATAAAACGGTTCATTTTGGGGTCATCGTGGGGGTTCATCCGGGTGTAAAAATAGTTCTCCGCCCATGGCCCGCCATAGGTCACCAGCAGCGTCGGCGTATAGCCAATGCCGGTTTGCGCCGCCAATTGCACGACGTCCTTGTACAAAGGAATGATGGGCAGGTTATGCTCGTTGCCGGCAAAACCATCAATCATATGGGTCAGGTCCAGTTTGGCGTCCAGACCGCCTTCGGTGGTGGGCATAATCCCAACCTCTTTGGCCGCCTGAACAATATATTGCCTGCGTTTTCGGTTGCCGGTAATATAGGCCTTGATGTTTTTGGTCCGGTAATTTTCTTTATACCGGGTCAGCACATTCACGGCCTGTTTTTTTGACTCAATGGCGGTATCTGAAAACACGCCCGGCCCCGTTGACCAGGCCCGAAGTCCGATAATCCGACCGGCTTCGACCAGGTCCTGATAAACAAAAATATCAGTGGTACCTGTTTGCACGTCCAGACCGCTGGTCACCCCATAGGCGACATTGGCCAGAAACGGCCAGAAGTGCTCTTCAATCACTTCATTACGGCTCCAATTGCGCCAATGGGCATGGCTGTCGACAAAGCCGGGGGTGATGAACTTGCCGGTCATGTCGCGGGTTTCTGCATCGTCAGGGATGGTCAGGCTGCCTTCTTCGCCCACAGCAACAAACCGGCCATTTGTGATCAACAGGTCTGCGTTCTCAATGGTGCCCTGCGCGCCCATGGTGATAACCGTTGCGCCGCGCAGCAATAGGCTGCCTTCGGGGTTGTCACGGGGGACCACCACATCAACCTTGAAGCTTTTATAGGGTTTTGGCTCTTCTTTTTCGTCTTCCTCATCGGCGTCAGCTTCCGGCGGCTCTGCTTTACTTTCCTCCGCCGCCTCGTCCTTGTTTTGGTCGTCTTCTCCGGCTTTTTCGTCTTTGTCTTCTTTTTCAGGCTTGACCCAAACCACCTCATCCAAAGCTTGCGTGTAAATTGTGCTGCCTACAGACCAGATGATGCTTTGGCCATCTTTCGACCAGTCAAAATAATCGACGCCAATATCAGATAAGGTATTTAGTGGCACCGCCGGTTTGGCCAAATTTATGGTAATGGCCTTGCGATTGATGGTGGGGACCGCGACCAATTGCAATTGTTCCTGTGACCGGGCCAGCGCGTATTGGCCATTCGGGCTGAGGCGTATATCGCGCGCCGGGACGGGCTTGGTCGCAGAATAAAATCCCGCGCCGGTGACTTTCACATGATCCCGCCGGTCTGTGCCATCCAGCCGGATAGAAAATAGGCCGCTTTCGCCGCCATACAAATAGACGCGATCCGGGGCATTGCCAAAGTGGACGGTATTAAAATTACTGCCGGGCAGAATAACCCGTGGAACACCGCTTTTTATGTTCAGTGCGATCAGATCACGCTGCGCATTTGGGGCCGATTCGTTAAACTGGTCATTCGAGGCCCGTATGACGACAATCTCGCTGCCATCAGGGGTGAAATTGGGTTCGGTATAATAGCCCGAAATTTTGCTAATCTGCTCTGGTCTGGATCGGCCATTGGCGCGCATACGCCAGACATGGCCACCTTTGGTCGTCCAGCTGACAAAGGTGAGGTATTTCCCATCCCTGGACCAGCTTGGCTGAAAGACATTGGTGCCCGCACGGGCCAGCTTGACGGGCTTGGCATCGGCCTGCAACGCCATGGAGTATAATTCTCCCAACGCAGAAAACACCGCAAAATCGCCCGAAGGGGCCAAAGCCGGGCGTTGGATCATGCGGGCAATAACCGGCCCGGTGGCGTCCTTGGTCTGATTAATCAGGCTGGGGCCAACATCAATATTCACTTTGGCAGTAAAGGGAATGTTGCTGCGCGCGCCATCGGCCAGATCAATGCGCTCTATTTTGCCGCCACTGGTGGTAATAATTGCGCGGCCATCGGGGGTGAAACTATAGGCCGGCAGCAAGTCGCGCGTGGCGCGTGATTCCTGATCGTCCCGTGTGACCGGATAGGCCAGCCAGCGATCTTCGCCGGTTTGCAAGTCGCGCACACGCAAGCCGGTTTGCGCCTCGAAACGGGTGCCATAGACTAGGGTTTTGCCATCAGGTGAAATTTGTGGGCGCACGGCTCCGCCATAGGCCGTTACAATGGTGTCGGTGGTGCCCTCGTGTAAATCCCGGCGCACGATGCGCCACGGGAAGTTTGTCATATTATACTGAAAACCGCCCAATCGTGTGGCGTAATAAAGATAGCGTCCATCGGCAGACGGGGAGACCCCTTGGGCGTTTGGCTGTTTGTCACGGGGTGTTTTGTCGCCCTTGGGTTTGGATTTTGTAATTTGAACGCCCTTGCCGCCCAGCTTGTGGTACATCCAAATTTCATTTGCCCCGATCCCGCCGGATATTTGCGAGATGAAAACGTAATTGCCATCGGCTGACCAGGCGGGGCTCATGCCATCGCCTTTGCTCATCGAGGAGCGTTTTTTAGGTTTGCTGCCATCGGCATTGGCAATGTACAGATTTTCCGATCCATCCTGATCAGACAGAAAGGCAATCTGTTTCCCGTCAGGCGAATATACCGGCTGTGACTGAAACCCCATGCCTGTGACGATGGCTGTGGCTTCGCCGCCGGTGCTGGGCATGGTGTAAAGGTCGCCCAAAAGTTCAAAGATGATGGTTTGCCCATCGGGGGATATGTCCAGGGATGCCCATGTCACTTCATCGGTCTCAAATGTGACGCTGCGCGTTGCTTTTAGGGGTAGGCCTTTTTTCTTGTCTTTCTTTTTATCTTCTGATGCCGCCTCATCAGCGCTTTGCACGCCTTGATCAGGATGCAATATCTGGGCATTAAAGTCCTGCGCATTGGCAATCGGTGCCACCAGAAAGCTGGTGGCCAGCAAAGCAATGATCTGCGTTTTTTTGGATTTAACAATAGCCATATTCAACCCCTCCCCGAGTTTTGATGAACTATCAAGACCTCTAGTGCTTTCGTCAACTTAACGAGAATTAACACTTGCGTGAAAAACGCCAATAATGGGGAGGGATGTAAGGCTTATTCCCACTCAATGGTGCCGGGGGGCTTTGAGGTCACATCATAGACCACCCGGTTAATGCCGCGCACTTCATTGATGATGCGCGTCGACATGCGGCCCAGAACTTCATGATCAAACGGGAAATAATCGGCGGTCATGCCATCGGTTGATGTTACAGCGCGCAAGGCCAATACATAGTCATAGGTGCGCTCGTCCCCCATCACGCCGACGGTGCGCACGGGTAAGAGCACCGCAAAGGCTTGCCAGATGTCATCATAAAGCCCGGCCTTTTTAATTTCATCGAGATAAACCGCATCGGCCTTTTGCAAGATGGCAACGCGTTCCGGCGTGATCTCCCCGGGAATACGAATGGCCAGGCCTGGGCCGGGGAAGGGGTGGCGGGCGACAAATTGCTCGTTCAGGCCCAATTCGCGCCCCAAGGCACGCACTTCGTCCTTGAACAGCTCACGTAAGGGTTCCACCAGCTTCATTTTCATGCGCGCGGGCAGGCCGCCGACATTATGGTGTGATTTTATCGTCACCGATGGGCCGCCATCAAACGAGACGCTTTCGATCACGTCCGGGTAAAGCGTGCCTTGCGCCAGAAAGTCCGCGCCGCCAACGGCGCTGGCTTCGCGATCAAAAATATCAATAAACAGGCCACCGATGATTTTGCGTTTTTTTTCCGGGTCGGAAACCCCGGTCAGCTTGCCCAAAAACTCATCACCTGCATCCACATGCACCAGCGGGATATTGTAATGGTCGCGAAACAGGCTGACCACTTCGTTCGCTTCATTGGCCCGCATCAGGCCGGTATCCACGAATACACAGGTGAGCTGATCTCCAATGGCTTCGTGCAACAACACCGCCACAACCGAACTGTCCACGCCGCCGGAAAGGCCGCAAATAACCTTGCCCTTGCCTACTTGAGCGCGAATTTTGGCGATCTCTTCGGCGCGAAAGGCGGCCATGGTCCAATCGCCCAAAAGGCCAGCAATGCCATGGGTGAAATTGCGTAAGATACGCGCGCCGCAGGGGGTGTGTACCACTTCGGGGTGAAACTGCACCGCATAGATTTTGCGGCCCTCATCGGCGATGGCGGCATAGGGGGCGTTCTCTGATCTGGCAATCACGTCAAAGCCATCGGGTAGGCTTTCCACCCGGTCGCCATGGCTCATCCAGACGGCCTCAAAGGGCGACAGGTCGGCAAACAGCGGGCTGTCCTTGATAATCTCGATCTGCGCCCGGCCAAATTCGCGCTCTTCGCTGCTTTGTACCGTGCCGCCAAGCTGTTCACAGATCACCTGTTCGCCATAACAAATGCCCAAAATAGGAACGCCTAAGTTAAAGATTGCCTCTGGGGCGCGGGGGCTATTATCCCAATGAACCGAAGAGGGGCCACCAGAAAGGATCACCGCCTTGGGGGCAAAGCGGTCTAAAAACCTTTTCCCCAGCCGGTTATAAGGGTGCACTTCGCAATAGACGCCGCTCTCTCGCAAACGCCGTGCGATCAGTTGCGTAACCTGGCTGCCAAAATCTACAATGAGAACGTGTTCGTGCTGGGCGCTCATAATCATCTTTCCTGCATATGTGGCACGGCTTTATCCTTCGACAAGCTCAGGATGAGGCGTGTTTGTGAGGTATGGGCACTTTCGCCCTCACCCTGAGGGATTTCCGAAGGAAATTGTCTCGAAGGGCGAAGGACGAGGGGGCTCATGCGCGTCTTTCCAAAAGGGCAACAAAAAAGCCATCGGTACCGATGCGAGCCGGACTAAGGCGCAAGGCCCCGTCCGGGGTTTCGCATTTTTGCAGGGCCGCTTTGCCATCTTCGGCCAACAGGCCGCTTTTTTCCATAGTCTGCAATACCGGGGCAAAATGAAAATCTTTATGGGTTTCAAGAAATGCGGCCAGCCGGTCTTCGTTTTCTTCCATAAAAACCGAACAGGTCACATAGACCAGATGCCCGCCGGGGCGCACAAAGGGCGCGGCCTCACTCAAAACCGTGTCTTGTTCGCGCTGGCGCCGTTCCAGTTGTTGTTCGGTTAAGCGCCATTTGGTGTCCGGGTGGCGTCGCCATGTGCCAGACCCGGTGCAGGGCGCATCAACAAACACCACATCCATTTTGCCCTGGTGCTCGTCAGGCACGCCGCCATCAACCGGATTGCAAATCTGCACATTGCGCACACCGGCGCGTTTGGCGCGATGGTATAGCGGCTTTAACCGGCGCGCATCGCGATCATAGGCGTAAAGCTGGCCGGTATTGTTCATCAGGGCGCTTAAGGCCAATGTCTTGCCGCCGCCACCGGCGCAATAATCCATCACCTGCGCGCCGCCAATATTGCCGGCCGCCGCCGTGACGATCTGGCTACCCAGATCCTGTACCTCGACCCAGCCCTTGTTATAGGCCGGGATGACGGTCACCGCCGGGGCCTTTTTGGCCGGGTCCGGGGCTTTGATCTGCGCGGCATTGTTCAGGATCGGCGCGGCCTTGGCCTTCACTGATTTTAGCGCCGACAAAGCTTTTTCCGGCGTGGCCTTTAAGGTGTTCAGGCGCAAATCCACGCTGGCTCGCTGGCCAAAGGCGCGGGCCTCTTTCGCGGCTTTGTCGCCAAAGGCCCGTGTCAGCAAAGGCAAAACCCATGCCGGCACATCGCCGCCTGTATCACGATCCAGCGTGTTTTCCTGTGCAAGCGTGGTTTGTTCATCATCGGTCAAAGCCCCCGGTCCGTGGGGCTCTTCGGCGGCCCATTCGCCAAGGGTTTTTGTTGGCGTTTGCCAAAGAAAATGCAAGGCCCCGAGCACCAGCGCCCGGGGGCTGTCTTCGCCCATTAGAGTGGCCAGCGAAGTGCGGCGACGCAACACATCCAGACACAGGCCGGAAATCCACGCCCGGTCCTTGGCCCCGGCATAGCGGTTTTGGCGGCCCCAATCGGCAATGGCGGTTTTCAGGGGCACCCGGCGGCTGGTAAAATCCTTCAGGATTTCCATAGCTGCCGTTAATTTACCGCTTTCTCTCATGTACTCAGTCCTAATTCACGTTGTTTTTTCTTGGTCAGGCTCGCCGCGACAATGCGGTGCGAGCCAGCAATATAATCTTCCAAGTCGTTCTGGCTCAGTCCCGGCGTATCATAATGCTGTATCCATAACATGCCGCGCGAAGCCAGATACGGTGCCGGGCGCAGACCGGGTTGGTCTTTAAGCATTTCAAAGCCAATGTCCGTTACTTTGAAGGTGACGCCAAGGGTTTCAGTTTTGCTCCACCCGGCTACGGCAAACATTTTTCCGCCCACTTTCCAGACATGCGCGCCGCCCCATTGCACCACCGTTGTGGTGGCGGGGAGGCCAGCGCAAAAGGCGTTGTATTCATCCAGCCCCATCTATGAGGGGGCGGAATAATTCGGTGCTTCGCGGGTCATGGTCACATCGTGCACATGGCTTTCGCGCAGGCCCGCCCCGGTAATGCGGATGAATTGGGCGCGTTCTTTAAAGTCGCCAAGGGTGGCCGCGCCGGTATAGCCCATGGCGGCGCGAAGACCGCCGACAAGCTGGTGCAAAATGGGGCCGACCGGGCCTTTATAGGGGGTCTGGCCTTCAATGCCTTCGGGGACCAGCTTCATGCTGTCCTTGACTTCTTTTTGGAAATACCGATCCGCCGATCCGGCGCTCATGGCGGCAACGCTGCCCATGCCGCGATAGGATTTATAGGAGCGCCCTTTGTACAAGAAAACCTCGCCCGGGGTCTCATCGGTTCCGGCCAGCAGCGATCCCGCCATGGCGGTGGAGGCCCCGGCGGCCAGCGCCTTGGCAAAATCGCCAGAATATTTAATGCCGCCATCGGCAATGATAGGCGTGCCTGAATCCTTGGCGGCCTTTACGGCATCGACAATGGCCGTCAGTTGCGGCACCCCGACACCGGCGACCATGCGCGTGGTGCAGATAGAGCCCGGCCCAATGCCGACTTTGACCGCATCGGCTCCGGCATCAATCAACGCCCGGGTGGCGTCATAAGTCGCCACATTGCCGGCAATAATCTGTGCGCCATTGCTCTCGCGGCGAATGCGCGCCACTTGCTCGGCAACCGTAATGGAATGGCCGTGTGCGGTGTCGATCACCACGACATCGGCCCCGGCATCAATCAGTGCCTGGGCACGTTCAAAGCCGGCATCGCCAACGGTGGTCGCCGCGCCAACCAGCAGACGCCCGTGGGCATCCTTGGCGGCATCGGGGAAGGCGCGGGCCTTTTCAAAGTCTTTCACGGTGATCAGGCCGCTCAGATGGCCGTCATCGTCTACAATCAGCAGGCGCTCAATGCGGTTTTTGTGCAAAAGCGTTTTAGCCTCTTCGGGGGAGACCCCTTCGCGGGCCGTTACCAGCTTGCGAGTCATCAAATTGGCAACCGTCTCGTTCAGGTCGTCCGAGAAACGTACATCACGGTTGGTGATAATGCCGACCAGGTCTTTGGTTTGCGGATCGACTACCGGAATACCAGAGATTTTGTGTGTGCTGGTTAAGGCTTTTAGCTCCGCCAGACTGGCTCCCGGATGAATGGTCACCGGGTCGATCACCATGCCCGACTCAAAGCGCTTGACCTTGTCCACTTCGGCGGCCTGCTCCTCGATGGTCAAATTGCGGTGGATCATGCCAATGCCGCCGGCCTGGGCCATGGCAATGGCCAGACGTGCCTCGGTCACGGTATCCATGGCCGCTGAGATCAGCGGAATGTTCAGGGTTATGGTGTTCGTCAGCTTCGTTGAAACGTCAACTTGCCCCGGCAAAACCCTGGAGGGGCCGGGTTGCAAGAGAACGTCATCAAACGTCAGCCCCTCGCGAATCTGCATGGGGGTCTCCTTCTCTCTTGCGGGCGCGGTGTACCCTATTGCGGCGAAAAGGGAAAGGGGCAGGGTGCTATAAACAGGATTTGGCCAGCAAAGCAGGGCAGGGACATTAGGGTTCCCGGGCGCAGACCCGGGATCCAAGCGGCATTTCATTCTATTGTGGACCCCGGCTCAAGGCCGGGGACCCTGTGTTCGTTTAACGCCATCCTTCGCCCTTCGGGACGATTGCTGCGCAATCCCTCAGGGTGAGGAAGCGCAGAATGAGGCAGGAGGGAGAATGAATGTACGTCGCCAATTGACATTGGCGGCAAATTCGCTTCATTGGCGCGGCTTCCTGAAAGTTTATATTTTGAGAGTTATTATGCACACTTATCGCACTCACACTTGCGGCGAACTGCGCCGTGAACATGTTGGCAAAACCGTCCGTTTGTCGGGTTGGCTGCATCGTAAACGCGACCATGGCGGTCTGTTATTTGTGGATTTGCGTGATAATTTCGGCATTACCCAGATTGTGCTTTTGCCGGAAAATCCACATTTTAAAACGCTGGAGCGTTTGCGTGTGGAAAGTGTGGTTTCGGTCACTGGCGACGTGGTGGCCCGCGATGCGGACACCATCAATACGGGCCTGCCCACCGGCGAGGTGGAAATGCATGTGGCCGATATGGACGTACAGTCCGAAGCCGCCGAATTGCCTTTGCCGGTATTTGGCGAGCCGGATTATCCCGAAGACATTCGCCTTAAATACCGTTATCTGGATTTGCGCCGCGAAACCCTGCACAACAACATTTTGTTGCGCTCAAAGATTATTTCCTCAATTCGTCGTCGCATGATCGAACAGGACTTTACCGAGTTTCAGACCCCGATCCTGACCGCGTCTTCCCCCGAAGGGGCGCGGGACTTTTTGGTGCCGTCGCGTATCCATCCGGGGCAGTTTTATGCGCTGCCGCAGGCTCCGCAGCAGTTCAAGCAATTGATCATGGTGTCGGGCTTTGACAAATATTTCCAGATTGCACCGTGCTTTCGCGATGAAGACAGCCGCGCCGATCGCAGCCCAGGCGAGTTCTATCAGCTCGACATGGAAATGAGCTTTTGTACCCAGGAAGATGTGTTTAACGCCATCGAGCCCGTGCTGCACGGCGTGTTTGATGAATTTGCCGGGGACCGCGTTGTCCCCAAAGAGCCGTTTGCGCGCATTCCCTTTGCTGAGGCCATGTTAAAATACGGCACCGACAAGCCGGACCTGCGCATTCCGTTTGAGATTTGCGATGTGTCTGATCTCGTCTCTCGCGAGGATGTGACCCTGGGCGTGTTCAAAAAAATCGTCTCTGGCGGTGGTGTGGTTCGCGCCATTCCGGCCCCGGGCACAGGCGATCAGGCGCGCAGCTTTTTCGATAAAATGGATAGTTGGGCCAAAAAAGAAATGCAGGCCCCGGGCCTTGGTTATATGCGCTTTGTTGACGATGACGGGCAGCTTACGGCCACTGGGCCGATTGCTAAATTCTTCTCTACCGAGGCGTTGACCGCTCTTGCGGAACGCGCCGGGATCAAAGCTGGTGACGGCCTGTTCTTCTCGGCAGGTAAAGAGGGCGATACGGTTAAGTTGGCGGGCGCGGCGCGCAGTAAAATTGGCGCTGACCTGAACTTGATCGACGAAAATATTTTCCGCTTTTGCTGGATTATCGACTTTCCGATGTTCGAGTGGAATGAAGACGAAAAACGCGTGGATTTCTCGCATAATCCATTTTCCATGCCCCAAGGCGGCATGGAGGCTTTGCTGGAGAAAGATCCGCTGGAGATTCTCGCCTATCAGTATGACATCGTGTGTAACGGTGTAGAGCTGTCGTCCGGGGCGATCCGGAACCACCGCGCCGAAGTGATGCTCAAAGCCTTTGAAATTGCGGGTTATGGCGCCGATGTGGTCGAAGACAAGTTTGGCGGCATGCTGAACGCATTTCGTTATGGCGCGCCGCCCCACGGCGGTATTGCGCCGGGCATTGACCGCATTGTAATGCTGTTGGCGGGCGTGGAAAATATCCGCGAAGTGATCCTCTTCCCAATGAACCAACAGGCGCAGGATTTAATGATGCAGGCCCCCAACACGGTGTCGGATGCACAACTCAAAGAGTTGCACATTCGCGTAGTTGAGCCACCAAAGTAAAAGGCCTAGAGACAAAGACGCTTTGGTCTGGCATGGGGTGAATTAGTCCTCAATGCCGCCGGCCAGCTTGGCTTCCTTGCGGACCTCTTGTGTGGCCTCATAGTCTTCCTGTAAAGCGAGTTGCGCCTTTTCCAGAGCGCGTATGGCAGTGCGCAGGGCGCGTTGCGCCCGGCGGTTTTCAACATCCAGATGACCGAGTGAGCGGATAGAGCGCTCGATGGCGCGTTGGTCATTGCTGCGCATGTCATCAAAGGCAGGCCAGGTATAAGACTGGCCATTGCGCTCAATCACAAGCCGTGGAAAGTCACCCTGTTCAATAGCTTCGGCCATGGCTATACGGGCTTTTTGTACAGCATAGCCAGACTCTTTCATCATTTCTTTGGTGATACGGGCAATTTCCTTGCGATCACTTCCCGGGACGCCAAACCGTAAGGCGTAGGAGGAAGTTGTGTTCTTCCGACCCGAATTATTCCAGCCCCCGCCTATGCACGCCTCAATTTTACGCCCTTTTGGCAGGTTGGTTTTTTCACTGCCGCAGGCACCATCCAACTGGTCCTGTGTGAGGTGCGTCACCCGGGAGAGGTCAGCACCGCTAAGATTGGCCTCATCAAAATTGACATCACGAACATCGGCATGACCAAAGGCGACGTTGCTCAGGTCCGAGCGTTCAAAATCAACGCCGGTTAATATGGCCCCATCAAGGCGGGCCTGATTTAGTCTGGCGTCGCGAATACTGGCTTCTTGCATTATAACGCCAGAAAGGTCGGCATAGCTGAGGATGCTGTGGTCAAAACTGGCATTTGGGAATTTTGCACCAACGATACTGGCATGTGACAAATTGGCCCCAATGAATTTAGCACCCTCTCCCTGAATTCCGTTCAAAATGGCATAGGACATGTTTATGCCCTTGGTCTTCACATCGGTCATGTTGGCGCCGGTCAGGTCGCAGCGGCCAAAATTAGAACCAACAATGACGGCATCGGTAAAATCAGCACGCTTGAAAATGGCACGGCCAAAATTCGCGCCGCTAATTTCGGCCTCGGTCAGATTGGCATTGGTAAAGTTTGCGCGGGGAAAGCTGGCGCCGCTCATGGAAACGCCGGAGAGGTCCTTGCCAGACAAGTCACAATCGGCGCACACGCCACCAAAACCGATCAGGCGTGACAGGTCTTCTGTGGCCATGGCCGAGGTGCCAAGACTGGAAAGGGTCAGTGCAAGAACAGGAAAGGTAACAAGAAAACAGTTTTGCATATGTTAAACTCTGCATTTAAGTCGTATTTTGCCTATTTTAACCTGAAAAGTACAATATCGCGACTTAAATCGCAGTAATTGTTGGGACAGGCTGGTGTAATGTGACGCGTGTCTTTGCAGGCCACGGGCCGCTGGTCATATCATAGCCGGGCTGTCATTGTACGACAGAGATACTGGGACGGGGAGTGCCGTATGCTGGATACAGAATTAGAGGCCGAAATACTGGCGCTTCTGAATAATCAGAATTCAGTTCTGGGGGTGGACCTCGCCACGGCTCTGGGGAACAGGTATTTTGAAATCTGGCGCACGTGCCACAATAGCTCGAAAATTTATTCCACGCCCTTTGGTCATTATTATTTGCGTATTGATAAAAAAATCGAAGGGATGGCGCGGCTCAGCCCCTCTATTTTGCGTGACTTTCTGACTTATACGCGCATATCAACGCTTGAGAAGTTCGAGCAGGCACTGGATGATGCGACGCAATCCCGTCAGGAGCATGTCCGTATATCTGATGAGAAGCGAAGCATTGCGCGTCAAATCATTGCTGAAACCCTCTCCGATGACATTCTGGCGCACACGGGGGTGCTGATTGCCGGGGATGTCTGCCGCAATATGGCACATCTGGTGCCGCGTCCTGAACGCACTACGGGCAAGCTGGTGCGCGGGTCTGATATTGACCTTATTTTTGTTATTGAGAAAGAGGGGCCGCTGCGGGTAGAAATAGAAGAACGTATTACTGAGGCCAAAGCCATCTATCTGCAACACCCGGCTTTGCGTGAAGAACTGGATTTTGTGGTCAACACCCTGGATCATTACCGCGAAGCCGCTACCTTTAAAGAGGTGCATGACATGATTTCCTGTAAGGCTGCGCTTGAGGGCCAGCATCTGGCAGGTTCCAAAGCAATCCTCAAAAAATCAACGGATATTTTGTTGCGGGCGCAAATCCCGCGCAAAGTGATCAAGCTGACGGAAAAGGCCTTTTCAGATCGACTGCAGGCCATGGAACGTCTGCGCAAGGACCCAAATGTCATTGGCATGCCGCGAGAACGAAGGTTGTTTTATTATTCCGATGAAATCTGGGAATTCATGCTGAGCTAAGGGACTACCGTGGCGCGCATAGGTCGTCAGGTCTTGCGGCTTTCCCGTGTACGTCCAACACTCTTGGCCGGTTCCTTGGCATGGATTTGCGTCGGCGCTTCGGCATCCTTTTGAATGTAATTATAAAGCATGCGGCGTACAGAAATTTCATCGCTAAGGCGGCAGGCCGCTTCCAGGCCATTCAGTGTTAACGTGATCTGGTTACGGTTGATGCTGCCGCGTGCCAGGGCAACCTGTTTCGAGCGCGTGGCCTCAGCGGTTTCGCCGGGAGCCAGCAGCGCCTCTGATATTTTTTCGCCAGCGCGCAATTTGGTGATTACAATCGGGATGTCCACATTGGGACGCAGCCCCTGACTGGTGATCATACGACGGGCAAGATCTGCAATGCGAACACCTGGCCCCATATCATGGAAGAACAGGCTGCCACGGCTGTCTTCGTCCTCCAGCCCGATTTGCAAAGCTTCAAGAACCAGAGATACGGCCTCTCTTTCGGTCATGAAATAACGCTCAACCTCGGGGTGGGTGATGGTAACCGGCAATAACCGCTCGATCTGATGCGCAAACAGCGGCACCACAGAGCCGGACGAACCAAACACATTTCCAAAGCGCACTATGATGTGCCGGGTTGGCGAATTTTCATCCATATCGCGGGCGCGGCATAACTCTTCGGCAATCAGCTTGGTCGCGCCCATCATATTGTGGGGTCTGACGGCTTTGTCCGTTGAGATCAGTACCATGGCCTGGGCACCATATTTACGCGCAGCATCAGAGGTATTGCGCGTACCCAAAACATTGGTGGCGGCCCCTTCGGCTGGGTTATCCTCAACCATGCCAACATGTTTCAAAGCCGCGACGTGAAACACCATTTCCGGGCGTTCAGCCTTAAAAACCTGATCCAGGCGGGCCTTGTCGCGCACATCACCCAAAATCACACGCCGTTGCATATTCGGCTGCAACTCATCCAGCGTGCCGCGCAGGGAATAAAGGCCATATTCATCATGGTCATAGGCAATCAGGGATTCGGGCGCTGATGCTGCCACGGCCCTGGAAAGTGCTGACCCGATGGTGCCGGCGGCCCCGGTAATCAGGACACGTTTGCCAGCCAGTTGGGCACCAAGAGAGACAAGCTCTACTTCTTGTTCCTTGCGCCCTAGAATTTCTTCGGGATCATAGGTTATACGCGAACTCACGGGATATACTCCCCCCCATCTTCCCGGTGCAGCCGGACTGTGGCTACACCTCGCATGTTTGCCATGCATAGCCTAGATTAAACTTTCGGTCCAGTTTGCACCCCACCACCGTGTGACTGTAGTTAATTATTGAAAAAAAGGAAAGTATTTTAATATTATTTTTGATGCCAACGCTTTGTATCGTATACTTGGCACGAGAAAATGTTGAAGGGAGAAAGGGGTAATAATGGTGCAAAACGTAGCGTTGGAGACCAATTCCGGAATTCAAAAAAATATTGGAAACCACTTGCCGCTAGCTTTTATTGCGGGCCCTTGTGCTTTGGAAAGTCGCAGTCATGCCCTGGAGGTTGCTACTAAGCTTAAGGACGTAGCGAACAGTCTGGGTGCGGTGCTGATATTCAAGACCTCTTTTGACAAGGCTAATCGCACCAGCGCCAATGCTTCAAGGGGAATCGGTCTGCGTGAGGCTTTGCCGATTTTTGCAGAAATCCGCGAGACCCTGGATTTACCAGTGCTGACGGATGTGCATTTGCCGGAACAGTGCGCCCCGGTGGCCGAGGTGGTGGACGTGTTGCAAATTCCTGCCTTTTTGTGTCGCCAGACGGATTTGTTGCTGGCGGCGGCGGCAACCAAGCGGGCGGTGAACGTCAAAAAAGGGCAGTTTCTGGCCCCGTGGGACATGACCCATGTGGTGGAGAAGGTACGCGCCGCAGGCAATCCCAATGTCATGGTGACAGAGCGCGGAACCAGCTTCGGCTATAATACACTGGTCAGTGATATGCGGGCTTTGCCGGTTTTAAAGCAAACCGGCGCGCCTGTGGTGTTTGACGCCACCCATTCTGTACAGCAACCGGGCGGTCAGGGCGGCTCCTCAGGTGGTCAGCGCGAATTTGTGCCTATTCTGGCGCGCGCGGCGGTTTCTATCGGCGTGGCTGCGGTTTTCATTGAGACGCATCCGGACCCGGACAAGGCACCGTCTGATGGACCAAACATGGTGCCGTTGGCAGAATTTGAGGCGCTGGCGCGCGATCTGATGGCCTTTGATGCGCTGGCAAAATCCCAAAAGGCCGTCTGATAAGCGGCCTTTACCCCTTGCTGATTACAATGCCTTAACACCATGGATGACGGGCCTGTTATCCCCGTTTCTAAGGGGTAAAAGAGGGTAAAAAAAGGGGTAAAAATGGCTAAAATAGGCGCATTTTGGCCATTTTAAGCCCTTTATTGGCATCACAAGGGAGCGTCAATCACCCCGTGCTTCACATCCTAGAACAGCCCTTCAATTTGCCCCGCATCATTTAGGCGAATGCTGTTGGCGGCGGGAATGCGCGGCAGGCCCGGCATGGTCATCACCGCGCCGCAGACCACCACAATAAAGCCGGCACCGGCGCTTAGGCGCACTTCGCGCACGGGCAAGGTATAGCCGGTTGGGGCCCCCACCTTGGTCGGGTCTGTGGAGAAGGAATATTGCGTTTTGGCGATGCACACTGGCAGATCGCCATAGCCCACTTCTTCCCAAGCGGTGAGCTGGGCCACCACTTTGGCATCCATGTCCACACCATCGGCGCGGTAAATCTGCCGGGCGACGGTTTCAATTTTTTCGCGCAAAGAGGGGCTGTTATTATAAAGTGGGCGAAAGGCTGCTTTGCCGCTATCGGCCAGATCAGCCGCTTTTTGCGCTAGGTCGGTTGCGCCCTTGCCGCCATCCTCCCAATGATTGGCCAGCGCCACCTCAACGCCCAGATCGGCGCAATAGCGCTGAATCGCGTCCACTTCGGCCTTGCTGTCGGCGCTGAAACGGTTAATTGCCACCATGGCCGGAACGCCATAACGGGCAATGTTTTCAAGGTGGCGGCCAAGATTGGCGCAGCCCTTGGCCACGGCCTCGGCATTTTCTTTGCCAAGGGCATCTTTGGCTACGCCGCCATGCATTTTTAAGGCACGAATGGTGGCGACCACCACCACGGCATTGGGGGCGAGGCCCGCTTTGCGGCATTTAATGTCAAAGAATTTTTCGGCGCCAAGGTCTGCCCCAAACCCGGCTTCGGTCACCACATAATCGGCCAGTTTTAGCGCCGCTTTGGTGGCAATGACGGAATTGCAGCCATGGGCGATATTGGCAAACGGGCCGCCATGGATGAAGGCCGGATTGTTTTCCAGCGTTTGCACCAGATTAGGTTCCAGCGCGTCTTTTAAAAGCACCGTCATCGGGCCATCGGCGTTCAGGTCTTTGGCCTTGATCTGTTTGCGCGCCCGGGTTTCGCCAATAACCATATTGCCAAGGCGGGTTTGCAGATCGGCCAGATTTTCGGCCAGACAGAAACAGGCCATCACTTCGGAGGCCACAGTAATGTCAAAACCGCCTTGTCGGGGGTAGCCGTTTACGGCACTGCCTAGCGAGGTGACGATGTCGCGTAAAGAGCGGTCATTCATATCCAGGCCGCGCCGCCAGCTAATGCGACGCACGTCAATCTCCAGGGCGTTCTCCCAATAGACATGATTGTCGATCAGGGCGGCCAGCAGGTTATTGGCCGCGCCAATAGCATGAAAATCGCCGGTAAAGTGCAGATTGATGTCTTCCATGGGCACCACTTGGGCATAGCCGCCGCCTGCCGCGCCGCCCTTCATGCCAAAACAGGGGCCAAGTGATGGCTCGCGTAAACACACCACGGCGTTTTTACCAATGGCGTTCAGGCCATCGGTCAGGCCAATGGATGTGGTGGTTTTGCCTTCGCCAGCCGGGGTGGGGGAAATGGCCGTCACCAGGATCAGGCGCGCATTTTCACGTTCCGGCTCAGCCTCCAGCCAGGGCAGCGACACCTTGGCCTTGTCATGGCCATAGGCCTTCAAGGCGCTTGCCGGGATGTTCAGCGTGTTGGCAATATCGCCAATGGGGCGCGTGCTGGCGGCACGCGCAATATCAATATCCGCCATAAATGTACTCCTGATGGGTTTCCTGTTTTTGTTTTCTTTCAGCAGTAACACGAACAATTTTAATTGCACGTTTTTTCCAAGGGTGCGCTTTTCTGCCGCAAGACGGTATTGCTGCGCTTTGTTGGTGGGATGGTGCGCAGAGCCAAAACCTGTTAGAACGGGTAGGTCTTAAAGCTACTTTTGTGGGGGGAGCCGTGGCACCGCATAAAACCATATCGCGAACTGGCCGTCTTTCGACCCGCCCGGATGTGACCGCTGACCCGGTCCGTGTCGCTATTGCCGACAAAAGTCCGTTAATTGTCCGTGGCTTGCGCTCTCTCTTTGCTGATGATGGCCGTATCGAAACCGTGGTCGCCGCCACCGATGGGGAATTGTTTCTTGATTGCGTCAATCGCATGGATTTTGACATCGGGATTGTTGGCTGGGTAATGCCCTATTGTGGTGGCGAAGGGGTGTTGGAAGCCCTTCAAGACCTGGACGATGCGCCGCGCATCATTATCTATACCGGCGATACGGCGTCGGGGACAACGGCGCGGGCGATGGCGCTTGGTGCGGCGGGGTTTTGCGCCAAAACCGAAGCCCCGGAACATTTGCTGGATATACTCATGTCGGTGGCCAACGGACAGATGGTGTTCCCGCTGGGCCGGGGGCGACGTACCGATCCGTTGCAGAGTCTCACCCGGCGTGAGCGTGAAATCCTGCAAGCCCTGTGCGATGGCAAAACCAATGTACAGCTGGCCAAGACCTTTGATGTATCGCCCAACACTATCAAGTTTCACCTTCGCAATTTGTATGAAAAGCTGGGGGTTCGGAACCGTGCCGGGGCCGTGGCCATTTTGCTCTCTTAACTACCCTAACGGGTAGGTTTAAACCTACCCGTAAGATATTCCCTCCCTACCTCTCCTGATCGGGACAGGCCGTCTGGGGCGCGCTATTTCTCACGCAGAGTTGATCTTGCGAATAAGGGACGCGCCATGGGCGAGGCACTAAATACCGCATTACCGACCGATTTTGCGTATGCTTTGCGTAAAGTCACCGAGATTGCGGCCTGCGCAGCGGCGGACTGGATTGGTCGGGGCGAAAAAGAACGGGGCGACGGGGCTGCGGTGACGGCCATGCGCACGGTGCTGAACCGCCTGCCCATTGATGGCCGTATCGTTATTGGCGAGGGCGAGAAGGACGAAGCGCCCATGCTCTATAATGGCGAAACCGTTGGCACGGGTGGCCCGGCGCTGGACATTGCCGTGGACCCGGTAGAGGGCACGTCGTATCTTGCCAAGGGGCTGACCAACGCCATGGCCACCATTGCGGTGGCCCCGCGCGGCGCAATGTTTGACCCGGGACCGGCCTTTTATATGCGCAAATTTGCTGCCCCCGGCATGGCCAAAGGCAAGGTGGACCCCACCTTGCCAACCCGGGAAATATTGGCCGGACTGGCCAAGGCTCTGGGCAAGCCGATTTCGGATTTACACATCTATGTGCTTGAAAAACCAAGGCACAAGCGTCTGGTGCGCGAAATTCACGAGGCCGGTGCGCGCACCATGCTGTACCCGGCGGGCGATGTTGCCGGGGCGATTATGGCGGCGTTACCGGGCGCGGGCATTGATGCTCTGCTGGGCACGGGCGGCACGCCCGAAGGGCTGTTGACGGCCTGTGCCATTCAGGCGCTTGGCGGCGAGTTTATGGGCAAATTGGACCCGCAATTGCACACGGAAAAAAAGGCCGTGGATGAGGCCGGGCTGGACATTAATCACTGGATGAAGCTGGACCAATTGGTGCACTCAAATGACGTGGTATTTTGCGCCACGGGCATTACCACAGGGCTGTTATTTGATGGGGTTGAGGAAAAGGCCGGTCATTACCGGACCCAGACCCTGATGCTGAGCGGCGCAAGGCGAGAACGGCAAATTCTGACCAGTTGGTTGCACCGCGAAGAGGTCGAAGAGGCGCTTGGCGCCGCGACGCCCGAAGCGACCGCCGACAAAAAGGGGAGGGGCTGATATGCCTAAGAATAAAAAACTGAACCGCCCCATCATATTGGGCGTGGTTGGCGACAGCGCGGTTGGCAAGACCACCCTGTCCAAAGGCATCGCTAAAATCCTGGGCGAAGACCGGGTGACGGTGATCTGCACCGACGATTATCATGCCTTTGATCGTCAGGAGCGGGCGAAAAACGGTATTTCCGCGCTGGACCCCAAAGGCAATTATATTGACATATTGGAACAGCATTTAGCGCTTTTACGTGAAGGCAAATCGATCCTGAAACCCATTTATAATCATGACCATGGCACGCTGGACCGCCCGGTTTATGTGGAGCCAAAGGAATATGTGATTGCCGAAGGCCTGCTCGGCTATACCACGCGCGAAATGCGCGATTGCTATGACGTGAAAATCTATCTTGATCCGCAAGAGGATTTACGCCGCCGCTGGAAAGTCGGGCGCGACACCACCAAGCGCGGCTATAGCGAGGCCGAGGTGCTGGCCTCGCTGGAGAAACGCAAAAGCGACAGCCCGGCCTTTATCCATCCTCAACGCATGTTTGCCGATATTATTATCCGCTTTCAGGCCCCGCCGGGCGAAGCGCTGGGCGAGGATGTGCATCTGGATGTGTTGCATATTTTGCGGCCCACTTTGCCGCACCCGGATTTTACCAAAGTGATCGAGGCCAGCGGCAATGGCATGTTATCGCTGGAACTGACCCGCGATAACGGCAAACCAGTGGATGTTTTAGAGATAAATGGCGCGATATCGGATCGCCAGGCCACCCGAATCGAGGACTATTTGTGGAGCCAGATCCCGGAGGCCAGTTACTTGCGGGAAATGGTCGGGCAAATTGCCGGTCCAGTGCGTAGTCACCCGCTGGCCCTGACGCAATTGCTCGTCGCCTATCACATGGTCAAAGCGGCGCTTGGCGAACACGCGCTGTAACAGGGAAAGACGATACAATGACAGCCTCGCATAAAGACATGGCCAATGCCATTCGTGCACTTTCGATGGATGCGGTGCAGCGCGCCAATTCCGGACACCCCGGCATGCCCATGGGCATGGCCGATGTGGCCAGTGTGCTTTTTTCCAAGTTTTTGAAATTTGACGCCAAAGACCCAGACTGGGCCGACCGGGACCGCTTTGTGCTTTCTGCCGGGCATGGCTCCATGCTGCTCTATTCGCTGCTCTATTTGACGGGCACAAAGGGCTGGTCGCTGGAAGACTTAAAAGACTTTCGCACGCTGGGCAGTAAAACTGCGGGCCACCCCGAATACGGCCACGCGCCGGGCATTGAAACCACTACCGGGCCTTTGGGTCAGGGACTGGCCACGGCTGTGGGCATGGCGCTGGCGGAAAAAATGCTGAGCGCCCGTTATGGCGATGACCTGGTGGACCATACCACCTATGTAATCGTCGGGGATGGCTGTCTGATGGAGGGGGTCAGCCACGAAGCGGCTGGCCTGGCCGCGCGCCATGACCTTTCCAGGTTGATCGTGCTTTGGGATGATAATGACATCACCATTGATGGATCGACCGATATTTCCACCTGCGAAGATACATGTGCGCGCTTTACCGCTTATGGCTGGTCGGTGCGCCGCGTGGATGGTCATGACCCGGACGCGATCGAGGCGGCCATTGCGGCTGAGCAGCAAAGCGACCGCCCATCGCTGATCGCTTGCAAGACCGTGATTGGTTTTGGCTCGCCCAATAAAGGCGGCACATCAGGCGCGCACGGCGCACCTTTGGGCGATGAAGAAATAGCACTGGTGCGTGAAAAGCTGGGCTGGCCCTATGCACCGTTTGAAATACCAACCGATGTGCTGGAAAGCTGGCGCGCAATTGGCGAGCGCGGCGGCGTGACCCGCGAAGACTGGATGGTACGTCTCGAGCTTAGCCCCAAATCAGAATGCTTTGTTCAGGAAATTGCCGGCACTTTGCCTGAGGGTTTTGATGATACGGTCAATCAGATCAAACGTGACTTTGTTGCAGATTCTAAAAAGGTCGCCACACGTATCACCTCCAAAATGACGCTGGACCGGTTGACCGTGAAGGTGCCAGCCATGCTGGGCGGGTCGGCTGATCTGACCGGCTCGAACGGTACGCTGGCGACCGGCATGAGGCTGGTCACGCCCGAAGACGCCAGCGGCAATTATATTGAATATGGCGTGCGCGAATTTGGTATGGCGGCGGCGATGAATGGCATGGCCCTGCACGGCGGCTTCATCCCCTATGGCGGCACGTTTTTGGTGTTTGCCGATTATATGCGCCCGGCCATTCGCCTGTCGGCCTTGATGGGGGCGCGGGTCATTTATGTGATGACCCATGATTCCATTGGTCTTGGCGAAGATGGCCCAACCCACCAGCCGGTGGAAACGCTGGCTTCTTTGCGGGCCATTCCCAATGTTCACGTGTTTCGCCCCGCCGACGGGGTGGAAACGGCAGAATGCTGGGCACTGGCGCTAAAAGCTGACAAAACACCCTCGATCATGAGCCTGACGCGCCAGGGTCTGGTGCCAATCCGGGGGGAGCACACAGATGAGAACCTTTGCGCCAAAGGGGCTTATGTTGTGTTTGAGCCAGAGATTGGCCGCGATGTGACGCTTTTGGCTACCGGATCAGAAGTGGAAATCGCGGTGGCGGCATCGGATGTATTGGCCAAGGACGGCATACGGGCCGCCGTGGTCTCCATGCCGTGTTTTGAGCTGTTTGCGGCGCAAGGTCCGGCCTATCGGGCCAAAGTGCTGGGCAGGGCCCCGCGCATTGGTATAGAAGCAGCTGTGGAGCAAGGTTGGGAGCGCTGGCTCGGTGAAAATGGAATTTTCATTGGCATGGACGGTTTTGGTGCGTCGGCACCAGCCCCCGATCTTTACAAACATTTCGGCATCACCGCCAAAGCTATGGCGGACGCCGCCAAAACCCTGATTTCCAAGGAGTAATCTCATGGCCCGTATTTCTCTTCGTCAACTGCTCGACCATGCCGCCGAACACGGCTATGGCCTGCCCGCCTTTAACGTCAATAATATGGAACAAATCCAAGCCATTATGGAGGCTGCGGCCGCCGTTGAGGCGCCGGTGATTTTGCAAGCCTCGAACGGTGCGCGCGGCTATGCCGGCGATGTCATGCTGCGCAAGCTGATCGAGGGTGCCGAAGTGATGTATCCTAATATCCCGATCTGTGTGCATCAGGATCATGGCAATAACCAACTGACCTGTTTTTCCGCCATTCAGAACGGCTTTTCATCGGTGATGATGGATGGCTCGCTGGAAGCCGATGGCAAAACCCCGGCCTCTTATGACTACAATATCGGCATCACCAAAGAGGTGACCGATGTGTCTCACAAGGTGGGGGTCTCGGTCGAAGGGGAGCTGGGGTGTTTAGGCTCTTTGGAAACTGGCGAAGGCGAGAAAGAAGACGGCCACGGTTTTGAAGGCAAATTGTCTCGCGACATGTTGCTGACCGACCCGGTGCAAGCCGTAGACTTTGTTGGCAAAACGCAGGTCGATGCGCTGGCCATCGCCATGGGCACCAGCCACGGGGCGTATAAATTTTCGCGCAAGCCCACCGGCGATATTCTGGCCATGGATGTGGTCAAAGCCATTCATGAGCGCCTGCCGGAAACGCACCTTGTCATGCATGGCTCGTCTTCGGTGCCACAAGATTTGCAAGACATTATCAACGCCAATGGCGGGGATATGCCGCAGACATACGGCGTGCCGGTCGAGGAAATTCTCGAAGGCGTCAAATACGGTGTGCGCAAAGTCAATATCGACACCGATCTGCGTCTGGCCGCTACCGGGCAGGTGCGCAAAATTCTGAACGAGGACAAGGCACAGTTCGACCCGCGCAAATATCTCAAACCAGCGCGCGAGGCCATGCAGGTCCTGTGCAAGCTGCGTTATGAGCAATTTGGCACCGCTGGCTGGGCCAGCAAAATTAAACCCATCACGCTGAAAGACATGGCAGCGCGATATGAAAGCGGGGAATTGGCCCCGAAAATTAGCGGCTAGGCTTTACGGCTGGCCTCTCGCGATCTCGATAAAGGAGTTTCCCATGAGCACGAAAACCTATGACGCTGGCGTCAAGGATTACCGGCTGACATACTGGGACCCCAATTACACACCAAAAGAAACCGACCTTCTGGCGTGTTTTAAAATCACCGCTCAGGACGGCGTTGATCGTGAAGAGGCCGCCGCCGCTGTTTGTGCCGAAAGTTCAACCGGCACTTGGACCACCGTCTGGACCGATCATTTCACCGATATGGACCATTACAAAGGCCGCGCCTACCGCATCGAGGATGTGCCGGGCGATGATACGTGTTTTTACGCCTTTATCGCTTATCCCATTGACCTTTTCGAGGAAGGCTCGATCACCAATGTGCTGACCTCTCTGGTGGGCAATGTGTATGGCTTCAAGGCCATTCGGGCGCTGAGATTAGAGGATATTCGCTTCCCATTGGCCTATGTCATGACCTGCGGCGGTCCGCCCAACGGCATTAATGTCGAGCGGGATATTATGAACAAATATGGCCGCCCCATGCTGGGCTGTACCATCAAGCCAAAGCTGGGCTTGTCTGGCAAAAACTATGGCCGGGCGGTGTATGAGGCCCTGCGTGGTGGTCTGGATTTCACCAAGGACGACGAGAACGTCAACTCCCAGCCTTTCATGCGGTGGAAGCAACGCTTTGATTTTGTGGCCGAAGGCCTGCATCAGGCCGAGGCGGAAACCGGCGAGCGCAAGGGGCATTATCTGAATGTTACCGGGCCAACCATGGAAGACACCTATGAGCGCGCCGAATACGCCAAATCCCTTGGTATGCGCATTATAATGCACGACTTTTTCACCGCCGGCTTTACCGCCAACACCTCGCTGGCAAACTGGTGCCGCGATAATGGCATGTTGTTGCACATTCACCGGGCCATGCATGCGGTAGTGGATCGCAACCCCTATCACGGCATCCATTTTCGCGTGTTGACCAAATGCCTGCGCCTTTCTGGCGGCGACCATCTGCACTCAGGGACAGTTGTGGGCAAGCTGGAAGGCGATCGCGAGGCCACACTGGGGTGGGTCGATCTGATGCGCGACAGCTTTATCCCGGAAAATAGAAAACGCGGCCTGTTCTTTGCTCAGGACTACGGCACCATGCCCGGCATGTTGCCGGTGGCGTCGGGCGGTATTCACGTCTGGCACATGCCCGCATTGACGGCCATTTTTGGCGATCAGGCGGTGTTCCAGTTTGGCGGGGGCACACTGGGCCACCCGTGGGGCAATGCTTACGGCGCCGAGGCTAACCGCGTCGCGCTGGAGGCCTGTGTTATGGCGCGCAATGAAGGCAAAAACCTTGAGGCCGAGGGCAAGGATGTCTTGCTAAACGCCGCCAGGCACAGCCCGGCATTGGGCGCGGCGCTTGAGACCTGGAAAGAGATCAAGTTCGAGTTTGATACTGTCGATAAACTGGATGCAGAGGCTTAAGGAGAAAGATTATGGACATGACCATTCAAAATCACCCTTCACGGCTGGATAATCCACAAAGCCTGAAGTTTGAGACGTTTTCATACTTGCCGCCGATGAGCGAGACGCAGATCATTGCGCAAATTGAATATTGCCTCTCCCAGGATTGGGATTGCGCGGTGGAATATGCGGAAGCGGAACGCTCAATGGATGATTACTGGTATATGTGGAAATTGCCGCTTTTTGGCCTGCGTGATGCCCAAAAAGTCATGCAAGCGCTAAACGATTGCCGCGATGCAGACCCCACTTGCCTTGTGCGCCTTGTAGCCTATGACCGCAAACACCAGAGTCGGGGCATGCAGTTTGTGGTCCACAAAGGCGGGTTGTAATTTTCCCCTTCTCCTTCGGGGAGAAGGTTGGGATGAGGGGGTTGTGAAGATGAGAAATTGCCTTAGATGACGTTACCCCTCACCTCAATCCTCTCCCCATGGGAGAGGAAGGCACAAGCTGCTCATACGCGTTGTTATTATCCCGGCTGGAGCCAAAACGATAGGAACGATCAATGACCAAAGACATCATCATATCCCCCTCTATCCTGTCGGCGGATTTCGCCCGTCTGGGCGAGGAAGTGGCCGCCATTGATGCCGCAGGCGCCGACTGGATCCATGTGGACGTGATGGACGGCCATTTTGTGCCCAATATCACCATAGGGCCGGACGTGGTGGCGGCGCTTCGCCCGCATTCAAAGAAAATCTTTGATGTGCATTTGATGATTGAACCCTATGAGCCCTACCTTGAGGCCTTCGCCAAGGCCGGGTCGGACTATATCACTATTCATGCCGAAGCCGGGGTGCATCTGGACCGGGGCCTGCAAGTCATTAAAAGCCTTGGCAAAAAAGCGGGCGTATCGCTATGCCCGGCAACGCCGGTCAGCGTTCTGGACAACGTTCTGGACAAGCTCGACCTTGTCTTGCTGATGAGCGTTAATCCCGGCTTTGGCGGGCAGAGTTTCATTGCGCAAAGCGTGGAGAAGGTGAAACAACTCAAAGCCCTGATTGGCGATCGGGATATTATTATCGAGCTGGATGGGGGCATAAAACCCGCAAATGCGCCCGCCGTTGTCGCCGCCGGTGCCACCGCATTGGTCGCTGGTTCTGCCGTTTTTGCTGGGGGCACGCCTGCCCATTACGCCGCAAACATCAAGGCTATCCGCGATAGCGTGAGGTAATATAGCTTGTTGAAGCTAAGTCAGGGTCCCCGGGCGAAGACCCGGGGTCTAGGTCCCGGATAAGGTTGGCACCTTTCCGGGAGCCCTAAGGGTAAGTATACCACCACCTCATCCTTAGCCTGTTGAAGGATGAAGGGCCACAAAAAAAGGGAAACCCCATGGCGCTGATGCACACCCCGATTTGTGATTTTGGTTGGCATGCCCTGGATTTTTCCCTGCCGGATACGGACGGCAAGCGCCATACTCTGCAAACCCTGCGCGGGCCAAAGGGCCTGCTGCTCATGTTTATCTGCAACCATTGCCCCTATGTGCTGGCCATCATCGACCGGCTGGTGCGCGAGGCACAGATGGTGCAGGACTTAGGGATTGGCGTTGCCGCGATCATGCCCAATGACTGGTCCGTCTATCCCGCCGATGCGCCGGATCAAATGGCCGCCTTTGCCAAAGCGCACGGTTTTATCTTTCCCTACCTGATCGATGAAACACAAGCGGTTGCCCGGGCCTATGACGCCGTGTGTACGCCTGATTTTTTTGGCTTTGATGCGGGCCTTGGTCTACAATACCGGGGTAGGCTGGACGCATCCGGGCGCAATGCCGCATCGCCCGACGCCCGGCGCGAACTTTTTGAGGCCATGCAAGGTATTGCGGCGGGAGAGGGCGGCCCACGCGATCAAACCCCGTCCATGGGCTGTTCGATCAAATGGCGCGGGTGAGAAAACGGGGCGGCAATCTTCTCCCTTCGTCGTCCTCCGGCTTGACCGGAGGATCTACACCACACTGTCATTGCCCGATTCATTCGGGCAATCCAGTTCACGATCTCTGGATTACCCGGACAAGCCGGGTCATGACAATGCGTATTTCCCCGCCCGGTGGGAGGGGATTAAGGGGAGGGGTAACGCGTGGGCAGGCATATAACTTCAACTTCATTGGCCCCTCACCCCAGCCCTCTCCCCAAGGAGAGGGGGCGCTTCACACCCGTCCTGCCTCATAAAGCGCGATGGCGGCGGCGGTGGAGACGTTCAGGCTTTCCATGTCTTTGCTAATGGGGATGCGGGCCAGTTGGTCGCAATGCTTGGCGACATTGGGGCGCAGGCCCTTGCCCTCTGACCCTAGCACCAGGCACACCTTGTCGGCACCCTTTAGCGCTTGCCCGATGGTGGTGCGGGTTTCCCCGGCCAGGCCAATGCTGAACCAGCCCGCATTTGCCAATTCTTCCAGCGTGCGCGACAGATTGACTACGCCATACGTGTTCACGGTTTCAATGGCCCCGGTGGCGGCTTTGGCCAAAACGCCGCTAAGCGGTGGCAAATGGCGCTCTTGTGCGATGATGCCCAGCGCGCCAAAGGCGGCGGCTGAGCGAAAAATCGCGCCGATATTGCGCGGGTCGGTCACCCCGTCCAACATCAGAAGAACCCCGTTTGGGCGATCCATGATGTCTTCCAGCATGGCCGGGGGCAGCGGGCGGGTATGCAGGGCCAAGCCCTGATGCACTGCGCCTTCAGGCAGAAGCGATGAGATTTCCTGCGCACTGGCCGGTATGGTGCTGGTGCCTTTTGGCAGCGAGGCGGCGGCATTCTTGCTGGCGTACAGCTTGACATATTGGCGCGCCGGATTTTGCAGAGCCGCCATGACCGCATGGGTGCCCCACAGCCAGAAGGCGTTTTCTGATGGGGTTGCGGATGCGGATTTGCGTGGTAATTTGGGGTGTTTTCGAGCGTGTTTCACGAATATGCCTTTTTGATGAATTTTGTTGAATTTGGCGTTGCATACCCGAAAGACAATGTCTATACATCGCGGCTCAGGATTCTGTTTAAGTCTTCGCTGTTTCTGTCCAATGTGTTGGGGCAGAGGGCGGAGGCTGTTTTTTTGATGGGAGAATAACGCACATCTTTGCCCTAAAGTGAAGTAATGTGAAGCGGTCCTCTGTTCTGATTTATTTGGAGGGGTGGTCGAGTGGTTAAAGGCACCAGACTGTAAATCTGGCCGCGTGAGCGTACGCTGGTTCGAATCCAGCCCCCTCCACCACTTCATATTCGCGGATGGCAATGGCGCAGGCAAGGCGGGTATAGCTCAATGGTAGAGTCACAGCCTTCCAAGCTGAAGATGCGGGTTCGATTCCCGCTACCCGCTCCAGCGCCCATGTCTTTTAGGCAAAGGTCTCTGAATTTTTGTTCATCGTGCATCCATTCATGCGTTAGGGCGCATCTGGTTGTTGTGACGAACACAAACCAAGGAGACGTGTTATGACAACGATGAAAACTTTAGGCACCATCATTCTGGCGAGCGTAGCGCTGACGGCGGGTTCATCCCTGGCGGCAGACAGTTATGATTCGCGTGCACTGGTACTAGAGAATGTGATGGGTACGGTGCATATCCGTACGACAAATGGGTCCAAAATCACTGTGGATATTGACGAAGGCGCGCGCTTGCTCGACGCCCTGAAGGTATCCAAGCGCAAGGGCGCGGTTGTGGTGCGCGGCAAAAAAGTACGCAACGTCAATTGTTCCTCTCGCAATGGCAAGGTGAAGCTTTCCCTTGGGAAAAACTGGTATTCCGGCAAAAAGCATCCGCTGGAAGATTTCCCAACCCTGACAATCTCTGTGCCCAAGGGCACGGCGCTGGATATTTCCGGTGGCCGGGTTTTTGGTGAGGCCGGCAACTTGGCTGAGGCCGATATTCAGGTCAATGGTTGTGGTAACTTTACTGTAGGCGATGTGGCCGGTGAGCTGGATGCGCAAATCAATGGTTCAGGTGATTTCATTGCCGGGCTTGTTGGCGGCGATCTGGATGCCCAGATTAATGGTTCAGGCGATCTGGAAGTGAAGCGCGTTGGCGGCAGTGCTGATGTACAAATTAACGGCTCTGGCGATTTGTTTGTCGGTGATGTTTCGGGCGGCGTTGATGCGCAAATCAATGGCTCCGGTGATATTGTGGTGGCCTCGGTGAATGGACCGCTTAACCTCAGTGTTAATGGCTCTGGCGACATTCAGATCAAGGGCGGAACGGCAACGCCGTTTCATGCGAGCATTGCCGGTTCTGGAGATGTGGCTTTCCAAGGCCACGCAAATGGAGTAAGTGCGCGCGTTATAGGTTCGGGTGATATCACGCTGGACTCGTATGAAGGTGAATTTCACGCCAGCAAACGCGGTGTGCATGTGAGAAACGAATAAAGGCGCGGCATCCGGGTTGTCCCGGGTGTCCACAATTATGGGAAGTCGAAATGGCTAAAGAGAAATTTGTACGCAACAAGCCGCACGTCAACATTGGCACGATTGGTCATGTTGACCACGGCAAGACGACGTTGA
>NVVV01000075.1 GCA_002733495.1 Robiginitomaculum sp.
CGCGCTGGGTGCGCGAGGTTGTCGGTAACCTGCCCGTCTTTACCAAGCTGACCCCCAACACCACCGATATTTTACTGCCCGCCGAAGCGGCAATGGCTGGCGGTGCCGATGCAGTGGCGCTGATCAACACGGTCAATTCCATCATTGGCGTTGATCTGGATGCGATGGCCCCCAATCCGGTGCTGGATGGCAAGGGCACCCATGGCGGCTATTGTGGATCGGCGGTTAAACCCATTGCCCTGCACATGGTGGCTGAAATTGCCCGCAATGGGGCGACGAAAGACCTTGATATTTCGGCCATTGGCGGCATTACCAATTGGCGCGATGCGGCTGAATTTATCGCGCTTGGGGCCAACGCCTTGCAAGTTTGCACCGCCGCCATGCTCTATGGCTTTCGCATTGTCGAAGACATGAATGATGGCCTTTCTGATTTCATGGATGCCAAGGGCTATAAAACCATCGCTGATTTTTGCGGACTGGCGATAAAAAATACGGTCAACTGGAATGACCTGAACATGAATTATGACCTGAAAGCGAAGATCGATCAGGATAAATGTATTGAATGCGGGCGTTGCCATATCGCCTGTGAAGATACCTCACATCAGGCCATTACCATTCAGGCCAATGAGAAAGGCGGGCGGGATTTCACCGTGGTAGACGCCGAGTGTGTAGGGTGTAATCTGTGCCTGCATGTATGCCCGGTGCCGGACTGCATTACCATGGAGCCGCAGGAAAACGGTTTGCCGTATATGACCTGGCCCGAGCACCCGAAAAATGTTCAAAAAGTTGCGGAGTGATTCCATGAACGCACCCATTCCGAACGATATGGAAGCCTATTGGATGGGGTTTACGCCTAACCGGGCTTTTAAGAAAAACCCACGTATATTTGTCGCCGCCGATGGCATGTATTACACCACCCACGATGGTCGCAAGGTGATGGACGGCATATCCGGGCTTTGGTGTTGCAATGCCGGCCATAACCAGCCGCGCATCGTCAAGGCCATCCAGGCGCAGGTTGAAGAACTGGATTATTGCCCAGGCTTTCAAACGGGCCATCCCAAGGCGTTTGAACTGGCTAACCGACTGACCTCAATCATGCCCGGCGATCTGAACCATGTGTTCTTTGTCAATTCCGGCTCGGAAAGTGTGGAAACCGCACTTAAAATCGCCATTGCCTATCACCGCGCCAGAGGCGAAGGCCACCGCACCCGTCTGATCGGGCGCGAAAAGGGCTATCATGGGGTCAATTTTGGCGGCATGGCCGTGGGCGGCATGCCTGCAAACCGTAAAATGTTTGGCGCGCTGGTCGCCGGTGTTGATCATTTGCGCCATACGCACGGGATAGAGGAAAACCTCTTTACCCGGGGCCAGCCCGAACATGGCATTGAGCTTGCTGACGATCTGGAACGGTTGTGCGAACTGCACGACCCCTCGACCATTGCGGCGGTCATTGTTGAACCCATTGCCGGGTCCGCCGGGGTGATTATGCCGCCAAAAGGCTATCTGGAACGCCTGCGCGCGATTACCAAGAAGCACGGCATTTTGTTGATCCTTGATGAGGTCATTACCGGCTTTGGGCGCATGGGCAAGCCGTTTGCCTCAAACTATTTTGACATTAATGCCGACATTGTCTGCACCGCCAAAGCCATTGCCAACGGGGTTATCCCCATGGGCGCGGTGTTTGCCCATGACCATGTCTATGATGCCTTTATGCAGGGACCAGAAGAGCTGATCGAATTTTTCCACGGCTATACTTATTCGGGCAATCCGATGGCCTGCGCGGCGGCGCTGGCCACACTGGACACTTATGAGCAGGACGGGCTTTTTTATAAGGGTACCGAGCTGTGGTCCTATTGGGAAGATGCGGTGCATTCTTTGCGCGGTCTGCCCCATGTCATAGACATTCGCAATATGGGCATGATCGGCGCTGTGGAGCTGGAAAGCATTCCGGGCCATGTCACCAAACGCGCCTCTGAGGCGTTTTTGAAAGCCTATGAAAAGGGCCTGCTGATCCGCACTACCGGCGATATTATCGCCTTTTCACCGCCTTTGATTATCGAAAAATCCCACGTGGATTTCATATTTGAAACCATGCACGATGTGCTCAAATCCATAGAATAGGCGATCGCCATGAAAACCATCTCTCATATTATTGGCGGCCATGAGACCGCAGGCGACACCGGCCAAACCCAAGCCGTTTACAACCCGGCCACCGGCGAGCAGACCGGCGAAGTTGTTCTGGGCGGCGCAGCAGAAATCAGCGCCGCCGTTGAAGCTGCCAAAGCGGCCCTGCCCGCCTGGGCCGAGGCCGCGCCCGCCAAGCGCGCCAAGGTGATGTTCGCTTTGCGTGAAGTGATGAACCGGCGCGCCGACGAGATTGCCTGCACCATCTCTGCCGAACATGGTAAAACCCATGATGATGCGCTGGGCGAAGTGACCCGCGCTTTGGAAGTGGTGGAATTTGCCGCCGGTATCACCTCACACCTTCAGGGCGATTTCTCCCGTGAAGTTGGCCCGGGCATTGACAGCTTTGCCGAGCGTCAGGCGTTGGGCGTGGTGGCGGGCATTACGCCGTTTAATTTTCCCGCCATGGTGCCCTTGTGGATGATCCCCATGGCGCTGGCCTGTGGCAATACCTTTATCTTAAAGCCATCAGAGCGCGATCCCTCATCGGCCAATCTGATCTATGATCTTTTCAAGGAGGCGGGCCTGCCTGACGGGGTTCTAAACGTCGTTCATGGCGGCAAAGATGCGGTCGATGCGGTACTGGACCATCCCGACATCTCGGCGGTTAGCTTTGTCGGCTCGACCCCCATAGCCGAGTATGTCTATACCCGTGGCTGCGCCGCCGGAAAGCGCGTGCAAGCGCTGGGCGGGGCCAAAAACCATATGATTATTATGCCGGATGCTGATCTGGACCAAGCCGCCGATGCCCTGATGGGCGCGGGCTTTGGCTCGGCAGGGGAACGCTGTATGGCGGTCTCGGTCGCCGTGCCCATTGGCGAGGAGACCGCCAATGCTCTGGTGGAAAAACTAAGCCCCCGTGTGGCCGCCCTGAAAATTGGCCCCAGCACCGATGAGAGCGCCGAAATGGGTCCGATCATCACAGCCGTGGCCCGTGACCGCATCGCCGCCTGTATTGATGCTGGCGAAAAGGAGGGCGCAAAAGTGGTGGTTGATGGCCGTGGCCTGAAACTGCAAGGCTATGAGCATGGCTTTTGGATGGGCGGCACGCTGCTGGATCACGTGACCAAGGACATGAGCGTCTATAAAACCGAGATATTCGGCCCGGTCTTAAGCGTTTTACGGGCCAAGGATTACGCCGAGGCGGTGGACCTGATCAACGCCCATGAATATGGCAATGGCACCGCGATCTTCACCCGCGATGGGGATGCGGCGCGCGATTTTGCGCGGCGGATTCAGGTCGGCATGGTGGGCATTAATGTGCCCATTCCGGTACCCGTGGCCTATCACAGCTTTGGCGGCTGGAAGCGCTCTATCTTTGGGGCGCACGGTATTTATGGCCCGGAAGCCGTACATTTTTACACACGCCTGAAAACCGTTACCGCGCGTTGGCCCACCGGCATTCGCGCCGGCGCTGAGTTCACCTTTCCAAGCATGGGATAAAGGATAAACACGATGACAAAATTACGCGGCGGACTGATCCAGATGGCCCTCAAAGCCTCCACCGACGAGAGCCCGGCGGCCATTACAAAAGCCATGATCGAGGCGCATATTCCCCTGATCGAAGAAGCCGGGGAAAAAGGCGTGCAAGTCCTTTGTTTTCAGGAGGTGTTCACCCAGCCGTATTTTTGTCCCAGCCAGGACGTGAAGTGGTTTGATAGTGCGGAAAGTATTCCCGATGGCCCGACCACCCGTTTGATGCAAGGCTACGCCAAAAAATACAATATGGTCATCGTCGTGCCCATTTATGAGGCCGACGATGTGGCAGGGGTATATTACAATACCGCCGCCGTAATTGATGCCGATGGCGAATATCTGGGCAAATATCGCAAGACCCATATCCCGCAGGTGGCTGGCTTTTGGGAGAAGTTTTTCTTCAAGCCCGGCAAGTCCAACTGGCCAGTGTTCCAGACCAAATATTGCAAATTGGGCGTTTACATCTGTTATGATCGTCACTTCCCCGAAGGCTGGCGCGCACTGGCGCTAAACGGGGCCGAATATATTGTCAATCCATCGGCCACCGTAGCGGGCCTTTCCGAATACCTGTGGAAGCTGGAACAACCAGCTTCGGCGGCGGCCAATGGCTGTTATATTGGCGCGATCAATCGCATTGGCCGCGAACAGCCCTGGGATATTGGCGAATTTTATGGCCAGAGCTATTTTGTTAATCCGCGCGGCCAGATCGAGGCCGAAGCCAGCCGCGATAAAGACGAATTACTGATTCACGACATGGATATGAGCATGGTCCGCGAAGTGCGCAATCTGTGGCAGTTCTTCCGCGATCGTCGCCCAGACACCTATGGCAAACTGACGGAGAGTGAATAAAATATACAATGCCCTCATGTTGAGCTTGTCGAAACACGAGGGTATTTACCATCCTTCGACAGGCTCAGGATGAGGGCAGAGCATTGCGCCTCACCCTGAGCCTGTCGAAGGATAGAGGGCAAAACAAAACGCCGGGGAGGGCGTGAGGTATGACACAAATCATCAAAGGGGCAGACCCGTCGCTTTATAATGCAGACATGGCCCCGGCCAGTGATGCGGACCGCACCTGGGATATGTGGTCCTTTGCCTCGCTTTGGGTGGCGATGGTGGTGTGCGTACCCACCTATATGTTATCCGGCGGACTGGTCGCGGCGGGCATGAATTGGTGGCAGGCCGTTGTGACCGTATTTTTGGGCAATGCCATTGTGCTGGTCCCGATGATGCTGATCGGCCATATGGGCGCAAAATACGGCGTGCCGTTTCCTGTGCTGTTGCGGTCAGCCTTTGGTACCAAGGGCGCAAAAATACCGGCGCTGGCGCGCGGACTTGTGGCGTGCGGCTGGTTTGGCATTAACACCTGGGTGGGTGGATCGGCAATTTATGTGATCCTGAATGCCCTCACAAACGATATGTTCAAAGGCCCGGATTTGCCCATTTTGGGCATTGATATGGCCCAAACCGTGAGTTTTTTAGTGTTCTGGTCCATGCATCTTTATTTCATTAAAAAAGGTACCGAAAGCATACGCTGGCTGGAAACGCTGGCCGCGCCGTTTTTGCTGGTCATGGGGCTGGCGCTTCTGGCCTGGGCCTATATCAAAGCTGGCGGCTTTGGGGCCATGCTCTCTGCCCCCTCGCAATTTATCGAAGGCGGAGCCAAAGAAGGCCAGTTCTGGAGCACCTTTGTTATTTCGCTGACCGCCATGGTCGGGTTTTGGGCCACCATGGCGCTCAACATTCCTGACTTCACCCGTTTTGCCAAAAGCCAGAAGGATCAAATGCTGGGTCAGGCGTTGGGCCTGCCCATCCCCATGGCGCTGTTTGCCTTTATCTCGGTTGCGGTGACCTCGGCCACGGTACAGATTTATGGCGAAGCGATCTGGAACCCGGTTGAGCTGGCCGGGCGCATGGGCGGTGTGGGTGTTATCTTTGCGCTGGCCGCTTTGATTGTCGCCACCTTAACTACGAACCTCGCTGCCAATGTGGTGGCCCCGGCCTATGGGTTTTCCAATCTGGCCCCCAGCAAAATCTCATTTCGCATGGGCGGTTATATCACCGCAGGCATCGGCATTGCCATTTTCCCATGGAAACTGGTCGAGGACGCCGGGGCGTATATCTTCACCTGGCTGGTAGGCTATTCGGCCTTGCTTGGCCCGATCGCGGGGCTGTTGATCGCGGATTACTTCTTGCTGCGTGGCACCAAGTTAAAACTGGACGACCTCTTCTCTCATGACGGCATTTACGGCGCCAATAACGGCTGGAACCGTGCAGGCATGATCGCCCTTGTCGCCGGCATATTGCCCAGCCTGCCCGGCTTTTTACATGCCGCCGGATTTGTTAGCACCGTGCCGGGTATCTTTGATACAATCTATGGCTATGCCTGGTTTGTCGGCTTTGCCGTTGCGGCGGCGGTTTATTTGCTGCTGGCGAAAAGAAATTAGGAACGAACCTCATGACCTCATTGATACGCGGCGGCACCGTGGTTACAGCCGATCAAACCTATCGCGCGGACATTTTGTGCGTTGATGGTAAAATCGCCGCCATCGGGCCGGACCTAGACGCGCCAACCGGGGCGCAGATCATCGACGCCGGGGGGCAAGTTGTTATGCCGGGCGGCATTGATCCGCATACCCATATGCAACTTCCCTTTATGGGCACCGTGGCAAGTGAGGATTTTTATACTGGCACAGCGGCGGCATTGGCCGGCGGCACCACCTCGATCATTGATTTTGTTATTCCTGACCCGCAGCAAAGCATTATGGAGGCCTATAAAACCTGGCGCGGCTGGGCGGAAAAGTCCGCCGCCGATTATGGCTTTCACGTCGCCATCACCTGGTGGGACGACAGCGTGGGCAAGGATATGGGCGATCTGGTGCGTAAAGAGGGCGTCAATTCCTTCAAGCACTTTATGGCCTATAAAGGCGCGATTATGGCCGATGACGAGATTTTATATAACTCGTTCACTCGCTCGCTGGAACTAGGCGCTATGCCCACGGTACACGCCGAAAATGGCGAACTGGTGTTTCAGCTTCAGAAAAAACTGATCGAAGAAGGCATTACCGGCCCTGAAGGCCACCCTTTGTCGCGCCCCCCTGCTGCGGAAGGCGAAGCGGCCAACCGGGCGCTGCGTCTGGCCGAAGTGATCGGTGTGCCGCTTTATATTGTCCATGTGTCGACGTCCGATGCCTTAGAGGAAATCAAGCGCGCCAAAGCGGCGGGGCAGCGCGTTTACGGCGAAGTGCTGGCGGGGCATTTGACCGTTGATGACAGCGTCTATCTCGATCCGGACTGGAACAAAGCCGCTGCCCACGTTATGTCGCCGCCATTTCGCTCACCCGAACATCAGGCGGCGTTGTGGAAAGGCCTGCAAGGCGGAGCCTTGCAAACCACGGCCACGGATCATTGTTGTTTTTGCGCCGATCAAAAAGCCATGGGCAAGGATAATTTTACGCAAATTCCTAACGGCACCGCCGGGGTGGAAGATCGCATGAGCGTGCTGTGGACCCATGGGGTGAACACCGGGCGTTTAACGATGAATGAGTTTGTCGCTGTCACCTCGGCCAATGCCGCCAAGATTTTCAATATCTACCCGCAAAAGGGCGCGGTGCAGGTGGGCGCCGATGCGGATCTCGTGGTATGGGACCCTGAGCTGAGCAAAACCATATCGGTGAAAACCCATCACCAGAACGTGGATTATAATATTTTCGAGGGCATGGAGGTCACGGGCCTTGCCACCCACACCCTTAGTCGCGGCGTGCTAGCTTATAAAGATGGCGATTTGCGCGCCGTGAAGGGCGCAGGGCAATACGTCAAACGCCCGGCTTTTGCTGCGCCTTTTGATGCGCTTTCCAAACAAGCCGCCTTGCACAGACCCGGCCCGGTAAAGCGGTAATTACGGCATTAACTAACAAAAGTATTTGCTATTGCCTGCCAAACGTGTGACACGGCGTCAACTTTTACCGCGCGTGGATAACGATCATGTCGTTTACGGTGAGGGTCTGTTGACGCAAAGGCGGTGCCTTTGCCACGTCACCGTGCGCAAGCACGAACTCCCACCGGCAGCTGTTCTGCGCTAGCTCCCCCAACATTGGCGATACGCCATTTGCCCATGCCGCCTTTGGTATTGGGCGCACTTATATTGAGAGTATTCTTTTGACATCTTTTACCGATCTCGGCCTGGCCGAGCCTATCCTTCGTGCGGTTACCGCCGAAGGTTATACCAAACCGACCCCCATTCAGGCGGGTGTTATTCCCGACATGATGGCTGGACGCGACATTGTCGGCATAGCCCAGACAGGCACCGGCAAGACGGCGGCCTTTGTACTGCCCATCCTGCACAAGCTGCACAAGCTGGACCGCCCGGAGCCTAAAACCTGCGCCGCCCTGATTTTGGCCCCAACCCGTGAACTGGCCGCGCAAATTGCGGATAATGTTCGCAGCTACAGCCAGTTCCTGGGCCTTTCTGTGACCGTCGTGGTCGGCGGCGTAAAGCCGCGCGCGCAAATCCGTGCCTTGGCACGCGGCGTGGATATTCTGGTCGCCACACCGGGCCGTCTGGAAGACCATATCAGCACCGGGGCGATTACCCTGGCACGCACCAATACCGTAGTGTTGGACGAAGCCGACCAGATGATGGATCTGGGCTTTATGCCCGCCATTCGCCGGGTCATGAAGCAATTGCCCAAAAAACGCCAAACCATGCTGCTGTCCGCCACTATGCCCAAACAAATCCGCGCATTGGCCAACGACTTTTTGTCCAATCCGTCCGAGATCAACCTCGCCCCGCAATCGCGCCCGATTGAGAGCATTGCACAAAAAGTTTATTTTGTTGGCAAACAAGCCAAACGGCAATTGCTGGAAGAACTGGTCCTGTCACCCCAAATCGAGCGCGTCATTATCTTTACCCGCACCAAGCACGGGGCAAACAAGGTGGTGATCAATCTGCAAAAACGCGGCCTCGAGGCCGCAGCCATTCACGGCAATAAAAGCCAGAACCAGCGCCAGAAAACCTTAAACGCCTTTCGTTCGGGCGAGTTGAACATTCTGGTCGCTACCGACATTGCGGCGCGCGGTATCGACATTGATGATATTTCCCACATCATCAATTACGAGCTGCCCAATATCCCCGAATCTTATGTGCACCGGATTGGCCGCACTGCCCGCGCCGGCAAAAGCGGCGTTGCCATTTCGCTCATGGATGGCACGGAACGGGGCTTTCTGCGCGATATTGAAAAGCTGACCGGCATTACGCTGGAACGCGTGGAAAGCGAATACAGCAAAACCTATGATGCCAGTCAGGAAGGCAAGCCTGCTAATCCGCGCAATTTTGGCAATACGTTCAAGAATAAGCCGCGCCGGAGCGGACAAAAGCCGGGTGGTCACAGGGGCAAATCCGGTCAGGGTAACCCGGGGCAAAACAGGCGGCCAAATCGGCGCAGCAACCCCAGAGCGGCGTAATTGGGCACACATCAGGGCCTGTGTAGTCAGGCCCTGATGTCTCTATTCGGTTATGGCCAATTGCTGTGTCACGATCTGCCGGATCATAATGCTGGCTCGCTCGGCATTTTTTGGTAAATCTGCCGCTTTAACCAGCGGCCCAAAGGTCAGATCAAAGGTATTGCCTGCTTTGTTCAGCAATTCATGAAACAGCGTAATATCGCGTAATTCTCCGCTGATCATGCAAAACAGATAATACAGCACCGAATTGCGCGCGCTGATATGCAAGGGCGCAATGGGGGCGTTATATTTGCGCGCCAGAGCTGCGGCGCTGCTGGCCCAGGGCTTGTCTTTCAAGCCCTTTATCGTCAGCCCTGCCAGTTTTCCCGCCGGAAACATGACGATACAACGTTCATCCTTCATGGCCGCTTTGATCCCCATCAAAGTGGCCCGCGCGGTTTTGCGAGAACGTTTTTCCGGTACCCATTCCACCGGGATAATCAAATCCTCCCCGTTTGGCACCACCCGCAGGGCATCGGCATTGGCCAAAAATGTAAGGTCAGGCCGGCGCGCTTTCAGGGCATCAAAGGCGGCGACCCCGTCGGCCAGACCTGTGGGGTGATCGGCAATGACCACAAGCCGCCCTCTCTTAGGAACATGGTGCAAACCCTCTATATTTAGCCGTAAATTCAGAATTTGCGCGACGGCATCGAAAGCCTGAAAGCCATTCAGAGGCGCAATCTGGTCAGCCATAGCCCGCGCACTTTCATAGCCAAGCGCCCGATAAAGGACTTGTCTTAACAACCCCCAAAGCACATGGTTTCGCCGCAAACGCACGCAGCGTTCCTCGATCAGTTCGTCAACAACATGCTGGCGTTTGGCTATGATCTGCATCTCCCTCATCGGGCAATATCATTACATTGGTTTTATCCGAGGGCCATAAAAAAATTAGCACTTCCCATTATAAAATGAGCCGTAGGGGAAAGGCTATGAAACATATTACATTTGTGATTTTTCTCGGCGGTTTTGCCACCACGGCACAGGCCCAAAGTGTAGCGCTTCCTGTGCATTCAAAGTCTGAAAATAAAGGCTCAGGCCTTTTCTGGGCGCGCTGTATCCACCCCTTTGGTCCGCACCAGCGGCCAGACCAATTGCTCAGCCGCAGAAATCTCCGGCAAGTTTTCCACGCCAAATTCCTGCGGATATTGGCGGCTGATTTTAGCGGACCCAAACAGCACATCCCAGAAAAACAGAAGATTGCCAAAATTGCCTTTGTAATGAGTCACACCATCGTCCTTGTGACGGCCATGGTGCATGGAATGGGTAGAAGGGGTGGATATGGTCCGCTCAATCACCCACATTAGCGGGGATAGCCATTTGATCCGGTATAACGCCGCGTCCCAGCGTACGCTGGAGTGGGCACCCATGATGACGCTCAGCTTGATTACCAGATAGACCGCATAAACCCAGCCAAAGCCAAGATAAACCAGCAGAGCCGACAGCCAGATACCCGGCATCATGGCATAATAGAAAATATGGGGCTGGCCTAGATAAGGTGTTTACGTTTCCAATTTTTGAGAGTTTTTAACTGCTCTGCTGGAGAACCAAAGTTAAACCGGAACTCGCATTCTTTCAAGAACAAAGGGAAACTATCTTTTGGGATACCGTTATATTTACGCAGCCAACGCTTGGCCTGGCTCCAGAAGTTCTCGATACCATTGATGTGGTTGTGTTTGTCGGCAAACAGCTTGCTATGGTTGATACGAAAATGATGAAACTGTGTCACGTCGATAGCATTGTAAGCTGTCCAGCAATCGGTATAAACAATAGAA
>NVVV01000076.1 GCA_002733495.1 Robiginitomaculum sp.
CCGGCCCAACATGGCCATCGGAGGGATTACCCCCGCTATGAAACTGAAACTAGCCGCATAATTCTACAAGCGGACCCCATCAAAAATGGGGGGATTACCGGAAGACAAGCGAGCGGTACTAAAACTGGTATTTGCGGAGAGATTGCCCTACCACCGAAATGAGGGTTATCGAACCGCTAAAACCTCCTTACCTTTCAAGGCTTTGGAGGACATTCACATGGGGAAGTTTGAGATGGTGCCAGAAGAGGAACGTAGTTTTCACCGTATCTATTTGATATTTAATTGATATTACGAGTTCTGTTATTCTAAGTACCCCGAGTGATACCCCCATAGTTTTTTGTTATTTGGGTTCGGGTCATTTTTGAAGGACTCGATTGTTTCGTACTATCAAAATATTCAGGTAGACTAGATTATTTCAAATGCATTTCGGCAACAGATGATCAAGTTGCAGTTGAGTATTCCTCTATCAAAATACCGTTTCTAAATAATTTGGGGACATAAGAATCATCAAGACCACTGAGATCAATTGAATTGCAACCCGCGTTGAATGCGCTGGTTATATCCAGCCCTCCTCCCAAAGCTAAGTAAAAGCCTTGTGAAAAACGGATAGCTGCATCATCTCCTATCGATTCCGACATGAGTATTGAATATTCTATTTTGTCACCAATTCCTGCAATTCCAGACTCAGAGAAGCAGGAATTAAATACAGCACATTTTGGGCGTGATAAGATATTCAGGGCAATTGCAACAGCGCGAATGTCAACTGTCTGTCCAGCATCAGCGCCTTCAAATAAGATTTTTCCATCATCTCCGCCATGACCAGAAAAATGAAAATATGTCGGTTTATATTTAATAATTTTCTGCTGAATATCATCAATATTTGTTCCAAATACTGGTTTTGCGAGTTCTATTTTATTTCTATCTCTAAGGCTCTCAAGAGAATCATCAATCGCCCGATATTCTTTGTCTACTCTAAGGTTTGCACTTGGATTTGCAGACATAAATAGAAGCACTTCTCTGGCTTCTGATAAGCTAGTATTTTGAACAGTTGTTGATGTACTTTCGACTTCATTTTTCATGATACGTTCCACTCTTTCTCGGAAGGTTGAAATAAACTTTCCATTATAATGCTTCTCCAAACGCAGAATTTTTTCCAGCATACTGTCCAGCCCTGTAATGCCACAAGCATGGAAAGCACTTTGGATTGCTGATCTAAATTGGAGATGATCTAATGCATTGCGGGCAATTTTTTCTTCAGCCATACCAACCGCAAGCCACCCATCTTGTACTTCGCGACGAACGCCCAATGCTGCAACCACTAAATCATCGTGCAGCCGTCTCAAAACCTCAAGTTCTTGTAATTCAAGCAATTTAGCGAGCATTTTATCATCCTGAACCTCACCAACGCGCAAACCAACGTTGGCGAGAATATTTGTAAATATGCATAAATCACCAATAGCTCTACGAGTAACACTTCCTCCCGAAGTCATTGTTACGGATGGTGTCGTTTCAATTGCACCAACAGCATCAGCCATAACCTCTGCATATAAATCGGCTAGCTTTCGACGTAGTTTGCCAGCGAACGGCGATATAGATTGATCAGATGTGATGTCTTCCTGAATAGAGGGCCAGATAAAATCAAACTGACGCTCTCTTGCCAGTTGGACTAATTTTGAAATTGCGTGTTTTGAAAACTCGGGAGATGTTTTCTGTTGAAAGAAATGTCCGATGCCGCCCTTCTCGCTTGACGTACAAGAAGAGATCCAAGCGTTGACCATCAACGCACTTATATCAACATCCTCACGTACGCCTATGATTCCAAGGCCATCTAATTGCAGCCCGTGTTTTTGCACGCGCTTGTAATTTGCGTATGGTGAAAATGTTGGGGGGCTTTTCTCGATCTTCCCCAATCCGTGATCCAAATAGCTTGGGTATTCATTATTAATGAATAAGACCGCACGCGCATCGTGAGAACGCCAAATACTGGGATATTTGCCGACCAATTTACGAGTGCTATTTGATTCGTAATAAAATGAGGCAGCAAACAAAAGGTGATTCCGTCGTAATAGTGATGCAACAAATGCTTTTTCAACGTCTGCCTGAGTTAACCCATAGGCTTGTTGGGTTGGTAGGTTCCCCGCAGTGAAAAATAGTGGTTCTTTCCCCTCAAATTGATCAACATCAATTCGCATTGATATAGTCGCCCAAGTTCTTGGCGATTTCATCATGCGTAAGATGAGTTGTATCAATTTCATATTTGCCAACGGAATCGGGCCACGTTGTTAGTATATGACGATGATGTCGCTCTAGCTCAGAAAGAGTATTTTCAGTGTAAGTTACGATTTCGTGTTTTCTCGATCTTGCTAGAACTCTTCTTCGTGCTACAGCAGGATCACAGCGAAAAAGAACAACTGTTTGAGGCCAGCGAATGAAACAGGTTAGAGATAGCACCAGTGCATAAAGTGTTTCGTATGTCTGCTGCTGAATTCTCCCTTGACTCACCAGCATTCTTGAATAAGCCCATATTGAAAACAAATCATTATCACATACGGAGTGCTCGCTCACTGAATAATTTTGCAAAAACCTACATATGCTGGCTTCTACTTGAAAATTAATTAAGTATTGATCCTCATTTTCAAAGAAAATCTTATTAAGATAGAATTTAAAACGCTCGTTATCTACCAACATTTTGGAATAAACATATTTCCATTTACTATTTTTATCTACGTAGTTCTTTGCAGCGGTTGTTTTTCCCGATGCTGGCATCCCAATTAATACGCAATGTTTCCCAAAATTTTTGTTAATTGGCAGAATGCTTGCGTATTCTTGTTGTACTTTTTGTTCTAACTTGAGGGCATTTAACATGAGTGGTCTCAGCTTCAGGTAGCAAGCGCAATTGAAGCGCATTTGTAAAATACCATTCCAATGTATCATTGAGTGTATTAAAAAAATACGGAACAACACGGCGTTTTCGGATAGCTGTCATTGGCACCCACTGGACAGCGCGAACTTCATCATCCTTTAGCTCAATATCTGGGAGTTTCGAAATTATCAAAGCATAAGAATAAAATAGAAAAGAAATACCATCAACCTCAACAATATTTTTGCTTATAAAATTTAGGTTTCCCTCAGATGTTTTTATGCCAATTTCTTCTTCTAATTCTCTCTTTATACAATCAATAGGAAGTTCATCTGATTCGATCTTTCCTGTTGGAACAGCCCAGTGCCTAGGGTAGGGTTTTCCAGATTGCCTTTCTATTATCAGAAGCTCACCATTCATTAATACAAAACAACCACAAGCTGAAAAGTCAATTTTTTTTAAATTATTTGAGTGACTAATCATGGTTTTATTATAAACGAAAAAATTATATTGGTGAAGTAACGGAAAATACAAAATTCAGAAAAATAATTTCTTGCGGCGTCCATAAAAATTTTAAAATGCACACCATTTTCCTTCCCGGTAGCTGTATTAAATTGCCAATTATAAACTGGAACAAAAATCTAACTAAACTTTTCTAGAAACTATACAAAGAGTGTCAAGAAGTCGAGAGTGGTTAGGGGCTGTGAATAACTCTAAAAGTTTAAATCGTGTGTAATCTAGGAGTATGTTCGTTATCTATGAATTCATGATCAAAGTCCGCGCAGAAAATGGTTTACTCTGATGCCCTGAAAACATCATTTCAATAAACATTTCATAGTTGGCAAGGCCAACCAAATTTTGAGGTTTCGGAATATCTGCACCAAATTGCTTGGCTATAATGTTAGCGTCTGTGGCTCCTATCCGAAACGCCGTGATCGTTCCAACGTTCCCTATTATCGCCTCGAAAATTGCGTTGTCTATCTGTGAAGTGTGCTGGTGAGCTAGAATCAACCCAAGCCGATATTTTCTCAATTCTGACAATAAATCAGCAAAGGCAGAGGTGGTGAACGAATGGAATTCGTCAATAAAGAGAAAATATGGCCTGCGCTCACTTTCAGGAATGTTCTGACGACTGTATGCAGCCAGTCCTAATGTCGAAACCACCAAACCGCCAAGAACATTAGCAATATCAGCCCCCAATCTACCCTTAGCCAAATTTACAATCAATGTTTGACCTTCATCCATGATTTGACGAAAGCGTAACGGCTTCTCTGGTGCACACAATGCTTTGCGAACATTGGGATGGGCCAAAAAAGCACCGAGTTTATTGGCTATGGGGGCAACGCCATCTGCTGCGGATTTGTAGTTCAAGTTGGGGAACTCTGATGTCCAGAATTGTTTGACCTGTGGGTCGGTGATTTGGTTGATAATGGATTGTCGAAAAGGCTCATCCAAAAACATCGGTATGATATCTTGAAGGCTGGAATTTGGGCATTCAAGCAGTGCCAACAGTGAATACCGCAACAAGTGCTCCATACGAGCGCCCCACGCATCATGCAACTGCTTCTTGAGAGTGTTTATCAAGCCTGATGCTACAAGATATCGATGGTCGCTTTTCACCATTGTAAGCGGGTTGTACCCGTATGGGCAATCAACATCCGCTGGTTTCCAAACAATGACGCCGGGACATGTCTTTGCCAATGTGTCTGCAAGGTCACCATGAGGATCAATAAGACAGAACCCCTGACCGTTTGCGTAGTCTTGTTGCATCATTTGCAACATAAGGGTAGATTTTCCAGTTCCAGTCTGGCCGATGATGTACTGGTGAAAAAGCCGATCGGATGTTTTGATACCAAACAATTTTGCTGGCGGCCGGCCACGTGTTTCTGCAAGATTTATGATGACATCTTTGATGGGTTTCATCTGAACATTGTTGCTGATTTCATAACAATATCCCAGACCACAACGAGTGTTCAGCATGCACATACGGTCGTCTACCATTGATCCATAACTTTGCAACAATTACCCTTATGCAGTTTTCATTTAGTGACGAAAATATTGAAGAGTTGCGGATATTGGCAGAGCAAGAGTTTCGAGAACCAATTACCATTGAAGAGGCGCGAATGATGTCTAATTGCCTCCTGCAACTCTACGAGCTATTATGCGCTATTGGTCAGGAAGCATAATTCTCAATATTTAATTCGTGCCGTAATTTTGGCTCTATCCGCTCGATCAGTACTCGGGCTTAATCGGCGAGCTCATTCAATTCTACGCTTGCAACGAGCACTTTAAGTTTTTCTTGAAATTCTGCCCGGTTCAGGTGCGCAATTTTTTCAGTATGTGCTAATTTTGTGCATTGTGGTGTAACCTGAACGTCATCTATATCTCGTTGCTGAAAGAAATGACGGTGTTGGAAAAACGTGAGTTGATTGACCTTATCTCTGCTAAACGGATAGTCATTAACAAAAATGTGTACTTCAGCGTGAACAGTAACAACAACAGAGCTCGACACTGAACGGTACATTATTTTACTTAAACGGGCCTACCATCGAATGGAGCAAGACAATTAAACTTACCCGACAACTCAGGTTCCGATTGTTCAGTCTATCGCAATAAAATTTCGCTAGTACCCATTCCCAATATCGAGTTTTTGGGTACAATCACTCCATGAATCAAAAACTTGCACACTTGACCGAAAAGCAGATCGCGGAACTCATTGGACGGTATTACGAACAAAGAGAAAAAGTATCCGACCTTATAAACGAATATGGTATTGATGTTCGTCCAAGTGCTTTTGTGAGTCTGCTGCCACCTATTGTTTATCACGACTTATCTTGTGATTTTTGCGAAAACCAGAATTTAGTTTCAAAACGTACAAGTCGCGACGGATGGTCGAGTATTACGCCGGAGTGCCCACAATGTGGACATAAATGTGACAATTGTCGATGTAAAAACTGCCGGCAGCGTGCTGTAGAGTTGCAACAGATCGAAGACGAGCAAAAACGAGCCATTCTGCATGCAGAATATGGCGGCGCATCCAAACCGCCTGTGATAGCGACTGATATCACACTCACTGATGCTATCTATTTGCTAAGCGTCAGTCGACATTCGCTGTCAGAAGATATGGACCAGATTCACCCCTTCTCCGACAAGCCACCTACACTTGCCCCAACCCTCGAATACAAAAATGATTTGATCAAACATCTCTATGCTAAAGGTTTCATCAAAATTAGCTCCGAAAGCAATCCGAAGGCATTTGTTTTTGATGATGGAATCACTGAAACAACCGCATATTATCCAACCACAGTTGCGTGGTTATTTATGCCAACAATGACTACTGGAGAGAAACGTCAGTATCTTCGAGAAGTCGAAAACACTGCAAAAGAAGGACCTTGGCCGGATTCTTGGAACAAAAAAGTTGATATTCTCTGGCACCTCATAGCTAAATACGAATGCTTTGAGTATTATGATTATTTGCTCAACCAACGAGGTTTTGAGTTTGATAAAATCGGACCAAAGACCCATGAGGTTTTTGAAAACCTACTCACAAAATTTTCTGTATCACAAATATTCAATCTGACTTGGCAGGCGGTGCGTGACATAACTGACTATTCAGTTAAAGAAGATTTGCCCAAATATCGTACAAAGAATATGTTCATTGGTGCAATTCAACGAAAAGCTGACAAGTATCAAGCTGAAGGTTGGGAGCTCCGCCATTCAAGACGTGATTTCAACCGTCCACAAACTGTTTTGAGTTCTACTTTCTTCGATGTATTTTTGGAATTTGGCCAAGCTGCATTTGAAACAAAACCATCAAAAATTGACCTTGAATAGTTGATGCTCGTGTAATTGCGAACAACCTTCTACAACCCCACGAACTGTTGAGTAATCTTGGTTAAGATTCTTGATTACTATTTCACAGTTCGTCCAACAGCCCCGGTTCCAACTGTTCGATCAGTGTACGGGCTTTTTCATCGAGTTCAATAAATTCTGGATTTGAGGCAAGTGTTTTGAATTCTTTCAGAATTCCTGGGTGCATTGAGTCCACAACAGTTTCATTATGTGGGGCTTCTGCACACGGTGGTGTAACTCGAACATTGTCCATGCCTCCCCGCAATGTGTAAAATGTGCACTCCCTGTAGTCTGATCAAAACCGTTACTTATTGATCTGTATCGATTTTTGCAAAAGACTATAGTATAGAAACATAACTGTTTTCTTGATGTGGCAAACATTCAGATAATGTCTCGTTTCCCACCGAATTTACTAAGTAATTTTTTGAATTATTCGGAGGATAGTGTTCGATTGGGATGAAATTCGCATAATATGAGTTAGAATACTTAAATGATTGAAGAAAAAGAAATCTTTGAGCTCCTTCGAAAAAAAGGAAAGTACCTCTTTCATCGTGAAGGACAGTGTTTGGAGTTTAAAGAACAGTATAATTTTGCTGCTCTGGCGGACTACTTTCGAGATTTTTCTGCTTTTTCAAACAATCGAGGTGGGCTGTTAGTGTTTGGCGTTACGGATACGCCACGAACAGCAACAGGATTGAGTCAGAAATCACTTGAGGCATTTGAGAAAATTGACCCTGAGAAGATATCTGGATTTTTGTTAAATATTTTTTCTTCAAACATCAGTTGGGAACAAGCTGTTTTTGAATTTGGAGGAAAACATTTTGGTGTCTTCAAAATTTCTGAAGCTGATGTGAAACCTGTTATTGCTAAATCCGATGAAGGAAAAGATCAGACTATAAAAAATGGCGAGATTTATTACCGCTACGGTGAGCGTACACAAAAAATTCAGTTTGCGGAATTGGAAAGTATTATCAACCGACGAATTGAGCAGAATAATCGAGATTGGATTGATCACGTGAAATCGATTGGGAGGGAAGGTCCAAGCAATGCGATTGTATTGAAATCTGAACAGTCTTTGAAAGATGTGAAAAACACTCCTCTCGTCATGAGTAAAGAGTTGGCCAAAAAAATTAAATTTATCAAAGAAGGTCAATTTGATGAAAAGGTGGGAGCTGTGACACTCAAAGTGGTTGGCGATGTTGTCCCATTTGATACCGTAGAAATAGAAAAAGTAGTTAAAGAAAACCTTTTTAAATCCTATCCATTATCAGCAACGGACTTGGCCATTGAGGTTGGTAAAAAAATACCTGGCGTGAAGAAGAATTCAATTTGGAAAGCAATCACAAATAATGACATAAAAGGTAACGCTGATTACTCTGCGTATAATTTCAGGAACAGAAAACATGAGGAGGTCTACGAAAAATTGGGAAGGATCCAACAAGGGACGCCCGTAATCTATAATTTTTCTTCTGTTGAGCTGTTGGTGAAATTACTCAGTTAAAGTCAATTTTGACGCTGGCTGAATCTTTGCATCGCAAATATTTTTCAGCAATTGTGGCTCAATCTTCTCAATTAACCCGCGAGCTTCTTCAGCAAGTTTAATGAAATTCTGATCCGCCACCAACATTTTGAGTTTTTCTTGAAAATCAGTCTGGCTCAGGTGTGCAATGTTTTCAGTATGTGTGGATTTTGCACACGGTGGTGTACTTCGAACGTTGTCCATATCTCCCCGCAGATTGAGACAATTAAAGAAATGGTTCATATCAACAAACGGTTTTCTGGCTAACAACCGCACTTTTTTGTCGATTATCGTTGGGTTCGAACACAAGATATTTAGTATCGACTGTTTCGTCTTGGCATCCGCAAAGCTGAACCAATATTTGGCTCTAATGCTGATGATTTGCAGGATTTGTAAGGGTTCGAACGTAACCTGTCGGTTTTTAGCTTTGGCTGCATTTTCTTCTACTTCACCCAATTCTCGCTGTAGTTTTGATCGTTTGGCAGTAAATTCATCATCAGCGAGCATTTCTCGTACACGCAAGTCCGTTAGATTGGATAGCTGTTTTTTCACACTGTCCACTTGAGCAGCCAGCTTTTTTGCTAACGCAAATTGCACATCGGATAAATCATCTTTTGACTGTGCAATTTTATGAGCAAACCATTTGAGAATGCGCTCAGGTAGGACAACACCATCCAGAAAGGTCATCACCTGCCGGGTAAGCTCTTTCTCTTCAATTGAAGGTTGAACGCATTTCGGTGAACGATGCACCCTCGTACAATGATAATAAATATATTCCAAACCACTTTTCTTTCGCTTGCGTTCGGCGGTAACAGCAAGGCCGCAAGCCCCACATTTAAAAACACCACCAAGTTCAAAAGACATGCGCTTAGGTCTTGGGGAACTGGTTCTCCCCAAAAGCCGCTGTGCCTTTTCGAATTCTGATTTTGTAAGCATTGGCAGATGGCTGCCTTGGTGTAGCTGGCCCTTCCAACGAATATATCCCGCATAAAAGGGATTATTGAATATACGATACAGTGAGGAGCGAGCCAGACGTGTTCCACCACGTGTTTTCATAATAGGTGTTGTATATCCCCATTCTTCCCAAATGAGGCGGTGAATTTCGGGGGTTGTGTATTGCCCAGCGAGCAGTAGGGCGAACATTTTCTTGATGCTAGTGAAATGATGCGGATCAACAATTATCGTTCCAGTGTCTTTGCAATTCCGGTAGCCGATTGGTGCAAGGTTTGGTTGCCATCCATTGCGAAGTTTGCTGCGTAATCCACGCTTTACGTTTTCAGACAAGCTATCGACATAATATTTTGAATACCCAAAAATTATGTTGAGCATGAATTTTCCCTGTGAAGAATTCTCAAATGTATATGAACAAAACCGCATGTTCATCAACTTGCCTTGGTCCAGTAGATAAATGATACGCCCACCATCCATTGAATTGCGTGCAAGACGGTCTGGATGCCACGCAATGATACCCTCAGCATCGCCGTTTTCGATACGTTGCAACATCTTATCAAATATCGGGCGACCGGGTTGTTTTGCGCTGAATGATTCCTCAAAACGTTCAACAATGGTGATATCGTTTTCGCCAGCAATCAACCGTTCAATTTCTTCTGATTGCGAATCCAAGGACATTATTTGTCGGTCTTCTGCCTCCTGTGACTTTCGGCAGTAGATGAAATATTTCATACAGATTTGGATGTATGTCCTGAATCTAACACATCCTCAGAATCATGCGAATCTGGCGCTGTTTCTTCGATTGGCCAAAGCCACGTACCGTCTTGAACCATCCGTTCATACGTACGTTGGCAAAGCGCCAAATAGCTCTCAAGTTCTGGTGGTCGTTCGTTGTTATGTTTTTGCATGAAAGCATTGTATGCCTGACACGTCATAGCAATAGACGGCATGGGGTGTTCCAACACACCACGTTGTGGTCTGGTATTGATGTGCAGAATTGCTAATCTGACGGACATATACAACCATTGGCATCAGACCACCACTACGGTCTCGCAGGTTATCTCGGAGGGGTTCAACCCCTCCGCTGTACAACCCAGTGAGAGACCGTAGTGGTGGTTTTTATTACCTCATGGGTAATGTGCTTAATCTGCACAATGTGTGGTCTACGTAGGATATTCGGTTTGAAATAAAATGGCCCGGCTATTAGCAAATTAAGATCAATCAATATGTATAAAGCATTCGCATTTGACCTGAAAGTGGCACGCCGGAAGTCAGGTTTATCACAATCAGACTGTGCTCATTTACTCGACGTGGATCGCACAAAAATATCACGACTTGAACAGGGAGATAGCCCACCATCAATCCGCGATATCTGTACCTTGTCGCTGGTGTATGGAAAGTCGTTCGAAAGCCTGTTTGGCACTATTTTTGAGGAAGTAAGGGAGGGCTTGCAGGAACGACTGACCACTATTCCTGCTCTGACAGGAAACCGCATAAGCCAGTTCAACCGTACAAACACACTCAATGATCTTGCCAGTCGATTAAACGCTCTAACTGAAAACAACCATGAAGGGGCTTAGAGTGCTGTCGATTGCTGCAGGGGTAATCCCCCCATTTTTGATGGGGTCCGCTTGTAGAATTATGCGGCTAGTTTCAGTTTCATAGCGGGGGTAATCCCTCCGATGGCCATGTTGGGCCG
>NVVV01000025.1 GCA_002733495.1 Robiginitomaculum sp.
CGAGCGTTCAGGCGCGACATCTGTGATACCGCCCCGGCGCAACCGGAAAAACATGAGGCCGTATGACAAGGGTATCTACAAAACGCGGAACCTTGTTGAACGCTTCTTCCAGAAGATCAAAAACTTCCGACGTATCGCAACACGCTATGAGCGGCTCTCACGAAATGACATGGCCATGCTTCAACTCGTCGCCACCGTCATTTGGATCAAAGAATTGAGAACGCCCCCTAGCTATCTGGATTGCCGGAACGCGTCCGGCAATGACAGCGTAAAGCGGTTTCAAGTCTATGCGACACGCTAACGCTTCCGCCGCTCGCTACGCCACACCACCCAGGACACCACCACCGCGCCGACCATTTTGCCAGCCACAGACATGATAATATTGGCTGCAGTGAAGGAGCCTGCGCGGATGAAATTTGCCCCATAGAGAAATGCTACACTGTCAATCGGGGCGGCGATCAGGCTGGAGACGAACACCCGGCGTGATAGCGGCCATTTGGTGAAGGTGAAAATGGCCCAGTCCACCAGTTCGGCAATGGCAAAGGCCGCGCCAGAGGCCAGCGCCAATTGCGGCCCGGCCAGCCAGACCGTCAGCACAAGGGCAAATACCATGGCCCAAAGGATACGATGGCCGATCTCGCGCTGGGCAAAGTCGCGCACCACCAGCACCAGGCCCGTCACCACCGTCACCGGATTAAACGACCAGCCGTACATAAGGGTGAAATTGGGGGCCCAGGTAAACGACCAGTTCACCAACGGAATGATGGCAATATAAACCAGTGTCCATTTGAATGCGCCCACGCGCGTGATAAGGGACGTCATGCACTCTCCTTTTACGTTGGGCAGACCTTAGACGATGACATCCGAAGATCAAATCCGCCTCTCTATGATTGTCGCCTGCGCCCGTAATGGGGTGATCGGCGATCAGGGAAAAATGCCCTGGCATCTGCCTTCGGAACTGGCGCATTTTAAGTGCGCCACCCTTGGCAAGCCGGTGCTGATGGGACGCAAAACCTGGGATTCGCTGTTCGTAAAGCCGTTGCCGGGGCGGGATAATCTGGTGCTGACACGCAATAACAACTTTACCGCTGATGGGGCGCAAGGTTTTGATAGTTTTGACGCCATGCTGGGGCAGGCGAAAACTTTGGCCACAGCCTGCGGCGCGAATGAGGTGATGATTATCGGCGGAGCGATGCTCTACGCGCTGGCCTTGCCCCATGCGGATCGGATTTATCTGACACAAATCCATGCCGATATTGCCGGCGATACCCGCTTTGATATGCCCGGCGCATCGCAATGGCATTTAACGTCCAGCACTGAGGGGATAAACGGGCCAAAAGATGATTATCCTTACACGATCAAAGTTTTTGATCGCCGCTAGGGTTAGGACCGCACCCTAGTTTCTGACATGCAAGGCACTGATCAGGGTGAACAGCCTGCGCGCCGTATCAAAATCCATTTCCACTTTGTCTTTTAAGCGCTCTTCCAGCAATTCAGAGCCTTCATTGTGAATGCCCCGGCGGCCCATATCTATGGCCTCGATCTGGGCCGGGGCGGCGGTGCGAATGGCATCATAATAGCTTTCGCAGATCATGAAATAATCGCGCACAATACGCCGAAACGGGGTTAGCGACAAAATCAGACGGCGCACTGGCGGGCCATCCAGCACCATAATATCAAACACCAGCTTGCGATCCACAATCGACAAAATTACCGCATAGGGACCATCCGGGGCGCCGACGGGGCGAAAGGTATTTTCTTCCAACAGGTCAAAAATGGCCACCCGGCGCTCGTGCTCTGAATCCGCCGATAATGCCGACAAGGACCGCTCGTCCAATTGTAATTTGGCAATGCGGTCCTTGCGTGCCTGCTCAGTCATCGCGCTCATGGTCCGGCACATGCCGGGTTCCCCAGGTCTTGCTAATATCAGCCAGCGTGACATCTACGCATTCCACGGTGAGCGCAATCAGACCACCGCCAGCCAGCACAATATGCAAACAGCCTGCGGGCGGATTATCTTCGTCGGGTACAAAGGTAATTGACAAAATATCAATCACCGCGTCCGCATTGCCCCGGTTGAGGTTTTGCGTGCGCACAGCACTGACCCCTTCGATCATCAGACCAGAACGAACCCGCGCAGGCTGCTTGCCCTTATTGACCATTTCCCAGCGAAAACGGTTCAGCCCCAAGGTGAAACGCCGCGCAGAGGCCTCGCGGTGCAAATCACCCACCTTGGCCACACTGTCCTGGATAAGTGCCGATACGACCAAAAGATCGTCTTCGCTTGCCGCCATGATTTTCATTTTATCTCTCCGGGCCGCAAACCGATGCGCTCACGCTCATAATTAGGTCATTGCGTGTTTGCGGGCAATGGCTGGACCGCCTGACTTTCAGGATTTTCGCCGCGCCTTGAAAAATGCCCTCATCAGCGCCGCGCTTTCATCGGCCAGAATACCGCCCGTCACGTCTGGTTTCCAATGGCAGGTGGGCTGATCAAAAAACTGGGTGCCGGATATGACCGCGCCGCCCTTTTTGTCGCTGGCGCCAAAGATCAGCCGCGCGATGCGCGCATGGGCGATGGCCCCGGCGCACATGGCGCACGGCTCCAGCGACACATAAAGCCACAGGCCGCCAAGGCGATAATTGCCAAGGTGTTCGCCCGCTGCGCGTATGGCATTAATTTCGGCATGGGCCGTGGGATCATGGCTAATGATGGGGGCATTGGCGGCCTCGGCAATGATTTTTTCACCCACAGGATCGTAGATCAGCGCGCCGACCGGCACTTCGCCAGCCGTTTTTGCCCCTTGCGCAAGCTGTAAGGTGCGTGACATTAAGCGCAGATCAAGTTTTTCCGTCTCCATGTCTATTGATCCGATGTCACAGAAGGGCCGTCAAGTGAACGCCAAGCCACAAAACACCGATAAAATGCGCATCGCCAAATATATTGCCCGCGCCGGCATTGCCTCGCGCCGCGAAGCCGAACGCCTGATCGAGGCGGGCCGGGTCAGTGTGGATGGCACGGTGCTGACCACCCCGGCCTTTCTGGTTGATGGGTCTGAGAGCATTCGCGTCGATGGCCAAATGGTGGGCGCGCCGCCCGCGCCGCGCCTTTGGCGTTATCATAAACCCCTGGGCCTGATTACCAGCCATAAGGACGAACAGGACCGCCCCACAGTGTTTGACAGCCTGCCGGATACCATGCCCCGGGTGATCTCGGTCGGACGACTGGATCTGAACTCCGAAGGGCTGTTATTGCTGACCAATGATGGGGCGCTGGCCCGCACGTTAGAGCTGCCCAAGACCGGCTGGACCCGGCGCTACCGGGTGCGCGCCTGGGGCCGGGTAACGCAAGACCAACTGGACCGCCTGAAAAAAGGGGTGATGCTGGACGGGCGGCGCAGCGGCCCGATAGAGGCCAAAATCGAGAGCGTAAAGGGCGACAATGCCTGGATCGAAGTGCGCCTGAAGGAAGGCCGCAATCGCGAAGTGCGCCGGGCACTGGAATCGCTGAACATGAAGGTCAACCGCCTGATCCGTATCTCCTATGGTCCGTTTATTCTGGGCAATCTGGCGCGCGGCGCGGTGGATGAAGTGCGGCCCAAACAATTGCGCGAGCAATTGGGCGGCATGCTTTCCGGGCTAAAATAATGCGCATTAGCGGTGGTCAATACCGGGGCCGTGTACTGGCGACACCGCCTGGCAAAAACACCCGGCCCACAGCGGGGCGCACCCGCGAATCCATTTTTAATATTCTTGATCATAATGACTGGTGCACGCTGTCCGCTGCCCGGGTGATTGATCTGTTTGCCGGCTCGGGCGCTTTGGGCTTTGATGCCCTGTCCAGGGGCGCAGAGTTTTGCCTGTTTGTGGAAACCGATGCCAATGCGCGCGGCATCATTCGCGATAATATCGAAAGTCTTGGGCTTTTTGGGGCCACCCGCATTCACCGGCGCGACGCCACGGATTTGGGCAAAAAACCGGCCCCGCTGGGCGAGCCTTTTGATCTGGTGTTTCTCGACCCGCCTTATCACAAGGACCTTGGGGAAAAGGCGCTGGCCGAACTGATCAATGGGGGATGGCTCGCCGAAAACACGCTGGCGATATTTGAATGCGCCGCCGATGAAGACCCGCAAACCCCCGGCTGGGAAACCCTGGATCAGCGCACTTACGGGGCCGCCAAGGTTTTATTTTTACGCCAGCACTGACGCTTCTGTCCTCGGCCCCATCAACAGGCTTTTCCTTGAAAAGAAAGTCATACTTTTCCGGTCAACAGCACGTCTACCAAAAAGGGCGGCTTAAGCGATGGATCATCACTGGCTGCCTGTTCGACCCGCACGGCACGATCGGGGGGAAGGTCTGCCTTTAGCCTAGCTAACCTTGGTGCCAAATCCACGCAAGCCTCAGCACTTAGAACACAAGCGCGGCGTAAAACATAGTATTCAGCCTCTTTGGATGGAACAAAAATATCGCCCCGGTGCAGCAATTCACCAATTTTTATCAGCGCTGGAACATAATCACCGTTCGCATAATTTATCAGCATGATGGTGTTATTGGATCGAATTTTAATCCAATAGTTTTCATCACTCTTCCCGTACAAAGTAATTTGTGCACTAAATTTTGGAGGTGTCAGGCCCTGTATGCGAATTTCATTGTCGGCCTCGTTGAACCCGGATGCGGCGCGGCAATACCCGTATTCATCAAAAACCACACCGGCAGAAATATCCCAGAAAAGACACCCCTTCTCAGCGCCACATTCTCGTTTTAATTGTGAGCTTTGAAATTGCGGGTATTGCCGAATAAAGGCTGTATTCAACAAGATACCGGCCAGGTCACAGTCCAGATTATTCAGCGCCCGGGTATAATATTTGTATTCCGTTTCCGACATAAATTTTTGTACTGGCATGCTGTTGAAATATGCCAGATCGGTCAGGCGACCGTATTTTGGTTTTGACTGAAATTGCAAGGTGAAGCAAACCAGCGCCGCAACAACAGCGCTGGCAAAGGCAATCAATCCAATACGAAAACCGGACATGCTTTATACTCCGTATTCATAAAACTTATCCGCCCTTACCTGAAGAAACGTAGAATAAGCAATGAATTATATTAAAAGTATTCACCAATGTTAACAACCATACCCTGTGACACCATGGCTTAACAGTCAGACATGGTGCTTTTAATGAAAGGCAATTAAATTGAAAAATACGGATACATTTTTTGAGAATATTGAATTTTGCAAAAAATTACAAGATAATCGTGAAAATTTTGAGGCGAAAAGAAGTAACGCTATCCAGGAGGTTCGCGGGCTTACCCAGAACGTGGGAAGACGCAAGGGGGAAATCCGTATAGCTGGCGACAACCTATTAAGGACATTGGCGGCCATTAAGGAAAATGCCGCGAGCACCGTTAGCCTTAGCGTTCATGCCCTTCTGCGCAATGCTCGTGGTATGATGGCTGATACCACAAATTTAGCAATCAGTCTTAGCTTTGCAGAGGAAAGGCAGAGAGAAACGATCAAACGCTTGGAACGACAACTTGCCGCCGACGAGAGTGCGCTAGAATTGGCAAGGAAAAAGCAGGCCGATTTCGAGATGCAAATTGCCAACACCGTCAGGCTCATGAACGCCAATCATTGTTTTCGGTGATGAGGCTAATCTTTTCACTATAGGTTATGATAAAATCACGATAACGGCCAATACATGCTGGACTGGGACGTGCTGGATCATCGCCAATATGGTACCACAACAATCTTGTTTTTAAGCAAGGACTAACGCTAATATTACCGAACGGAATCACTGGGGAAATGACCATGAACACCGAAGACTTGATGAATGCCGAAACCATGAACAGTCTGATGCAGCGCGTCATTGACGCGGGGAGCAGTGTGGTGTTGGCGGCGGTAATTTTTATCGTCGGCATGATCGTCGCCGGTGCCGTTCGCCGCGCGGTGCGCGGCTCGGCTGGCAAAAGTAAACGTATTGACAGTACGCTGGCTAATTTTTTCTCATCCATTGCCTATTACGGCATTATGGCGGTTGTCCTGATTGCCGTGCTGGAACGCTTTGGCGTGGAAACCACATCGCTGGTCGCCGCCCTTGGTGCAGCAACCCTGGCCATTGGTCTGGCGCTACAAGGCACGCTCTCTAACCTCGCCGCCGGGGTGATGATTATTTTTTTCCGGCCCTACAGCCTTGGAGATTTTGTCGAGATTGCCGGGCAGTCCGGCTCAGTCAAGGACATTACTCTGTTCACCACGGTACTGGCCACTGGCGATAACAAGCGCATCATTGTGCCCAATGGTAATGCCTGGGGCGATGTCATCACCAATTATTCAGTGAACGGTACCCGGCGGGTGGATTTTACCTTTTCCATTGATTATGGCGACGATATCGGCACGGCCATGGGCATTATTCAGGACACCTTGCGCGCCGACACCCGCGTACACAAAGACCCGGACATTTTCACCGGTGTCACCACCCATGGCGGCTCATCCGTTGATATTGTCACCCGCGCCTGGTGCGATGGCGGTGATTATTGGGGCATTTATTTTGACGCCATGAAAAACGTCAAGGAAGCCTTTGACGCCAAAGGCATCTCCATCCCCTACCCCCATCAGGTCAATATTAACCGCAAGGGGTGATATTCAGTCAATTGCTATTTTCCCCATTATCCGTATAATAGAGTATTAGATAATTTGGAAAAACCGATGAAAACCATACCCGCCGCGAAGGCCAGCAAGGAATTTGGACGATTTCTTGATACCGTCCAAAGAGAGCCGGTGCTGGTCACCAAGAAAGACCGCCCGGTGGCGGTGATCATGTCCATTGCCGACGCCGAAGCCCTGTTGCAAATGCAAACCGAGGCCGGGATCGCAAAGGGTTTGGCCGATATTGGTGCGGAGCGGTTTCGTGAATTCACACCTAAATATGCAAGCGAGCTGGCGGCCCGGTTCAAGGCGCAATTAAAAAGCGCCTGATGAAAATTCACATTACTTTAAGTGCTGAAGAAAACCTTTGGCAGATTTACCGTTATCACGCCGATTACAGCCATGACTATGCCGACGCGTTTCATGGCAAACTCACTGCCTTCATTTTTGAGACACTCGGCCAACACCCCAAAATAGGCACGCTCTATAACCCGGAAAAGTCTCTCTATCGGCTGATCTATGAAGGCCGCTATAACATCTATTATGTGGCGCAAAATAACGCCCTTTACATCGTCTATATTCTCGATGGACGCCTGCAATTAAATATGGATATTGCAGAGCCGGAGGCGCCCCTACCGCCACTGGATTAGGAGTATAGCACTGGAGGGGTCATGGACGCCATTACAATAGTTCAGACCTACGTCTAACGATAGTTTTGTTAATAATGCGTCTATTTATTTTTTGTTTCCATTTGATTTGAGCTAGTGAGAGTTTGCGTTTTAAAACTGTCTGCTTGAGAAAATTGTATTCATTTTCGCCAAACAAATACCCCTTGCGGAAAGCATACTCTATCAAATCGTGATTTGCATTTGCTGTATCGTCACTCGCAATACGCTTAAGGCCATCAAAAAGATTTCCTGTATCAATTTGCATAAACCTATTTATGCAAACATTGCCAACGAACGTACCGCTCCCTGTTAAACGATTCCTGATGTAGCAGTGTTCCTTAATAACTTGTCCACAGGGGCAATTATCAATTTCATCGCTTATTTCCACGCCTACTAAATCCCATTCGGTCCTAGCAATGTTGAAATTATTTGATTGTGAAAGCGGCAAAATATGCGCCTTCAATTGTTCAAAATTGTGTCCTTCCATGGCAAACTCCTTTTTGTTATTTGCAGGCTAGAACATTCATTTGGATAACAGCAACCCATCTTTGTCATTGCCCGGTTTATCCGGGCAATCCAGAACGATATTGGTGCCAATGCTGGATTACCGGGACAAACCCTGTAATGACGCCAGAGGATTGCCCTCGTCCTTCGACAAGCTCGTAGATGAGAGTGATATAATTCCAGGGTTCCCGGGCGAAGACCCGGGATCCATTCAATGTTTCATTCTATTGTGGACCCCGGCTCAAGGCCGGGGGCCCTAATCTGATGGTCCCTTCATCCTTCGGGCGCGCTCAGGATGAGGCAATTTTACATCCGTTCCGGGGTTTGAAGGCCCAAAAGGCCAAGGGCGGTTTCAAGCTGGCGCAGGGTCAGTGCGCCAAGGCTGAGGCGCGAGGCGCGGATGGCGTCGTCTTTTTCGGGCAAGATCGGGCAGGCTGCATAAAAACGTGAAAAGGCCTGTGCCAGTTCAAACACATGTTCGCACAAAATATGCGGCGCGCGTTTATCCCAGGCGCCGTGCACCGCGCCATCAAAGCCATCCAGTGCCAGAACCAGCGCCTTTTCTTCGGCGCTTTGGGGCAGAATTTTGCCGCCCGTCAGTCCCTGATCGGCGGCTTTGCGCACAATGGATTTGATCCGCACAGCGGCATAGAGAAGATAGGGTCCGGTCTTGCCCTCAAAGGCGGTAAAGCGGTCGATATCAAATACATAATTCGTCAAACGCTGATTGCGCAGATCGGCAAATTTGATCGCGGCCAGGCCGACCATACGGGCGACATCGCTGCGGGCCGCTTCGTCCATATCCTGCCCGATGCCGGCTTCGTCCATGCGTGTGCGCGCCGCCGAACGGGCCATGGACATAAGATCAGAGAGGCGCATCACGCCCCCTTCGCGGGTCTTAAACGGCTTGCCATCCTTGCCATTAACCGTGCCAAAACCGATATGCTCCAGCCGATCCTCGGCCATCAGACCAGCTTTGCCTGCGGCACGAAACACCTGTTCAAAATGCTGGCTCTGGCGCTGATCCACCACATACAAAATGCGGTCCTGATTGATGCCTTGATTACGATCAACAATGGTGGCCAGATCCGTGGTACCATAAAGCGCCGAGCCTTGGGAGGACACAAGGATCAACGGCGGCTGTTCCTTTTTATCGTCCTCGCGGGCCACCCGAATGATCAGCGCGCCCTGGCTTTCTTCGGTGACGCCGCGCGCTTTAAAACCCTCGATCATGGCCGGGATCAGCGGATGAACATCCGACTCGCCCTTCCACAAATCAAAATGCACGCCCAAAGCATCAAAATCGCTTTCCAGCGCCGTGCGCGAAACCGCAATGAAATGACGCAACAGCACCAGATAGCCCTCGCGCCCGGCCTGCAACTCTGCGGTGGCACGCCGCGCACATTTCATGCGCGCCTCGTCGGCCTTGGCGGCGGCGGCAGCGGCGGGATACATGCGCGACAGATCATCAATGCTGACCGGCGGCTCAGCAGGCCACGGGCCGGTAAAACCCTCATCGAAATAGCAAAGGTCCGGCTGTTCCTCTTGCAATTGGGTAATCAAATGGCCCATTTGCAGGCCCCAATCGCCCAAATGAATATCGCTGATCACCTCATGACCGACAAAACGCCCCAGCTTTTGCAAGGCATCGCCAATGACGGATGAGCGCAAATGGCCCACATGCATGGGCTTGGCCACGTTGGGGCCGCCAAAATCAATTACCAATTTTTCAGGGGCGCTGGTTTGCGTCGCGCCGGTGCGCGGATCGGCCATCAGGGCGTTGGCCTGATCGTCATAGGCCGCATCAGAGGGGGTGAGGTTTAAAAACCCCGGCCCGGCAATGCTGGTACTGGCGATCAACGGATCACCGTCCAGATCGGCGGCAATCTGGGTGGCAATATCGCGCGGGCTTTTTTTGGCAAGCTTTGCTGCCGCTAGCGCACCATTACATTGAAACGGGGCCAAGTCTGGCCGGTCAGAGCCTTGAACCTGTCCCAGATATTCAGGCAGCCCCTGGGCGGCAAAGGCCGCGCCCAGACGGGTGCTCAGCTTTTGTGCAAGTGCGCGCATAATGGAAAATCCAGCCTTAATTAATCCGGAACCGTTTGCCGGACCGGGAAAATTCCAGCTCTTCAGGCGTCAGGTCCAGTCCGACAATAATTTCAAAATTGGTGCCCGAGGTATTTTCCTTGGCCCGTGGAATGGTGATATTGCCAAAATGTTCGGTCTTGCGCACAATGGATTGTCCGGGTTTGAACTTAACATTGATTGTAAAAAATTGCTTGTCGATAACCACCAGTTTTTTGCGCACCACAGCAACAAAATACTTGTATTCCTTGCTATCCCCCACCGCCGCCGGGCCGCGCCCAAAGGCCAAATCGATATCAAGATCCGCCGTTAGCGGGCGTGTGCCAGAATATTTACAAAAAGACCGCGTGCCCAGAACTTCGGCTGTAAAGCCGACATTATCGTATTTTTCTGCACCATGGATTTCGACTTTGCGAGAGGCATCCCAGAGCACCAGAGCCGCCGGACACGGACCGATATTCTTCTTTTGCTCAAAAACCCCACTAACGGTTTTACAGCCGGAAAGGGCGAGCGGCAGTGTGGCCAGGAGGAGGAATTTTTTTGATAAAGACATGAATTGTTAATCTTCCCATAAAGTTAGGACGCAGAGCTAGGCTCTGACCGTTGACCAAAGCGCACAGTTTGATAGACCGTCGAGAGACTAACGGCAACGAAAGATATCTGCAATTCATGCCTGACCAAGACTTGCGCCCCGCATCCCGCCAACCCCTGACCATTCTGCTGGCTGCGCCGCGGGGGTTTTGCGCCGGTGTGGACCGGGCCATCCAGATTGTTGAACAGGCCATCGAGAAATTTGGTGCGCCGATTTATGTGCGTCATGAAATTGTCCACAACCGCCATGTGGTCAAGCACCTTGAGCGCCTGGGCGCTGTTTTTGTTGACGAGTTGGACGAATGCCCTGATGATCGTCCGGTGGTATTTTCCGCCCACGGTGTGCCTAAATCCGTCCCCGAAGAGGCCCGCCGCCGACAATTGATTTATGTCGATGCCACCTGTCCCTTAGTCTCAAAAGTGCATGTGGAAGCCGAACGCCATCACAGCGTCGGCCGCCATGTCTTGCTGATCGGTCATAAGGGGCACCCCGAAGTCATCGGCACCATGGGGCAATTGCCCAAAGGGGCGGTAACCCTGATTGAAACCTGCGAAGATGTGGCCCGCTTTGCCCCCAAAGACCCGGCCAAGCTGGCTTTTGTTACCCAGACCACCTTAAGCGTGGACGATACCGCCGATATTGTTTCCGCTTTGCAGGCGCGTTTTGTAAAAATTGCGGCCCCGCATCGCGAAGACATCTGTTACGCCACCACAAACCGGCAAACGGCGGTCAAGGCTATCGCGCCTAACTGCCAACTGGTGCTGGTCATCGGCGCGCCAAATTCCTCTAACTCCATGCGCCTTGTCGAAGTGGCCCGGCGCGCCGGGGCGGCACAAGCGCGCCTGATCGAAAGTGCCGACGACATACATTTTCAATGGCTGGACGGCGTGGAAACCCTGGGCATTTCCGCCGGGGCCTCGGCCCCGGAATCGCTGGTCACTGATCTGTTGGACACCTTGAAGGCGCGCTATGATGTAAGGGTAGAAAACCAGATCAGTGCCCGCGAGGATGTTGTCTTTAAATTACCGCAAATACTGCGCTCTGATGCAGGGCCGCAAAACGCTGAGGGAGAGCGCACATGACAACGCCGCAAAATGATGCGCCGCACTGGTTTATCAAGGTCAAGGACACGGTCTATGGCCCCTATAATGAAGAGCGCCTGCGCACCTTTGCCCATGAGGGACGCATGAGTGCCCGCTCTCTGATCAGCACGCAAAAGGAAGGCGAATTTCAAAGCGCCAGTGAAGACCCTGTGTTGGCTGAATTTCTGAACCAGCCTGCCCCACGCACAGACCCCGCCAACACCAGCGGTAACGCGCCCGGAAAATCCTGCCGCTTTGTGGTTTATGCCCAAATTTCCGAACACTCTCGTTCCACTTTTATGGAAAGCTTAAGCAGTTTTGGCGTGGCCATAGAGGCCATGCCTGATGTCTGGCTGCTCAGCGCCCATGCCAGCGCCGCCGCGCTGCGCAATGCCATGTCACAAGTGTTGGGGGCCGAAGATCTGCTGTTCATTGCCGATGCCAGCCAGGGCAGTTCGGCATGGTTTAATGTTGGCCAGGACGCCGACAACCGGATCCGCCAGTTCTGGCAGGACAGCGAATGAGTAAGGTCAGCACGGCCCCGCTGATGACGCACGCCCTTGCGGCGCTTTTTGTGTCCTATGGGCTATCTGTATTTTTCTGGCTGGGTCTTGGGGTGTTTAATCTGATTGGTTTTATTATCGTTTCAGCCCTGGCCGCCGCTATGGGGCTGGGGGCCGGATGGGTAATGAAAAAACGCCTCTGGGTCACAATCATGGCAACATTGGTGATCCGCATAGCGCTTTATGTTCTCATGACACGGGGCCTATGAGGGCGTTTTTAGCCCCGAAGCATAGCGTTTCCAGTTTTGCACATAATGTTCGGCTGAGGCCTTCAGCATGGCAATATCGTCATCCCCAAGGGTGCGCACCACACGGGCCGGGGTACCGACAATCAGCGCGTTATCAGGAAATTCCTTGCCTTCTGTCACCAGCGCATGAGCACCGACAAGTGAACACTTGCCAATGCGCGCCCCGTTCAGCACCGTTGCCCCAATGCCGATCAAGCTGGTGTGGTCAATAGTGCAGCCATGCAGCATGGCCATGTGACCGATAGTTACATCATCACCAATGGAAAGCGGAAACCCCATATCGGTGTGCAGGACGCTGCCGTCCTGAACATTGGAGCGCTGGCCAATGCTGATCAGTTCATTATCGCCGCGCGCCACCACATTGAACCAGACCGAGGCTTCGGCTTTCAATTCCACTTTGCCAATCAAACTGGCATTGGGCGCAACCCAGTATTGCCCTTCGGGGGGCGTTTTGGCCCCAATGCCATCCAGTTCATAAATCGCCATTTTTTGTCCTCATCATGTGCACTTTGCATAACCCCCGATCAAAATTTTGGCAAGGAAGGCCTGAGCCAGCAGCCAGACACCTGCTCTCTCAATTGCCCATAAACATGCCAAAACCAGCGAAATTTTAGCCTAAATTTACCCTTATTGACCCTTATTTACCCCTATTTTTTGGGGATAAATCAAAGATATACCCGCCCCTGAAAACGCAGATACATTCTGGGGATTTAGGCATCACGCAAAAGGGACTGAACACAGGTTTTTACCCCATCGCGCCAGTCCGGCAGGGCCACATCAAAAACCGCTTTAGCCTTATCTCCGTCCAGACAGGAATTGGCAGGTCGGGCCGCCGGTGTCGGGTAATCCGTGCCAGGAATGGGCACGACCATTGCTGTGGGACCACCAAGGGCTTTTGAGACCTTGAACACTTCCATAGCCAGATCAGCCCAGCTTGCCTGCCCCTGGCCCGCAAGGTGATAAATACCCCAGGCATCAAAGCCCGGATCGGCCTTTATGTGATCAGCCATATGCAACAGCGCCTCAGCCAAATGGGGCGCAAAGGTGGGGTTGCCAAACTGGTCCTTAACCACAGAGATGCCATCGCGATCGCGCGCCATATGCAGCATAGTTTTGACAAAATTATGACCTGTATCACTGTAAACCCAGGCCGTTCGGACAATTATGTGGTGCCGGTGCGCACCCGCAATTGCCACTTCGCCAGCATGTTTGCTGCGCCCATAGACCCCAAGTGGGACGCAAGGATCAGTTTCGCGATAGGGTCGCTGGGCCGTGCCATCAAAAACATAATCAGTGGAAACATGAATTAGCGGACAGCCCTGATCAGCACATAAAGCCGCCAAAGCCGCTGGCCCTTCGGCGTTTAGCGCCATGGCAGCCGCCTCGTCGGCTTCGGCCTTATCAACCGCCGTATAGGCCGCCGCATTGATAACCAGCGCTGGATTATGTTGTGTCAGCGCGCGCTTCACACTGCGCGCATCACACAGATCCAGATCCGGGCGGCCAAGGGCGATGACATCATCGCGCCCTGCCTGAACAAGCGCGTGGGCCAGTTGCCCCGAACGCCCGACAACCAAAAGCGGCCCGGCTCTGCTCATGAGACGTCCGGCGTATCTTCAAAATAAGTGGGCAGACCAGCTAAGTTCGGGTGCTGACGGTCCTTGGGCGATAACACCGGATCGCATCCAGCATCCAATGGCCAGTCTATGCCCAAAGCCGGATCGTCCCAGGCCAGCCCCTTATCATGGTCCGGGGCGTAATAGGTGGACACTTTATAAAGAACCACCGTATCAGGGGTCAGCGTGCAAAACCCGTGAGCGAAGCCTTCGGGCACCCAAAGTTGCTGCCTGTTTTGCGCACTTAACGTCACACCGACATGCTGGCCAAAGGTCGGCGAGCCATGGCGAATATCAACGCAGACATCATATATGGCACCATAGAGCACCCGGATCAGTTTAACTTGCGCATGGGGTGCGGTTTGAAAATGCAAGCCACGCAGCGTGCCTTTTTGCGCAGAAAGCGATTGGTTGTCCTGTACCAAAGGTATTTTCAGGCCCAACTTTGCAAAATCACGCTGGTTATAGGTTTCGCTGAAATAGCCGCGATCATCCCCAATATGCTTTGGGGAAATGACCATAAGCCCCGGCAGGGACAATGCGCTCAGTGACAAGGCCGATGAGGAAGACGCAGGCGCTTTATGCATTGTCTACCCGTTTGCGAGCACTGGCAACGCCGTCCCAGCGCTGCATGTCCGGGGCATTCATGCCAAAAAGGTCCAGGATACGGCCTACCGAATGATCCACCAGATCATCAATACTTTGCGGACGAATATACATGGCCGGCATAGGCGGCGCGACTATGGCCCCAAGGGCACAGGCCTTGCCAAGCAGTTCGCAATGACCGGCATGCAGCGGCGTTTCGCGCGGCATCAACACCAGCTTGCGGCGTTCTTTCAAGATCACATCGGCGGCCCTGACAATCAGATCATTGCCATAGGAATTGGCAATGGCCGACAGGGTTTTCATGGCACACGCAGCCACAATCATGCCATCTGTGCGAAACGACCCGCTGGCGATGCTCGCCCCTAAATCATTATTATTATAGACATGGTCGGCCAAAGCTTCGACCCGCTTTACGGTCCAGTCTGTTTCCAGCGGGATATTCATCCGGGCGGTCTTGGTCAGCACCAGATGGGTTTGCACATCGGGCATGGCTTTTAGATATTCAAGCAATCTGATGCCATAAATAACGCCGCTGGCCCCGGCTATTCCGACAATGATACGCATGGGTTCTGGCTCCACCAAAATCATCGCCCCATAGACCACAGCCAGAGTGCGCTTTCAACTCTTAGGATCAGAGTGTTCAAGGCAGGAAAATTTGATCAGAATTAACCGCTTATTCAGCGCCGCGCGCCATACTGGCCACCAAGCAAATGAGTCAGGTAAAAAACTACCGGCCTTTCAAGCGGGTAAGAATTGTGTACGAGCAAGCCAGTCAAACCGAAAAAGATGCCATATACGCCCAATTTTGCGCCGTATTCGAGAGCATTCCACAAGGTGTAGTTTTATTTGATGCCGCAGGCGCGGTCGTCAATATCAACCCTCAGGCGGCGGGGTTTCTTGGCATCGAAGACACCAAAACGGTTATGGGCCAGCCCTTTGCCGATTTTGCCCGCCATCTGTTGCCCGTAAAGAGCGCCGAAACCATAGAGCAAATGACACATTTGCTACGCCAGCACCGCCAGGGCATGATCGAAGTGCGCCTGCCTTCGGGTAAAACCTATGAGGCCCGCTTTGGCCCCGTAAGTGATGGCGGCCTGATGATTACGCTTAGCGAAGCTATGGCGCATGTGGTCAAGGACCAAAGTGCCGACGACGCCCGCAAAGCAGCGGAGCTTGCCAATAAGGCCAAATCTGAATTTCTGGCGATGATGAGCCATGAGCTGCGCACACCGATGAATGCCGTTCTGGGCATGGCGGGCTTGCTCGCCAAGTCTGATCTGGATGAAGARCAGAGTGAAAATGTCAAAACCCTGCTGGATGCCGGCGATGTGCTGATGTCGATMCTSAACGACATTCTGGATTTRAGCAAAATCGAGGCCGGYAAATTAAAGGTCGAGGMAATTGAYGTTGATGTGCGCCATGTCCTGCGCAAAMTGGAAAGRYTGTGGCGYCCSACSGTTGAAGACAAGGRWTTGSGCTTTGCGGTCMMGRTRGATGATAATGTGCCCTCKGCCATMAWGRGCGAYCCRACCCGTATTCGCCAGGTTYTGTWYAACCTTTTRTCTAATGCCACCAAATTYACCCAGGAMGGNGAAAKYMANCGTGCAYGTTGGCGCAAAAGACGTATCAARYAGTGATGCCACGCTGACCTTTGAAGTRCGCGATACCGGCATYGGCATGTCRGMRGAGCAAAAAAGCMGGCTGTTTACCACTTTCGAACAGGCCGATGGCTCCATTACCCGGCGCTTTGGCGGCACCGGACTGGGCCTGGCCATTTCACGCCAACTGGCGCAATTAATGCAAGGTGATATTTCCGTGCAATCAACAGAGGGCGAAGGCACGACATTCACGCTTTCCCTGAAGGCTAAAATTTCCATATCCAGAGATCAGAAGAAAGAAGACACGGACAGCAAAAAGAACGCAATGAAAAAAGGCGTGCGCATTCTTGCCGTCGAAGACAATCCGATTAACCAAAGGGTTCTCGCCTCTTTCTTGCGCCCGGTGGGCGGCGAAGTCACCTGGGCCAGTCATGGCGAAGAAGCCCTGAAAATTGCGGGCGTTTCACAATTTGATGTGATCCTGATGGATATTCAAATGCCCGTTATGGATGGGCTAAGCGCCACCAAGGCGCTGCGGGCCAGCAAGTGCCAGAACCGCGAAACGCCGGTTATTGCCATGACGGCAAACGCCATGATGGGTGATCGTGAAACCTGTCTGGCGGCGGGCATGAGCGATTATATTTCCAAGCCGATTGATCCGCGCGCGCTTTATACAGCGATCGCCCGCGCCGCCAGTATCTCGCGGGCGCGCCAAAAAGGTGATGCGCAACACACCGCCTGATCACCTCCAAAATTTAACCTTTTGTCTTCTTTCTCACCCTGCGCCCTTCACGGCGCAGGCGTTCCGCGTTAGACAGAATAAAGAGACTTCCTGGACCATCACAGGGAAAATGAGGAGATATCAATGTCTGACACGCCTGATCGCGTCACTATATTGGCCAAAAGCTTTTCCGAAGCTGCTATGGAGTTTCACCGCTCGAAAATGGCGGCACGAGGCTATCGCATGGAAGGCCGGATCGAGCCTCATGTCTTTCAAATCATTGATGGCATGGAGCCACCAAAAGATCTGTTCGGCGGCAAGCCATATTTTGCCGTGACCTTTGTTAAAAAGGTCGATTGAACCAGTATGGGAATGAACGCCAGCGAAGCCACACAGCGCGCCCAAAAGTGCGTGGACGATTTATCGGTTCAGTACAAGGCCTCTGTTGCGCGCCTGCAAAAGGCCTTAAAGGTCTATCTGGAGGATGGCACATTTCCTGATAAGAATGCCCGCGAAAATGGCGACTATTCTTATCCTGAATTAAAAATTACCTATAATCCTGACGGCCCGCCGCCGCAAATATCGCGCAGCTATGGCAAGTTTTCAGAAGGCGGCATTTATGCCACCACCATCACCAATCCGGAGCTTTTTCGCCGCTATCTGGTCGAGCAGCTGGAATTGCTGTTCACCGACTATGATGTGGACACCCATATTGGCCCCTCAGACAAGAATATTCCCTATTCCTATGTTCTGGACGGCGCCAATGACCTGGATATGGGCAAGGCCTCGCCCAGCGAACTGGCCGGTATTTTTCCCTATGCGGATCTGGTCTCTGTGGGCGATGAACTGGCCGATGGGGAAATGGAAATCGACACCGACAAAGAGCCTTTGCCGCTGTCTTTGTTTGATGCCCCGCGCACCGATTATTCGCTGTTTCGCCTTCGCCATTATACCGGCACACCGTTTGAAGATGTCCAGCAATTCATCCTGTTTACCAATTATCACCGCTATGTGGACGAGTTCGTCAAATGGGCGGTTGATGAGGTGCAAAAGGAAGATAGCGAATACACCTCGTTTTCGGCGGCAGGCTTTGTCACCATTGATAAAGATACCCCCGATGCGGTAAAGCAGATCAACAAGGCCCCGTGGCGCAAATACCAGATGCCGGCCTATCACCTCAAAGCTGCGGGCGGGCGCGGCGTAACACTGGTCAATATCGGTGTTGGCCCCTCCAATGCCAAAACCGCCACCGATCATCTGGCCGTATTGCGCCCGCAATGCTGGTTGATGATCGGCCATTGCGGCGGCCTGCGCCAATCCCAGCGCCTTGGCGATTATGTGCTGGCGCATGCTTATTTGCGCGACGATCATGTGCTGGACACCTGTCTGCCACTGGAAATTCCCATTCCGCCGCTGGCGGAAATACAGACCGCCTTGCAAGTGGCCACAAGCCGGGTTTCTGGCGAAGGCCCGGAAAAGATCAAATCGCGCCTGCGCACCGGCACCGTGGTGACCAAGGACGACCGGAACTGGGAATTGCGCTATAGCGCCGAAGCGCGCCTGTTTAACAAATCACGCGCCATTGCCGTTGATATGGAATCGGCAACCATTGCGGCTAACGGCTTTCGCCTGCGCGTGCCTTATGGCACTTTGCTGTGCGTTTCCGACAAACCATTACACGGCGAGATCAAATTGCCAGGCGCGGCCAATATTTTCTATGAGCGCTCGATCAACGAGCATTTGCGCATCGGCCTTGAAACCATCAACATCTTGAAAACCGATGTCGCCAACGCCTTGCACAGCCGCAAATTGCGTGCCTTTAACGAGCCACCATTTCGATGAAAAACCAGCGTTTTATTCCGCTTGAGGGCGTCCACAATTTTCGTGATTTTGGCGGTTGGGCAGCCAAGAATGGCCAAAACGTCAAATCCGGCCTGCTCTATCGTTCGGGCCATTTATCGCGGGCCTCAGAAACAGATCAGGCCACAATCAACGCCCTTGGCCTGCAAACCCTGGCTGATTTGCGCCAGCCCAGCGAGCGCGAACGCGAGCCCAATATTCTGCCCGATCCTGCCCCGGCCACTATCTTCGAAACCGCCCATGGTGGTTATGAAGACGCACCGCATCTAGCGTTTTTGCGTGAGGGCAATTTAACCGTGCAATCAGTGCATGATTATATGATCAGTGCCTATCAGCGTATTCCCGATGAGCCGCACCACCAACGTATTTTTGCCGACCTTTTCAAACAATTGCGCCATGGCGAGCCTGTGCTAATCCATTGCGCTGCCGGCAAGGACCGTACTGGCATTCTGGCCGCATTAATCTTGTTGTCGGTGGGTGTTGATAGCGATCAGGTCTATGAAGACTATATGCTGACCAATGTCGCGGTGGATATTGATGGCCTGTTGCCCTCGATTGCCAAACGCATTTCCGAACAGACCGGCCAGGACGTGGAACCACAAGCCCTGCGCCCGATGTTGGGGGTAGAAACCGATTTTCTGGATGCCACCTTTGATGCCATTGGACCGCTGGACGCCTATCTGGAAAACACCCTTGGGGTCAGTGATGCGGATCGTCAGGCCCTGCAAGATACGCTTTTGGTGCCGTGACGGCGCGCAGGCTTACCAACTTCACGCTGCCCTGGCGCGACCCGCTCATGGCCTTTGCCCCCCTTAGCAACGAGCCTTATGCCCTGTTGCTTGGCCCGGGTGGCGATGCGCAAAGCGGGCGGGGGCGCTGGTCAATTCTATTGGCCCAGCCAGACGATATTTTCGAGCATAATGGCCCAGATGCCCTGTCGGATCTACCGTCTTTACCCCTTGCCGACGGCACAACTGCCTTGCCCTTTATTGGTGGCTATGCAGGGCTGATCAGTTATGAATTTGGCGCGGCGCTGGAGCGGGTGCCGCGCCTGAGGGGAAGCCTCTGGCCAGATATTGCCTTTGGGCATTACCCTTGCGCGGCGCTTTTTGATCATCATGAAAAGGTCTTGCATATTGTTGGGCCGGACACAGCCAAAGCCCAAAATTTTGCCGCCCTTTTGGGCGATGCGCCTTTGCCCGCTTTGCCTGTGCAGACAAACCGGCACTGCGACCATCATGACAGCCAAAACACGGTTGCGAAGCACGTCAAATCGGTCATTGATCTCATCCATCAGGGCGATATTTTTCAGGCCAATATCAGCCAGAGTTTTGAAATTGATCTGGGCGAGACTGAAAATGCCTACACCTATTTCCAACGCCTTTGCAGCCAAAGCCCCACCCCTTATGGGGCATTTTTTCGACTGAATACGGCGCGCACTCTGATTTCAAATTCCCCGGAACAGTTTTTTGCCCTCTCCCCAGAAGGCAAGGTGCAAACCTCGCCGATCAAGGGCACACGTCCGCGAAGCCACGAGCCGCTGGAAGATCAAAGGCTGGCAAAAGCCTTGCAACAAAGCGCCAAGGACAGGGCCGAAAACCTTATGATTGTAGATCTGATGCGCAATGATTTATCGCGAGTGTGCCGGGCTGGTTCGGTCCAGGTGACGCAAAATTGCGCCCTGCATTCTTATGCCAATGTGCACCATCTGGTTTCAACCATCGAAGGGCAAGTCAGGCCGCATTTGGGGGCCATTGATATTCTGACCGCTTGTTTTCCCGCTGGTTCCATTACCGGCGCGCCCAAAATTCGTGCCATGGAAATAATTGCACAAATCGAGCAATACCCACGTGGCCCCTATTACGGCGCGCTGGGCTATATAAGCCATCATGGCGCGGCGGAATTTAATGTACTGATCCGTTCGGCTGAGCACACCCATGACAAAACCGGCAATCATCTTTATTTTCGCACCGGCGGCGGCATTGTGGCCGATTCAGATCCGGTCATGGAGGTTCAGGAAATGCTGGACAAGGCCCAGGCACTTTGCCGCGCCGCCGGGGCGAAATGATGAAAAACGGAAAGTATAAAATCTGGCTAAATGGCGCCCTTCTGAACGCAGATACGCCCATTGTATGCGCCACCGACCGAGGCTTTACGCTGGGCGATGGCCTGTTTGAAACCATCAAAATATCCAAAGGTGCGCCCTGTTATCTTCTGGATCATTTCAACCGCCTGCGCGCATCGGCTAAGGTTCTCTCTTTGTCACTTCCCTATGGTGATGAGGCATTGCGCGGCGCCCTTTTACATCTGGCCAGGATTAATAACGTCACCGAGGGGGCAGCGCGGCTCACTCTCAGCCGAGGCGAAGGAAAACGTGGACTGGCACTGCCTGAAACAACTATACCCCTTTGCGTTCTTACCCTCACAACCGGCCTGCCGCATGTGGGCACCCCGCATACCCTTGGCCTCTCGCGGATCCGCCGCAACTCAACTTCCATCACCAGTTGCCATAAAACGCTTGCCTATATTGATAACATTGCCGCTCGGTTGCATCAGGAAGGCAATAGCAATTATGATGATGTGGTGATGCTGGATGAGGCCGGCGCGCTGGCCAGCACCACCTGCGCCAATCTTTTCTGGTGGACTGGAGACAAGCTTTATACGCCAACCCTTGGCGGTGCCGTTTTGCCCGGCACCATGCGCGCCAGAGTGCTTGCCAGCGCCCGGATGCTGGGCGTTCTCGTACATGAGGGGCGCTATGGAGCAGAGGTTTTACTGGGCGCGCAGGGGGCCTTTATTACCAACGCGCTGATCGGCGTGCAAAGGCTGTCTTCTATTGATTTTGCTAAAATAGGCAAGGTCAATTTTGCCCAAAATGCGCCCACAGGTCCTATGGCCCAGTTACTTTCAGCGCCCGGCGCGGCCTGAGATAAAATGTCTCTTTCAGCAAGATCGGCGTCGAGAGAAACGTCCCCAGATTAGAGGAATAATTATAGCGAACTTCGGCCATAACAATGCTGGAGTTTGGCTGTAATATCCCTGCCGGCACGCTAACGGCGGAGCCAGGGGCGCGCGCTGACATGCTTTGCGCTTCGCTCCAGTCTACGGCCACAGAGCCATCATTGGCCATCACCACACTGCTGACGCGCATTTGCATGCCATTGGCATCATAAGGCTGCATAATGGTGCTGGTCGCCGTAAAAATATCAATCATTTCATCGGCGGTGATAATATCGTCCTGTGCGACCAGATCGGCAATAGCGCTGGTAGCGCGGGTCACTTTGCGGTCCACCGTCATCAACATGCTAATCTCGATAACACCGAACAGGATGACAATCATCACTGGCGCGATCAGGGCAAATTCAACCGCGCTGACCCCGCGCCTGTCGGTACCAAGTCGCGCCCAAAAGCGCTTTGCCTGCGCCGCCAGTTTTATGGATAAACCCATAGCCATATCAGGCCCCGAACGGTTCATTGCGAAAGGCCAGTGACGAGACAATCAAACGCCGGTTATTGGCAAGATTAGCGAACACAGTGCCGATCATTGGCGTGCTCAGCTGCCAGCTATAGAACACCCGCACCAGAACGATATCACCAGCATTACCCGGGTCGAACTGAAACGCCCCCTGATTGAGATTGCCATTCGCATCAATGGGGTTGTTGACCACCACATCACCAAAATCGACAAAGGTGCGAATATCGACACTGACATTGCCATTACAGGCAATCAGACCGCTCATGCTGTCACAAACCTGTGCGACGAAATCAGCGCTTGACGCCCCAGTGGACTGAAACTCGCCAGTGCGAATCTTTCGCGCCACGTCCATGCTGGCATGGTCCAGCGCCGTGGAGGTGAAAAACACCATGGTGATTTCGACAATGGCAAACAGCAAAAAGAAAAATGGCGCGGCAATCAGGGCAAACTCAACCGCCGTCGCGCCTTTTCTGGCCCGGCCAAACCGGCCAAGAAAACGCGTCATACGCAACTGTGTGATTTGCAATGCCATAACCAAACCCATGTCGTTTGGGCAGATACGCCCTAGAATTTCAGGGCATAGTAAAGCGCATAAGGTTTAAAACCCGTATAACGCCTAGGGTTAACAAGGCAAAAATTACGACCCATCAACGGGGTACGCCTTCATAAGGTTGCCGACGGATGCAGACAAGAAATACCCTCGCTCATATAGCGGGCACCAGCGCCGCGATAGAACAAGAAAAATGGTGCAGGTCGATGTACCAAACTTGAACCGCACCCAAGGGCGCGACTGCGCCTCGGCGACCATTCGCCGCCCCATCGGAGGCGCACCTTCTCGCCGCGAGATATAGAAAACGTGCTCATATAGCGAGGCTTGCCGTCGCGATAGCACAAGAATAAAATGGTGCCGCATAGGTGACTCGAACACCTGACCCCGTCATTACGAATGACGTGCTCTACCAACTGAGCTAATGCGGCCCAACAAAGGCTCGTACCCCAAGCCCTTGCGATGGGCGCGCACGCTAACGGTTTGCCTCCCTATCGGCAAGAGCGCGGTGCATGATTTTTCACAACAAATGAAGCGCTGGCAGAAATGATGAAACTATGACTGAATGTGGTTATCGTGCGGCGTGGGGCACACATCATGTGGCGTACCACACACCTGGCACCATTGCGATACATGCCCTGCGCGATACCGATGGAAAAGCCAAACGCGAACGGCACTGGCCAGCCCGCTTTTTTCGTCGTGCTCTTCGCGTAATTTATCAATATCTGCAACAATACGCGCCAGCGGCTTCCCATCTTCAGAGGCTGCCTGGCCCAATGCTGCCCAAAACACTGTTTCCAGTGCCAAAGATGTTCGATGACCAGAAATAGAAAGAGATCGTTTCACAAGCATCACAGCGCCTCCGCGCGCCCCTTAAACAACACCTTCTACCCAGACACAACCACTATAATATAAAATATTTTATCATGCGGTATTTTATTAAGTAATCATGCGGTATTTTATCACAATTAGCATTATAGATTCAATTGCTAGCCACTAATTTATCTCATGACCTACTCAGCATTTACATAGAAAAAAATTTCTCTGGCTATCTCTTGGTGCGCCAGTGCTTTGCACCTTGTCCCCATAAGTTCAGCGCCATCAAGCCAAACCCAGCCAACTCATCTACCGTGCCCACGATGGTGCTGCCAAGGGCCTCAGCCAGCGCTTCGGAAGGTTTGTTCGGTGGATCAATAACGTGAATGACCCTGTCCCATCCTAAAGTATCAAAGGCATAATCCATGGCGGCGCTGGTGGCCTCTTTACCATAGCCTTTGCGCCAGTGTGCCTGCGCAATGGACCACCCCACCTCACGCCCGGGCCTGCCTTAGGGAAAATGCGGACCAATACTGCCGACCCAATCGTCAGTGCTTTTCTTATAGACAAAAAAGAAGCCATAACCACGCAGCACCCACATACCGATCAGGCTCGTTAACCTCCGCCAGGCCTGGGCGCAGTCTCTTCATCTGCGTAGAGCGCCGCATAGCCTTCAAATCCGTCCTTATCGGGCGGACGAAGGATCAGGCGTTCTGTTTCCAGTGTCGGGCCAAGAGGGTGCATCGGGCGCTCCTGAATTGCATAAGACGAACAGCGATAGCCCTCGCCACGCGCAGACGCAAACTTGTCATCTGGGCGAATACTGCAATGTAACCTTTACGTTATATTATGTAACCTATATGGTATATTTAAATCGAGCAAAAAGGAGAGTATGATCATGGAAAACATTGAAAACCTTACCCGGCGACGCAACTTTAGTTTGCTTTTCACGGCCTGCGCTTTTCTGCTATGGCAGGGGGGCATGGCCGTTGTTGAGCTTACCGGAGGAGGTGGCTATGCCAATGCCAGCGGCAATATTTTTGTCTTAGCCGGCTCACTCATGTGGATTGCGGCCATGCTGTATTTTATCCGTTTTCAGGTGCTTGTTAAAAAAGCCCGCGCTGGATGCGTGCTGGATGATGAATGGGCGCGCAATACGCGCTTGCGGGCCATTGCTTTTGGTTCTTTTCTTACCTTTGTCAGCATTGCCTTGGCTTATGTGCTTCTTGCCTTTATTGATCTGCCAGTGCGCGGCGTGGTGCACATGATTTTTGTTGTCGCGGTCACCGCGCCGTTATTTTCCTATGTTGCGATCGAGTTTAGATCTAACCGGAATATGGATCAGGGATGAGTCCGCAGCGCAACACCAGGCTCGGCAACCGTATGAAGGAAAACCGGGCCCGCCAGAACCTGACTCAACAGCAATTGGCCGAGCGCGTGGGGGTTACGCGCAAAACCATCAACACGGTCGAAAATGCGGTGTTCATCCCCTCAACCGTGCTGGCATTAAAGCTGGCCGCCGTGCTTGGCACCACGGTTGAGGGTTTGTTTTTTCTGCCAGATACGACAGAGGGGAAAAAATAGAGGGCGCTTAAACGCCTTCCAGCGGATTGCTGCCTGCACCGTCATGGGCGCGCACTTGCATCTTATGGCTGCCGACAAGGGCAGTTGAGCGTGTGCCAGCGGCCCCGGTAAAGCGCCATTCACAGGCCGCATTTTCTGGCGTCAGGTGTACCGCCATATAGCCGCGATTTTGGGTGTTGATCCAACGCAGTTCAGGGCTGCTTTTGACAAGGGCTGCGCTGCGCTCTTCCTCAGCGATTGGCATATAGGCTTCCAGACCCGGCGAAGAAACGCTGTGGCCAGCAAATTCAACGGCGGCTGGGTTGGCCCCCGATATATATTCATCGCCAGCATAAAGGTCATACGCCCAGGCATTATGGCTATCCCCCGCCAGCACCACCGCATTATCGGCATTGTTGCGCAGGGAATTAACCAGGCGAGCACGCGCGGCAGGATAGCCGCTCCACGCATCGGCGCTAGCCGGCAGGCCAACCGAAGCGGCCAGTACACTGCCCTGAACGCGGGCCTTTAACCAGCCGGGAGTCTGTTCTGGCAGAGCATCAAGAAAGCTTTTTGGCCCATAACTGCGCCCGACAATGACCTGTTGTGCCAGCACTTGCCAGCGCCGTCCCGATTGTTTGGACGCCTGCAAAGCCTTGTCCAGCCAGTGCTCCTGCTCAGCCCCCAACATGGTACGGGCCGGGTCTGCCCATGGGCCATCACGAAACGCCTTTAGGGCTTTGACGACGGCCTTCTGGTCGCGGGTGTCCACGCCCTTAAGAACCGCGCTATAGGTCAATTGTTCGGTGCGACCACTTAAGCGAGTATCCAGCGTAACAATGGTGGCCAGATCGCCAAAGTCATAAGTGCTATAGGCTTTGCCGCGCATGGGCAGCCATTCAAAATAGGCTTGGCGCGCCGCCGCTGAACGTTCAGACCAGGGGCCTTCGGTCTCTGGGCTGTGATTTTGCGCACCGCCTTTCCAGGTGTCATTGGCAATTTCATGGTCATCCCAGATCGCAATCATCGGATAATTGCGATGCAGGGCCAAAAGGTCCGGGTCCATTCTGTATGAATTATAGCGCAGACGATAATCAGCCAGTTTGATCAGTTCATGTTCCGGCTCGATATGTCGCCCGGCCACGCTTTGCTTTTTCGACGGGTAGGTACCCACCGGGTATTCGTAAAAATAATCCCCAAGATGTATGGCCAGATCAAAGTCGTTTTGCGCTGCGGCATGGCCATAGGCATTGAAATAGCCAAAGGGCAGGTTGGCACAGGAAAACACCGCCAGCTTCAAGGACGAGATCGCCCCATCGGGCAGGGTCCGGGTGCGGCCAATCTCGGATTGTGCGCCATCGGGCGCAAGGAAGCGGTAATAGAACCACTGGCCTGCGGGCAGAGCATTGGCAATAACTTTGGCGGTATAATCGCTCTTGGCCCCGGCCAGAACCGTGCCTTTTTGCACTATGCTTTGAAAACCCAGATCCTTGGCAACTTCCCACATCAAAGGCGTGTCTTTCTCGCCAACAAAGCGGGTCCATAAGACCACAGAACGGGCATCCGGGTCGCCGCTCGCCACACCATGGGTGAAACCGCGCCGCATGCTGCCCGCCAGTACCGGGCGGCTCAGCAAAGTTGCGCCGGTCATGCTCGCGGCCAGTTTAATAAAATCGCGACGGTGAAAAACGCTGTCCATAATATACTCCTGCGGTACGTCCCATAGTCTGATGACGCACCATGGCGTTATCGCCGCCTTGTGACAAGGTGAAGGCTTCAACGTTGCAACTTATGATAAGGGTTTAACGCTTTTACAGGATGAATCAGACTATATACCCCTTGTTCGCTAAGGGGATGTAATGGGAACAGGCACTATGATGAGGGCTATGGCCGGCTTAATTTTGCAAGCCGTGGTGTATAGTATGGGCATTGGCGCCGTGCTGATCATCGGGGCGCAGGCCAGTTTTGTTTTCAACATTGATAACAATGAAGGCCTGGTGGAGTGGATGCAATTTGCCATTTTGCTCGGCGGCGCGATCACATTGGCTTTGCGCAAAGAGCCAAAGGGGCGCTGGTTACGGCACATTGTGGTGGCGGGCTTGTTTGTGCTGGCTATGGAAGAGATCGATTGGGCACAGCCTTATCTGGGCTATACGCCTTTGCCGATATTGGCCGACAATAACGCCTATGGCGAAATGGCGCTGCACAATGCCTTTGGGTTGGAAAAATATTTGCGCAAAGCGGTGCTGATCGCGCTGATGCTAGGGGCAGGCAGCTTGCTGACACTGGTGACATTACGCAAGGGTATGGAGGGGCTGATCCGCTATGGCAAAGATACGGTTTTATGGCCCGGTGCCTTGTTCAGCGGCGGCGTCATTGCACTGGTCGCGGGGCGGTTGATGCATCCCGGTGAATATTTCAGCTTTGATGAGTTTGGTGAGCTGTCAATCTATGCCGGCGTGATCATGTTTACCCTGTCCATGCCTCTTGAGGTTCTAGCCCGCACAACACGATAATTTAGAAATATCCTTGTCAAAAACCTGAGCGGCCAGCTTTAGGCCTTCCACAGTGGTTAAATACGGGAACAATGTTGCCCCCAGTTCTGTTGTAGTCATGCCAGCCTTTATCGCCAGCGCCGCGCTTTGAATGCTATCGCCGCCTTCTGCGGCCATTATATGGGCCCCCACCAGCTTATCGTCGGCGGCATTGGCAATGAGCTTGATTAACCCGCGTGTATCGCGCGCGGCCAGGGCACGGGGGACAGCGCTTAGCGGCAAAAGAGAGGTTTTGGTTTGCAGGCCGGCGGCCTCAGCGCTGGCTTCGGTATGGCCAACACTGGCAATCTGTGGATCAGTAAATGTAACCTCCGGCATCGCCGCATTGTCATAGACATCCTGTCTGCCAAACGCGTTTTTCGCGGCTAATTTGGCACCATAAGCGGCCATATAGACAAACTGGTCACGCCCGGTGACATCACCGGCGGCGTAAACGCCCGGGCGACTTGTCTGCATATACTGATCAATTTCTATGGCCCCGCCGGGCGAACATTTTATCCCCGCTGCGTCCAGCCCCATATCATGGCTATTGGGACTGCGCCCCGTAGCCAGCGCCAGGCTTTGCGCTTTCAGCGTATGCGTTTCTCCGCCTCTTTTAAAACTTAAGACAACCCCCTCGGCAGCGCGCCGCACCCCCTCATAGGACAAAGCACATTCGACCTTTATGCCCTCATCCTCAAATATTTTTTGCAAGGCGGCGCTGATCTCAGGCTCCCCGAAGGGAAGCAGTCTGGACCGGCAGGCAATCGTAACGGCCACGCCAAAACGGCTGAGCATTTGGGCCATTTCACAACCAATAAAACCACCGCCCAGAATAATCATGGACGCGGGCAGCTCTTGAAGCGCAAAGACGGCGGTACTATCCAGCCAGGGCGTGTCACGAATGCCATTGATAGGGGGCACAAAAACATGCGAACCCGTGGCAATAATGATTTTATCTGCACGCAATGGCGTACCATCAACAACAAGGCCACCGTCCGCACCGAAACTTGCCCGGCCTGGCCGGTATGAAACATTGTCGTATTGCGGCAATAAGTCTTCGTATTTGGCCTGGCGCAATTCATTGACCAGAGCATCCTTTTGCGTGCGAACAGCGGCCCAGTCATCTAATTGGGCTTGCGCGCTAATCCCGTCAAAGCGGCGGGACGCCTTTGCCACATGCAGACTTTCAGCGACACGGATGAGCGCTTTGGAGGGCACGCACCCGACATTGACACATGTGCCACCGATCAGGCCATGACCGATTAACGCGACGTTCGCCCCGGTTTCAGCCGCCGTAATTGATGCCGAAAAACCGGCCGAACCGGCCCCGATGACGGCAAGGTCAAATCCTTGATCTTCTTTCTGACTGGATGGCGTCATGGCCTTATCCTTTTACAATTCATGGATAATGTTTTTGAAATAGCTTTCATTGCGTACTCGTCCCAGCGCAAAGGCCGCATCCAGAGACAGAATGGCGGCATTGGGGTTGTTTTGTCGCCATGTCTTACCAATATCTCGCGAAGCAAAAAAATTGACATAATTGCAAAATGCGCCGCGCAAATTCCCGCATAAATCTTCCTGATCTGGCATAACAAATGACATCACCGTATCGACCGGCTCTATCTGTTGCGGCCCGTCAGGTGTCACGCACATTGAAATGGTGGTATCTGTGACCGGGCACACAGTTGTGACCATTGCCTTTGCCCCCAAAAGCTGGGGCAAAAACAGGGCATCAAACACACACCAGGTATAAAGCGCATGCCCTTTGCATAGAAACCTGTGCGGCGCAGGCGCCTGACTTAACCCGGCAAAGGCAATGATATTTTTATTTTCGTCATAACGCAGCCGGGAGGGGTCAATATCTGCCAGTTCTTTTCTTATGGCCCCGTCATCTTCCCCCATAGTGCTGGCAAGAACCAGTGGGGACACCGGCTCACCCTGGGCCAGCAAACGATAAAGGTTCAGGCATGTGCGTTGCGACATAATGTCACTGTTCGGGAACAATTGCGTTCGCAGATAGTGCGCGATTGCCTCAAAATTATCCTTCTCGGCCATCATGTCTGCGCTTACGCAATCATTTCTATTTCGCATGCGCCGGATAGCCGGCATTGGTTGAAGCCTTGGCAATCTCGTCAGCATTTGTAAGAGCAGGGTCAAATGTGACATCGGCGGTTTTATTCTTAAAATCGACCTTAACCGCCTTTACCCCCTCTACTTTTTTCATGGCTATGCGCACAGTGATTGGGCATGAGGCGCATGTCATGTTTTCTATGGTAAAATGCTGGCTTTGCTCTTGTGCGGAAGTGGCAGAACTTGCCACAGCGGCACCGGCCAACCCACCGACGGCCATTCCCGCCAGGGCAAAAGCAGCCAAAAATGAACGTAAACAAATTATAATTTTCATAGCCTTCTCCATTATTCAATAAAAAAGTGGTGCCCAGTACTCTATGGTCAGGGCGGCAATCACCAGCACCGTGGCCAGCCACAGCGCAATTTGTGTAATCAGGGTTGATTGTGGACTGGCGCAATAGCTATCATCGGCACAGTCCTTTTTTGGTGCAAAATATACCTGCCTGAATCCAAGGGCGAGCAGGCCAAGCGTTAGAGTCGCAACATAAGGCTTAAAGGGTTCAAGCTTGGTCAGAGTGCCAATCCAGGCCCCACTCACCCCTAACGTCACTAAAACCAAAGGCCCAATGCAACACGCCGATGCCAAAATGGCACCCAGCATACCTCCTGCAGCCAGCAGGCCTTTACGTGGTTCGTGCGTAGATGATGTCTTTTCCAAAACCCTCACGCCTTCTTGCCTCTGCGCCTGAAAAATATATCCCAGACGGCAAAGCCGACCATCAAAGCCAGACCTGTATAAAATATGGAATTACGACCGCTATAGCTAAACAAGGGATAAAGCGCCAGCAAGACCAGGATCGGGCCGACAATACCCATCAGCACACGCCACAATTGATGGTGCGCAAACCAGCCAAGGACATTGGCAAAAATGGCCAGGCTGGTAAAAAGCGGCAAAAGCGTTTTCAGGAAAAGACCTTCCCATTGATCCAGAAACCCCAGCCCAAGCGCGGCACCAATGCTGGCAATCGCTGGAAAACACATGGCACACCCCATGGCGGAAACAACACTGCCCAGCGCGCCGGAGCTTTCGCCAAGCTTTGATAAAAACGAAAAATGGGTCGCCATTATAATCTATCCTTATGTGGGCCTTATGTGGGTTGCGCAAACGTGATTTGCACCCTTACCCATGATTATGGCATCTGTAGTCACTACAGAATCAAGCAAGAAAATCAGGACTCACATCATCGTGAAAACAGAGCAAGACGGGTTTAAAATGGGCAATTATAAAATCGGCACGCTTTCGCGGCGCACCGGCGTTCATATTGAGACCATTCGTTATTACGAGCGCATTGGCCTCACCCCGGAGCCGCCGCGCATCAATGGCCGGTTTCGTACTTATGATGCCCAGGATGCCGCGCGACTGAACTTCATCCGCCGCTGTCGCGAATTAGGGTTTTCCCTGGATGAAATTAGAGTGTTGCAAAAACTGGCCCATGGTGGTGAGGCCTCCTGCGCCGAGGCGGGTAAAACGGCAAGGCATCAATTGACCGCTATCAATCAAAAAATTAGAGACTTAAAGCGCATGGCCAAAACCCTGCGTATGCTGACACAGGACTGTGTTTGCGATGAAGAGCCAGCACCGTCCTGCCCTATGCTGGAAAGTCTGATGAGTGGTTAGCTGCGTAAAAACCGGCAATACTGAAATTTCTGGATGGCCCCACCGGGGGTAGTGTGAGCCACGGCTATACCTTCGATCAATTGAAAACCATCAGAAAATTCATCGGCAAGACTTTGTGCGCCATAGCGCTGCACCGGCAGGCCAGAGCACTTTTGCGGCCCATCCAGTGCAAAGGTGGCCATGATCATATGGCCACCGGGGACAATGGCGGCCTTGGCAATAGCGCGATAAAGCGCGCGGTCTTCCGTGGTCGTCAGGAAATGAAATACTGCCCGATCATGCCAGAGGCGAAACGGATGCGCCGGGGTCCAGCTCACAGCATCAGCGCACAGCCATTTCACAGAGCTTGCCGCCGCGCCCAGACGATCCTGCGCGCTTTGCAAAGCAGCCTCTGAAATATCCAGAACGCTGAGGTTTGTATGCCCCTGTGACAAAAGCGCATCCACCAGCGACGAAGCCCCCCCGCCGACATCAATAATGGCCTCATCATGGGCAATGGCCGACGCCTCAATCAGCTCAAGCGAGTGGCGGGCTTCATCCTGAAACCAACTTTTGGTTTTCGGGTCAGCCCCGGACCATGCTTTTTCCCAATGGGATTTGGTGCTCAAAATTACCCCTTGGTTGCAGCCAGGGCATCAATGGCCTCAGCAACGGCGTGAACAGGTGGTCTTTTCTTATAACCGTCTTCGGCCAGTTTAGCCTGTATCACCATATCAGGTCCAATGACAAAAATCATCGGATGGGGCACACCATAGGCAAACGCCATGTTTTTATAGCCTTCATTGCGAATACCGAAAGTATCAATAATTTCTGATTTGGGATCCGACAGCAGCGTATAGCCAAGATTGCGATCATCGGAAAAGCGTTTGAGAATATCAGTAGAATCATAGCTCAGCGCTGCAAGACCATAACCCCGTGAGGTTATTTCCGACATGTTTTTGGATATATCGACCAGTTGACGCTTGCAATATGGGCACCATTTGGCCGAGCGATAAAACACCAGCACCAGACCTTTTTCGCCCTTAAGGTTATCAAAGCTGCGCGCCTTGCCGTCTTGATCCGTGCTGGTCAGATCAGAAGGGATCATAGCCCCCACCGCAGGACCACGCTTCGTCGGGTCCATTGTGGCCTCATCCATAGCCAAGGCCATCGGGGCCAAAAATAGCAAACCTGCAATTATCACAACAATACGCATAACTTTTCCTCCATTATGGCTTTGTCATGAAGGCTCAAGGGTGCTTTGCCTAGAAAAAAGCGCACAATCTCACGAAAGGTTGAAAGACGGGACCGTTTCAACCAGCCAACATATTCACAAAGGCATCGCCAAACCGATGCGCATCGCCGGGCCAGCGGGCGGAAAGGTACTGCCCGTCCTGGACCACAAAGCCGCGATTAAGCCTGGTGGAGGTATCGCGCATAAGAGGCGTCGGCCCGGCAAGAAAATCCTCAGGCGATTGCAAGGCTGCGGTCACTTCATCCTCTACGGTCAGGCCCGGATAGGTCAGAAAATACGCACCCAGTTTTGCTTTGGTCAGCTTGTAAGCCAGCAATTCCTGACGATTAAGAAGCGACGTGGTCTTGCGCCCGTATAAAACAGATTTTCCGGTTTTTGGATCCCGCGCCCGACAGGCAGCCACGACACCGTGGCAGATCGCCCCCACGGGTTTGTCGGCACTGAAAAAGGCGGCAATTTTATCCTGCAAAATTTTGGATTCCAGATAAGGGATCATGCCTTTGGCGTGACCGCCTGGCAGGATCAGCCCGTCATAGTCCTCAATTTTGATGTCTTCATACGAAATCGGATTTAGAAATGCCTTATCCTGACACATCGCCTGATAAGTTTTGCGCGCCGATTTTTGGGCGGCCAGCATAGGGGCAAAAAGGCCAAGCCCTTTGCCGGTGAGCATCACCAGGTCCGTTTGCCCGACCTTTCCGGTATCCGTGGCAAAGCAGACCGCGTGTCCACGCTCTCGTAATGTCTGCCACGGCACAGCAGCTTCGGTAGGATCAAAATCATGGGAACTTAGTGCAATGAGGACAGTCATACCTCTGCTATTGCGCGCCTTTGGCACGGCTTGCAAGGTGCGGGCGTAAAAATCACCCATTACCCGCAAGGCCTCCCATAGCGCCTAACGCGCTTTCAGGCCCTTTTGTTGCAGGCGCCAGACCAGCGTATCAATGCGGTCCTGACCAAAAAACGGCTCGCCCTCAAAGGCCATCAGGGGCACACCCCAATGACCGGCTTTGGTCTGATCAGACTCATTTTGCTCGATCTCTTTATCCAGCCCCGCAGCATCTTCGGCCAGCGCACCTTCAAGATCATCCATGTTCAGGCCTGCCTCTTTTGCCGCCTCTGCCAGCACATCGCCTTCGTGCCAGTTTTTTACCCCGCCCCAGAGGCGCGCACTAACGGCGGTGGCAAAGGCCAAGCCCTTGCCCGAGCGCTCAGCCGCCGCACCAAGGCGCGTCAGGCGCGTGATATAGGGCTGTTCATCGGCCACTTTCATAGTGGCAAAATCCTGCACAATCGGGTCCGGGTCGGGCCAGTGAATGGGCAGGCCCAACCGTTCGGCCTCGCGGGGCACATCTTGTATCAGATAGCCCGGCCACATCGGGTTCACGGTCTCGAAAAACCCCTCCACCCGTACCGCCAGCGGATAGACGGCCCGAAAATGACAAATCAGGTCATATTCGCGGGTTAGCTGCAATAACTTGGGGGCTGCCAGATAGGAATACGGCGAGCGAAACGACCAGAAAAGGTCAAAATGAAGGGGCATTCTTAGCTAGCTCCGTGCCGTTTTAAAAACTTGATCACTGTGTCCCAGGTTTCACTGGTATCTGATTTTGTGCGCTCTTCCACCAGCATAGACGAACCATGCATGCCTTTTTCAGCAACAAAAGTAGTCATGCCGCGCGCTTCAAGGCGGGTAAATTGTTCTTTACGGCTTTTCATTTCGTTGCGCGGACTTAAAGCCAAGACCGGCACGGCAACGGTGCCCAGATAATTATTGGCATTGCAAGGCCCCATGGCTATGCCTGATCCCGGCGAAAAGGACAGAACCGCCGTAATGTCATCCTTGTGCTCGCCGCCCATTTTCAGAACCAGAGCGGCGCTATACGAACTGCCCCAGACAAAACGTGGGCCGGAAAACCCGTCCTTAATGGCATAGGCCAGCGCCGCCTCCATATCAGGATAGGCGGCGCAATATTTTGTGCTGCGCCCGCCATTGCCCTTCACCGTACGATTGGTGCTGCCAAAATACTTACCGCCTGCACGCTGGTCCACGGCCAGTACGTTCTGGCCCATTTCCGTCAGTCGGGGGATAATAGGGCCATATTCGCCGCGCGCATTGGACCCTGCCTGATGAAACAGGATTACTAATGGTGCGGCCTTGCCGGTGGGGGCCAGATAGAGATCAGCAAAGACGTTCACGCCATCGGCGGCCTTGAAATTAATTTCTTTTGCTTCCACGCCATCGTGAGCCTGCGCCGAAATGCCCATAAAAAGCCACAGTGCCAAAACCGGAAAAACTATAAATATGCGTTTCATTTCACTCTCCTCAAGCTGGGGCGCAGTGAACGACATAGACTTGCGCATTACAAATGACAAAATGTTGAAGTTACGCTTTCGTGTCTAAATAGAAGAAAAAGTATCGGCGCTGGCACTGGCCCAGGAGGAACCAAGATAGGTGCTGTTCGGATCATCCAGCAAAATGCCCCGCGCCAGAAAGTCATAAACCTCATTGGCAGGCCGCGCTTCGGTGGCGCTGACCCGGTGATAAAGGTGGCAGGGTTTTAACTCTGAGGGATGGAAGCAGCCTGCGGCGGCCACCACCTCATTAAGGGCGTTGATGGTGTTGCGGTGATAGTTCGTCACGCGTTTAGCCTTGTGATCGACCACCAGGCCGCGTTGCATCAGTTTGTCTTGTGTCGCCACCCCGGTGGGACAGTGATTGGTATGGCAGTTCAGCGATTGTACACAGCCAAGGGCGAACATGAACCCGCGCCCGGCATTACACCAATCGGCCCCCATGGCCATGGAGGAGGCCAGCCCAAAGGCCGAGATCATCTTACCCGAAGCACCAATGCGAATATCATCTTTCAGACCCGCTCCCATCAGGGCGTTGCGTGCAAAAATAAGGCCTTCGCGCAAGGGCACGCCAATATGGTCCTGAAACTCAACCGGGGCCGCGCCGGTACCCCCTTCGGCCCCATCAATCACGATAAAGTCAGGGCGAATGCCGGTTTGCAACATGGCCTTGATTATGGCCAGAAATTCCCAACGATGACCAATGCACAGCTTGAAGCCCACAGGCTTGCCGCCGGAAAGCTCGCGTAATTGCGCGATAAATTCCAGCAGGCCGATGGGGGTAGAAAAAGTCCGGTGAAAGGGCGGGGATTCGCAAGTGACACCTTCGGGAATACCCCGTGTTTGCGCAATTTCGAGAGTAACCTTGGCGCCGGGCAACACGCCGCCATGACCGGGCTTGGCCCCCTGGCTTAATTTAATTTCGATCATTTTGACTGCATCAAGGGCAGCATTGTCTTTGAATTTTTGCGCGTCAAACCCGCCATCTTTGGCCCGGCAACCAAAATAGCCGGTGCCAATTTCCCAGACCAGATCACCGCCATGGCGATGATAGGGGCTGATTGCACCCTCGCCGGTATCGTGGTAAAATCCGCCTGCTGCTGCGCCGCGATTGAGGGCCTCGATAGCGTGGGCACCAAGGGCGCCAAAGCTCATGGCGGAAATATTAAACACACTGGTTGAATAGGGCGCTTTACAGTCCGCGCCGCCCACATCAACACGCAAATCCTTATGCTCTGCCTGTTTTGCCGCCACGGAATGGTTCAGCCATTCATAGCGGTCTTCATCAAAATTCAGATGACTGCCAAAGGGTTCAACGCTGACGACATTTTTGGCACGCCGGTAAACCAGACTGCGCTGTTCACGGTTATAGGGCATGCCGTCCGTATCGCTTTCGACCAGATATTGGCGCAAATAGGGGCGAACATATTCCAGCAGCCAGCGCGCACGGCCCACAATGGGATAATTGCGCCACAAGGCATGGCGGCGCTGGGTCAGGTCAAAAATGCCATAGAGCACTAAAATGCCGAATAAAAACGCCCCCACATAAAAATACGGTGACACACTGGCGAACTGAAGCGACGCTATAAATAACGCAACCGCAGCAAAGAAGATAAAAAAGCGCATAATGAAAGTTAACCAACCATCTGATTCGGGTCAAATCATGCCGCGCCTCTTGCTTATCCGCCATGCCAAAGCCGCCGCTTTTGGATCCGCGCCTGGCGATCACGGGCGGCCCCTGTCTCCAAAAGGCAAGGCCCATGCGGCAATACTGGGCGAGGCTTTGCGGGCCGCAGGCTGGGCACCGGATCTGGCGCTGGTATCCACCGCACAACGTACCCGCGATACGATAGCCGCCATGGCGCTGCCTGACTGTGCGGTACGGTATGAAGACGCGCTTTATCTGGCCTCGCCCAAGGCTTTGGCTGAGGCCATTTCGACCTGTGATACGCGCGCCAAAACCATAGCACTGATTGCGCATAATCCGGGCATTGCCATGCTGGCGCATCAATTTCTGGAAGAGGGCTTTGATCATAATGCGAAGGCGGCCCACGCCCTGATGGACAATTTTAGAACCGGCTGGGCAGCGGCGTTTGAGCTACGTGAAGACGGCCCAAGGCTGGTTGATCTCTTCGATCCGCGAGCCTGTGGCACAGGGTCAGCAAATTACTAGTTTTCCAGTGTTATATTATTCCGATGATGGTCTAATTCCCTCTCTTTGGGGAGAGGGCAAGGGTGAGGGGTTTTGGCTTCGTAAAGCATTTCAATGCCTGTTTCCCCTCATCCCGACCTTCTCCCCAAGGAGAAGGAGAAATCTACTTTAATTTTACGCCTATATTTCAACCTTTTCGCGCATAAACACCTCGCCCAGCGGCACGTTAAAAACCTCGGCAATGCGAAAGGCCAGCTCCAGCGAGGGCGGGTATTTCGCCGCTTCGATTGCCAAAACGGTTTGCCGGGTAACGCCAATTTTTTCGGCCAGCTCGGCTTGCGTCATCTCGCCTGCGTGAAAGCGTAAAGACCGGATGGTGTTGCGGATATTACAGGTGGGCGCTTTGGCCATCTCAATACCCTTGCCGATAGAAAACCAGTTGTGCGGTATGCTTGGCAAAGTCAGATGCGGTAATGCTCAGAACTAAGGCATGAAAAACAAAAAACGGTGTGTTGATGATGTGATTCAGTGAAAATGTGGCATCAAACCAGCTGCCCATGAGAACGCCTCCCATAACGATAACAACGCCCAGTAACAAAACGACATAAGCGGTGGTATTGGCCTTGCCTTCAATGGCGCCGTCGCGTTCGTCCGCCTTTTCTGTGTCTTTGTGGCCATTGATGATCAAATGCAGAATAATAGCCAGAATGATCGCCAGCCCAATGGTTTTGCCGACCAATACGCCCATGGCCAGACTGTTCAAGTTTGGTTCGCCATCAAGCGCCATGGCATGGGAAAAGTAATACAGCGTTACCGCGCCATCCAGCGCCATAGCGCCGATAATGTTCTTTTCCCGATTGGATAATGAGGACCATATTTTGTAAGACATTTTATAGTTCCTTTTAATTTCAATATTGAATATGTAAGAAATTACTAACATGGTGTCAAATATATTCGATATTATCCCCTTTCCATACGGTGCACAAAATTGACCATGACTTTGATAGAGGATAGGTTGCATAAAACACTGGAGGCATGTCTTGGAAAATACATTTTCACTGAAATTCGAGGGGCACCAAGCAGATCGGAACAACATAGACATGAGGGAAATGGGGTTTTCTCTTATTGGACTAGAAAAAATAATAAATACCGGACTTATAGCTTTAGCAGATAAGAGGATGCCCAAGGGGGGGGGCACTAAGAATAGTTGCGGAAAAACCAAAACAGGGATCGGTTATACTGATTGGCCAATTATCAGAATACGCATGGTTGGCTGGAGCATTGCCTTTAGAGCACTTTCTTCCCCAACTGAAACGAAAGAGGATTCCCTTTTGTTTTGAATTGTGATTCAAGCTTCTTTTGGCAAAGGAGGGTTTCACATAGTCCA
>NVVV01000077.1 GCA_002733495.1 Robiginitomaculum sp.
GTTTTTATCGTAGCGGGCGACAATATTCATCACTTATGGCATGTATCTTTGTGTTTCTGCCGCCTTTGGTCGGGCCAATGGCTTGTGCAGAAGCCCCCCTTTTCCGCCGCCTGCGCAACGGTGGGCTTTCACATGGGTGCTGTCGATGGATATTTGTTCCGGTGTGCCGGACAGCGAACGGATCAGCGCCGAAAATAGGTATTGCCAATGGCCCTTGGCCGCCCATCGGTTGTAGCGGTTATAGATGGTGGTGTAGGGGCCGTAAGGTTCCGGGCAGTCACGCCAGCGGCACCCCGATTGCAATACATGAATAATGCCGCTAATCACCCGGCGGTCATCTACCCGTCTGCGACCCGCCGCACGAAACGGCAAATGCGGCTCAATCGCCGCCCACTGCTCATCCGATAGCCAAAAATACCGATCCATAACCAAAACCTCCATGATAAATCACAAGGCATTGAATCAGTTAATGGTTAATAGGTTTGGACCCTAATGTGAATGTCAACTTTATCATGTCCAAACTCCTTTTTTATGCGGTCAAATTAAAGCGAAATGGCCGCTTAAATGAACACTCGGGGCGGGACGAACACATGACATATCCACAATGCTTTCCAGGTTCATACTATGGGTCTCTCTGGTTCATGCGTTATAGCGGATTAGAGGACGTGGGCCAACCGCAATCAAAATTGGTGCAAACCGCAAAAACACGGTGAAGTCAGTACTACGGCACAGCACCGCTAACCTATTCTTTTCAATGCAGAATTAAGCTGGAGCGGGTGAAGGGAATCGAACCCTCGTATTCAGCTTGGGAAGCTGCTGCTCTACCATTGAGCTACACCCGCGCGCACGTTTGCATCCTTATAACGGTCTATTGCGCCTCGGCAAAACGCGTAATGCAGCTATTCAGGCGGTGAAACTTCATCATCGAAAATATCTTCAATGCGGCACTCGAACAGGCGCGCAATGGCAAAGGCCAAGGGCAGGGATGGATCATATTTTCCGGTTTCAATGGCATTAATGCTCTGGCGGGAAACATCCAGATGCTCGGCCAGAACCGCCTGGCTCCACCGGCGCTCAGCGCGCAAGACGCGCAGGGTGTTTTTCATTTAAATCCCCTGCGGACAAAGGGCTGCACCAGACCAAACAGGCCAAAGAAAACGGATACGATCATATAAAGTGGAAAGTCAGGAACGACAGTCAGGCTTTCCATAAACCCCCAGATTGTAGCAAAAAAGAGCGTCAGGATTATACTATAGAGTGCTGTGCGTTTTAATATCTCACCATGGAATTCATCAAATTTGGACGTTTCCAGGCTCATCGCCATGGTAAAGCCGATCGGTAATATAATGAGCACGGCCAACACGGATATGTGTTCAGCCGGCAAGCCTTGCAGGAACATTACCACGACGGCAGCAATAGAGTAGGCGGTGAAAAGCAACAAACTTAAAAAGACATATGCGTCCCTAAGGCGGCGCTTTTTTGGCACGCCTAGCACCCTTGAGCGGATAATGACTAAAGGTAAAATCGCCAATAAGGGTAGAAGGGGTAGCGCATTATAAAACAGGCTCAATGGCGGTCTAATATCAGTACGGAACATGTTTTCGACCGAAACTTGCCCCAGGGCCCAGGAAAGCCCTAATACGACGGCAATTGTGGGGTAATAAACAAAATCAGAGCGTAATATATTTGCTGATATTTTCATTTAAACCCCCGCCGGACAAAGGGTTGCACCAACCCAAACAGGCCAAAAAATACCGGCACCATCATATAAAGCGGAAAGTCAGGCGCGTCGGTAAAGTTCTCCAAAAACCCCCACATGGCGGCAAAAAACAAGATCAGAGACGTGCTGAGCAAAACGCTTCTGGTTAAGATCATGCGCTCAAATTCATCCATATCCGGGTCGGCCATATAGCGGGCAATGGCCCAGATCACGCCGCCAATGGGCAAAGCGGTCAGAACGGCCAACAGGGATTTGATCTGGATAGAAAGGTCAAAGCGATTTAATGCCATGATCGAGGCAATCAACACCACCACATAAATGAACATAAAAACGATCATACGCTGCATATAACGCCGGGCAGGCTTCATGCGCCGCAAAGACATTGGCGCGTCGGGGTTGTTTTTGGCGTAGGCAAAGGAGAGAGGGAAAATGCCAAATAAAGGTAAGGTGGGAACAAGAAAGATCAGCAAAGAGGCCACATAAGACAGATCTGTAAGTTTGATGACATAACTGGCACCCCATTCAAGCACAGCAAAAGCCAGGGCCAGTGCGGCCAATTGCATTGAAAGTTTGCGTTTTTGTGGGGTCATTCTGCTTATCCATTTTGTCAATGGAGCTTTACATAGTCGGGATTGAGGACAAGATCAAGGGGGCGGCCTTGCAGTGCTTTCCCAAGGCCAGTGCATAGGGTGCAAAATATAGCAAACATGAGGGAGTGATTATGCCAATCAGATCAATACGGGCGATGTGTGTTCTGGGGGCGAGTCTATTGACGGGCTGCACCCAGCAAACCGCGCAAACGGGCGCAAATGTAGACAAGGCAGAGCTTTCCCCCAACGGCATCGCCTTGCCACAGGGATATAAGGACTGGCGCCTGATCGCCACCAGTCATCGCACAGATAATGACAGCTTACGGGCCATATTGGGGAATGATATTGCTGTGGATGCGGCCCGTTTGGGGCAGACCAATCCGTGGCCTGATGGCGCGATACTGGCCAAGCTGGTCTGGAAAGACACGGTTCATGAAGATGACTGGCCAGAGGCCACAGTGCCGGGCAAATTCCTTCATGCGGAATTTATGGTCAAAGACGAAAAGCTATATCCGCAAACCGGCGGTTGGGGCTTTGCTCGCTGGCTGGGCGAGGATCAAAAACCCTATGGCGAAGATGACAGTTTTGCCCGTTATGAATGCTTCGCCTGTCACACGCCGATGAAGAAGAACGATTATGTCTTCAGTCGCCCGGCGGTCATGCCTTAGTCGCCGCCGCCCATGCCCATCATGCCGCCGCCGCCACAATCGCAGCCATGGCCACCACCACCACCACGTTTGCGGCCGCCAAAGCGAATGAGCGGCGCGCGGGACAGCACGCTGCCGCCGCCAGCGGAGATGATGGTGCTGCCGCCGCCATAATAAACATTTGGTGTGCCACCAACGCCGCCAGACAGGGTGTTGAAAAATGCAGAATTGCTGATGTCGACACTGGCGCTTGCGCTGGCATAGGCCGTGGCCGAAGCGTGGGTTGTAGCGTTTGGAGAAACTGGCTGTTCTGAAACCACGGGACAGGGGGCTGGCAGACTGCGCCCTTGCGCATCCAGACTATAACAGCCCTCGACGGGTAATCTGGCGCGGGTGTCGCCGCAAACCACATTGGTGTTTTGGGTGTAGTCACCATTACAGGCGCTCATGGCGGGCCCATACTGATGCGGCGGCTCAATGCCGGGGGCCCGGATGGGCACATAAACATCATAGCGGCCATCATAGGCGTTTCGCTGATTGCCACGGGCCACAATAACGGGCGCCGCATTGTGTGTATAGGGCGATGGCGGGGTCCAGACCGCCGCCGGTGTGCCTGTGCGCTGGGTGCTATAAATCCGCGAGCCAGCATCATTATGGGAGAAAATCGGCGCAGATTGCGTGTGGCCATCCCGATAGCGCGGGTGCGGCGTTCTGGGGGTGTCGCGGGCGTCATATTGTGGGCCAAGACGTGTGCCATCGGCGGGGACCCAGCGTCCGGCGCAATCAATGCGGGCCGTCTCGCTGCTGGTGGTGCCGGTCAGGCAGAAGCCGCTTTGCCCGGCAAGGGCGCTGCCGCCAAAGGCCAGGCCAAGGCCCAGAGCAGCCCCGGCGATCAGGGAAAATTTAACAGAAAATATATGCATCGGTTTCTCCATGTCCCGTTTCAGAACAACCAGAACCATGTATGCGCAAGGCTTGTGCCGGTTTTCGTGTCTTAGGCGTAAACAGGGGCAGATCGTAAATTCTGTGCCTAAAAGTCCGAGGCTATGCCCTTGCGTTCCCAATCGCCATAGCGTGTAGGTTCGCACCTTTTGGGGCCGCCATATTCCTTGGGTGCTGATACATTCCTGTCAGCCTTGCGGCGGGCTTCGGCCTCTTTCAGGGCGCGTTGCGCCGCCGGTGGCAGTGGTTCCAGGGATTTGCTCATCAGGGCCTCAGGTCGGGTGTGTAATAAGGCGACTTTATCACGTCCGCATACAGCAATAAACCTGTCAGCACACAGATCTCTATGGTATGCGCGGCTATGCATGTAAAATTATCACCCGCCCGTATCTGGGCCGCCAATTCAATTACCGCCATTTTGGACCACGGAAAAAGCATGGATGAGGTGCTGGCCACGGGCCATACGTTTTCATCCATGAGCCAAAGGGACCGGGCTTTGGCCCGCGCCATTGCCGGTACGGTGTTGCGCCGCTGTGGTCAGGTGGATGCGGTGCTGGATCTATATCTGGCGCACCCCTTGCCACAAAAGACAGGTTTGATGCGGGGCATTTTGCGCTGTGCCACTGCCGAAATTCTCTTTTTGCGCAGCCCCGCCTTTGCCATTGTAAATGAGGCGGTGTCTCAGGCGGCCAGCAAAGGAAAAACCCGCGCCTTTCGCCATCTGGCCAATGCGGTGTTACGCAAAGTTGCCACCGAAGGTTTGGACAAACTAAAGGACCTCCCCCCCTCATTGAATATTCCAGACTGGTTGCAGACAAGCTGGAAAACCGCCTATGGGGATCAGGTGATTGAGGATGCGGCCAGTGTTCTGATCGCGGATCAGCCGACAGACATAACGGTTTTTGGCAATGCCAAAAGCTGGGCGGAAAAGCTGAACGGCCACGTGCTGGGTGGGCAAAGTGCGCGCATTCAGGCCAAAGATCGCCAAAGCGGCGATGTGACCAAATGGCCCGGCTTTGAAGAGGGCGCATGGCAGGTTCAGGACGCGGCGGCCAGCCTGCCGGTGGCTTTACTGGCCCCAAAACCGGGCGAGCATATTGCCGACCTTTGTGCGGCGCCGGGGGGCAAAACGGCGCAATTGGCCGATGCAGGGGCTAAAGTAGTTGCGGTGGACCGTGCGCAAAATCGTTTACAGCGTCTTGAGCAGAATATGAAGCGTCTTGGGTTAGACGTGCAAAGCGTGTGCGGTGATGTCATGCAATGGCAAAGCGAAACGCCGCTGGATGCCATATTGCTGGATGCGCCCTGTTCGGCGACCGGGGTGTTTCGTCGCCACCCTGATGTGCTGGCCCTAAAGTCCGAAGAACAGGTGTGCGAGCTGGCGAGTATGCAATTTTCACTTCTGGCGGCGGCAACGCAAAACCTGCGCCCGGGTGGCCGTCTGGTCTATTGTGTTTGTTCGGCGCAAGTTGAAGAGGGCGAACAGATCGCCGCGCGGGCCTTGGCCGAATTGCCTCTTGAAGCGGCAAGTATTAACCTCGAAACCCTGCCCTTTGGACAGGAGTTTGTAAGCGGGCATGCCCTACGCATTGCCCCCGGCGCCTGGGCCGACAAGGGTGGTCTGGATGCCTTTTACATGGCTTCGTTCACCCGCAAGGGGTAAGCGCCTGCGCAATACAACCGCGCATTCAGATTGTGTTCAGGCACGGTTCAGCTTATATTCATTATGAAAGACGGCCTGGGGATTGGCGCACATAGATATGCAAGGATGAAGTTATGATTGTTTCTCGAACTGTAACGCGCACTTTTGGTGCCTTAAGTGTTGCTGGTGTTCTCGTACTTGGCGGGTGTGCCTCTGACCTTGGGGCCAATGATTACCAGCGCAGCGCCATTGGCGAGATCAGCCGCGCCGATAGTGGTGTGGTGATCGCTAGCCGGATTATCAAAATCGAAGGTAGCAATTCAGGTGTTGGTGCCGTTGGCGGTGCCGGGCTTGGTGCGGTGATTGGCAAGGAAGCGGGCAGTCATGGCCGCAATAGCGCCATTGGTGCCATTGGCGGTGCCATTATTGGCGGGCTTCTGGGCGCGGCGATTGAAAATTCCTCGACCGAACGGACTGGCTTTGCCTATACAATCCGCCTGGATCGTGACGACGAAATTATCACCATTACCCAGGGCGGTGATGTGGCCATTTCCAACGGCACGCCGGTGTGGATTGAATATGGCGAACGGGCACGGGTTTTGCCCAAGCAAGCCGCACCACAGCCATATAACTAGGCCAATCTGAAAACTGACTGTTCATCAGAACACGCTTTTCTTGCACCCGCTCAGGAATATCCTGTGCGGGTGCATTTGATTTTCCGGCTCACCTCGCCCATTAAGGGGCAATAACCAAGGTGAGCAACGTCCGTGGCCGATACTCAAATTCTGGAAATTGCCAATGCGCTCTGGCAGGCGGGCCGCCGCCGTCTTGCCGGCGAACTTTACAGTATTGCGCTCTATCGCAGACTGGCTTTAAATTTTCCGAAAACCCAGCCGCCACAAAATGACTTGCCCTGTTTGCAGGCCGGGGATGCGCAAAAAGGTGAGGCGCTGTTGCAGGGCAAGTTTTTGCTAGCGGGGGTGCGATCGCAGTACACAAATGCTCATGAATTATGGCGCAAGCCTGTGCCCTCGCGGCGCTTTGCCGCCCGCTTGCATGAATTTGGCTGGCTGCATGACCTGATGGCTCTGGGAACCCCGGATGCGTTTAATCTGGCTGGGCATCATATGGACCACTGGATCGAGGTTTACGGGCAATGGAACCCGTTTTCCTGGGCACCGGGACTGGTCGCCCGGCGTTGCCTGAACTGGTTGTCTTTTGGGCGCTCTCTTTTGGGGGCGGCAGAGGATGGGATGCGGCGGCGGGACTATCTGATCCGCCAGATCGGTTATCTTCATACCTTGGGCGATATTGCTTCAAAAACCCATGATCGACTGCAAATGGCTCTGGCCCTGATTGCAACAGGCGTGCTGCTGGAGGGGGCAGAGGGCTATGTGGAGCCGGGCCTGGAGGGGCTGAGTACACATCTGGCAGAGCAGATATTGCCCGATGGGGGGCATGTTTCGCGCAATCCAGAAATGGCGGCCACCACCTTGTGCGACCTAGTGGCGTTAAGGCAATTACTGGAAAGTTATGGCCGCACCATACCGGATGATCTGGAGCGCGCGCTGGCCCGTCTTGCCCCCATGGTGCGGTTTTTATGTGCGGCTGATGGTCATTTATCGGCCTTTAATGGCGGCGGCGAGGGCCATGCCCTGACAACAAAGCGGATATTAAAAGACCTGGCCATTCCACAAAGCGCTTTTACCTATGCGCCCCATTCTGGCTATCAGCGGGTTAAAACAGATGCCAGCATATTGCTCATGGACACCGGGCGGCCACCGCCAGAAGCGTTCAGTCAGGATGCCCATGCCGGGGCGCTGGCGTTCGAGCTATCCACCCCCGGTGGACGGTTGATCGTCAATTGCGGCTGGTCCGAAGATCAGCCTGATCAATGGCATTTGGCGGTGCGGACCAGCGCGGCGCACTCAACACTGGTGATCAATGATACCTCTTCGGCACAAATTCGCGGTGATGGTATTCGCGCCGCTTTGCTGGGTCCGCGTTTGCGCCAGCGCGGTCTGGCAAATCCTTCTCGACGAAAAATAGAATCCGGCGTCGGCACGCACCTTGAAGCTAGCCACGGCGGCTATCTGCATCGTTATGGCCTGATCCATCAACGCGAGATTCTGGTCAGCGAGGATGGCACCAGGGTTGAGGGTCATGATCGGGTATTTCGTCCGCAGGAAATTCAAAAAATATCGGTGCCGCTTTGCCTTGGCTGTGCCTTGCGTTTTCATCTGCACCCCAAAGTACGGGCCAGCTTTGCCCGCGATGAAACGCAAATATTGCTGGTCCTTCCCGATGGCACGGGCTGGCGCTTTCAGTGCGAAACCGCAAAACTGGCGCTGCAACCCTCTGTTTATCTGGCTGCCGGAGCCCCGCCGGAACGTACCCAGCAATTGGTGGTGCATTTTGAGATCAAAAGCGTTGCTGATGTCACCGACCCGCAAAACCATGTGCGCTGGTCAATAGAGCGAGTTTAGAGGATGAGCAGTATGACATCCAAACGTCTTGATTTCCCGTCTGCCGGGCGAAACGCCAACGCCATTGCACAAGTGCTGGCCGCTGAATTACCAGCCGGGCCTTGCGCGGTTTTGGAAATTGCCTCCGGTTCTGGCCAGCATGGGGTGCAGTTTTGCAGGGAAATACCAAATATAAGCTGGTGGCCAACGGACCTGGACCCGGCCCATTTGAACAGCATTAATGCCTGGCGTGTTCATGCCGATCTAACCGACCGTATCCATGTGGCAACGGCTCTGGATGTCTGCGCAGAAAACTGGCGCACGGGTCAAATTCAAAAAGAATGGCCCAAAAAATTTGATGCTGTGGTCAATATCAACATGATCCATATTTCACCGTGGGCGGCGACATTGGGCCTGATGGAAGGGGCGGCGCAGGTTATACGCCCGGGCGGCGTTTTGGTGCTTTATGGCCCATTCAAAAAACACGGCAAACATACCGCGCCCAGTAATGCAGATTTTGACGAGAGCCTAAAATCTCGCAATTCCGCCTGGGGTGTGCGTGACCTGGATGAGGTGGCGGCCATTGCCCGTGCGCAAGGACTAACCTTGCGCACGGAGATAGCAATGCCGGCTAATAATCTTAGCCTTATTTTTGCACGCGCTTAAGTCCGACCCGTTTCCAGATCAGGAAGACTGCCGGGATAAGTAGCAGCGTTAGCACGGTGGCACTGGTCATGCCGCCAACCATGGGCGCGGCAATGCGGCGCATGACCTGGGAGCCTGTACCTGTGCCCAGCATGATCGGCATCAACCCGCCAATAACCACGGCCACGGTCATCATGATGGGTCGTACCCGAAAGAGCGCACCATCAATAATGGCGGTGCGCAAATCGTCCACTGTCAACATACGGTTTTCCTGATCAGCAATATCTTCCTGCTCCTGCCAGGCCTGTTCCAGATAGACCATCATCAACACGCCGATCTCGACCGAAACACCGGCTAGGGCGATAAAGCCGACACCGATGGCCACCGACATGTTATAGCCCAGGAAATCCAGCAGCCACAGCCCGCCAACCAGCGCCAGCGGCAAGGTGCCCATGATGATAAGCACTGGCCCAATGCGGCGAAAGTTCAGGAACAATAACAGCATGATAATGACCAATGTTACCGGAACGACGATGGCAAGCCGCGCCGAAGCCCGTTCCATATATTCATACTGACCTGACCAGGACAAAGAATATCCCGGCGGTAGATCAATACCATTTTCGACGGCCACTTTGGCATCAGCAACATAGGTGCCAATGTCGACACCGGCAATATCCACATAAATCCAGCCATTCAGGCGTGCATTTTCACTACGGATTACACCCGGCCCTCCGGAGATGGAAATATCGGCAAGGCGGGATAGCGGAATTTGCGCGCCCATAGGCGTTACCACCGGCAGGTTTTTAAGTTTTTGCAAACTGTCCCGGTAATCACGCGGATAGCGCAAATTGATGGGGTAGCGTTCCAACCCTTCAATGCTCTGGGTAATGGTCATACCGCCAATGGCGGTGCGGACCACGTCCTGAACATCGGCGACATTCAGGCCAAAGCGTGCGGCTTCGGCGCGGCGAATATCAATATCGACAAAACGGCCACCCGTGACCCGTTCGGCATAAACTGATGCGGTGCCAGGAACAGTTTTAATAACCGTCTCAATTTTCTCGCCAATGTCGCCAATGACGTTAAGGTCTGGCCCCGCAACCTTGATGCCCACTGGGGTCTTGATCCCGGTGGCCAGCATGTCAATGCGGTTTTTAATCGGCATAATCCACACATTGGTCAGGCTTGGCACCTGTACAATGCGGTCAAGCTCCTGCTTGATTTTTTCCATGGTCATGCCGTCTCGCCACTCTTCCTCCGGTTTTAGCTGGATGGTGGTTTCCACCATAGTCAGCGGTGCCGGGTCGGTTGCACTATCCGCACGGCCAGCCTTGGCATAGGTGGTTTTCACCTCGGGCACGGTCATGATGAGCTTGTTGGTCTGCTGGATGATTTGTGCCATTTTTCCTGCCGAAACCGCCGGAAAGGCGCTTGGCATGTAGAGCAGATCGCCC
>NVVV01000078.1 GCA_002733495.1 Robiginitomaculum sp.
GTTTGAGGATTTGAAATCCACACCAATGACGATCTATCTGGTATTACCAGCGGATCGCCTGCATCCGTTTGCCCGGTGGCTGCGTTTGCTGATCCAGCAGGCAATTACGGTCAATGCCCGCAATATTGCCGAAAAACCGGAAAATCCCGTGCTGTTCATCCTTGATGAGATGGCCGCTCTTGGCAAATTGTCGATGATCGAACAGGCTTATGGCCTGATGGCAGGCTTTGGTATTCAGCTCTGGGGCATCGTTCAAGACTTCAGTCAGCTTGAAAGCCTCTATGGCAAGGGCTGGCAGTCGTTTGTCGCCAATACCGGCATGATCAATTATTTTGGCTCTACCGACCGCATGACGGCTGAATACTTCTCTGCCCTTTGCGGGGAAACCACCGTGTGGAATTTGAGTTCGGCCATATCAAAGGCCTTTGGCACCAGCTCTGGCAGTGGCGGTGCTGGCTCTTCCACCTCAATCACCACGACGGATACACGGGGCGCGTCACAAAGGAAGTTGGCCTATCCTGACGAGCTGATGCGTATGCATGAGAACAAGCAACTGGTCTTTATCGACAACATGCACCCGATGATCGCCACCAAAACCCCGTGGTTTGAAGACAAAACCCTGAAACACAAAGGCGTCAATCTACACGACGCATAGCCGCATCCATTCGGGCGGTGGGGAAACCTGCCGCCCGAATGCCGTTCTCAACAAAGGAAATATTATGTCACAAGATATCGCAATCGCACTTTGGCATCTGTCATGTGAGCTGGATCAACTGAATATTGCCACCCATTACTATTCTAATCTGGCACCAACGCCCCAACATTACCAAGAACAATGGGGATATTTTGGCAGGGAAAGTAATGATCTAAACGCAATATTCAATCGCTTATCTGCGCACTTAAAAGTCATCGGGATCACGCCAACCCCGCCTGACGCCGTAAACCGCCCCGACAATGACGACGACGAAATTCCATACTGACCACAGGAGGCATTCCCATGCCCGATAAACGCCCAACAAAACCGTTCAACCTGCATGCTGGCCCTGATCAGGATAAAATCCGTGATAAGGACAATGTAAGCCCAAAATTGCAACCCACGCACCTGCCAATCAAACCTGCACCAAACCTTGCGCCTGCGGGCATGGCAGGCATCAAACGCGGCCTGCCATCCAATGCGGATCAAAGTAAGAGGGCCAAAAGATTCACAATCGACAATAAGGGAGAACTTTCCAAAAAGTTCAAATCCATTGCCCCCAAATCACCAAATAAAGACCGCGGGTGGGAACTGTAATCTGACGGGTTAGGAATATGTTCCAATGGAAAGTTGGAGCATATTTTGCTATAATGAACGCATGAATAAACATCAACAATACATGCGATGGCTCCACGTAGAATCAACAAACAACCAAAATAATAAAGCTATTTCACGCACCTACAAAAACATGTCAGGTGCGGATGAATTGATTTTTCTCCCTCAATCCTATTGGGAATATGTGGATTGGCTTGAAGCCCGTGGCGATATTGATTTTGCCGATTGGGTTATTCACTGTGAACAAAACCCTCACCTCGATACGCCGATATCACATTTGCTGATGTATTGGCTGTGGCTTGATGAATGCGGTCGCTGGTTGAATTGCTTGCCAACACATACAACAACAATTCCGGGCGGATTTAGCTTCTGGAAAATTGAGTATGGTAATCGGGTTTGGACAGTTGGCTGTGGAAGACTGTAAATTGGCCTAAATAGCACCTGTGGATTACAAAACCCCTTCAAGGTCTTTCGGTTTTAAGCGGTAGCGAATGATATTTCCTTCATGCAGACTGCGGAATTGATCCCCGACATAGGCGGTAACATCATCGCGGTCAGCTTCAGGTATGCCTTCTTTTTCGGCCATGGCCATAATATCATCTGCTTGGAATGATTTTGTCACCAAAACGCAATGGCGCACTGCCTCGCGCACAAAACTTCGGTAAGCAAGGGCAGCTTTTTCTGGCGTATCAACTTCAGCACGAAGAACACGGTATTTTTCGGCAGAAGCAAGATAGCTTTCAATATAAACCTCGCGCAGCAAGGAAACGTTGTTCATCTCGTAGATGCCGATTAGCCCATCAATATAGTCACTGTCATCCATTGCAAGAAATGACATAGGCGCAAGATCGGCTTTTAAAAGCGGAATGTTCGATGCCACACGCGAAGTACGTTTGTTAATATCAACAAATGCTTGCAAATAAGGAATATGAACAAGTATGAAAAATGATTGCTCAAAGGGATCGGTGATAGCGGACGCTTTTTGAAGGATAATCTCAAATTCTTCGTCAATCGTTTCAGCGTCATCAAGTGGCTTGTAGCTTGAATGGGAAATCCCGACCGGCATAGCGCGAAGGCGACCTGCCATGCCCGGATCGGCAAGCAAACCATCTGCAAGCAATGCGTGAATATCACAAAGATCACGTCGGATCAGATCAATATCTCCGAGATTATCAACAACATATTGGATGGCTTCTTTATGGTTCAGGATCATCAACGCTTCTTTACGATCCTTACCGTCAACCTCTTCACCAAAACGAATTAACCGCTCCGTTTGAAGAATATCATATGTGTTACCTTCCATACGTGATGAAGCCCACGATAAATCCACCAATAATTGCTCCAGAATACGCCGTGCGTATGTTCCTGCTGGAATAGGGCCGGTATTTGGCTTGCCTGCCTCATGCAATATCTTTCGATCTGTTTTGGCGAGATAAAAAGTTTTGTTGGGAATATATGCGTCCAAAAACGCCTCTTTATATGTAACTGGCTGGCGTCTGTTATATGGGGTTTGTAGATATGCACGCACCGCTGACGCACCAGCGACAGTGTAACTGGTCGTACGCCCTTTCCCAAAGACTTCAATCTTCCCCCCTTCAACAAGCCGTTTAAGCGCGCGCCATACGGTTGTATCGCTTGATTTTGGCGCGGCATTACGCCTTATATCATCACGGCGTGATCCGGAATGGTCAGAAATATATTCCAAAATGGCTTGATCAATGGTGGACATGAAACGATTTACTTACTTTCTGAAATGATTATCTCTTTATTATATATAGATTTTCTTCTTAATTCAAGTAATCGTTTCACCAATTATGAAACGATTACGCACTTACGATGTATGAAACGAAAAAGAATGTTAAGTGAAACGATTATCTAATTGATAAATATAATATTTCCTTTGATTAGTGAAAATCGTTGCAGCGAATATGAAACGAAAACTTCTTAAAGTGTGAACTAGTACCTAATCAGGTGACATTCCACCCAAATCCGCGTTGTGGTTGTTTAAGTAAAACCTATCATCAAACATTTATCGTTATAGCGTCCGGGCTATAAAATCAAAAATAGGGCGGAAACTTTCAAAGGCTTGAGCTGGCAATACCGGTACAACTTCTTTTGCAAAAGCCACTTTATTGCCTTGGAACTTCATACAGCCCCCAGGACGCTCATTGTCGACCGTGAAATACTGATCCAATCCAGGCGTGTCTATGAACAACAGTTCGATTGGGAGGGAAGAGTTGTGCGCAAAATGATCACCTGTATCCTGATTGACTACTTGATTTCGGCAAGAAAGTTGCAATGGAACTGGAAGTAAAAGGTTGTAGCCAGGGCGGTTTCTGCGTTTACGTACAAGACAATTGGCTATATCGCGCTCGATAATATCCGAACCTCCATCGTTCCAATCATTGAAAGCTCTGTCCCAATCGAACAGCGCAAAAATAATTCGGTTTGGATGACTATCGTAGAAGCTATTATCGCGCATCAAGCGACCTAAGGTAGAGCAGGCAAATGCGCTAATGATGTCAAAGTTTCGGACGGTACCTTCTCCGAACAATTTTGTCCAAGCAGTTTCTAAAATTATCTCGTCACTTACTCCCTCGACCATCAGTACATTCCCGTCTGTGTTCTTCAAGTTGTGATAGATATTTAGTCTAGCCTCCCTCTCACTGAAGACGATAAGCCCCGCAGATAAAGATTTGACTATACTGGATTTATCTTTGGCCGTGACAGTTACACCATCGGCACCAACCTCAAATATTCGAATTTGGGATTGTTCCGACTGCGCTATCGTAGAAGCGCTATGACTGCTAAGCAGAACATGATTAGTCTTGGCTGCTTGGCTACCTGTGATGTCAACAACCTGCTTCAAAAAACTGAACTGCCATTCCGGGTGGAGGAATGAGTCTGGTTCATCAAGCAGCGTGATGCAGTTGCGATCTTTAAATAGCTCAGAAATGGCAAAAATATAAACTGATTGAAACTGACCGTCGCTGAAATCGCCGACCTTCGCAACGTCGCCGGTTTTTAGCCTCAAAGGCACTGAAAGTCCAGAAAACATGCCAATCGCCTTGAGCTGGTCAAAACTCCTGAACAACTCAGATGCCGACACTTCGCCGAAGCGATCCCTGAAGCGGTCAATATTGATGGGTATATTGTATTGATCAGCCTCTCGGTCATAAATCGACCCGAATGTGAAACCGCCAGCAATGCATTCTGTCAGCCTGTCCAGGAACTCTCGCACAGCACCTTTTGCACCCCACAGAAAGGTCTCGCCGTCCGCAACATCGACTTGTACACGGGACGCGAACGAAGGGCGTTTCAGCGTGAGATTAAACGCTTCACGCGATACTACATCGATATTTAGCTTCTCGCATAAGTATTGCCTGGCAACACAGTCATCGGACTGCATCAGAAGGACGGAAAGTAGCATTTCTTTATAGTCCGCACGAACCCCAATGAACTTTCGGGCGGCATTAGCGTCCCAGCTTTTACTCTGATTAGCAAAGGCGCGTTCGTATCGCGAAACGGTGTTGTTGATCGTCGGGTTATGGCCTGAATAATATACGAGAACATTGTCCGGCACGGGAGTTTGCCCAACTGTCTTTCTTTCTTGACCATCGATATTGAGAACTTCATTTCGAAAGGCTATCGTCGTGTCCGTGCCTTCAATCTCATAGGTCACCTCATAGTCAAAATCTACCGTATCAAGTTTGTTGCGACTGTCGTAAATATGTCGAAATATTTCGACCAAGGCCTCGAAGAAGTTGGACTTCCCAGTACCATTTTTACCGACAAAGATATCGAGAAAACTCTCGCCGTCAAAAGTCAGATCGAAGTCACGTAAGTTCTTATAATCTTTAATCCAAACAGCTTTTAGGCGCATTCTTAGTTCCCTTTAAAAGCCTCTAGTTAGCGCATCCGCTAACCCGATTTCTGCTCTATTTGATTTTTCTTGCGCATCATTGATACTATCGCAAATTCTAAAAATTGCATCAATGGATCTAACTAGCTGAATTTGTATTTCCTTTTTGGGTACTGGAATTTCCAACTCCCTAAGAATCCCAAGATTCAGCCCCTTGTAAGCGATACCGCGAAGGTTTTTTTCTAAATATGCCCAAAAAGTCGGTGACCGCAAAAAATATACCAAGTACTCTGCCATGATTTTGTTTCCAACGGGAATTACGGCGACTTCGCGTGCCACGTTAAAATCTTTCATATCAAGAGGAACTTTCGCAACACCTCCCAATGTACCGCGTATATTCAGAACAACCTCGCCACCCTTCAATCGAGTCCGAAGGTATTCCTTCTCAATTTCTTGAGAGACGCTACGGACAGTTGACCGAATAATGTATCCTGGCTTCACATCGCTACAACGGAGTGTAGGGATGCCGCCGCTTTCGGGTTCAGTGCCAAGCTTAATCACACCGTAAGAAATCCCACTGCCTTCCTGCAACATGTGTCCGAGTTTATTTTTTGTGAACAAGCTCTTAGTTGGCGCCCCTTCCGGTCCACCTACTATGTTCACGAAACCAGCGAACGATAGTTCCAAAACTGAGTTTTTCAGGATTTCTATACTCTCTGTTGTCGTGAAGAGTGTGTCGAAGTTCTCTTCGATACGCGCCCAGTTTTGGGTTAGTTCATCAGGAGTTTGGCTGTTAGTGAGGGTGGCAAGGCAGGTTTCGACGAGGGTCTTGTGTGCATTGCGGCTGTCCTCGGTCCGAGCTTCCAACACGTCGCAAAGCTCCATCAGCTCTACCACCTTTGCCACTATACGGCGTTGCTCGTCGAGGGGTGGGATCGGTACGGGTAGCCTTAAAAACTTCGCCAGTGAAATTCCACCAATGATGCCGGTCATCTTACTGGAGAATTGACTATAGAAGCTGGGAGTTTGATAATAGCTAAGCAGATATTTTGAAGCAAAATCCCCATAGAATTGACAAGCAAATAGCTTGTTGCCGAAGCAGACCTCATGATCCGTCAGGCCACATTTTTTACCGGCGCTTCCGCCCTCAGAGCAAATCAGAACTGTGTCTGAGGGAGCTGTCTTGAACTTAGGTTCTTTAAGAGGAATCCAAGCATCAACATCGTAGTCAATTGGCTGAAAGCCATATCCTATGTTTTTTGTAGCAAGGAACGGCAACCCACCCGGAGAGCTGTACTTTGCAGATTTGTCACGCGAGCTGATGCTATTGCCGTTAAAAATAAATCCAATTTCCCCGAGACGCGACCAACACCAGGACGAGGGAATCTCAAATGGGCATTCATCGTTTGAAAGCACATCGCCAAGATTTTGTTTTTTGAAGTGCTTCTCCTGGAGACCGATAAGTCTCTCCCTGGCATGCTCTTTCATAAGTTCTAGTGCGGTGATTTCCGTTCCTAGCTGTGGTACCAACTTCCCCTGTACTGCAAGTTCTAAAATTAATTCGCGCAGCTTCTTGATGCCGTATAGGCTGACCGCTCCGCCATGCCCGCGTCCCGCCCCGGACTTCGTCTCTATGGCCGAGGTCCAGATATCAAGATGCTCAGTTATGTAATGACTTACACTCGTCATGGACGGCCACCGTATAGTGCATCAGCTAAGATTGACTTCAATTGGTCGCGAAGTTTCTGGATGTCGGCTTGAGATTCCCTATGTTCCAGCAGTAAATCGTCCGGGTTTAAATTCTTCTTCAACTCCTCATAGGGGTTCTTGTCGTCAAAATTGAAGCCGCGCTCTTCAAGGTATTCAACACTTCGTTTCCAAGCCTGATTAGTTTCTTTTCGCGTCTTGAACCCATTGGCCTCGTCGCCCCACCAATCAATTTCGGGTTGAAATTCTTCGAACCGCATTGGTTTGGATTTGTTGTAGGTTTTCACGCCCTTTGGGTAGGGGTGTTCGTAGAACCAAACATCCCTTGTTGGCTCGCCTTTAGTGAAGAACAAGATGTTGGTCTTGATGCCCGTGTAGGGGGCAAAGACCCCGTTCGGAAGGCGGACAATGGTGTGAAGGTTGCATTCATAGAGAAGCATTTCCTTTAGCGTGGTCTTTTTCCCTTCGCCGAACAGAAATCCGTCTGGAAGCACCACCGCAGCACGCCCATGTTTCTTAAGCAGCTTGATGATCACGGCCATGAACAAATCGGCGGTCTCGCGTGTGCGCAGCCCTGCGGGGAAGTTCTGTTCGATCCCATCCTCTTCCATGCCGCCAAATGGCGGGTTGGTAATGATGCAGTGAACACGGTCTTTTTCGCCATAGTCTTTGTAGGGTCGCGCGAGCGTGTTATCGAGTTTGATATTCGACGGTGAATCAATCCCGTGCAGGATCATGTTGGTCATGCACAGCATGAATGGTAGCGGCTTCTTTTCGACGCCTCGGATAGTCTTGTTCAGCTTTTTACGGTCTGCGCTGGTCTTAGCGTAGTGTTCTTTTTTATGGTCAATCGTACAGGTAAGAAAGCCGCCCGTGCCGCACGCAGGGTCAAAGACGATTTCATCCAGTTTAGGGTCCACACGGTTCACGATGAATTTGGTTAAAGCACGAGGCGTGTAGAATTCACCCGCGTTTCCAGCGCTTTGTAGGTCGCGGAGGATCTGCTCATAGATACCGCCGAACGTGTGCCAGTCGTCTTTATTGTTGAAGTTGACCTCGTTGATCTTGTTGATGACCTGACGCAGGAGCGTGCCGGATTTCATGTAGTTGTAAGCATCCGCGAAAACGCGCTGGATGATCAAAGCTTGCTCGCGCTGTGGGCCCTGTACCTGGACAGACAGTTTTAATTTAGGAAAGAGCGTGTTCTGAACAAAGTCGTATAGTCCGTCACCAGTCAGACCTTCTCGGTTAGCTGCCCAGTTCCGCCAGCGAAGATGCTCTGGTAGCGCCGATTTGAAGTCATCATCAATGAGTTCAAGCTCTACTTCTCGGTCATCGAGGATTTTGAGAAAAAACATCCAGACCATCTGGCCAATGCGCTGCGCATCACCATCGACACCCACGTCTTTACGCATGATATCCTGAATTGCCTTGATAATACCTGAGATGTCGCCCATTAGCCGTCCGCCTGTCTGTAAAGTTGTTCTTCAAGCTCTCTAACGGCTTGTTCGTATTTCTGCTTACCGCCGAATACATCTTTGATGATCTCAACGGGTGTACCGATGTCATCGAAGGGATGTAGCCGCAAAACACGTGCATCTTCAATGGAGCGAATGCCTTCGTCGGCGTATTTATCGAGAAGAGCCGTTAAAACCTGTCGTGCTTGTTCGCCATACTTGGTGAAATAGTTACGCTTTTTCACATTGTTAGCGCGTTCAGCTCGCGTAAGGGGGGGCTGATCGTAAGCGATGTGGCACAGGAGGTCAAAGTCACCGAATTCTTTTCCCACTTCCTCGGCCAAGTTTTCGAGGAGGATACCATACTCCTCCAGTTCAATAATGATCGCTTCTTTCTTGTCAGCTTGGTTCCATTTTCGAATGAAATCGTCGAGAGACGAAAACTCTATAAGCATCTGTTTGCGAGCAAACTCTTTGTAAGATTCCGTAATCAAAGTACCGTCAGGCCCTATGAAACTGACACGCTCGGCTATGATATGAACCTCTACGCCGCTCACTACCAGCTTGGTCATTCCAGGCGTTTCAGGGCCGCCAGTATCATCGTCTTCTGGATCGATTGGTGGGTCGGGTGGCTCTGGCGGTTGATCATCGTCAGGTTCATATATGACCACTGCTTCCCCATCAAAATCTGGATCATTAAAAAGCTCTGTGGCTTTCTTGAAATCCATAATCGTGAAATACCACTTGCCATGTTCCTCATCGACACGGGTGCCGCGACCGATTATTTGCTTAAACGACGTCATTGAAGAGATGTTTTTATCCAAGACAATCAGTTTGCAGGTTTTTGCATCGACTCCAGTGGTGAGCATTTCAGATGTTGTGACTATGACTGGGAATTTGCTTTCAGGGTCGATGAAATTATCCAGGTCGATTTTTCCGTCTTCCTTGGTGTCACCCGTAATTCGTCTAACATATTGGGGATGATCGATCGCTAGCTGTCCGGCAGCGTTTACGATGGCCTTACGCATTCTTTCGGCATGATCGATATCTTCGCAAAAGATGATGGTTTTACTGTAGGGATCGGTTGCATTGAGTAGCTGCATCACTCTTGCTGCGACCAACTTCGTACGCTGATTTAAGACGAGTATTCTGTCCATATCTTTTTGATTGTATTGTCGGTCCTCAAGGGGGGTTCCTAAGTCATCGACAGCACCCGGTGGTGGTGTCCAGCCCTCAACATCCTTATCGATATCAATCCTGACCACCTTGTACGGCGCTAGAAACCCGTCTTCTATCCCTTGTTTTAGAGTATAGGTGTAGGCGGGCTCTCCAAAGTAAGTACTGCTTGAAACGTCTTTTGTTTCTTTTGGGGTAGCCGTCAGACCAATCTGGATCGCATTTCCAAAATATTCCAAAATTTCACGCCATTCTGAATTTTCCGATGCGCTACCACGATGGCATTCATCTACGACAATTAGGTCAAAGAAATCTGGAGAAACAGATTTGAAGGTTTTGTCCGCGTCGTCTTTACCGGTGAGCGACTGATATGCGTATTCCGAAGTATGTGGCCACCCATTCCGACAACATGTGGCCACCTAAACCGGAGTATCCGGCCACCTTTGGCACGCTGCGTTGAGGCGTAGT
>NVVV01000026.1 GCA_002733495.1 Robiginitomaculum sp.
ACCAAGCGCCCAGTTCATTACCGGATCGTCGGCAAAGCCTTTGGCCATGACATCAGCAATAGCATCTATATCCGCATCATTACGGGTGCAGATTTTAATGTGCTGGTCGAGCGTATGATCGGTCATGGGGCAAGTCTAGCGCCCCAACATGCCAAGTCGAGCGGTCAGGAAAAAATTAATGTGGCCGTTCTTCATCGCTGGTCATTTTATCCCAAAAACTGCGGGCCTTTTCAAAAAAACCTTCATGTTCAGGATGACAGCCGGGGCTGGATTCGGGGCAGCATTCGCTGCGAAAAGCGCCGAGCAGTTCTTTCTGGCGCGTACTCAGATTGCGCGGTGTTTCCACGAACAGTTCTATAATCATGTCGCCACGACCGCGACCGCGCAAAACAGGCATGCCTTCACCGCGAAGACGCAGGCGTTTGCCGGTCTGGGCACCGGGCGTAATGTTGACCGCTTTGTGCCCGCCATCAATGGTGGGCATTTTAATTTCGCCGCCAAGGGCCGCCGTACACATCGGTGCCGGGGCCCGGCAATAAAGGTCGGGGCCATCGCGTTCAAAAAGCTCATGGGGCCGTACGGACACAAAAATATAAAGATCGCCCGGGGGGCCACCCCGTGCCCCGGCCTCGCCCTCGCCCGCCAGACGAATACGCATGCCATCTTCGACACCGGCGGGAATGTTCACAGAAAGCTTGCGCCGTGTGGCGACACTGCCAATCCCGTCGCAAGCCGTGCATGGGGTTTTGACCGTCTGACCCTGTCCGCCGCAGGTGCGACAGGTCTGCTCCATAGTGAAAAGCCCCTGACGCATACGAACACGGCCTGCGCCCTGACAAGTGGTACAGGTTTCAATATCGGTACCCGGTTCCGCCCCATTGCCGTGGCATTGCTCACAGGTCTTGCTGGTGGGCACAGTGATGTCCACTTCGCGGCCCAAAAAGGCGTCTTCCAGGTCAATTTCCAACGGATAGCGCAGATCAGAGCCACGGCCCGGACCGGCTGGACCACCGCCGCCGCGCGCACCAAAAATATCGCCAAAGGCATCACCAAAAACCTGGCCGAAAATATCAGAAAAATCGGCCTGGTTTGCACCGCCGCCACCACCGCCATTGCCATCAAAGGCGGCATGGCCAAAACGGTCATAGGCAGAGCGTTTCTGTTCATCAGAAAGAATACTGTAGGCTTCACTGATTTTCTTGAACTTCATCTCGGCTTCGGGGTTATCCGGGTTCTGGTCAGGATGAAATTTCATCGCCAGCTTGCGATAGGCGCTTTTCAGGCCCTTGCCGTCAATGGTGCGCTCAACGCCTAAGCTCTCGTAATAACAGGTCTTGGTGGTGCTCATACTTTTTTACCGTAAATGGCGAGGGCCGCAAACATTTCGCTTGCGGCCCTCTTTGTACGTAAGCGTGATTTAGGCGCTTTTCTGATCGTCGTCGACTTCTTCAAATTCGGCATCAACCACGTCATCATCACCAGCAGCATCCGAGGCGGCTTGCGCTTCTGTATCGGCTTGTTCAGACGAATAAATCGCCTCACCAAGCTTCATTGCGGCTTGCGCCAGCGTTTGTGCCTTGGCAGAAATATCTGCGGCATCTTCGCCTTCTAATGCGCCTTTGAGGTCTTCAAGGGCCGCTTCGATTGCCGCCTTGTCCTCATCACCAACCTTGTCCCCATGTTCAGCCAACTGACTTGTTGTCTGGTGCAGCAGGGCTTCGGCCTGATTTTTTGCCTCGACCATTTCGCGGCGTTTTTTATCTTCCTCAGCGTGAGATTCGGCCTCTTGAACCATTTTATCAATGTCTGCATCTGACAAACCGCCAGAGGCTTCAATGCGGATGGTTTGTTCTTTGCCAGTGGCCTTGTCCTTGGCCGAAACCGAGACAATGCCATTGGCATCAATATCAAAGGTTACTTCGATTTGAGGAACACCCCGTGGACTTGACGGAATGCCAACCAGATCGAACTGGCCCAGAATTTTATTATCCGCAGCCATTTCACGTTCGCCCTGAAACACCCTGATCGTTACTGCGGACTGATTATCCTCAGCCGTAGAAAAGGTCTGGCTCTTCTTGGTCGGGATGGTGGTGTTGCGATCAATCAGGCGGGTAAACACACCGCCCAGGGTTTCAATACCCAGGCTCAGCGGCGTCACGTCCAGAAGAAGAACGTCTTTCACGTCGCCCTGCAACACGCCGCCCTGAATGGCGGCACCCATGGCCACAACTTCATCCGGGTTCACACCCTTATGGGGTTCGCGTTCAAAGAATTTTTTCACTTCTTCCTGCACTTTGGGCATGCGGGTCTGGCCACCAACCAGGATTACTTCGTCAATGTCCTTTGCGGTCAGGCCGGCATCTTTTAGCGCTTTTTTGCAAGGCTCAATGGTGCGCTTGATCAGATCGCCAACCAAGGTTTCCAGCTTGGCGCGGGTGATTTTCATGGTCAGGTGCTTTGGACCCGACGCATCAGCGGTAATAAAGGGCAAATTCACTTCATACTGATTGGCCGAAGACAGTTCTTTTTTGGCTTTTTCGGCTTCTTCGCGCAGACGCTGGATGGCCAGCTTGTCTTTACGCAAATCAACGCCGTTTTCCTTTTTGAACTCATCGGCAAGGTAATCGACAATGCGCATGTCAAAGTCTTCCCCGCCGAGGAACGTGTCCCCATTGGTGGATTTCACTTCGAACACGCCATCGCCAATTTCCAGAATAGAGACGTCAAACGTGCCGCCGCCAAGGTCATAAACCGCRATGGTTTTGCCGTCTTCCTTGTCAAAGCCATAGGCCARYGCCGCCGCWGTKGGYTCGTTGATAATGCGYAGCACTTCRAGACCGGCAATTTTGCCCGCATCCTTRGTGGCYTGRCGCTGGGCGTCATTAAAGTAAGCYGGRACRGTGATCACCGCCTGTGTGACCGGCGCRCCAAGATARCTCTCGGCGGTTTCTTTCATCTTTTGCAGGATGAARGCGGAAACTTCTGNAGGGNGAYARTTTTTTRTCGCGGCCCTGTACCCAGGCATCACCATTTGTGCCGGRGAYGATTTTATAGGGCACCATGGCGGCATCTTTTTTCACCATGGGATCGTCCATCTTGCGGCCAATCAGGCGCTTGATRGCGAAAAATGTCTGTTCGGGRTTGGTCACAGCCTGACGCCGGGCRGTTTGCCCGATCAGMCGTTCGCCATCTTCGGTAAASGCCACAACCGASGGGGTTGTGCGCATGCCTTCTGCRTTYTCAATAACTTTTGGGGCCTTGCCGTCCATAACGGACACGCAAGAATTGGTTGTTCCMAGGTCAATACCTATGACTTTGCTCATGTCTTTCTCCTTTGCGGCAGATCAATGTGGGCAGCCCGTTTTCGGCACCGCTCCCGTGTGATCTCCTTGTTTTCATTCCTGATCCATAGCCGTATGGCCGTTCGACACGGATATGGGAAAAGTTTTGGACAACCGCAAGGGCTGTGTGGGTTTTATCCCGGGCGTTTATTACAGTTTTGTGCAGCAATAAAGAAAAAATGCACCTTTTATCCCTGTTCCGTGTATTACGCCGGTAAAATCAATTGGCACGAAGCAAGAACAAACGCATAATCACCGCATGCGCGCTGACTTTCACTTCCCAGACGGGTTTCGGCTTTTGCCGGAATATTTTTCCCGCACTGAGCAGGAGACCCTGCTGTCTTTGGTGCGGGATGGGGTTAAGGCCGCGCCGCTTTATCGCCCGGTCATGCCAAAAACCGGCCAGCCCCTAAGCGTCCGCATGAGTAATTTTGGCCCGCTGGGCTGGATCACTAGCAAGGAAGGCTATCGCTATGGCCCTTGCCACCCGGTCACCCAAAAGCCCTGGCCAGAACTGCCGCAATGCCTGCTGGACCTTTGGGAAAAACAGGCAAACTGGCCAGCGCCGCCCGAAGCCTGTCTGATCAATTATTATGATCACAAGGCGCGTCTTGGCCTGCACGTAGATGCCGGTGAGAATGCGGTAAACGCGCCCATTGTTTCGGTGTCTTTGGGTGATCAGGCGCTTTACCGGCTGGGCGGGCCACTACGAGGCGACCCCACCCGGTCTTTACGTTTGTCATCGGGCGATGTGGTTGTCCTTGGCGGCGCGGCGCGCCATTGCTATCACGGTGTTGATCGTATTTACCCGAACACGTCCACCCTTTTACCAAAGGGCGGACGCATCAACCTGACCATGCGCGTCGTCGGAAGGAACACATAAAATGAAAACACGAGCTGCCATTGCCTTTGAGGCCGCAAAGCCACTCATTATCGATGAAGTGGATCTGGAAGGGCCAAAAGCTGGTGAGGTGCTGATCGAGATCAAGGCCACGGGCATTTGCCACACGGATGCCTTTACCTTGTCTGGTGGGGATCCAGAGGGGCTTTTTCCTGCCATCCTTGGCCATGAGGGGGCCGGGGTGGTGCTGGAATGTGGGCCGGGTGTTACTTCGGTTGTGCCGGGTGATCATGTGATCCCGCTTTATACGCCGGAATGCCGGAAGTGCGAATATTGCCTGAACCCCAAAACCAATTTGTGTCAGGCCATTCGCGAGACGCAAGGGGCCGGCCTGATGCCGGACGGCACTTCGCGGCTCTCTTATAAAGGCCAGCCCTTGTTTCACTATATGGGCTGCTCCACCTTTGCCAATCACGCGGTCATGCCGGAAATTGCGCTGGCATCCGTGCGAAAAGACGCCCCGTTTGATAAAATTTGCACCATTGGCTGCGGCGTCACCACAGGGCTGGGCGCGGTAATGTTTTCAGCCAAGGTCGAACCAAATTCCACCGTGGTGGTATTTGGCCTTGGCGGCATTGGCCTGAATGTCATTCAGGGTGCCCGCATGGTTGGTGCCCGCCAGATCATTGGTGTGGATACCAATTCGGCCAAGCGCGCCATGGCAGAAAAGTTCGGCATGACGGATTTTGTCAACCCAAACGAAGTTTCGGGTGATCTGGTGGGCCATCTGGTGGCGCTCACTGGCGGCGGTGCGGACTATACATTTGAATGCATTGGCAATGTGCAGGTGATGCGTGATGCGCTGGAATGTTGTCATAAGGGGTGGGGCGAAAGCTATATCATTGGCGTTGCCGGCGCTGGGCAGGAAATTAAAACCCGCCCGTTTCAGCTTGTCACCGGACGGTCATGGCGCGGAACGGCTTTTGGCGGCGCGCGCGGGCGCACTGACGTGCCCAAAATTGTTGATCTTTATATGGATGGGCGCATCAATATTGATGATCTGGTCACCCACACTTTGTCGCTGGACGATATTAATACCGGCTTTGATTTGATGCATGAGGGCAAAAGCATCCGCTCGGTCGTTGTGTATTAGCAATTGGTCAGCCCAGAACGCGCACCGTCCAATTGGCAAAACGTCCGCATTGCACCAATATAGCATTGAAACTATTGAATTAATTACGGTGACTATCGGTTAAGGATATTAAGCTAAATTCTTCCCTCTTACCGCAAAGTCCCTAAGGAGCGTACTGCGTTACTATGTCCAGTCTTGATAAAGTTACCATTCTGGTCCTTGAGGACAACTCCCACATGGCCCTGATTTTGCGCGAAATTATGCGTGGATTTGGCCTGCGCGATATTCGCGAAGCCCGCGATGCCGCCACCGCCTTTGAGATTATCAAAGACAACCATATTGATATTGCTCTGGTAGACCAAAACTTAGGTGATCTGGACGGTACGGAATTTGTACAACTGATCCGCAATGCCGATGACAGCCCCAACCCCTATATTCAGATTATCATGGTCACCGCCCATGGGGATCGCAAGACGGTGATGGAATCCTTGCGCGCCGGGGCCAATGAATTCATGGTCAAGCCGGTCACGCCCATGGACCTGTACAAGAAATTGATTGCCTGTATCGACAAGCCACGACAGTTTGTCCGCACCTCAACCTATTTTGGCCCGGACCGGCGTCGCCGCCAGGACCAAACCTATCGTGGCCCGTGGCGTCGCAAAAATGACCCGCCCGAAGGCATTAGCGAGAGCGGCGAGCGCGTCGGTCAGGGAAACCACCCGAACGTGATCGAGGGCTAAGATTTAATGCGACCTCACGGCGAGACGCCATGTACACATATCTATCCTATGGGGGGCTAGGCCCGGCGGTTATTCCGCCGGGCTTTGTTTTGCGGCCCTTTCATCTTCCTGATGTTTTCTGGTCATGGCGAAGATAATGCCAGAGAGGCCCAGAAGGGCAATCAGGTTTGGCGCGGCCATCATGCCATTGCCGATCGAGGCCAGCGTCCAGGCCAGATCATTGGAGTAAACCGCACCCAGATAAACCACAACGCACCAGGCAACGCGGTAAAGCGGGATCACTTTTACGCCAAAGAGAAACTCCATCGAGCGTTCTCCATAAAGGGCCCAACCCAAAATGGTGGTAAAGGCAAAGACGGCCAGACCAATAGTGACAATCCATTGGCCACCCGGAATGGACGCGCCAAAGGCGTTTGCCGTGACCGAGGCCGCCGACGCAATACCCGATTGCCAGACCGGCAAACTGCCACCCGTGGCCCCGCCTGCGGCAAAAATCATCGGCGCGGTCAGAATAACCAAAGCAGTCATCGTGCAAACCACCAGCGTATCAATAAAAGTGCCCAGCATGGCGATGGTGCCCTGGCGTACCGGATCATTGGTGTTGGCCGATGCGTGGGCAATAGCCGCCGAGCCAAGACCGGCTTCGTTAGAGAAAGAGCCGCGATTGGCACCCTGGCTGATGGCCATCATGATAGACGCGCCTAAAAAGCCACCTGCGGCAGCAGAGGGCGAAACCACGCCTTCAAAGATCTGGCCAAAGGCGGCGGGAATAAATTCTGCATTCATGGTCAGAACGATCAGCGCCCCACCAACATAGAAAAGCGCCATAATCGGCACCAGAAAGGAGGCCACTTTGGCAATGGATTTTACACCGCCCATGATGACCATGAACACCATCACGGCCATCACCAGACCACTGATCCAGGTGGCAATATCAAGATTGTCATGCAACAGCGCCGCAACGCCATTGGCCTGCACCAGATTGCCGGTGCCAGGGGCCGCAATAGCTGTCAGGATAGCAAAGGCAAAGGCCAGCCAGACCCAGTTCTTGCCCATGCCGTTTTTGATATAATACATCGGCCCACCCACATGGATGCCCCGTTCGTCCACTTCGCGAAAGCGCACGGCCAGCAAGGCTTCGGAATATTTGGTGGCCATGCCGACAACAGCGGTCATCCACATCCAGAAGACCGCCCCAGGCCCGCCAATGGTGATGGCCGTAGCCACACCAGCTATATTGCCGGTGCCAATGGTCGCCGAAAGCGCGGTAAAGAGCGCCGCAACGGGAGAGATTTCACCTTCGCTACCACTGCCGGAGGCCTTTTTGCCCGAGAACAATAAGGTGATCGCATAAGGCAGACGGCGGATTGGCATAAAGCGCAGACCAATGGTCAGATAAAGGCCGGTGCCAAACAGCAAAATGACCAGAGGCGGCCCCCAAATCCATCCATCGACAGTTTCCAATGCAGAGATGAGTTTTTCCATATTTCCCCAAGGCCTTTCTTTTAGCGGCTGAATTTTGCGCGACCCTAACGGGTGCACAAGGCCGGGGCAAGCGACCTTTTCCCTCTGACAGCATTGTGACCAGCCAGCCATTCCACCGGCTCTATTCGTTAAAACACAGAATATTAACTATCTGCCGGTCTTATGGGTCCCCACATTTTTAATAAGAAAAAAAGACCCGTTATGACCGATTTTTCCACCAAGTCCTTTGCTCTTCTGGCCCTGAGCACCTTTTCCTTAAGCGCCTGCGCTTCTTTGGGCATTGAAACCCCAAAATTTGTGACCAAAGCGCTGCAAGGCCTTGCCACAGACGCCCCGACACCTGCACCTGAAGCCAAAACTGTATTTGCCTCGACCAAACCGATACAGACGGGGGACAGCTATTACCGCACCGGGGCCGCACAGTTAAATGCCGCGCTGGCGCAACGCGCCACAAAGGGGCGGGCGAAAAATATAATTTTGATGATCGGCGATGGCATGGGTATGTCCACCGTCACCGCAGGCCGGATATTTAGTGGTCAGGCAAAAGGGCTGGACGGCGAAAGCTATATTCTGGAAATGGAGAAGCTGCCCTATACGGCGCTTTCACGGACCTATGCCCATGATGCGCAAGTGTCCGATTCGGCCTCAACGGTCACGGCCCTGACCACCGGCGCGAAAACCAGCATTCGCACCATCGGTGTTGATCAAAGCGTGCCGTACGGGGATTGCGCCGCCTCCAAAGGTCATGAGCTGACCTCGCTTTTTGAACTGGCCGAAGATGCCGGGCGCGCCACCGGCGTGGTCAGCACCGCCCGCATCACCCATGCCACACCGTCTGGCGTTTATGGCCATGTGGCCAATCGTGGTTGGGAAAATGACAGCGTGATGGATCAAAAGACAAAAGAAGCTGGCTGTATTGATCTGGCCCGCCAATTGGTCGAATGGCCCCATGGCGATGGCCTTGAGATCGCCCTTGGCGGCGGACGGGCAAATTTCCTGCCCAAAGATGTGACCGACCCTGAATATGAAGATCAAACCGGCGCACGCAGCGACGGGCGCAATCTGACCGAAGCCTGGCGCGCAAATCCTGATCATCACTGGATCTGGAATGAGCAGCAATTTAACGCCATCGACTTTGATGGCCCGGCAAAAGTGTTGGGCACATTTGAGCCCTCGCACATGAACTTTGATGGCGATCGGGCCAAGGATGGCGCAGGGGAACCATCCCTGGCCGCCATGACGCGCGCCGCCATTACCCGTCTGTCGCAAGACAAGGACGGCTTTGTGCTGATGGTTGAAGGTGGCCTGATCGACATGGCCAATCACGGAAATAATGCCGCCCGGGCACTGGAAGACGTGATGGCCTTTGATGCGGCGGTGAAAACCGCCCGCGAGATGACCGACCCGGCGGAGACACTGATCATCATTACCGCTGATCACAGCCATGGTCTGACCATTAATGGCTACCCCAAACGCAATAACCCGATTTTGGGCCTGACAAATTCGCTGGACGGCAAACCCATGAAGGGGGCTGATGGCAAAACCTATACCACGCTTTTGTATTCCAGCGGCCCAGGCTCGATGTTTGCCACCCCGGATCAATACCGTACCATTGTGCCGGGCAAATATTCGCTCAGCTCGGATGCGAAAAAAGATGCCGCCAAACGCGTGAGCCGCCCTGATCCGGCACTGGCTGACACTCTGGATCATGATTATGTGCAGCAGGCGCTGATCCCTTCACGCTATTCCATGCACACCGGCGAGGATGTTCCGGTCTTTGCCGATGGCCCTTCGGCCTGGCTGGTGCACGGCGCGATCGAGGAAAACACCCTCTTTCACATTATGGCCTATGCCGGCGGCCTTGCTGGGTACAGCCCGGACGAGTGAAGGCAGGGTCGGCGTTTAGCCAATCCCTTTACACCAAAATCGTCTATAAGACAGCCGCTTTGAGGGGCGGGCGGAGGGGCAAACAGCAAACACCTCCTTCTCCCTTGAGGGAGAAGGTTGGGATGAGGGGCTTGTGATATTAAAGTGCGGCACGCCTTTTTAAGCCCCATCCCCTCACCTTATTCCTCTCCCATTTTCCCTTTGGGGGGAGAGGAAAGCACCTGCGCAAAGCCCGCATTATTTATTCTACCGCCCCTTCCTTTCGTCGTCCTCCGGCTTGACCGGAGGAGCCATTAGCAAGAGCAGTATACGCGCTAAATCAGGCCCAGCGCCTTAAAGCTGACAACGTCCTTGCGCCCGACAATAATATGATCGTGGACCGAAATTTTTAAGGCCTGAGCGGCGGTGATCACTTCACGGGTCATGTCAATATCGCTTTTTGAGGGCGTGGGATCACCGCTGGGGTGATTGTGCACCAAAATCACTGCCGAGGCCCCAAGTTCCAGTGCCCGGCGCAAGACCTCGCGCGGATAAACCGACGTGTGGTCCACGGTGCCCCGGTTTTGTACCTCATCGCCCATCAGGCGGTTTTTGCGATCCAGAAACAGCACCCGAAATTGTTCGCGCTCTTCTTGCGCCAAAGCGGCGCGGCAATAATCCAAAAGCGCTGACCARSKSSRCAYYAYSSRASSGYTCWTSAGCSCSKCYKGMARYWMSYSMAWASRSSCCGCRTGCACAATCTTTARCTCCCGCGCACTGGTTTCRCTCATCCCCGGYTGYTCGGCCAGACGCTCAGGSGCGGCGCCCAGAACCTCGGCAAAGCCGCCAAAATGRTYRATCAGGGTTTTRGMCARCCCTTTGACATCRCGGCGYGGAATSGCCCKAAAMAGCAAWARYTCCAGCATTTCATAATCGGCCARMGCCTCRGGGCCGKTATTGGCAAAGCGATCACGCAGCCGCATRCGGTGACCGTGATAATGCGGCTTGGGTTTGGYTTTWGGGTCCGGTTTATCTTCGYTCATGCGYYGTCTTGGCTGGCCGGRTTRTGCARGCYKGCAGGCGAAGTGGTAAACACCTCGGCCCCATCRGCGGTGACRCCAAGGGAATGTTCAAACTGTGCYGAYARSGAGCGATCCCGCGTYACCGCCGTCCAGCCATCATTMAGSAYTTTGACCGCMGGCTTGCCCAAATTCAGCATCGGCTCGATGGTGAAAAACATGCCTTCTTTTAACACGGTCCCGGTGCCGGGYTGGCCATAATGCAGCACRTTGGGCGCATCATGRAAYACCYKRCCCAGACCATGACCACAAAAATCACGCACCACGGCRCAGCGTTCGGCCTCGGCRTAAGACTGRATGGCRTGRCCAATATCGCCAAGMSTGGYMCCGGGCTTGACCTCGGCAATRCCCCGTTGCAAGGCCTCATAGGTAATGTCGATCAGGCGGCGGGCGCGGCGTTTCACATTGCCCAGCGCAAACATCCGGCTGGTATCACCATGCCAGCCATCAAGGATCAGCGTCACATCAATATTGACGATGTCCCCGTCTTTGAGCGTCTTGTCGCCGGGAATACCATGGCACACCACATGATTGGCTGAAATACACAGGGTTTTGGGATAACCGCGATAATAAAGGCAGGCCGGTTGTGAGCCATTATCAAGCATAAATTCACGGGCCAGCTTGTCCAGATGCTCGGTCACCACGCCCGGCTGCATATATTCGCACAACATATCCAGGCATTCAGCGGCCAGCTTGCCGGCTTTGCGCATACCCTCATAATCTTCAGGCGTGTGCAGCTTGATCATGCTGGTGCGCCCGGCGGGGGCTTCATCGGCTTCGGTAAACGTCATCATTGTGCTCTCGCGGCATCCTCTAGAGTGGCCCTAACTTGGTCTTTTACCACGTAATGTGCAACCAGTTCCGCACTCATGCGGGCCGGGCGGCCTGTATCAAGATGAATGCAGACCAGTTTCCAGTGTGATCGGAAAATGGTTTGCCCGGTATCAACACGGCGGATCTGGTAGCGACGCTCAGCCCGCAAGCGCCCATCGGATGTGGTAATCCACACCGCCACATCCAGTTCATCACCGGCATAGCTGGCGGCCAGATAATCGGTTTCGGCGCGCATAACGGCCATGCCGCGCCGCGCCGCAATACAGCTTTCCTTATCAAAACCAAAGCTGTCCCAATGGGCCCACGCGGTTTCGTCCAGCCAAGTATTATAGACGGCGTTATTCACATGACCAAACGCATCAATATGTTCGGCACGCGCCGTCACCCGGTGAATAAAGGGTTCGGGCAGATCCCAGCTATCCGTGCGCATGCCTGTCTCCGTAAACTTCATAAAGCGCGGCGGCAGTGCCAACCATGCCATAAAGCGCAAAAATTATACCCAGTGTGGCACGTTCATTGACCCATAAATAGTTGATCAACAGCACCACCGTGATGCCCATCAATGCCAGCCCCAGAAAGATTAGCATAGGGGAGGAACCACTTTTTTTACGCAATTTTAAATTGGCCGCCGACACGCCGATCGACACCAGCAAAAAGGTCATGGAGGAGAAGGCCGCAATCACTTCCAGCTCGCCCATCAGTGTAAAAAGCGCAGCAAAACCAAGCAGCGCATAAACCGCCATATTGGGCGCGCCCTTGGCATTATGGCGGGTGAAAAGTTTGGGCATACGCTTTTGGTTTGCCATTTGCGCCATCATGCGCGAGGCCCCAAAGACGGTGGCGTTTATGGCGCTGGAGGTGGCCAGCAAGGCGGCCACACCCACCAGCACCACACCAGCTTCGCCGAGCACGGGGCGCGCCGCCGCCGCCAGCGCATATTCCTTGGCCGCGATCAGCTCAGCTTCGCCAAGATTGCCAACACCAACAATGGCCAGAACGATATAAATCACCGAGGTAATAAAGATCGACAGATATATACCCCGCGCCACATTGCGCTCTGGATTGTGCATTTCGGTCACCACATTGGTGATTAACTGAAACCCCTCGAAGGCCACAAAAACCAGCGCCCCGGCCATAAAGACCGAAGGCACGCCCCGGTCAAAAACGGGCAACAGATCGTTTGGATGTACGGTGATGGCCCCGGCAATGGCAAAAAATCCCAAAAGTGCGATTTTAGTATAGACAATCAAATCCTCAACCAGACCAGCATCCCCGGTACCGCGCAAATTGATGGTCAGAAAAAATACCAGCACCAGCGCCGAAAGCGCCATGCGGATCAATTGGTTGTCGCCATGACCCAAAAGATCGGCCCCATAGGCCCCAAAGGTAAAGGCATACAGCGCCAGCGTGCCCACATAACCGACAATGACCGTCCAACCACCCAGAGTGGAGACTAATCTAAACTTTGGGAATGCGCGCGCCAGATACGTATAGCTGGCCCCATCATCACGAAAAGTCAGTGCCAGTTTTACATAGGAATACCCGCCCGCCAGCGCGATCAGCGCCCCGATCAGGAAGGCCAATGGTGCCGCATGGCCGGCAATGCCGACCGCCAGACCCAGAACGGAAAAAATCCCGCCGCCGATCATGCCGCCAACCCCCATGGCGACCAGTTCAACCAGGCCCAGTTTGCGTGATGTCGCTGGCGCTTGTGTAGCCATCTTTACTGTCCTGACTGGTTTTAAGCACCCATCATAACAGTGAAGGCAGAGCTGCCTAAAGCGGAAACAGCATGGTCTTTGCGTTTAGAATAGGTAGATCGTTGCATTTCTGTCACAAAGGAAAAAAACTGCTGGAAACGACGCGCTTATATCCTCGTTTTATTGGCCAGTTTAGACAAACTTGTTTATGAAAAGGCACCTTGGGAGGGGCAATAATAATGAAAACGCCATTTCCGAACAGGAAAAATGAGGAAAACAATGAAAACGACATATTCACTTAAACTAGCCATGCTTTGCGCCGCTTCGGCCTTTGCGCTCTCCAGCGCTGGTTCCGCGCTCGCACAAAGTGCGGGCAGCGTGCTGGAAGACGAAATTATCGTCACCGCCACCAAGAAAGCCGGCGGCGTCAATATACAGGACGCGCCCGTGGCCATCACCGCGTTTGGCGAGGCACAGCTTGATGTGCTGCACGTCAATGATTTGCAGTCCTTGAGCTATTCTGTTCCTAATGTTTCGCTGGAAGATATCGGCACTACCCCGGGTGTTGCTAACTTCTCCATTCGCGGACTAGGCATTAACAGCTCCATTCCCTCCATTGATCCCACCGTTGGCGTTTTTGTTGACGGCATGTATCTGGGCATTAATGCCGGTGTTGTTCTGGATGTTTTTGATCTGGAAAGCATTGAAATCCTGCGCGGGCCGCAAGGCATCCTGTTTGGTCGTAACGTGACCGGCGGTGCGGTGTTGATTAATACAAAAAAGCCCACTGACGAGTTTCAGGCCAGCTTTAAGGCCAGTGCCGAATCCGGTTTTAAAAACACCGGCGGCAATTACAAACTTTTAGGCTCTGTTTCGGGACCGCTTGTCGAAGATCGCCTGAAAGCCAAGGTCTCGGCCTATTACAATAAAGATAACGGCTATTTCAAAAATTATGAAGGTGGCCCGGCCTTTGGCAAGCCTGACGCGTTTAGTGTTTTTGGTCAGTCCGAAACCATTATGGTTCGTCCGTCGCTGATCTTCACCCCGACCGACAATGTGGAGTTTATTCTGCGTTATGAACACGGGGAAAGTGATGGCGATGGCCCGGCTTCGCAAAACCATCCTGGCCGTAACGGCACCTTCCCCAATGCTTTCGTCAGCTTTGACCGTAACTCGGACGGCTTCTCAATCGATGAAGTTGGGTTTTATGATAACAATTGGGACCAGATTATTCTGGAAACCAATTGGGACGTTCCTTTTGGCAACGGCACCATCACCAACATTCTTGGCTATCGTGATTTTCTGGGTATAGGCCGCAGTGATATTGATGCCACACCATTGGCGCTTTTCCATGCCAGCTTTGCCACCGATCAGGACCAGTGGAGCAATGAGCTGCGTTATGCCGGCACCTTTGGTGACAAATTTGACCTGACCACAGGTCTTTATTTCTTTACCCAAGACACCGCCTATCAGGAAACCCGCAATATCGCCTTTGGACGGTTGAACTTCTTTGGTGGTGGCCAGCAGCGCCAAAAAACCTATGGGGCCTTTGCCCAGGGTGATTACAGCCTGACCGAAAAGGTCTCGCTGATTGTTGGCGGGCGCTACACCTATGAAAGCAAGCGGGCCGATATTGCCACGCTGATTTTCAATCGCACGCCTTGTGATGTCCTGACCGGCACCTGCCCGTTTGATTTCAGTGACCGGGATTCATGGAAAAACTTTTCACCAAAAGTTGGCCTGACCTGGGACGCCAATGATGACTGGAATGTCTATGGTCACTGGACGCAAGGCTTCCGCTCTGGCGGGTTTAATTTCCGCAACACGTCACGAGCGGTATTACCGGCGCCATTTAATGAAGAAAAAGTCAGCTCGTTTGAAATTGGCTTTAAAGGCCAGCCCAATGGCATGGCCCGCATCAATTCAGCGATTTTCTATAACGACATCTCGAATATGCAACGCGAGATCAACATTGCCGATCCACTGGCCGGTGTGGTGCAGTTTATTCGCAATACTGCGAATGCCACGATTTGGGGTTTTGAGTCCGAAGCTCAGATCTACATTATGGACATGATCACCCTGTTGGGATCCGTGGGCTACACCAATGGCAGTTATGACAGTGTGTTGTTTGACCTCAATGGCGACGGCGCACTGAATGCCGCAGACAAGGCCTTGAAAATCCCGCGTCTGGCCCCTTGGACCTACAGCGTTGGTTTCCTTCTGAATAGTGAAATCCCAGGCGTTGGTGCCTGGTCCCTGCGGACCAATTATGCGCACCGTGATCGCTCCTTTTACACAGACAACAATCTGGGTGAGTTGAATGGTGCCAACATGCTGGACATGAATTTGGCCCTGACAACGGAAAACAACGTCACGGTTTCGCTTTACGCCAAAAATCTGCTGAACGAAGTGACCCATGGCGGCGATACGCAATTGCCTGCAACCCTTGGCGGCGGGTCATTCGCGCCTCTGAACAAGGGCCGCATCATTGGTATCGAGTTGAAAGTTGACCTGAAATAAGCCTTCTAAAACCTGAATTAAAAGGGCGCTGTGAATGATCGCAGCGCCCTTTTTTATCGGGGTATCTATTTGATCAATTCATAGGCCGGCAGGGTTAGAAACTCGGCGAAATTATCGTCAAACACCAAAGCCCGCATCACATCTACCGCCTCATCATTGCGGCTGGTCACCCATTGAGCCTCATCACAGGCGGCGCGCATCTGCGCCAGAATATCATCAAATTGCGCTTCTAACAGAGCCGTATCCACGGGGTGGCCATCGTCCATTTTTGCGCTGTGCACCCGCCATTGCCAAAGCTGGGCGCGGGAGATTTCTGCCGTTGCGGCGTCCTCCATCAGATTATGAATGGGCGCTGCCCCCTGCCCGCGCAGCCATGAGGCAATATACAAAATTCCCACCTCGATATTGGTGCGCACGCCCCCAAGGGTGATCGCCCCGGCGCTGGGGGTCAGAAGGTCCGCTGCGCTGGTGCTATAGCCGTTTAAGCGACCAACCTGATTGGGCGCGGGCATGTATTCATCAAACACCTCCGTGGCTAATGCGACCATGCCTGGATGTGCCACCCAGGTGCCATCATGGCCGTCTGTAACCTCGCGCTCTTTATCGGCGCGCACCTTGGCAAAGGCGGCATCATTGGCCGCATTATCACCCTTGACCGGGATTTGCGCCGCCATGCCGCCAATGGCGTGGGCACCGCGTTTATGGCAGGTCTCGATCACCAGACGCGAATAAGCGCGCATAAAGGGCGATGTCATGGTCACCTCGGCCCGGTCCGGCAAGGTCCGTTCAGCACGTTTGGCGAAGCGCTTGATATAGCTGAAAATATAATCCCAGCGCCCACAGTTTAGCCCGACAATATGATCCCGCAGGGCATAGAGAATTTCATCAATCTGGAAACTGGCCAAAATGGTCTCGATCAGGACGGTTACCCGCACCGTACCCACTGGCAGTCCCAGAGCCGCCTGCGCATGTAATATGACCATATTCCACAGCCGAGCCTCGGCGGCGTTTTCAAGCTTTGGCAAGTAATAATAGGGGCCGCTATTGACGTTTTTAAGGGTCTCGTGGTTGTGAAACAGGTATAGACCAAAATCGAAAAGCGACGCCGACATCGCCTCGCCATCGATCAGCATATGTGCCTCGTCCAGATGCCAGCCCCGGGGGCGGACAATCAGCACTGCTGGGTTATCCTTCAGCGCATAGGATTTACCCCGTACCGTATCCTCAAAATCAATTTTGCGGGCATTGGCATCGCGTAAGTTTATCTGCCCCTGCACCATATTTTCCCAGACCGGCGAAGAGGCATCTTCAAAGTCGGCCATAAAACATTTAGCACCGCAATTTAAGGCATTGATGATCATTTTACGATCCACCGGGCCGGTGATCTCCACCCGGCGATCTTGCAAATCTGTCGGTACCGGGCGAATGCGCCAGTCCCCGGCGCGAATATCGGCGCTCATGGGATCAAAGTCCGGGTCTTGCCCCGCATCCAGCGCTTTTTGGCGCGTCGTTCGTGCCGCCAGCAAGCGTTGCCGCGCCGGGTTAAACCGGCGATGCAAGTCAGCAATAAAGGCAAGCGCGTCTGGGCTGAGTATTTCATCAAAGCCGGGTTTTAGTGCGCCGTTCACCTCAATGCCTTGCCCAATACCTGTCATGATTTATATCTCTTTCAATCCTGATTTCTGATACGATAAGCCGCTTTGACACATGGCTGAATGTTAATTTTTCTTGCGTCATATTCACGCTCAGTCCCCTATAAATGTGTATAGAATTTTGGCAGAGATTCAATCTCTGACCAAGGGCAAAAAGACCCCATAACTCCTATAAAACCCGCCTGTTTTGGCGAAAGAGAGACCCATCAAAATGAAACGTTTTCAACGACAAAAATGGCTGCTCACAGCCTCCTGCCTCAGCCTTCTAGCTATCGGACCTGCTTTGGCTGAAGACCAGAACCCACTCAGCGACGAAATTATCATTACGGCGACAAAAAAAGCAGTTGGTGTTAATATTTTCAAGGCCCCTTTGGCCGTTACTGCTTTTGGTGAAGCCCAATTAGAGGCTTTGCACGTCACGGATCTGGAAAGTCTTAGTTATAGCGTGCCCAATGTGTCGCTGGACGATATTGGCACCTGGCGCGGTGCGGCTAATTTTTCCATTCGCGGCCTGGGTATCAATAGCTCCATCCCCTCTATTGACCCCACGGTCGGGGTGTTCACCGATGGGCTGTATCTTGGCATTTCTTCTGGCGTAGTTCTGGACATTTTTGATCTGGAGCGCATCGAAATATTGCGCGGACCGCAAGGCATTTTATTTGGCCGTAACGTCACTGGCGGCGCAGTTTTACTGCATACCAAAAAGCCCACAAATGAATTTCAGGCCTCTTTTAAAACCGCCATTGAATCCGGCCTTCGGGGAACGGGCGATAATTATTATTTGATGGGCGCGCTTTCCGGCCCGATCATCAAAGATAAGCTGCTGGCCAGAATTTCCACCTTTTATAATAAGGATGAGGGCTACTTTAAAAACTATGAAGGCGGCCCCGCCTTTGGCCAGCCCGACGCATTTAGCACATTTGGCAAAGCCAAAACCTTTATGGTACGCCCGTCTTTGGTGTTTACGCCAAATACCGATCTGGAATTTATTTTACGCTTTGAATATGGTGATAGCAAAGGCGATGGTCCGGCGGCCCAAAGCCACCGCAATGGCAGCGGCATTGCCAATCCAATTGCTGATTTTGATCGCAAGGGGTTTGATTTTTCAATCAATGAAGATGGGCTTTATGACAGCAATTGGAATCAGCTGATCAGCGAAACCAACTGGCATGTGGGTTTAGGGCAAGGTGTGGTCACCAATATTGCCGGGTTTAGACGCTATAACAACAAAACCCGCGCCGATATTGATGCCAGCCCCCGAGAGCTTTTTAGCTCGGACACGCAAACCAAACAAAACCAGTTAAGCAATGAGCTGCGCTATGCAGGCAGATTTGCCGATCGTCTTGACCTGACAACAGGGCTTTATGCCTTTACCCAGCGCATCGCTTATCAGGAATCGCGTAATATATTTGACGGGTTTTTGACGTTCTTTGGCGGCGGCGTACAGCGCCAGGACACTTATGGCGCCTTTGCCCAAGGGGATTATGATTTAAGCAATACCCTGACCTTTAGCCTTGGCGGGCGTTATACGTATGAGAGCAAGCGGGTGAATATTGCCACGGTGACATTAAACACCAGCCCCTGCAATGTGATTGATGACACCTGCCCGATTGATTTTACGGATAAGGATTCATGGTCAAACTTCTCCCCTAAAATTGGCCTGACCTACACCCCCGATGAGCGGATCAATGTTTATGGCCATTGGACGCGGGGCTTTCGTTCCGGCGGTTATAATTTGCGCAGCACCACGCCTTTGACAGCACCCGGACCAACAGGGGCAGAGAAAATTGACGCGTTCGAGCTGGGCTTAAAAGCACGCCCGGGCCAAAAGTTGCGCCTGAACGCCGCGCTTTTTTATAATGACATTGCCAATTTACAGCGCGAGATCAATCTGCCTGATCCGCGCGTCGGTGTGTTGCAGATTATCCGCAATACCGCCAATGCCAGCATTTGGGGCTTTGAGGGTGAAGCGCAACTTTCTGCAAGCGATAATCTGACCCTTTTTGCCTCGCTTGGGCACACCAATGGTCAATATGACAAGGTGCTTTTTGACCTTAATGGCGATCTTGTGGTGGATGATGTCGATAAGGCATTGAAGATTCCGCGCCTTGCCCCCTGGACCTACAGCCTTGGTTTTGTCTTGACACAAGCGTGGGCCGATATGGGGACAATCAGTTTACAATCTAACATTTCTTACCGGGATAGCGCGTTTTATACCGATAACAATCTGGGCACATTAAACAGTGCAACAATGGTTGATTTCACCCTGGGCCTGACCACAAAAAACCAGATGACGGTCTCACTTTATGGCAAAAACCTCTTGAATGAAGCCACCCATGGGGGCGATACCCAATTGCCCAATTCCCTTGGCGGCGGCACGTTTGCGCCTTTGAACAAAGGCCGGGTGCTGGGCCTTGAATTAAAAGTTGACTTTCAATGAAGCAATTTGCTTAAACGCTTTTAGCGTCTTGAATTGGTCAGAAATTAAGTTTAATTAGATAAATAGTTATTTTAAGTACTTTAGTCCTTATATTTGAGGTGGTGATGGAAAATTTACCTGCAGAACTTATACCTATTTTACAATTCTTACTGCCTGGCTTCATAACGGCTTTAGTCTTTTATAATCTTACATCACACTCAAAGCCCCCACAATTTGAAAGAATTATTTTAGCATTAATATTTACACTGTTTATCCGGCTCTTAGTGAGCTTATCAAAATTAATATTTTTATATGCTGGAAATTTTGTAATTATAGGTTCGTGGGGGCCCATAACGGAATCTTTTTGGTCAATTATAATATCTATATTTATTGGAATAATATTCGCATTCATATCTAATAGAAACTACGTACACGGGTATTTGAGTAAAATTGGTGTAACTACAGAAACATCCTATGCTTCTGTATGGGTAGGGGTGCTTTCAAAACACGAAACCTATGTAGTGCTTCACCTTCAGGATGAGAGGCGACTATACGGCTGGCCGAAAGATTGGCCATCTGATCCCACTTCTGGCCATTTTAACATTTGGAAACCTGCATGGCTTGTTTCTAGGGAAGAAAACGGCAGCGAAGTTACCGAGAAGCAGCCAATAAATGGAGTTTCTGCTATGCTCATTCGTGCGACTGATGTTAAATGGGTCGAGTTCATGGAATTTCAAAAGGAGAAAAAGAATGCCACAGAGTAGAAAAAACTCCAGACCTACCCCCCCACCGTCGGATTTGAGAAAGGGCGCAAATAGTAACCCGCCGCCACCAACAAATGTTGCCCCACCATCACCGCCACCTCCTCCGCCTGCTAAGAAGTAGTTTTAAATATGCAGCTTAGGGGGAGGGGCAACATTGCTGTTGAATTTACTTTACCTAAAGAAGTTTTACTCTGCGGCGGCAGTAAACTGTGCGTTTTCAGTGGATTCGCCCAAAGCCGTGGTTGAGGACTGGCCGCCCGAGATGGCATTGGCCACCGCATCAAAATATCCGGTGCCAACCTCGCGCTGGTGACGTGTGGCGGTGTAGCCGTCTTTTTCAGCAGCAAATTCAGCCTGTTGCAGTTCGGAATAGGCCGCCATGCCGCGTTCTTTATACCCACGGGCCAGCTCGAACATGCCGTAATTGAGGTTGTGAAAACCGGCCAGAGTGACAAACTGATACTTATAACCCATGGCGCCTAATTCGCGCTGGTATTTGGCGATGGTATCCTTGTCCAGATTAGCCTCCCAGTTAAAGCTGGGCGAGCAATTATAGGCCAGTAATTTGCCGGGGAATTCCCTGTGGATGGCTTCAGCAAAGCGTCGCGCATCATCGAGGTTCGGCTTGGAGGTTTCCCACCACAGCAAATCAGCTACCTTGGCATAAGCAAGGCCACGCTTGATGCAATGGTCCACGCCGTTACCCTTCAGGCGGTAGAAGCCCTCGGGCGTGCGCCCAGCGTCATAATCAATAAATTCATGATCGCGCTCATCAATATCCGAGGTCAGCAATTTGGCGCTTTCCGCATCGGTGCGGGCCACCACCAAAGTGGGCACGCCGCAAACATCGGCGGCCAGACGGGCGGCCTGCAAATTACTCTCATGGGCTTTTGTCGGGATCAGCACCTTGCCGCCCAGATGGCCGCATTTCTTTTCCGAGGCCAATTGGTCCTCAAAGTGCACGCCTGCGGCTCCGGCCTCGATATAGGCCTTCATGATCTCAAAACAATTGAGCGGCCCGCCAAAGCCGGCCTCCGCATCGGCAACAATGGGGGCAAACCAGTCGCGTGTCATTTCGCCTTCGGCGCACTCAATCTGATCGGCCCGTTGCAAAGTGCGGTTGATCTTCTTGGCCAACTCCGGCCCGGAATTGGCGGGGTAGAGCGATTGGTCAGGATACATGGCCCCGGCCACATTGGCATCGGCGGCCACCTGCCAGCCGGAAAGATAAATGGCCTTCAGGCCCGCACGGACCATTTGCATGGCCTGATTGCCGCTCATGGCACCAAGGGCGTTGATATAAGGCTCTTCATGCAGCAAGTCCCACAACCGATTGGCACCACGTGTCGCAAGGGTATAGGCGATCGGTACGGAGCCACGCAGACGCTTGACCTCTTCAGGGGTGTAATTACGTTCAATGCCGTCAAAGCGGCCTGCCGGGGCGGTCGGTACCAAAGCTTCAAAATCTTTATTGCTCATTTTTTTCTCCGTGACCGCTATAGCGCGATTATTAATTTACTGTTGTGACAAGTATGTGTGAAATTATATAAATTTGGTAGTAAATAAGCGTTTACGTGTTATTCTTGTATGGTACATTATTTGTAATATTGTAAAATATGTAAACTTATGATCGATAAAAAACTCTTTGCCGGGGCACGGCTAAAACGCTTGCGCAAGGATTTGGGGCTGACCCAGGTCCGCATGGCCGCTGATCTTGGGGTGTCGGCCAGCTACCTTAATCTGCTGGAGCGCAACCAGCGCCCCTTGAGCGCCCGCGTGCTGATCCGGCTGGCGGAAACCTTTGAGTTTGACCTGAAGGCTTTTGCCGCCACCCCGGACCAGAGCACGTTATTATCTTTGCGCGAAGCGGCGGCAGACCCGGCGATCGAGCATATCGGCCTGGATGTTCAGGACCTGAAAGATCTGGCCGACGCCCACCCGCGCGCCGCGCAAGCCTTGATCCAGCTTCACCAGAGCCATCGCGGCACGGCCAGCGATCTGGCCTCGCTTGCAGACCGGCTGGATGACCGCCGGGGCCTTAGTGATACCGGCGAGCAGCCCTTGCAACAGGTGCGGGACATGCTGCAAGCGCATAATAATTACTATGAAGAACTGGAGGAAGCCGCCGACGTTTTTGCCGAGGAAGCGCATCTGGACCGCGCCGATCTCTTTGGTGGCATGCAGGCCTATCTTTTACAGGTCCACGGCGTGCGCACGCGGATTTTACCTCTGGAGGTGATGCGCGGGTCTTTGCGTCGTTATGACCGCCATTCCAAACGTCTGGCGTTGAGCGAATTGCTGGAAGCCCCTGCGCGGCAGTTTCAACTGGCGGTGCAAATTGCACTTCTGGAATTGCGTGACCTTCTTGATCAGATGGTGATGAAAACCGATCTGCCCAGCCGGGTTTCACGGCGGCTCTATCGCATGGCGCTGGCCAATTATTTTGCCGCCGCCCTGATCATGCCCTATGAAAAGACCTTAAAGGCCGCGCAGGATTTGCGCTATGATCTGGAGAGCCTGCGTCGGCGCCTCGGCGTCAGCCTGGAACAATTATGCCACCGGCTGACCAGTTTAAAAAAGCCCGGCGCCCGGGGGGTGGACTTCTTTTTATTGCGCGCCGATCTGGCCGGCAATATCACCAAGCGCTTTGGCGGCAAACACTTTGCCTATGCCAAAACTGGCGGCTCCTGCGCGCGGCTAGCCATGTGGCACGCCAATGAGCGTTCGGGCGAAATACTGGCGCAAGCCATCGCCCTTGGCGACGGAACGCGCTATTTCACGCTTTCCTGTGCGGTGCGCGTGCCCAGCGAGGATGATCCACGCATACGGGCACAGCGCATATTGATGCTGGGCTGTCCGGCAGAAGAGGCAGCCGCGCTGATCTATGCGGATGCATGGGATTCCAAGAGCATGCTAAGCGAAATGCCGGTCGGGCTAAACTGTCGCCTGTGTGAACGGGCCGATTGCGCAAGTCGTGCTTTCCCGCCTTTACAAAAACGCCTCTATGCCGACGAAACAAAACGCGCCGCCGTGCCGTTTGCGTTTAACGCTTAAGGTCATGACCCTGGATGTTGCGGGTGATTATCACCTTTCCACTGGCATGGCTTTTTTCAGCATATGCGATGGCCTGATCTGTTTGGGTAAAATCAAACTGGCGGTCCAGTACTGGCTTCACAGCGCCATCCTCAATCAGTTTTGCCAGCATGGCCAGTTGCGCACCGCTATCGTGCATAAACAAATATTGATAGCGCACCCCGTAGCGGCGAGCAGCCTTTCGCACTTTTTTGCTCATCATCGCCAAGGCAAAACGCACGATCCATCCCAGCTTGAATTGTTTGGCAAAGGCCTGATCCGGTGGCCCGGATAGCGAAACCACAATACCCCCTTTGCGCACTATACCCAGTGAGCGCATCAAGGTGTCCCCGCCAATAGCATCAAGCACAACATCATAATTTTTCAGCGCGTTAGCAAAATCCTGCTGGTGATAATCAATCAGTGTTTTCGCACCAAGCGCACGTAACATGTCATGCTTATTTGCGCTGGCGGTGGTCGCGATGTCGGCACCCAGAGACTTGGCAATCTGAATGGCAAACACGCCCACACCGCCGGCGCCAGCGTGAATCAGGACCTTTTGACCTTTTTGCAGATTAGCAACATCAACCAGCGCCTGCCACGCGGTCAAAGCCGCTAAGGGCACTGAAGCGGCCTGTGCATAATCAAGGCCTTTGGGCATGGGGGCAATGCTGTCATGGGGCAAGGCTATTCGTTCTGCAAAAGTACCAATACGCAGAATGGGCGGGCGACCATAGACATCATCGCCTGGCGCATAATCTTTGACATTTTTTCCCGCTTTAATCACCCGTCCGGCAAAATCATTGCCCAGGATGAGGGGCATTTTATATTTCAGTATGGCCTTGGTCTGACCTTTGCGGATTTTCCAGTCTATAGGGTTAATGCTGGCGGCTGCGATTTCCACCAGAACATCGTCAGGACCAATTTTTGGCTCTGGCCGGTTGGCGAGTTTCAACTGATCTGCATCACCCTATTTTTTTATGATCCAAGCTTTCATCTGGCCAGATCACATACCTGACAAGCCAAAGTCAACCGCCAGAGCTTGCACAGTAATATAGACGATTTCATTGGATAAAAAGAATAAGGCCGTATACGCGACCTCTCATGCGGTGGCCATGCCCCACTGGGATCAGAAGTCGCACCATGGACACGCTGGCCACCGCAAACAATCAAAATTGTGTATCCAGAAAAGCGGTTTGGTAGGGAGACCTTGCCTCATATTTTTCCACTCGGGGGCGAATATATCGGTTCCGTTTTTATGTTGCGTCAGATGGCCCGCACCCGCCTTCACATGGCGTAAAGGCGGGGTATGACGTCGAGGCAGGGCCGCCTTACCTATTGGGTGCGAATGGTAAAATTACCCCAATTTACCGAGGTTCTATAGTAATTTACACCAATACGCGGGTTTTTTGTGACATATATGTAACTTGCAGGTAGGAAATCAGGTCTCTTGTCTTGTTTCGTTGACGACCAAAGCCTTGCCCTATATCCAAACTATGCAAATTCAGATGCGCGTTATGGGTACTGTCATAACAAATATGCGTCTGAGCCATACTGTGGGGCGACAATTTCGCACTTACTTACTTTCCTTAAGGGGTTGATATAATGATCAAACAAAAAGACCATTTGGCGACGCTTCGCCAAGCGGCGCTTGCCGGTGTTGCGCTTGGTGCGCTGCTGACTGTGCCGACATATGCGCTTGCGCAAGAAGCCGATACGGCACCTGACGCCGATACGACGCCTGCCGCAGAAACGACACCTGTGGCAGAAAAAGATGCTAAAGCCGAAGACAAGATCGTCGTTACAGGTTCACGGATTCGGCGTAGCGAATTCACTTCCATCTCGCCAATTCAGGTTATTTCAGGTGAAATATCCCGAGACCTTGGTCTGATTGAGGCCGATGAAATTCTTCGTCAAACCTCAGTTGTTCTGGGTCAGCAAAATGACATTGGTGTGTCGACAGTGCTGCAAGGCGGCCTTGGCCAAGCCTTTACCACTTTCGGTACGGTAACTCCATCCTTACGTGGTCTGGCGTCCAGTGTGACAGGCCGGTCCCGTACCCTTATTCTGGTTAATGACCGTCGTCTTGGGCCAGTCGGCGTTGGTGGCGCTCCGGCCAACCCTGATGTTTCAATTATCCCAGGCAGTTTGATTCAACGCACTGACATCCTGCTGGATGGTGCGTCTTCGATTTATGGTTCGGATGCTATTGCTGGCGTGATCAACTATAAACTGCGCACGGATGTTGAGGGTTTGGAATTAAATGCGTTCTACGACAACTCTCAAGTCGGTGAAAACAAGGTAACCCTGTCAGCCATAACAGGTATGACCACGGACCGGGGCCATATTATTATTGCCGGGGAATACCGGAATACAAGCGGCTATCGTAGAATCGATCGCTTTCCCAAGTTTTCGCCTTTTATTGATTCAGATTTTGGCCCACAAGCTTGTCAACCCGAACGTGAGATCAATACCAATACTGGTGAGGTCTTTTCTGGTTGCGCAAGCTTCCTTGCTGACTTCGCCGTCTTTGGTCCGCTCGGAACCGTCGTGGTAACGCCAGGGACCTCAAATATTGGTGTGCCTGGGTATTCCAGACTTGGCACAGCGCCGTTTAATGGCCCTGATAGCAATGGTACTTTTGGTTCAATTAACAACCCCTTTACCCGCTCGCACCCCCAGGATCAGCAAGCGCTTGTTAATCCAAAAACCGAGCGTTTGTCCATATATAGCCTGGGTGAATACGATACACATTTGCCAACTGATCTGACCGCCTATTATGAATTGAGCTTTGCAGAACGTAATTTGCAAACGAATTCGTTTGGTCAGGGCGTAATAGAGGTTACGGGCAATACACCGTTCAACCCTGGAATCGGCGGTACGCTGCTTGTGCCCCTGTTAGAGTTTGAAACAGATCAGGTTGTAAACACATTTCGGGCAACTGGCGGGATCAAGGGTAACCTGAACTTCCTGGAGAAGATTGGCCTCAACAACTGGACATATGATGCCTACGGTCTCTTCCACCAGTCACGGGGTATTAACCGCACGTTTGGTGACCTCAACAACATTAATACTGCGCGTGTTCTCAATGGATCAGTTGATGCAAATAATCAGTTCCAATGCGCATTGGACGAATCAATCGAGGGTACCCAACCAACGCGCAGAGGCACGGGTGGTTTTACAACATCTGTTCCCAATTGCTTTGCGGTGAACTTCTTTGACCAACAATTCCTGACCTCGGGACGGTTTTCTGATCCGGCCGCCAATGATTTGATTTTGGCGACGGCTATTCAGAATACAAATATCGAGCAAATAACCGGCAACGCCTTTATAACCGGGGATCTGTTTGACATACCCGGTGGTGGCACCATCCAGGCGGTGCTTGGTACTGAATATCGCTATGATAAAGTCAGTACTATCAATGACTTTAACCAGTCAACGCCTCAGGCTCTGGCGAGCTCGAACCCAGATGTTGGGTCACAGGGTAACCGCTATTTGTATGAGTTTTATGGTGAGTTGGTTTTGCCATTGATCGAAGACAAACCTTTCGTCAAGAGCTTGCAACTTGAGCTGGCTGGTCGACTGATCAATGAACAGTTTTTCGGTTCTGGTGAAACGTATCAGATCAAGGGTCAATGGAAGCCTCTTGACTGGTTACAACTTTCTGCTGGTTACGGCACTTCATTCCGTGCCCCGGATACTGGTGAGCAATTTGGTACGGGTATTGCCTTTAACGTCAATACGCGGTCCGATCCCTGTTTGCCATCAACCAATGTCCTTGCTGATATCGACGGCGACGGCATCATTGATTATGACTTTGCCGCTGATGAACGTTCGGCGCGTACGATTAGTTTGTGTAACCAGCTTGGTGTAATTACGCCACAGCCTGGCGATACCCTGGCTGAGATTCAGGCCGCCGCACAAGCTCTTGGCCTTTTCGGCATTGGTACACCGTCTGGATCATTCCAGAACTTCGCTGTTCTGCGCTCAAACGCAGGGAACACCGGGATTTCACCGGAATCATCCAACGCGCTCTTCTTGAAGGCTTCAATTGACCAACCATGGTTTGATCAGTTTTCTCTTCGGGCTTCTGTGAACTATTTCGAATATGAAGTTAACGACTCGATTGGACAGCTTACCAGTGGCTTGATTTTGAGCACCTGTATTAACGATCCAAATACCACCGTTGTTAATGGTGCGTTAGTCGGTGATCTATGCCAGTTTCAAACCCGTAGTCCAACGACTGGCCTTATTACGGCTGTAAACGAATCGTCATTCAACCTGGGGTCACTTACCTCTCAGGGTATGGATATCAACGTTGAGTTCGGTGCTGATCTTACTTTCGTCAAGAAATTACCAATTCTTGATAAACTTTCTGAAGTACCGTTTCTTGGTGTTACATATCGGGCAACGAGACAGTTCCAGAACAACGAAGATGTTTCTGGCGATGGCACGTTTGATCATAATCTAGGGGAATTTGGGTTTGCCAAATTCCAACAGAACATCACAACGCGGCTCCGTTATAAAAACTGGACTGTGTTGCACCGCTTTACCTATAGCAGCGCAACGGACAGTGGCCTTGCCCCGTTTGGTGGTGGTAATGTTTGTAGACCAACATTGCTGGCACGTGATCCAAATGCCGATGTATCAGGGTGTACTGAGCACATTATCCTTCCTAATGTGAAGCTGCACTCCCTGACAATGGTATATAATGCCGATGTCTGGACATTGCGTGCAGGTGTTACCAATCTCTTCAATACTGTGCCAATTCTTGATACAAGTATTCCAGGTGATGGTGGTACGGGTACGCCGTTTGGCCTCGGTTATGATGCCGATGGACGTAACGTCTTCTTTAATATTGCCCGTAAATTCTAGGGTCTGTTAAAGTAAAAACTTAGAAAACGGCCCCAGATCTGGGGCCGTTTTTTTTGGGTTGTTACCGGGCTTCACCGCCTAAAATGACCACATCACCTGATGACAAACGTAGAGGTCTGGTTGACCGTCTTGTCTGCTTTTGCGTGACCAAAGGTCTGATAGGCTTGAAAGGCGGGTCTTTTGACCCGCCTTTTTTGTTATCCAAATATAATGGGTATGAAGGCAGAAGGGCGGGTGTGTTAATCCGCTAACATCACAGGCTCAAACAAACACTATGCCCAGAAACAGCAACGCCAAAAAGGCAAGGGTCAATAAGAGCATATAAATATTATCAATAACAATGACCCGCAAAATAGCCCCTGTGACGCTGGCGCTGTAAACATGCCGCATCAGTCTATAAAGGTAATAATTACTCCATAAGAGAAAAAGCACGATCGCAAGACCGGCATTCACCCAGATCCCTAAGGGGATAAGAAGGACCAGAAACAGAAACAGAAAAGAATGAAAGTGCAATGTTACAACCATATGGTCATAGAGATAGAATTCACGACGCCAGAAAAAAGATAATGCCAGTATCAGGCCATAAGCCGGGGCCAGAACAAAAGCCAGACGCGGCGCCCAGCGCCCAAGCGTTGCCTTGTATTGGTCCGGATTATTTACAGCCGTTTCGATATTATCGATAAGAAAACGGCGCTCTTCCAGCGAAAAAATGCTTTTCATTTGATCAGTGTCGATGCTTGCCTCTGGTAGCAAACCGTTTTCATCGGCACTGAGTTGCAAGTCTATTGTCTTGTCATTTTGCTCTGGCTGCTGCGTATTATCCCCGCTCTTGTTTTCAGAAAGAACGTCGGCACATAACGCTGTAGGCGGGTCTTCTGGCAAGGCTTGCTTGCGCAATTCGCAGACGGCTTTTTCTCTTAAGCTAAAGCGTGAAGGCGTGGCTGTGCCCTGTTGTCTTTTTATTTCCTGATCCACGGCATCAATACCGGCGTGGGCCAGAGCAATACCGCGCGCATCATCTGGGGTACTTGCCTCGCTTTCTGCCGTTTTTAATTCAGACTTGGCGTTTTCAATAATTTCCTGTGTTGCCGTTTTATTGTCATCACTATTATTGAAAAAAGTCGAGGATTTTAAAATACCGCTGTTAGAAACGAGCATAGTAAACGTCAGGAAAAACAACAGGCTGGATAGCAAAAACAAGCGGATCGGCGTCATATACGGTTGCCGTACGCCTTGCAGATAATGTGCCGTAATTTTTCCGGGTTTAAAAAGCAAAGCCGGAATGGTGCGCCATAACCGCCCATCTAACCCCAGATAGCCTTCCAGGATTTCAGAAAAAAGCGACCAGACGGGTCGATGATAGGTATCAGCGACCTGCCCACAAATATGGCAATGACGCCCCAGAAGTCGTGCGTGGCAATTAGAACAAACGCTCCCAGAACCCGGCGCCTTGCCCTTGCCCCCCTCGTCCTTTTCCAAAAGGCCGCTTGCAACCGCCGTCTCCGTTATAGCCTCAGCCAGTATTTCATCAGGCATCTAATTTCCCTGTTAGGCTAAGGGCACTACAGCGTTATGCCAGACCAGATTTCGGCCTATTTGTCATCTGATCGGTCAATGCAGAGATAGCGCGAACGGTGAATGTCCACAATATTATCCACCCAACCCGTTACCTTAGGCGATACCAGCGCCCGGTTTACCTCGTACCACATAGGAATAACCGGCATATCGTCCAGCATGATCTGTTCGGCCTTCCTCATCAAAGCGGCACGTTTCTCCATATCCAGTTCCTTGTTGGACTGATCGACCAAAGCGTCATATTCCGCGTTGGAGTATTTGCTGTAATTCATCTGCCCGGTCCGGGTTTCCATCAAGTACAGAAAGTTCTGCGCATCATTATAATCGGCAATCCAGGCGCCGTCGCTGGCTTCAAATTCGCCTGCCCGTAAATTGGCATAAAGAATCTGTGTTTCCGTGCCGGTAATGGTCACATTGACCCAGGGCGCAATGTCATTCCAGTCCGCCTGCACCGCCGGGGCAATGCGCGGATTATCCCGGGTGTTGCGATAGATATATTCAAACGTCAAAGGATGGTCTGGGCCATACCCGGCTTCCATAAGAAGTTCGCGGGCCTTTTTTTTACGCTCTTCCAGGCTAAGGTTGGCCCATTTGACACTGGCGCCCTTGGGGTAGTTGGCCACCCCTGGCGGCACTAGGGAATAGGCAGGGATCTGCCCGGATTTCAGAATTTCAGAGGTCATGAAATCCCGATCCAGCGCCATGCCAAGCGCATTCCGTACACGCTTGTCATTAAACGGCGCCTTGCGGGTGTTGAGTGAAAAATAGGTTGTCCCCAGATAAGGATGCACACGGACATAACCGGGCAATTGCTTGTTCAGAAATTCCAGCTTCTGGCCCGGAAAATCATTATTCAGGTCAAGACGACCCTCACGCACCTGACGCTCTGCGCTGTTATTATCTACCGTGGGGTAATAGAAAATATCATCCAGGCAAACGTTTTTCGCATCAAAAAATAAAGGATTTTTGGTCGAATGCACGTAATCATTGGTCCGCCATTCCACCAGTTTATAGGGACCGTTGACTACTATATTCTCGGGCTTGATCCAGGCGCTGCCCTTTTCTTTTACAATATGGGCAGGTACGGGCATGGATGTGTAGTGCGAAAGAAGGCCCGGCAGATACGGCGCAGGGTATTCCAGTTTAATCTCCAGCGTGTGCTCATCTATGGCCCGCACACCCAGTTCATCCACAGGCATTTTGCCACTATTGATGGCCTCGGCATTCTTTATAGAAAAAAGAAGAGAGGCATATTGCGCCAGCGTTTCCGGGTTCAGGATGCGGCGCAGGGAATAAACAAAGTCATTAGCCGTTACCGGGAAGCCATCTGACCAACTGGCCTCGCGCAAGGTAAAGGTCCAGGTTTTTCCATCTTCTGAAGTAATCCAGTTTTCCGCCATGCCGGGCACCGGCTCGCCAGTCGCATTTTCAGTAAAAAGCCCGATAAACATATCGCCAATAATATTGTTTTCCCAGGTTCCACTGGCCTGATGCGGGTCCAGAGACAAAGGTTCCGCAGCATTACCCCGGTGCAAAGTCAGCCCTTCGTCAGCGGGTTTGTTACCGCCACCACAGCCACTAAGCACTAATACGCTGGCGGCAAAGGCAGCAAGGGTAAATCTTGAAACATAAGACATGGCTTTCTCCTGAATGCATATCGCTTGGCGGCAATCTCACTGCAAGAGGTTAATATAAAGCAACAAATTAATCGACATAAATGACATATCGACTAAAGTGGCGCTCTTATAGACAATGAGCCTTTAAAAATGCGGGTAAGCGTTATGAATCATCCTTTTCTTTTTCTGACTATCACAACTTTTAGCCTGAGCATTGCGGGTGCTACCCTAGGCGCAGACCAGAAAACAACAACGCCTCTGAGCAATATTTATACCTGTATAGATATCACAGACGATGCCGCACGACTGGTCTGTTATGACGCTGCTGCGGGCAGGCTCCGCGTTGCAGAAAAGGCCGGCGAATTTGTTGCTGTAGAAAGCAAGGATATTCTCAACATCAAAAAAGATGCTTTTGGCTTTAGCCTGCCCAGCCTGCCGAAACTGAAACTGCCCACCTTAAGGGGTAGAAGCGTGAATGCACTTGCTGATGCTGACAATGGTGCGGGGCAGATTTTGGCACAAAGTGATGCTGGGGAGATTAATAAGGTCGAATATATTGTCGATCGCATTGAGAAATTCGGGTACAATTCACACCTGTTTTATTTGAAAAATGGACAAGTCTGGAAGCAAAAGGGTGAGGAAATATTTTCCTATTCAAAAAGTATAAAGCCCACAACCGTGGTTATACGTCGCGCCAGTCTGGGAAGCTTTTTGCTAAGGGTAAACGGTAAAGGCCGGGCGATCAGGGTTGTCCGCCGTCGCTAGGCCACAGTTTTATATCTGTTTGCTCAGGTCGCACGGCCTTTGGCTTTTTTGCAGGCATAAAGCGCCGCATCAGCACGTTTGATCAACGCATCGGCACCTAGGCCTGGATCAAAGGCCTGTACACCGGCACTGGCCCCGATACGCATGCGCTGTCCGTCCAGCACGAAATCCTGCTCGCGGATCATTTCAACCAATGATGCCGCCTTGGCGGCCGCACCCTCTTCATCTGCCGCTGCCAGAAGAACGCCAAACTCATCGCCGCCAAGGCGACCAACAATATCAGTTTCACGCACATGATCATTCAAAGACTTGGCCACGGCGTGCAGCACAGCATCACCAGCCGGGTGGCCGTATGTGTCATTGATGAGCTTGAAATCATCCAGATCAATCATCACCAGCGCCCCGGCCAGGTCATGACGTTTTGCCATGGCCATGGCACGCTTTAGCTCGCGCCTGAAGGCCCGGCGATTATAAACCGGCAACAATGGATCGGTATCGGCCAGGGATTCCAGCTCGGTTATGCGCGTTTGCAAGCTGCCTGCCTGATCGTTCAGCCGGTCCACCTCGCCAATCAGACGTAAAACGGCGGCGCGAACATCGGGGGTAAGGTCAGCCTGGTCCAGGCCCCCAAGCGCGAGCCGGGCGCGCTCTGCATCGTCCCCGGCATCCGATACGTCGCCCTTAATAGAGGCACGGGCACGCAGGGGCGTTTGTTGTGTTCTGACCGGGGTTTTATCGCGGGCTCTCATGGCTGGTCCATTGCACAGGGAACATATGACGCAAATTTTGCGGTGATGCGGTTAAGAAAGCGTCAACTATAATCCATTGACAGCGCACCAGTCCAGATTTAACAAGCCTTTTCATTTGCCAGACGGTGAGGATGCCGCCATGACAACACCCCCTCCTACAAATTCAACCGCGAGCGATGTCGCCATATTGATGGGTTCACAGTCTGACTGGCCCATTATGAAGGTGGCCGCTGATATGCTGGCCACTCTTGGCATCTCATATGAAGCGCGCATCATTTCAGCGCATCGCACGCCTGAAAAATTACGCGATTTTGCCATGGGGGCCAAAGCCGCCGGATATAAGGTTATCATCGCCGGCGCGGGCGGTGCGGCACACCTGCCCGGTGTTGCCGCCTCAATGACACTTCTACCCGTTCTGGGCGTTCCTGTGGCTGGCAAAGCGCTTGGTGGGCAGGATGCCCTTTATTCCATCGTGCAAATGCCTGGTGGCATCCCTGTGGGCTGTCTGGGCATTGGGGCGGCTGGTGCCAAGAATGCAGCCCTTTTGGCGGCGGCAATGCTGGCCACCACTGACGAGGCCCTTTACGAACGTTTGCAGACGTTTCGCGATGATATGATAGCCAACGCCAAAGACATTCCGGTGGACTGAAGAAAAAATATATACTCGTGGTGTCATTACCCGATTTATTCGGGTAATCCAGAGGGATAGGTAGGCGGCACTGGATTGCCGGGACAAGCCCGGCAATGACAAGGTTTTGGTCGCCTCTACATCCGCCGAGGGCGGGCCTTGCCCCGGCCATAACGCAGGCGTGCCAGTGCCGCCACCGGGTCTGGCCATCTGGCTACGGCTTTACGCACCTTGCCCTTGAAACGTTCAAACTGCATGACGTTTTCGATACGTCGACCCAAAAAGCGTTTTGTACGCTCTTCATCACCTTCAAACCACACCATTATGGTGGCGCCTAAAACCGCTGATAAAATCGTGCGCTTGGTATAATAATTATAATCGGTAGAGGTATCGCCCAGGGCCCGCCAGATGGTATCAGCACTTTGCCAGATCAATTGCTTGCCCATCAGAAGCGCATCAGGGCGCCCAAGACGCGCCGCCGCACGGGACGCGGCTTCGCGGTTATGCTCTCCAATGGCCTCAAGACGCGCCTGAACAGCAAATGTCACCCGCTCGCGTATGCGCATGGCAGGCATATCAGCCGCCTCCATGGCCGCCAGCATGGCCTCGTCCAGCTTTGCCGACCAATAGGCCAGAATATCCAACTCGCCCCGTGGACAGGCCAGATCAACCGCCCCCGGATCAATGCTTGCCGCCTTGGCGGCTGCGGCCAGAACGCCCGATGTCCAGCCCTCAAATGCCGTACGCTCGAGCATTGCCGCAAGCAGGCCAGCGCGGATTACATCCAGATGGGGCTGTGTGTTTAATGAGTCTATCGACATCTCTTCCCTCTTTTCGCATTTGAATCGCTGGACAGAGCCAACCGGGTTTGGTATGTGCGGCGCCTCACTGGGTCCAAGGTCTCTGTGAGGGGCAGTTTTGCCATCGTTTACACCGTTTTACCATTCCGGCTGGAGGACTGAGCCATCGTTCAGATATTTGTGCGCGACAACAATGTCGATCAGGCATTGAAGGCACTCAAGAAAAAAATGCAGCGCGAAGGTACTTTTCGCGAAATGAAGCGCCGCAATTATTATGAAAAACCGTCGGAAAAGCGCGCCCGTCAAAAGGCCGAAGCGCTGCGCCGTGCCCGTAAACTGGCCCGTAAACGCGCCATCCGCGAAGGCCTGATCGCAGGTAAATAACGCTGGTTTGGGGATAAACCTCGATCCAGTAAAAAACCGCCGGTCCTTTGGACGCGGCGGTTTTTGTGTGCCTGAAGGGGAAGTGAAACCACTTCAAACCCTGTTTATAAGACCGTGGCCTAAGCCTTGACCGCTTTGCTCTTTTTGGATTTTTTGCCTAGCCCGATCAGTTTCTTGAAATAATCCACGCCCGCCCCGTGCATGGCCCCGGCCCGGAACACCCGGCCAGCAGCCCAAAGCACGATCAACGTCGTGAATATCATCAACAGCGTGGTGCCGATAATATCAAAAAGCGGCGGATCGGCCGGCAGGCGCGCCAGCATGATATAGGGCGTAAAGAGCGGGATCCACGAAATGATTGCCAACACCGGGGAATCCGGGTCCTGCAAAGCAAAGCTGAGCGCAAACATCGGCACCATCAGGGTAAAGATAATCGGGCTCATCAGGGTTTGCGCCTCCTGCAGGGTTTCGCAAAGCGAGCCCAGGGCCAGAAAGATCGAACCGAACATCAAATAGCCAAAAATAAAATAGCCCAGAAACGGTAATATCAACCCAGGATTCAACACCGCCCCAATGACCGTAGCGATATTATTGTTGCCGCCAGCAGGTAAAAACTGTGTGCCGATACTGGTGGCAACAGCACCAGCAATTGCCCAGCCAGCCAGCAAGGTAAAGCTGACCGCAGCAACGCCCAGAAGCTTGCCAGACAATAAGGAACGCACCGGCGCAGCGCTGAGCAGGCTGTCCAGCACCTTGCCAGATTTCTCCTCAATCGTGCTGGTCAGCAACATATTGGCGACCGAAAACACAATCATCCATAAAATAAAGGCAAACAGGACGGCAGCAAAGAACGGTGCCCGGTCGCGGGCTGTCACCACGGCTTCCCCGTCAGCCTTTTCAGGCGACAAGGTGGCCATTTTAGGCTGCAGGGAATTAATGGTCCGCACAATTTCCGTTTCCAGACCGGCCCTGGCAAAGGCCTCGGTACGCATCTCGTCGCGCACGGCGCGGCGAATAACACCCTTCAGACGCTCAGCCGTAATGGCCTTGCTCCAGTAATCAATGGCCACGCCACCGTCTTCAGTGGACTTGATAAAGGCGACCGCGTAAAGCGCCTTGCCCTCTCCATCAATATCTATTTTCTTGTTACCAAGGAGATAGGGCTTTATCTCCTGTTCGGTTCTTGCCGGTGCGGGGATCAGTACATAATTTTCCTTGATCGCCGCCAAAGCTGTCCGGGTTTGCTGGCTTAATCCATCCACAACACTGTCTATGCTTTGCCCGGCATCAAGGGCGGCCAGTGCGCGCTTGGCCTCGTCTTCCTGCAAAGGCATAGTAGAAATAGTTTTTAGAACCGTGCGAACCTGATCGGCGTAATCACTGGACAGGCGCTTGGCAATAACCTGCTCGTAGCGGCCATCGGGGTCCACAACAGAGAAATACCGTGTCGGGGTGGAGCGCTCCAGCAGGATCGGTACGGCTATACCTAACAACATAAAGACCGGCACCATAGCCAGCGACAGCCAGAAGCCTGGTGTTGCCACGTAAGAAAGATATTCCCGGCGGGCGATAAGATAGGTATGGCGCATTACATCTGGCCCTTGCTTAGATCCTGATCAACCAAATGCACAAACACATCATGCAAATGCCTTTTTTGCGGCTCAAACGAGGTCAGGCTGACCCCTTTTTCCACGCACGTGCGCAGCACATCCTGAGCATCGGCCCCAGCCGTCAGTTCCACCCGCCAGTTCTGGCGGCCATTAACGGCCTCACCTTCCCGCGCAATACTCTGGACCAGGCCTTCAAGGGCCGCCGCAGGGTCTGTGCCACCACCTGTTTGGATCAGCACAGCCCGTGGCAAGGTTTGCAGCGCCTCATCGACATTGCCATCAAAGATCTTGCGCCCTGCGGCAAGAAGGACAATACGGTCACACAGACGTTCAGCATGTTCCATCACATGGGTGGAAAACAAAATTGTTGTGCCTTGATCCGCCAGTGTGCGGATCAGCGCTTCCAGCGTGCGCTGGTTTACTGGGTCCAGCCCGGAAAACGGTTCATCCAGAATGACCAGTTCAGGCTCGTGTACAATCGAGGCAATGATTTGCACCTTTTGCGCCATGCCTTTGGACAGGGTCTTGATTTTCTTGTGAGCCACATCGCCAAGGTCAAATTGCTTAAGCAGCGCCAACCCTTTTTTACGGGCCATTCGCGCGCTCATGCCTTTCAGGCGACCAAAAAACACAATCGAAGCCAGCACATTCATTTTGCGATAAAGGCCGCGTTCCTCGGGCAAAAAGCCAACCCGGTCCAGCACGCTAAAATTGGGGCGCGACCCAAATAATTCGGCCTTACCGCTATCGGGGGCCAAAATCCCTAAGCCAATGCGTAAGGACGTGGATTTGCCTGCCCCGTTAGGACCCAGAAAGCCAGTTATGGTGCCGGCCTTTACCGAAAAACTTAAATCGCGAACGGCAGGCTTGCCCGAAAATGTCTTGGAGACATTTTGCAGCGCAAAAACAGGTGTACTCATGGGCGCGCTTTTCCAGTGCGTTTATGGTTTAGATCATCGAGGCAAAGAGGGTAACCGCCCAGCCTATAATGGTGGTCAGAACGGTCACGCCGGTCATCACCGCATACCAGGTACCGCCGCGTTTTAATGCCATGCCCACAAGGATGCTGAGGACATAAACGATGATCAGCGATGAAAACCAGTTCATGCCACCGGCAAACACCATGGAAAGATACAATGTGCTAAGGCCAATCAGTACACTGCTCCACATCAGCAGACGGTTTATTGCCTCATAGGTCCCTTTGTGGGCACTGATATCCTGATGCCCATGTTCATAAGCGCTCATTGACGCATTCTCCCTCTTAAACTCTCTGTACCAGCGCGTAACAGGGCAAGGGCAAAAACGCAAGCGCTGTACCGTGCAGGTGGTATTATCCACTCTTTATCTTGGCGGAAAAATATTTTCATTTGGCTGAGGGCGCTGACCTTCAAAGTACAGAAGACTACTTATGCTGTTGCGCTAAGAGTCTGACTCGAAAGTCCTGCAACAAAAATAAAGGCTTAAAAATTGTACCAAATTATCACTGATTACAAAAGCCCAGTGTCTCCCGGATTTGCAAACCGATGGGTTTCCCCAGCTATTGACTAACCTGATGTAA
>NVVV01000079.1 GCA_002733495.1 Robiginitomaculum sp.
TTGTCGCCCGCTACGATAAAAACGCAACTAACTTCATGGCCGCCTTGTGCCTCGCAGCACTCATCTGCTACTGGATTTGAATGAGTCTGGACCCTAAAACAAGTATTGATGCTTTTGAGTTAACGTTGCTCGTCATTTTTATAGATGAATTTCATGTGGTTGTTTTATTTTAGGTGAATCCTAGTTACTCTTATTGAGTATGTTTCCTATTCCGGATTGACCGTGCTATCAATATGCTTTCATGGGGAAAAGTGCCGTTAATGAAAAAACTATTCGACGAATTGAAACGCCGAAACGTTATCCGTCTGGCGATCGCCTATGCCGTGGTCGGCTGGCTGTTGATACAGATTGCCAACACCATTGAGGCAGCCAGTGGCCTGCCTGAGTGGTTTGACGGGGTTGTCGTTGGCTTTGTAGCCATCGGCTTTCCCCTTGTCCTCCTTTTTGCCTGGGCATTTGAGATGACCCCGGAAGGGGTGAAGAAAACCAGTGAAGTAGACGGCGACACCTCTCTCACCTCGAAAACCGACCAGAAAATAAACTATCTGATCGGCGGGGCGCTAGTGCTGGCACTGGGTTTTATTGGCTGGCAGAACTTTGCGCCCGGCACAGGCTCTGTTGCTTCTCCCGCAGCACAGGCACAGGCGGCGGACGCCTCGATTGCCGTTCTGCCTTTTGTCGACATGAGCCCGCAAGGCGATCAGGAATATTTCTCGGATGGCATTTCCGAAGAAATACTGAACGTGCTGGCCCAGATCCCCGAACTTCGGGTCGCCGCCCGTACATCGGCTTTTTCCTTCAAGGGTAAGACCATTGATATCCCCAGTGTTGCCAAAGCATTGGGGGTTGCCAATGTTCTGGAAGGCAGCGTCAGAAAGTCAGGCACCAAAGTGCGCATTACCGCCCAATTGATCGAGGCCAAAACCGGCTTTCATTTGTGGTCCGAGACCTATGATCGTGACTTGAACGATGTGTTCAAGGTACAGGACGAAATCTCGGCGGCCATTGTTGCGGCGCTTAAAGACAAATTGGGCCTTGCAGCGATAATCGCGCCAGCGCCGATTAAGGCCCCGGTCAATACCGAGGCTTATAACGCATTTTTGCTGGGTCAGCATTTGATCCGGCTACGCACCAAGTCCGATATCGAGGCCGCCATTACTCAGTTTAAAAACGCCATTGCGCTCGACCCGGCTTACGCCCCGGCCCATGCTTATCTTGGTCTTGCCTGGAAGTTATTGCAGACTGGCAAAAATACATACGGCACGCTGACGCTGGAGGAGATGCTGGCGAAGGCCATGCCGCCGGTTGAGCATGCGCTGATGCTCGATCCAAACCTGCCTATTGCTCACGCGGTGATGGGGCTGGTTCTTGATGCAAAAGGACAGACTGAACAGGCCCTTGCCCAATTTGAAGAGGCTATACGGTTAAACCCGTCACTGACCAATGTCAGGGTCTGGTATTCAAAAGCGCTCGGCGATTTGGGCCGGGAACGTGAGGCCTTTGAACAAATCAAAATTGCCTATGATCTTGACCCTTTATCGCGCCTGACCGGCGATAATTATGCCAGCGCCCTACTCATCCGCAGACGCTTTGATGCGCTTGCATCGGTGCTTAACCAATGGGACCAGATCGACCCGGTCTTTGCGGACGCCTACAGGGGGCTGATATTAATGGAGCAACATCAGGCCGCCAATGGTGTAATTGCCCTGTTTCGCGGCGTTGATAACACCCCCAAAGACCTGCAGATGAAGGACAATGCCGCCTTTAGTCTGTTAATTGTGGGTCTTGGGGACGAGGCAATTAAGGTCTGGTCATATCCCAATGAGAGGTGGGCAATCATTCTGTTCGGGACCGATTATCAGCGCACCTTACATATGGCGCAGCAAAGGTATCAGGATGATCCCAACAATCTGGATGCGCTTGCAGCTCTTGCCTGGGCTTATTTCAAGACCGGCGACCAGCAACAGGCGCAAAAACTGGCAGCGCGGCATCTGGCCAATCTGGACCCAGTTGCAAAACCCATAGCCAATACCAATTTGATTGCGGTGGTGGTAGCTTGGGCAAAGGGCGATCAGGCGGTCATACTTGACCGTCTTGCCCCGCTTGCGGCGCGTGTGGATGCTGACCTGAAGGCCGGAATTGATACATCGTACGCGCATTGGCAAAAGGCCCAATATACTTACCTGCAAGGTGAAAAAGATACGGCTTATAAGTATGCCAGAAGGGCATTGTCCGAGGGGGCGCTTACGCCATCGGTCCTTGACTTTCCCTACCGTCATCTTGGCTGGAATGACAACCCGCGTTTCAAGGCGCTGCGTGATGACTATGAGGCTTACCTCGCCACTGAACGGCAAAAGCTGCTGAGTGTGGCGTGCGGCGATAAAGGCTTTGAAAGCTGGAAACCCATGCCAGAGACTTGCGCTTTGTTGGATCAAAGCTGAGGGTGGTTTCAGTAGTATGAGTTCAGCTGCAAGGACCCGATTTGCCCCTCATTCCTCTCCCTAAAGGAGAGGACACCACACAGCGTTGCTTAATCCCCGTAGGGCAGCCAGATGTTCTTAACTTGTGTGGCCTCGCGCAGAAAGCGGCGTCCCTCGCCGGTTTTCACATCAAACCAGTCCCGCGCCTTGCCATCATTGACCCAGGTGCGCTTCAAATTGCTGATCGAGGCGCGTTGCACCATCGCCGCGCCCTTGGCGCCGCCATGATACCAGAGGCCATCGACCTGATCATGCTCGGCCAGGACCTTGGCCATCTCATCACGTTTACCCGTGACGATATTCACCACACCAGCGGGCACGTCCGAGGTTTCCAACACAGAATAAAAGTCCGTGCCGATCAGGGCATAGCGTTCAGACGGGATCATCACCACGCGATTGCCGGTGCCAATGATGGGGGCCATCAGAGAGATAAAGTTCAAAAGCGGCGCATTGTCCGGGCACACCGCACCCATAATGCCAATGGGTTCCTTGACCGCCAGCGCCACATTGCGCACCGGCGGGGTGTGCACCTGGCCATCATACTTATCGGCCCACGCCCCATAGGAGAAAAGACGGCTGATCGAGGCCTCAATTTCGGCGGCGGCCTTGGCTTTGCTGGCCCCGGTCAGATCACGCAGGCGGTCGGTAAACTCGCCTGCCCGAATGCTGAGGTTCTCGGCGATGTAATACAGGATTTGCGCCCGGTTATAGGCGGTGCGATCGGCCCAGCAGGAATTTTTAAACGCGGCTTCGACCGCATTGCGAATATCCTTGCGATTGCCTGCGCCGACACGGCCCGCACTCTCTCCCTTATGGTTTAAAATTTCCACGGTGTTGCCACCATCGGGCCGCACCTGTTTACCGCCCACATAGTTTTTGGGGGTGCGATCAATGGCGGCAAAGCCCGCCGGTTCTGCCGTACCCGTTGGTTCCGGCGCGTCAATCACCGCTTCGCCTTTGGCGGACCAGTCATTTTTGGGTTTAAGGTATTCAAACATGCCCTCGCGGCCACCTTCGCGGCCAAAACCGCTTTCGCGATAGCCACCAAAGCCGCACGCCGCATCAAACTGGTTGGCCGAATTGACCCAGACAATCCCGGCCTTGATCTGTGCCGCCATTTCCAGTGCCCGGTTTATGTTTTCCGACCAGACGGAACTGGCCAGCCCATACCGGCTGTTATTGGCCAGTGCCACCGCATCATCGAGACTGCGAAAACTCATCACGGTGAGGACCGGGCCAAAGATTTCCTCGCGCACGGCGATATTTGACGGGCTGACATTGGTGAGCAGGGTTGGTGGGTAAAAACAGCCATTTTCGGGTATTTTAACGTCTGGTTGCCACAGCTCGGCCCCCTCACTCACGCCCTGCTGGACCAGTTTATCAATGCTGGCGCGCTGGGTGGGGTCGATAATCGCCCCCATGTCCATGGCCTTGTCCAGCGGATCACCAATGCGAAAATGGCTCAAGCGTTTCTTGATCTTATTGATCATGACATCCGCCACGCCTTCCTCGACCAGAAGCCGTGATCCGGCGCAACAGACCTGCCCCTGATTAAACCAGATGGCATCCACCAGGCCTTCAACCGCGCTATCAAGATCCGCATCTTCAAACACGATAAAGGGGGATTTTCCGCCAAGTTCTAACGTTAGCTTTTTTCCTGAACCTGCTGTAATTGCTCGAATAATCCTGCCAACTTCGGTTGATCCGGTAAAGGCGATTTTGGCCACGTCCGCATGTTCTACCAAAGCCGCGCCAGTCTCACCGGCCCCGGTGATGATATTGACCACACCGGCAGGCAGACCCGCCTCTTGGCACAATTGCGCAAAGAAAAGCGCCGTTAGCGAGGTAAATTCCGCAGGCTTTAACACCACCGTATTGCCTGCCGCCAACGCCGGAGCGATTTTCCACGACAGCATCAAAAACGGGAAATTCCACGGGATGATCTGGCCCACTACGCCCAGCGGCGCATAGCCCGGCAATTCCTGATCCCGCAATTGCGCCCAGCCCGCATGATAGTAAAAATGCCGCGCAGCCAGCGGGATGTCGATGTCACGGGTTTCGCGCAACGTCTTGCCATTATCCAGGCTTTCCAGCACCGCAATAAAGCGGCTGTTCTTCTGGATCAGGCGCGCCAGCGCATAAAGATATTTAGCTCTCCTATGACCGCTGAGCGCCGCCCAGCCCGCATGGGCCTCGCTGGCGGCCTTAACCGCCGCATCCACATCGTGCTTAGACCCGGCGGCGATTTTGGCCAGAACCTTGCCATCGGCGGGGTTGATGTCGTCAAACCAGGCCTTGGGCGAGGGTTTGGCCCACGCCCCGCCGATATAATGCGAAAAACCGCCTTTATGGTCGTTCAGCCAGTCGCGCACATAAGAGGCATCTTCGGGTGCCGGGCCATAGTCCATGTTTTCAAAGATTTCAGCAACGCTCATGATCGTATAACCCCTAGCCCATTGGATGGCGGTTGGCGGCGCTGTAATGGCCGGTGATGAAGTGTTCTAGCTGGCGCTCAATATCGCCCAAAAGGCTGGACGCGCCAAAGCGCAGCAAATCTGGTTGCAACCAGTCATGGCCCAGCTCTTCCTTGGCCAGCACCATATATTGCAGCGCCGTTTTGGCATTCGAAATGCCGCCCGCTGGCTTGAAGCCGATTTTATAGCCAGTCTGGCCAAGGTATTCGCGGATCATCCGCATCATGATCAGGCTGACGCCCTGCGTGGCGTTGACCTTTTCCATGCCGGTGGAGGTTTTGATAAAGTCCGCCCCGGCCATCATGCAGATCATCGAGGCTTTGGCCACTTTGGTCATCGAGCCAAGCTGCCCCGTCGCCAAAATGGTTTTCAAATGCGCCTCGCCGCAGGCCTCGCGATAGGCGGCCACCTCGTCATAAAGCGCCTGCCAATTGGCGGTGAGCACATAACGGCGGCTGATCACAATGTCGATTTCACTGGCCCCGGCGGTGACCGAAGCACGAATTTCCGCCAACCGGGTTTCCAGCGGCGATAACCCCGCCGGAAAGCCGGTAGAGACCGCCGCCACAGGAATGCCGGAGCCTTCCAGCGCCTTGACCGCATAGGGCACCATTTCATGATAAACGCAGATCGCGCCGGTGGTCAGATGGGCGTTTTGCATCCCCAATGCGGCCAGCAAATCCGTGCGCACGGGCTGGCGCGCCTTGGCACACAGGCGTTGTACCCTTCCAGCCGTATCATCGCCGGACAAGGTGGTCAGATCGATCAGGGATATGGCCTTGAGCAGCCAGGCGGCCTGCCATTCTTTCTTGACCGTGCGCCGCGCCGCCAGTGTGGAGATGCGCCGCTCGATCGCCGAGCGATTAACCCGTATGCTCTCAACCCATTCCGGTCGAAAGGAAACGCCGGGATTACGCTGATTTGTGCTCAGATGGTGAATTTGCGCACCCATAATGTTCGTCTCTCATCACGCACGCCAAACGTGCCGCCAAAATGAAGGTCCATCATGACATATTCACCTTCATCCGAACACCCCCAACCTGACCAAATGGTCAGCTATTTTCAACCAAGCGGATTGGCGTGCAAATCAGCAATGATCCCTTTGAAAAGCTTCATTATATTTTCTGCACCTGTAGCGGCCACACGCATGGTCATGGCATGGCTCAGCTCTTCGCTTTCCATCCCGGCGGCGTAATTGGTAATCAGCGACACCGCCCCGATACGCAGGCCTGCATGGCGCGCCAGAATAACCTCGGGCACGGTGGACATGCCTACCAGATCGCCGCCCATAACGCGGGTGGCACGAATTTCCGCCGGGGTTTCAAAGCTCGGCCCGGAAAACCAGACATAAACCCCTTCGTGCAGCTCGGCCTCAACCTCTTTAGCGACAGCGCGAATGCGGTCCCGCAATTCAGGGTTATAGGCATCGCACAAATCAACAAAGCGCTCATTGCCCTTTGCCCCGATCAGCGGGTTCAAACCAGAAAAATTGATATGGTCAGTGATCAGCGAAGCCGATCCCGGCGGCACGTCTTTGCGCAAAGAGCCCGCCGCATTGGTCAGGATCAACGTTTCTATGCCCAACGCCTTCAAGGTGCCAATCGGCACCACCATGGCCTTGGCATCGCCATGTTCATAATAATGCGCCCGACCAGCCAGCAGCAGAAGCGGTGCGCCATCAACATGCCCCGCCATCAAGGCCCCGGCATGAGACGCCACGCCGGAAACCGGAAAGCCCGGAATATCCGCATAAGGGATGGAGATCCGGTCCTGCAAGGCATCCGCCAGATCGCCAAGACCAGAGCCAAGCACAATGCCTAAGCGTTTTTGTTCGCCAATACGTTCACGGATATAGGCGGCAGCTTTGTTAATTTCGGTCGTCATGGGTGTTCTTCAGTCCTTGAGTTTAAAGGCGCCGGGTAACAGCTCGTCCATACGCCATGTGTGCGATTTTCCATCCAGATTGGTCACATGCACGTGTGTATCGGCGCTGGCGAACTCCGACAAGCGTTGACGACAGCCGCCACACGGCGTGCCGGGCGGATCGCTTATTGTGACCACACACACCTCAGTGATGTGCTTTGCCCCCGCCGCCACCATCGCCGCAATGGCCGAAGTTTCTGCGCACCACCCTTCGGGATAGGACGCGTTTTCCACATTGGTGCCCACATAAGTCTGTCCATTATCGGCCAGCACCGCCGCGCCCACATGGTAATTGGAATACGGCGCATGGGCGTTTTTCATTACATCTTGCGCCGCATTATAAAGGTTTTTCAGATTGCTCATGACAACTCCATAATTTTCACCAATATGGCTGCCTTGCCTGGCCCTGTCATCCTGCAATAGCTTTGGCAGCGCATTGTCACAATAAACCATCTGGCATTGCACCAAAAAGACAAACCTTGCAGATCACACATTTCGGCTTTAGACTAAATGAGTCTGGAATCCATCAGGCAGTTACAATCTGGAACCAACCAGAGGCCAACATAAAGGAGCCACCCATGGGCAATCTATTTTTCAGTTTAAAGGGCCGCATCAGCCCGGCACAGTTTCAACAAGGCGCAATCATCCTGATCGTCATCAATTTTGCATTGGCCATGCTGCCCCTTGTTTCAATTTCATTTGCATTGCTTGCCTTTCCAATTAGCCTGCTCTTAGCTTGGATGTGGTTTAGCCTCTGGTCCAAGCGCCTGCATGATGCCGGTAAATCAGCATGGATGGTCCTGCTCGTCCTGCTGGTCAGCTTTGGCCTGAGCTTTGCAGCAACCCGCCTTGTTTACATGGTTACCGGCTTTGACCAGGCCACTGTTACCGCTGCGGCACAGGCCGCCGGAACGGACATTATGGGCGCCATGAAAGCCAGCATAGAAGCGGGTAAGTCTATCGTGCTTCCGGGTGCTATTGCCGGTGCGATTTCGACCTTCATCATTGTGTTTCTTGGAAACATGGTGCTGAAAAGCGATCCGGAAGAAAACCAGTACGGGCTTGCAACCGAGAAAGCAGTCAAAGCAACTATAGGCGGGCAGAATTTAATGATAGCTGGTACTCTAATTTTAATATCCTCCTTATTCGTTCTCTATGTTTATATTACACCCCAGATTGACGAAATTCAGGGATTTAAATCATCATTCCTTGGCCAGCTAACTGTATTCGCACCACCAGAAACAGCCGCTCAAATAAATGCAAATATCCAAAAATGGTATATATTTCGCTCTCTAACCGCACTCAGCGCTGCGTTGGGCGGACTATCATTTATGTTTGGCGCAATCAAAGCTATGCGTAAATAGATCTTAGCCTAAAAAAAGGCGGGGCTTTGGCCCCGCTTTTTTTATGGGTGGTCAAACGTCTATCGACCCAAAAACCGTTTCAAACTGTTGGCGTAAAACCGAATCAACATCCTCCATATTCTGGTCCAGCCCCAGATCGACCAGGCTGGTCACCCCATGTACGGTAATGCCGCACGGCACGATGCCTTCAAAATGCGAAAGATCGGGGTTCACGTTCAGCGAAATGCCATGAAAGCTGACCCAGCGGCGCAAGCGAATGCCGATGGCGGCAATCTTGTCCTCATGAACACGCCCGTTTTCCCGGCGCTCCACCCAGACACCGATTCTCCCCTCGCGCACGTCGGCCTCTACGCCCAGCTCCGCTAGCGTCAGGATGATCCAATCTTCCAGCGCCTGCACAAAGGCACGCACATCGCGCCCACGTTTGCGCAAATCCAGCATGACATAGACCACACGCTGGCCCGGCCCGTGATAGGTATATTGTCCGCCGCGCCCACTCTGAAAGACAGGAAATCGCTCCGGCTCTATTAAATCGGCAGGGTCCGCACTGGTCCCTGCGCTATAAAGCGGCGGGTGTTCCAACAACCAGACCATTTCACCAGCCTCGCCCTTATAGATGGCGGCGACACGGTCCTCCATCACCTGAACCGCCTCTTCATAGGGCACAAAATCTGACGCAATAACCCAGTCTAGCTTGGCCTGATCCGGGCCAGGGAGAGAAAAAGACGGCATATTCTTATTTTTATTCATCAAAAGTCACACTCTTTAACCCCTGCGAAAGGCATTGCGCCCAAACTTCATTAAACGCGTATT
>NVVV01000080.1 GCA_002733495.1 Robiginitomaculum sp.
CAGCCGCCGTTGCATAAGATGATCCAAGCGCTCCAATATTAAGGTTAGCAAGCGCACCGATGTTATCTGTGTCTAAAAACAACCTAGCGCCGTTAGTAAGGCTAACAAAGGAAGGTTGGCCATTACCAGAGATGGTGAAGAACTTTCCAGCCAGATTATAAAACACATGGCTTCCAAAGTAATGATGAAAATTAAAACCATCATAAGTTGCGCGCAACAAATTACTACCGTCATTTTTCTTATACTGAAAAACATTGACATTAATATCAGTCTTTATATTTAAACCTGTTTGTGCGGTTCCAACCGCATTAATATCAAATTGCGATTGCGGCGCATTTGTGCCAACGCCAACCCGTCCTGTGACAGGGTCAAGGCTCAGGCCTGAAAACCAGCCCAGATCATAATCAGTACCGCTTAGCTTAACCGGCACCTGACCCGTCAACCCGCCAACGGACAGGCCTGCACCATTGGTGCCATCCGCGCCCACCGGCCCGGTCACACCCGGCGCGCCATCTATGCCATTGGTGCCATCAGCCCCCTTTGGCCCCGCCGGACCGGGCAATCCTACAATCGTTTCTGGCAGAGTTTCACCGACCAGTGTGACGGCAATGCCGCTGGCAATAATCTGTGCCTCAACGCGCGCCGTATTGATGATCACTTCGGTGCCGGCGCTCATTGTACAATTTCCTCTATCGGGGAAATGCCGCCACTGATCACCCGGTACACATCGCCCGCCGCTGTGCTCATTTCCACCTCGTAACGCCCCGCCGTTAGCACCTGATCGGTCAGCGCCGGATCAGCGGCAAAGCTGAGCGTGCCACCCGGGCCATCAATTGTGATACCGCCATTGCTGGTGGAGAGGTCCAGCATCAGCGCGCCGCCCCGGTCGCGGGCTTGAAGGCGGGCGCTATAGCCGGTAATATCAAGGGGTGCTGATCCGCCCCAGATAATAGAAAAGGACAGGGTTTTACCGCGAAAGATACGCATATTGGTATCTTCGCCAGTGCGCGAAAAAATAACGCCGGAGGTGGTTCCAGACATTCAAAAGGCTCCAGATCATGCTTGAACTTAAGGGTGCAAACTCTAGCACCGGATGATCCAAAGTCGGATTTGTTTTCCTAATTATCTGAAAAGTATAATATATTTTAAAATCTTACGTGGGCTACGATGTATTTATCCTCAGCCCAGCACATCCTCTTCAATGGCGAAAGTGGCCTCAGTTACGGCGGCCAATTCCGCAATGGATATGGGCGAGGCCGCCCCTGAACGCACCGAGCACAGAAATGCCGACAGCATAGCGTTTTGCCCCTTGTCCTGACTGGCCAGCTTGTAGCGATTTTTTTTGCCCTGCCGAGTGATTTCCAGCGTGCGGTAATCATTCAGCGCAATAACCACACCATCGGTAAACACCTCCAGATATTCCTTGGGCACGCTTTTATCGCCGAGCGAGGTATAGGTCAGGCTGCCGATCGAACCATCCGTAAAGCGGATTTGCGCTGCAATGGCATCTTTATGATCTTTTGCCGCCATGGCGCTGACATCAATGGGCACGGCCCCGGTCAGATAACACATCATATCAATAAAATGGCAGGCCTCGCCGATAATGCGTCCGCCGCCTTCGGGACCGTGAACCCAGCTATCGCCCGGTATAAACCCGGCATTGATGCGGTAATGCATCATCAGGGGCTTCTGACGCCCGGCCAAGGCCGCTTTGGCCTGTTGCGCAAATGGCGAAAAGCGGCGGTTAAAGCCCACCATCAATTGGCCTGCGCTTTTGGCCTCGGCGTTGATCACATCGGCCAGGTCTTCGCGGGTCAGCGCCAGCGGTTTTTCCACAAACACATGCTTGCCAGCGCTCAATGCTTTGGTGCACAGCGCCGCATGGCTGTCATGGCGGGTGGCGATAAATACTATCTCCGTTTCCTCATCGCCAAGCAATTCATCACTGTCTGTGGCGGCAAAGGCAAAGCCGAACTTGTCGGCAACATGGCGGGCGCTCACCCCGGTTGAAGTAATAATGCCACTAAGGTTCACGTCCTTGTTCTTTGATAAAGGCGGCAGCAATTTGGCCTTTGCATAATTGCCGGCACCAATAAAACCTACCCCCTTGCCTTTGGCCGCCGCTTTGGGTGTGGCCTCAAGGTCTATCCGGCGCGCCATGTCCGATGCGCCGTCCTGATAGGTCAGCACCACGCCCAGATAAGGCTCTTTACCGGCCAGAAGTGCATAGGCGTCCTTCGCATCATGAATATCAAAATGATGGGTGACTAGCTTTTTAGGCGTAACGCGGCCTTCTTTGATCAATTGCAGAAAGGCCTCCATATTGCGCTGCTCGGTCCAGCGCACATAGGCGTATGGGTAATCATGGCCACCCTCTTCGTATGTGGGGTCGTAACGCCCCGGGCCGTATGACATGGAGAGGCGTAAATCCAGTTCTTTCTTATAGTAGAGATCGCGTTCCAGCGTCATGCCCACCAAGCCGACCACAACCACCCGGCCTTTGGCGCGACAGATTTGCGCCGCGTCATTAACCGGCCCATTGCTTTTGGTCGAGGCCGTAACGATCACCACATCGGCGCCGCGCCCTTTGGAAAAGCCATCCACAGCCCTGACCAGATCTTTCGCTATAGCCAGATCGGCACCCATGGCTTTGGCCAGCTCTACCTTGGTGGGGTCCGGATCAAAGCCCACAACCTGACAGCCATTAGCTTTCAAGAGCTGCACGGTGAGTTGCCCCAACAGGCCAAGCCCTGTGACAGCAACAATGTCGCCCAGTTTTGGGTCTGCCTGACGCACCCCTTGCAAGGCAATAGCCCCCAAAGTGACAAAGCTGGCCGCTTCATCATCCACTTCATCGGGGATGCGCGCGCACAGGTTTTTAGGGATCACATTATACTGGGCATGATTGGCATAGCCCGCCCCGGCGCAGGCAATGCGATCACCGGCGCAAAATCCGCTTACCCCCCCTGCCGCTTCGATCAACGTCCCGGCAAGACTGTAGCCCAGAGGCGCCGGATTATCGAGCTTGGCAAATACCGTTTCTAGCGTCGGTCCCAGACCCTCGCGCTGAATTTTACCTAAAACCTGGCGCACCAGATCCGGCCGGGCCAGCGCCTTGCCCGCCAGATTGGCCTTGGCCAGATCAATCATCTGTTTTTCCGTACCGGCGCTGATTAGCGAGCACGTGGTTTGCACCAAAAGTGCGCCGGGCTTTAACGCCGGCACAGGCACATCTTGCAGCTTTAGCTCGCCATTGCGAAAATTTTGAACCACTTGTTTCATGTAAATGTTTTCCGATCAGGGGGCGTTTGCCGGTTATGGTTTTTGGATGTTCATCTGCCAGAGACCAATGGTGTCAATCACCACGCTTTCATAAAGCTTTCGGCTATCTATTTTTTTGAATTTTTTATGCCCGACCAGCAGAACAATAATGTCGGCTTGCTCCAGCGCTTCGTCCAGTTTTACGTTTTGCACGTTTGCGCAAGCGCTTAAACTCTCTGGCAATTCGGCAATATGTGGCTCAACCACCAACAGCTTTGCCTCGCTTTTGTGGGCAAGGTCTTCAACAATGCGTAAAGCCGGGCTTTCGCGCAAATCATCCACATCAGGCTTATAGGCCAGCCCAAGACAGGCCACCACGGGGCTGCGAAAGCGCTCTATCTGGCGCAGGATTTTATCCAGAACCTGTGCGGGCCGACCATCATTAACATTGCGCGCGGTGCGCATAAGCGACGTTTGCTCTGGCAGGCGCGAGATCAAAAACCACGGATCAATGGCGATACAATGTCCGCCAACACCGGGGCCGGGGTTGAGGACATTCACCCGGGGGTGGCGATTGGCCAGCCCTATGGCCTCCCAGGCGTTCAGGTCCAGAGCATCACAAACATTGGCGATTTCATTGGCAAAGGCAATGTTCACATCGCGATAGGCGTTTTCCATAATCTTGACCAATTCCGCCGTTGGCGCATTGGTGCGGTGCAATTCCCCGCGCACAAAAATCTCGTACAAGGCCTCGGCCCGATCGGTGCAGGCTTCGGTCATGCCACCAATAATGCGGTCATTCTCTACCAGCTCGAACACCATGCGTCCGGGCAAAATGCGCTCGGGACAATAGGCCAGATGAATATCCGGGGCGTCTGGATGTTTGTCCGGCAGGCGCAAATCCGGGCGCTCCTTCGCAATCCATTCACACAGCTTTTGCGTCGTGCCCACGGGACTGGTGGATTCTAAAATCACCAGATTGCCGGGTTTCAGCACTTTGGCAATCGCGCGCCCGGCAGCCTCTACAAAGGAAAGATCGCCGCTATGGTCATCCAGAAATGGTGTGGGCACCGCAATGATAAAGGCCTCGGCCTCTTCGGGCGTAGTTTGGGCGCGCAATTTGCCGGTCGAGACCGCCGATTGCACCAGCATATCAAGATCAGGTTCGGAAAAATGCGCCCGCCCTTCAGCAATGGTGCTAACCGCGCTTTGATTGACATCAACGCCAACCACATCAACGCCCCGACTGGCCAGGGTTGCCGCAGTGGGCAGGCCGATATAGCCAAGACCAACGACGGAGATTTTTTTAAACTCAAGCTCCACGGTAAATCCTTTCCACAATGCGCCCGGCGGCCTTGCCATCTCCATAAGGGTTATGGGCATTGCTCATGCTGTCATAAAAGGCGTTATCATCAAGAAGACGGTTTGCCGCAGAAACAATGGCTTTCGTGTCTGTGCCGACCAGCAGGGCCGTTCCAGCCTCTACCGCTTCGGGGCGCTCGGTCACATCGCGGGTCACCAAAACCGGCTTGCCAAGGGCCGGGGCCTCTTCCTGCACGCCACCAGAATCGGTAATGATCAAAGTCGCTCTGTTCATCAGATAAACAAAGGGCAGATACTCCTGAGGCGGGATCAGAAACACATCCTTCACGCCGCCCAGACAGTCCTGAACCGGGCGCTGGACATTCTGGTTCAGATGCACCGGGTAGAGCACCTGCACATCACCGCGCACGGCAATCTGTGCCAAGGCTTCGCAAAAGTGCACCATACCGTCGCCAAAACTTTCACGGCGATGGCCGGTTACCAAAACCAGTCGCTTGTTTGGGTCAAGAAAATCAAATTTTTCTTTCAATTGATTTTCCAGCGCCGGCGTTTCTTTAATGCGCCCCGCCACATCCAAAAGCGCATCAATCACCGTATTGCCCGTCACTTCGATGGTGCTATCGTCAACACCTTCACGCAAGAGTGCCTGACGAGCGCCTTCGGTGGGGGCAAACATTAATTGGCCTATGGCATCAATAACCTTGCGGTTCATTTCCTCGGGCCAGGGCCGAGATAGATCACCAGTGCGCAGGCCCGCCTCGACATGGGCAATGGGGATATGGTGATAAAAGGCGGCCATGGCGGCGGCCATCGCCGTTGTGGTATCGCCATGCACCAAAACCCAGTCCGGTGCCGCTTCTTCTATAATGCTGCCAAGGCCCTGTAAGACATTGGCGGTAATATCGGTCAGGCTTTGCCCCGGGCGCATAATGTTCAGATCATAATCAGGAATGATCTCAAAAATCTGCAACACCTGGTCGAGCATTTCGCGGTGCTGAGCGGTCACACAGACCTTCAGCTCAACCTTAGGCTCAGCCGCAAACGCCTTAACCACAGGGGCCATTTTAATAGCCTCAGGCCGGGTGCCAAAGATAATGAGTATTTTCAACAATCAGCCTCTTTTACAAAAAGCAGGAATTGACGATAATGCTTTAATTTAAATATTTGCGCTGCCCCAATAAAATATCATACTCATATATTCATCACTTGGCGCTATCTCAATTTTTTTATTCTTTAGAGAAACACCAAATTCAGGATGATAGGTCCCCTCAGCAATGGAAATATGCCCTCCATCGCATTCAACATAGACATCTATATCTTCCTTGTCAGACAGATGCACGCCCTCTTTTGAAAAAACGGCGGTGATGTCGGGATGAAGATGAAAGTGAGCGAGAGCGGACACGCCCCGCCCTGAAAACCAGTCGCGCACATCCATCCTGTTTTTACGAAATTCCCATGTCCGAGTCACAATGTGTTTGCTAGGCAGGCGGGTATACCCATCGTGGGAACAGCGAATGATTAGGGCTTCGTCTTCGGTAAAGCATTCAAGATCACGAGGCCTCGCCCGGCGGGCGACACGAAAACCGCTCCACATTTCGCTGGAGCTTTGCCCCGCCAACTCAACCGTGCTGTGTGCCGCCGTTGCGCGCTGGCGCTGGCGCTCTGGCCCGGTGCCGTAAACCGAAGTCCCTGAATTCACCACCACCCGCTGACCATTAAGCGACAGCTCGAACGACAGCGTATCGGCATGAGCATGACCAGGCAGATAATCCGGCCCGATGGGCGCAACATCCAGCAGCGCCACCATGGCCGCGCGTTGCACCCGGATATATCCAGAGGCCTCAAGGTGCACCATGCCATCCGCCACAGGGGGGGGGGCTGGCGCCCCAGCGCCTTTGCATAGTTTTCCAATACACCCGGCGCTGCGGCAATGCCAAAGGCGGCATCATTGAAAAAGCTGATCTGCCCATCAGGATGGGTCATCACATTTAGCCAATGGCGCATGGCATCGGTGATGCGCTCCCATTGCAAAATCACGTCTTTGCCAATGGCGCCAGGGTATGCCCCGGCCAAATTAAGCAGGTCCAGCAGGTCCTCCAAAATCAGCGCATGATACATGGGGCTGCGTTCAAAATGCCCACCGTCAAATAATATCTGTTCGGGCAATTGCTGTGCATATATGCGCAAGCCCTTGCGCAACCAGTCTTTAGCTTCAGTCCCCTCAAAAAACAGGCCCGCAAAGACCAGCGCCTTGGCATTGGCCAGCAAATGATTGCCCAACAAATGCCATTCAATAGCCCCGTTCAAAAAGCGCACTTGTACCGCCAGGCTGTGCTGCCACTCTGTTTTGAGTTCATGGCCCGCCAGTACCCATTTGATCCAGTTTACAATGCGTAAAGACAGCGGATAGGCCTCCCAGCCATTGCCCTGTCCCGGTGGGTTTTGCGCGATCCAGAGCGCGATCAGGTCCTGATGCCAGCCCACACGCTTGTTCGCATTTCTTGCACGCATATCGTCAAAATAATGCAGATTATACAACCATAATTTATCCCGGTCCGGGGCGTTCCAATCCCCGGGATGTTGTATTGTGCCACTTTGGTTAAGCAGCATGAACGTGCGCAGGCCTGTCATGGACGGCGCGGGCGCGGGGGGTGTGTTCCACGGCCCGGTTTTGGTGCGCAAATCAGGTGCCGGGCGCAGATCAGGTTTTGGCTTGAACAGTTTTCGGCTTATCCGCGCCGTAAATTGCACCGGCTTCATATGGCGCAAAGTGTGCCAATAGAGCAGCGCTGTTTTACAAAGAGACGCAGTATTGTGCCCTTTCGCCATGCCTAGGCCTGTCCTTTGCGCCGCTCTACCGTCGCCTCCAAATATGACAACAAGCGCCCGGCCAGAACGCGACGATCAAATTTGGGCGCAGCGCGCAGGCAATGGGTGCGCAAATCTTCATAAAGAGCGTGATCGGTTTGCAGCCTTAATAACTGCGCGCATAATTGCTCAGCATTTTCTGGCTCAAAAGTCAGCCCCACTTTATGGTCATGTACGATCTTGGCAGATTCCCCACGCACCCCGTGCACGATGGGGATGCCCATGCCCATGCTCTCAAAAAGTTTGGACGGTATCACCGATTGAAACAAGGGCGTATCGCGCAAATGGATAATGGCCACATCCAGCAAGCTCCAATAGCGCGGCACATCGGCCTTGGGCACGGTGTCCAGAAAAATGATATTATCCAGTTTCATGCCCTGCGCTTTGGCGACCAGCTCGACCTTTTTGGCCCCATCACCCAGCATAAGAAGGCAAAAGCGCTCCCCCTTCGGGTGATCCCGGATTTGACGGGCCACCTCCAACAAGGTTTCAAGTGCATGAGCCAGCCCGTGCGTGCCGATATAACCGGCAATAAACTTGCCCTCCAAGCCCAGTTCACTGACCAGATTTTCATCTTTTTGCAGCGGTTGAAAACGCTGAAGATCAATGCCGTTGGTCACCACATGGATGTTATCCCCATCAATACCCCGCGCTTCAAGAACCTGTTTAAAACTGTGGGTGACACTGATAATCAGCGCCGCCCGGCGGTAGAGAAAATGCTCGATAGCTTCGAGCATGGATAAGAGGCGACCCGGACGCATGGCACCAACCGCCTTGATCGATTCTGGCCATAAATCGCGCAGCTCAAACACAAAGGGGATGCGCTTATAGGCCCCAACCACATAGGCCGCACAGGCGGTAAAAAACTGTGGTGATGTGCCAACAACAATATCGGCTTTGCGCACAAACAGCGCCGCGATGATGGCGGACACCATAAAGCTGAGATAATCCAGAATGCGTTTTATAAAGCCCTCATTTTTGGTGATATAGCTCCACACGCGAATGACGCGTATGCCCGCCATCTCCTCGCTCTGCCAAAGGCGATTGCGATACCCGTCAAACACTTTTCCCTTTGGAAAATTTGGCGCACAGGTAATGACCGTCACCTGATGTCCGGCCTTCACCCATTCGCGACAATGCTCGAACGTGCGCGAGGCCGGGGCATTGATCTCCGGGGGAAAATTATCGCTCAGGAATAGAATATGCATTTTATGATAGTTTTTGGCTACCCTTTGCCGCCTCAGGCTTTGTTTTTATATGGGAATAGACAAGAAAGCCATAATTTTAAGTATGATTTAACGATGGTCAGAAGGCCAAGTTACAAATGAACGTGCATACTGGAATATAGATTGCAGCCATAATAAGAAGAGGGAATGGTGGTGCGTTCGCGGTTAAGATCGAACGTGTATCTATGCGCTCAAAGCCACAGCGTGCCATCGCAATAATGCAAAGAAAAATGGCGGTGAGAGTGGGATTCGAACCCACGAGACGGGAACACCGCCTACACGCTTTCCAAGCGTGCGCCTTCGACCACTCGGCCACCTCACCTGC
>NVVV01000027.1 GCA_002733495.1 Robiginitomaculum sp.
ATGGATGTGGGCAATCCTTCCAACTTTGAACGCTTTGATGCGGGGTTGGCGGCACTCAACCATGATGTGCGCGCGCTTTCCGTGGATGATGCCACCATAAGGGCGCAAATCAGCAAAGATGCAAAGCTAAGCGACCATGTCTGGTGCCCGCACAGCGCCGTGGCCGCCTATGCCTATGATCAATTATCACAAGACGAAAAAGCAAAGCCCTGGGTGATTGTGGCCACCGCCCATCCTTACAAATTTCGCGAAAATGTAGAGCCGCTGATCGGCGAGGCGATTGCGCCAAGTCCGGCCCTTGCCGCTATCAAAGATATGCCCATTGCCGTGCGCGATATTCAGGCCGACCTTGGTGCGCTGGCTGATGTATTAAAAGAAGCGCGTTAAGGACAGTCAGCCAACTTTTATTGCATTGCGGTCTCAAAACACACTCTTTCCTCTCCCTTGAGGGAGAGGAATAAGGTGAGGGGGTACGGCTTTACCAGGCGTGGTGCTTTTGACTTCACAAACCCCTCATCCCAGCCTTCTCCCTCAAGGGAGAAGGAGTCCTGTCGCTAGCCTTGAGTATCGGTCCAGCTTGGGCCGAACACTTTGTCCCCCACTTCGACCTCGACCATTTCATCATGCAGGCGCAAAGCCAGTTTTTGGGCCTGATCTTCGTCCACCACGACGGTGAAGTTCAGATCATTGGCGGCCTGACTGACCAGACGCACCGGATGATCGCGCAGGAGCGCCAAAGCGGGCGTTAGCTTGTGCAAAATGGTGCGGATGCCACGCCCCACAAGGCTGACCGAAGCGCAGTCGCGTATAATTTTAACCCGGCAAAGCGGCGCAAGGTCAGCCTGTAGCTGCGCCAGTGCGCCGGCATCGAGGTTTTGGCCGGTGTCCAACGACACCGTGACGCTGGCCTCGGATGTGCAGACCAGATCAATGGACAGGCCATTTTTGGCAAAGGCGGCAAAAGCATTGGCCAGAAAACCCACCTCGCCCCACATGGCCGTTGCGGTCATGGACACCAAAATCAGCCCGGATTTGACGGTCACCGCTTTGACCCGGGCGCTGGTATCGGCGGGGCTGGCGCTGATCCGCGTGCCGCTGGCCTCTGGCTGATGGGTGCATTTCACCAGCACCGGAATGCTCGCCCGCCGGGCCGGGGGCAAAGCGCGCGGGTGCACCACTTTGGCTCCCATCAGGGCGATCTCCTGGGCTTCATCATAGCTGAGGTCTTTTAACAGGCGCGCCGTGGGGGTCAGGCGCGGGTCAGTGCTGAACATGCCGGGCACATCGGTCCAGATCTCCAGCCGTGCAGCTTTGATCTTGGCAGAAAACAGCGCCCCCGAGACGTCCGATCCCCCCCGGCCCAACAGCACGGTTTCGCCCGCCTCATTGCTGGCGATAAAGCCTTGCGTCAGCACCACCTGACTAGCCAGATCATCCAGGGTTTTGATCAGGTCTTCATCTGGCGTGTCGGTGCAAACGGCGGATAAATAATGTGTTGTTTCGCCCTTACCCGCACGGGTAACACTTTTTAGGGCAGCTCTGGCATCAAGATTTGAAACGCTTAGGCCCTGCGCTTTCAGGCGCGCCGCGCCCAGCGCCGAGGCCATGATTTCGCCTTCGGCCAAAATGCGGGCCTGTACGCGCGGACTGGCCTCGCCGACCAGCGCAATCCCGTCCAGCCAGCGGCTCAGGCGTTGGTGTGAGGGACCAATCAGGGCCGGGCCATCAAGACCCATGTCTGTGGCCAGCGCCATATGCTTTTGAATGATCTTATCCAGAACGGGGCTGTGTTTATGGCCCAACGCCGCCGCAATGGCGCGCTCCAGCATGTTGGAAACCTGCGACAGTGCGGAATGGACGATCAATGGCCGTGCGCCGGAGGCCAGCACGGCGCGGGCCAGCGCTTCGATGGTTTCCCAGCTTGCCTTTGTGGAGACGCTGGTGCCGCCAAATTTCATCACCACCCACGGAGGGGTCGCGTCTGGTGCCTCTGGCTTATCCGCCATTTTAAACTCCTGCGCCTTTTACGTCTTCCTGCGTGATGGTTAAGCCCAAGTCCAGATGGGTCTGCTGCAATTCGTGCTTGTCTTATCACGATAGTGTATTAGCATGTTAACACAATTAGGCAAGGCAGAGTTATGACAAACGTAGAAAAAACCTCATCTTATGGCACGTTAAACGCCGACACGGATACGGCAGCATTACTGGATGCGCTCACCGCTTTGCAATCGCGGGACGAAGTGTTGCGCTTCCTTACAGATTTGTGCACGCCGGCGGAATTGCGGGCGCTGGTGGCCCGCTGGCAGGTGGCCAAACTGCTCAATGCAGGCGATCTCTCCTATCGCGACATCAGTGAAAAAACCGGGGCCAGCACCACTACAGTGGGGCGTGTGGCGCGCTTTCTCAATGATGAATCCTATCAGGGCTATCGCATAGCGCTGGATCGGGAGCAGAGCCAATGACCCCGGTTTTACGCATAGCCGTCCAGAAAAAAGGTCGTCTGGCCACGGGCAGTCTAAAGCTGTTGGAACAGGCGGGCCTTGGCATTTCGCCCAATCCCGGGGCGCTGACTTGTCGGGCGCGGGGTCTACCGTTCGAGTTGTTGTTTGTACGCGATGATGACATTCCGTCCCTGGTTGCCAAGGGGGTTTGTGATTTGGGGATTGCCGGTGAAAATGTGCTGCGCGAAGAAGCGCTGGAAAATGCGCAAGATGGGAAATTGCAAACCGTGCGCGCCCTTGGGTTTTCCCACTGCACGTTAAAACTGGCCGCCCCCAAAGAGGGGACCATCAAGACGCTGGCAGATTTACAAGGCTGTAAAATCGCCACGTCTTACCCGCAAATTTTGGCGAAATATCTTCAGGATCAGGGCATTAAGGCGCAATGCGTCACCTTGAAAGGCGCGGTTGAAATTGCCCCGGCACTTGGTCTTTCTGATGCGATTTGTGATCTCGTTTCATCGGGGGCCACGCTGGCGGCCAATGGTCTTGCAGACTTTGCCACCGTCATGCAGAGCGAGGCTTTGCTGGTGCGTAATGACACCTCTTGGGATGAGGCCCGCGAAGCTTTGCTGGCGCGCTTGCTTCGCCGCATTGACGGGGTGATCGCCAGCCGGGCAACCAAATACATTATGTTGAATGCGCCCAAAGACGCCCTTGATGAAATCACCGCGCTTTTGCCGGGCGCAGATGCGCCGACCATCATGCCGCTGGCCGGGCGCGATGATCAGATGGCGGTGCACGCGGTCTGCCGTGAAACCATATTCTGGGACACGCTGGAACAATTGGAAGCGCGCGGCGCCCATGCCATTCTGGTTCTGCCCATAGAAAAGATGATGGGCTAGTGTGATGGAAATTATATACTGGAATGAACTGGATGAAGGTGCGCAAAGTGCCGCGCTTGCCCGCCCAGATATTAGTGCCTGCGCGGTGCGGGACGTGGTGCGCGACATCATTATGGCCGTCAAAGAACGCGGCGATGAGGCCCTACTGGAACTGACCCGCCGCTTTGACGGGGCGGTGGCCGAAGACATGCGCGTTTGTGTCAAAGATCTTGAGGCGGCATGGAGCGATTTGGGGTGCGAAACCCGCGCCGCCATGCAGCGCGCTTTTGGTAATATCGCCCGTTTTCACCAGGCCCAGGCCCCGGCGCCTTTGTGCGTAGAGATAGAGGATGGCCTGATTTGTGAACGCCTGATCCGTCCGCTGGATTGTGTCGGCATTTATGTACCGGGCGGCACGGCGCCGCTGTTTTCATCCCTCCTGATGGCCGCTATTCCGGCAAAACTGGCCGGTGTGCGGCGCATTGTGGTGGCCAGCCCACCCGGAAAGGATGGCCTGATCGCGCCGGTCATTCTGGCGGCGGCAAAGCTGTGCGGTATAGAGGAAATTTACGCCATGGGCGGCGCGCAAGCCATTGCCGCTATGGCTTTTGGTACTGGAAGCGTGCCCCGGGTGGACAAATTATTTGGCCCCGGCAATCAATGGGTGAGCGAAGCCAAAGTGCAAGTCGCGCAAATGCAGGGTGGCCCGGCTATGGACATGCCCGCCGGCCCCAGCGAAGTGATGGTGCTGGCCGATGAAAGCGCCAATGCCAATTGGGTGGCCGCCGATCTTCTCAGCCAGGCCGAGCACGACCCCAAGGCCCAGGTGATAATGCTGACCACAGCCAAAACCGTGGCCGAAGCGGTAAAAACCGCAACATGTAAGCAATTGCAGAGCTTGCCGCGCGCCTCTATCGCCAAAAAGGCGCTGGAAAACGCCCGCCTGATCTGTGTGAAGGATCGGGTGCAGATGCTGGACATCGTTAACCGCTATGCCCCCGAACACCTGATCCTTCAGGTGCAGAACGCACAGGAATTGGTGCCGGGTGTGCGCAATGCGGGGTCGGTCTTTGTTGGCCCCTATACCCCCGAAGCCCTAGGCGATTATGCCAGTGGCACCAACCATGTTTTGCCCACCGCCGGGGCGGCGCGGGCCTATAGCGGGCTGGGGCTGGAAAGCTTTGTCAAATTTATCACGGTGCAACGCGCTACCAAAGCGGCTTTGGCCTCCCTTGGCCCTGTGGTGCAAACCCTAGCACGAATGGAAGAACTGGATGCCCACGCCCGAGCCATTGCTGTACGTCTGGATGCGCCGGTCCCATGAGTGCGCTGATCAAAGCCATTGCCCGGCCAGAAATTCTGGCCCTTTGCCCCTATCAGGCCAGAGGCGGCGCGGTGGCGGGTGCGGTTTTGCTGGACGCCAATGAAAACCCCTGGGCACCGCCCGGGGCCAAGGGTGCATGGAACCGTTACCCAGAACAGCAAGCTAAAGCCTTGGTGGCACGCATAGCCGCGCTTTATAGTGTGGATATTGATCAGCTTTTGCTGACCCGGGGCGCCGATGAAGCCATAGACCTTTTGTTTCGGGCCACCTGCCGGGCGGGAAAAGACGCCGCCCTCATCACCCCGCCAACCTTTGGCCTTTATGCGGTGGCAGCTAAAATTCAGGGTGCGGGTCTAATTGAGATTGAACTGGGCCAAGATTTTTCCATTGACCCCAAGGCCATTATTGCTGCCGCAAAAGCTGCGCCGGTCAAGCTGATCTTTTTGTGCAGCCCCAATAACCCCACCGGCACGTTAATCGCCCAGGATGACATCATTCGCATTGCCCGGGCCTGCGTAGATCAATTGGTGGTGATCGATGAGGCTTATATAGAATTTTCAGGGACAGCTGGCCTGACCTGTGAGCTGGCTGCATTGCCCAATCTGGTCATTTTAAAAACCCTGTCCAAAGCTTATGGATTGGCGGGGGCGCGTCTTGGCAGTTTGATTGCCAACACGCCGGTTATTGATCTTGTGCGCAGGGTTTTGCCCCCCTATCCCCTGCCTGCGCCGGTCATTGCCGAAGTGCAAAGCGCACTTGCCCCGGTCAATATGCCCATCATCCAGACCCGCATTGCGCAGATCATAACCGAGCGAAGCCGGGTTTTTGAGGCTTTGAAAGCCGCAATGGGCGTGCAAAAAATCTGGCCCTCGGCAGCCAATTTCCTGTTGGTACAATTGCGCTCCAACGCGGATGTTCTGGCACGTTTGAAAGCCAACAGCATCCATGTGCGGGATTTTTCTGCCCTTGGTGAGGGCATGGTGCGCATCAGCATTGGTGCGCCCGAGGAGAATGATCTGTTGCTGGCCGCTTTTCAGGCTGGCGCGGCACAAACCACATCGCCGCGCCGCGCCACCATCAGTCGCCAGACCAAGGAAACGCAGATCAGCGCAAGCCTTGATCTGGAGACCACAGAGCCAGTGCGTATTGATACCGGCATCGGGTTTTTTGACCATATGCTGGAACAGGTCGCCCGCCATGGCGGGTTCTCGCTGATCCTGATGGCCAAGGGCGATCTACACATTGACGAGCACCACACGGTGGAAGATTGTGCCATCGTGCTGGGTCAGGCTTTGGCCCGGGCACTGGGTGATCGGGCGGGTATTGGCCGCTATGGTTTTGTGTTGCCTATGGATGAGGCGCAGGCGCGTATCGCCATTGATCTTTCGGGTCGTCCGGCTTTGCGTTTTGAGGCACAAATCGCTGAGGCCGGGGCCGGTGGTCTTGGCGGGCAAATGGTGCGCCATGTGTTTGAAACCCTGTCGCAACATCTGGGTGCCGCCATTCACATTGAGGCCAGCGGACAAAACACCCACCATGTGATTGAGGCCATTTTCAAAGGCTTTGGGCGCGCCTTGCGTCCGGCGCTGGCGCGTGAAGGCGATCATATCCCGTCCAGCAAGGGCGTCTTATGATGGATATGATGATTGTCGATACCGGATGCGCCAATCTGGCTTCGGTGCGCTTTGCCTTTGAACGCCTTGGCGTTTCCGCAAAGATCAGCGCCGACCCGGACGCCTTGCAACAGGCCGACCGTCTGGTTCTGCCGGGCGTGGGTACGGCACAGGCGGGCATGGCGGCGCTGATCGCCCGGGGGCTGGACGATATGTTGCTCAGCTATCAGCGTCCGCTTTTGGGCATCTGTTTGGGCATGCAGCTATTATACACGCGCAGTCGCGAAGGGGACACCAATTGCCTTGGCCGCCTTGAGGGTGAGGTCGAGCCTTTGCCCGATAGCGATGGGCCAGTGCCGCATATGGGCTGGAACACACTTAGTCTTGTTGCCGATGATCCATTATTGGCCGGGTTAGAGCAAAACAGCTATGTCTATTTTGTTCACTCTTATGCGGCGCGCCCCGATGAAAATGCGTTGGCCATTACCCGCTATGGCATGGCGTTTAGCGCCGTGGTGCGCCGGGATAATGTTTATGGGTGCCAGTTTCACCCGGAACGCTCGGGCAAGGCCGGGGCGCGCATCTTGCAAAATTTTCTGGAGATCAGCTTATGATCTGGCCAGCGATTGATCTGATGGACGGGCGCTGTGTGCGCCTGCACAAGGGCGATTTTGCCCAAAAAAGCCTTTATGACACGGACCCGCTGGCTCGGGCTAAAGCCTTTGCCGACGCCGGGGCGCAAGCGCTGCACGTGGTGGATCTGGACGGGGCCAAAGCCGGTGCGGTGCGCCAAAGCGCGCTGATTTGTGATCTGGCGGCCAAAAGCGGCCTGAAGGTCCAGGCTGGTGGCGGGGTGCGCAGCGGTGATGATATAGAAGCCCTGCTGGATGGCGGTGTATCGCGGGTGATTATCGGCTCACTGGCCGTCAGCGCGCCTAAAGCTGTAAAAACATGGCTGAAAACCTTTGGCGCAGACCGTCTGGTGCTGGCGCTGGATATACGTTTGGTCAATGGCGTGCCCATGCCGGCCATTAAAGGCTGGCAGGAAGAGGCAGCGATCAGCCTTTGGGATGTGCTGGATGGCTTTGGCGGACAGGCGACCAATCTTCTGGTTACAGATATTGACCGGGACGGGGTGTTGGGCGGCGCCAACGCCGCCCTTTATGCCGATATAAAGGCACGCTATGGCGCTTTGTCCTTGCTGGCTTCGGGCGGTATTGGATCGCTTGATGATATTCGCGCCGTGCAGGCCGTTGGCGCGGATGGCGTTATTATCGGCAAGGCGCTTTATGAGAATAAGTTTTCTTTGCAGGAGGCGTTATCATGCTGGCCCGGCGCATAATTCCTTGTCTTGATGTCATGGATGGCGTGGTGGTCAAGGGCGTGCAGTTTGCTGGCCACGAAGTGGTCGGCGAAGGGGTGGACCTGGCCCGGCGTTATCGCGATGAAGGCGCGGACGAGCTGGTCTTTTATGACATTACCGCCAGCCCGCAAAACCGCCGCGTTGATCCGGTCTGGGTGGGGCAGGTGGCCGAAGTTCTGGACATTCCTTTCACCGTGGCCGGCGGCATTACCAGCATTGAAGACGCGCATTCCATTTTGGGGGCCGGGGCCGATAAAATCTCCATCAACTCGCCAGCTTTGGCCAATCCTGATCTGATCAACACCTTGGTCCAGCGCTTTGGCAGCCAGTGCATTGTGGTCGGCATAGACAGTTTCTGGGACGGTACGGACTGGCAGGTCAAGGCCATGACCGGCGACCCGAACACCATCATCACCACGCGCTGGAAAACCCGCGACTGGATCGGCGAGGTGCAAAAACGCGGCGCAGGCGAAATTGTGCTCAACTGTATGAATGAAGATGGCCGCAAAGCGGGCTATGATGTGAAACAGCTAAAAGTCATGCGCGCCTTGTGCGCTGTGCCGCTAATAGCCTCTGGCGGGGCCGGGCAGAGACAGGACTTCGCCGATGTTTTTGATCAGGCCAATGTCGATGGCGCGCTGGCGGCCAGCGTGTTTCACAAGGGCATGATCGCCATTCCGGCGCTGAAAGACTTTTTGCGCCAAAACAAGATAGAGGTGCGCTGATGAGCGAGATTATCCCCACGGCCCTGCAAAATCTGGACTGGCAAAAAGGCGACGGGTTGATCCCTGCCATTGTGCAGGACGCCAAGAGCGGCGCTGTCTTGATGCTGGGCTATATGAATGAAGACGCATTGGCTGAGAGCCTGAAAAGCGGCCATGTGACCTTTTACAGTCGCTCGCGCCAGACGCTCTGGCAAAAAGGTGAAACCAGCGGCAATACGCTAAAGCTGGTCTCCATCAGTGCCGATTGCGATCGTGATACCTTGTTGGTATTGGCACGGCCTGCCGGGCCGACCTGTCATACCGGCAGCCAGACCTGTTTTGATGGCAACCCGTTGGCCGACCTATCCTGGCTGGATACGCTGACACAGGTGATTGAGGGGCGCGCTAAGGCCGATCCCAATACCAGCTATACCGCATCACTTTTGCAAGGGCCGCTGGAACGCGCCGCGCAAAAAGTAGGCGAGGAGGGTGTGGAAGTAGCGCTGGCGGCGGTGGGATCTGACCCGGCAAAGCTAAGCGAAGAAGCGGCGGACCTTCTTTATCACCTTATGGTGCTGTTGCGCGCCAGGGAACAAAGCCTTGGCGAGGTGATTGCGGTCCTGCAGGATCGTCACAAGCCGTGATGGCAAGGCGGTAAGAGCGGCGGCTTATTCTGGCAAAGCGGCGGTATTGCCCTGCTCGGTCTTGCTCTCTTGTTGTTTCAACAACTTATTAAAGAGATCCTTGTCATCACCAATGCTGGGGGTCGGCTCGCACAGACCGGCACAGGTGTACGAGCGTTGCAAGCCGCCACGGTAATATGTGATCGCCGCCATTTTGGGAGCACTGACTGAAATGGTGCGTTCCAGAATGGTGTTCCCGCGTGCGTCCAGCGCGATGATATTGGTGTTGCCATAGATCTTGCCGGTAATAAACAAAATCCGCCCGTTATGAACGGCAGCATCAGCAATGGCCGGATTGCCAACAATCACCGCCGACGCTGCGCGGGGCAAGCGCAGCACCTTGGCCTTGTCCACTTCTACGGCAAAGCTTTCTTCTTCCTCGCGCGCGTGTGCGGGCAGAAGGAAGAATAAAGAGAGCGCAAGGACGAAACCTGTGGTCCGAAACATGGGAACACCTTTGGGAAGATATAAATAGATGCGGAATCATGCGTGCAAGTGGTGAAGGAAGTCTAAAGGTTTATGGGGACCTCTGTGAGTAAAAAAATGAGAAAGGCCTTATTTTAAAAGGGCAATGCTCAGAATTGCTGGTGAAACCGATAAAATCCTGACGTTGAAATTCATGGAAAAATAACCAACCGACTTAAACGCCCGTTAAATCCACCCGGGTATGGTCACCTCAAGGTTCGCAAAAAGAGCCGATAGAGCTCTAGCGATCCTTTGTCGCTAGCAACAAACGGGAGAATGAAGATGAACAATTTTGCAGCACGTTTTATGAATGACGAATCTGGTGCCACTGCGATTGAGTACGGCCTTATTGCCGCTCTGATTGCTGTGGTCATTATTGGTGCGGTGACGTCACTGGGTGCGAATGCCTCAGCCAAGTTCACAACGGTCGCCAACGCGATGAAATAAGCTTTCTGGCTTATGTGTGAGAAAGGTCGCCCTGAAAAGGGCGGCCTTTTTTTATGCCTGAAGCTTTTTCGTCGTCCTCCGACTTGATCGGAGGACCCATGGACCCTCCGGTTAAACCGGAGGGTGACGAAGCAAGTTTTCCTTCTCCTTCGACAAGCTCAGGATGAGGGAAATAAAACAATGTCACAAATACACCTCATCGGTGCGCTTGTCCTCTGCCTCATCCTGAGCTTGTCGAAGGATGGGCTCTAAGGCCACCATCCTTCGCCAGTTCAGGCGAAACCCCGTGTTAACGCTCGGTGGCCATAAAGGGGCTGTCTTTGCTTTTGGAGCCACCAATGCTGTCCCTTCTGTTTATGGGTTTTGCCCTCACCATGCTAATCTCGGCCTTTTATGACATGGCTACCATGACCATTCCGAACTGGATTTCCGGGGTGTTAATTGTTCTCTTTATGATCGCGGCCCCGCTTAGCGGCATGGGCTGGAGCGCCATTGGCCTGCATGTGTTGGTGGGATTTGGGGCGCTGGCGATAACGGTGGCTATGTTTGCCTTTGGCTGGGTTGGCGGCGGTGATGCCAAATTGTTTGCTGCCGCAGCCCTGTGGATGGGGTGGCCCGGGGCCTTAATGTTTGCCGCTTATGCCGCTTTGGCAGGCGGTGTGTTAACCATTGTGCTGCTTTTGGCACGCAAATACCCCATGCCGTCACACTTACAGAGCTGGAAATGGTCCGCACGCCTTTTAAAAGAAGGCGGCGATGTGCCTTATGGCATAGGGATTTGCGCCGGGGCGCTGCTGGCTTTTCCAGAAACTTCACTTTTTCTTACCGCCAATGCGCTTGGATGAGGTTTTGTTAACCATGCTTTGAGGACTTTCTGGTCATTTCTGTACCTGTGCGATTTGCACGAAGGAGTGACCTTATGAATCTTGGCCGGGTACTTGTGCTTGTCATTGCCGCAATAGCAGCATTGGGCGCGGCCTTTATGGCGCGCACTATGACTCGCCAGCCTGTGCAGGCATCTGCAAGTGAAGCTCCAGACTCTAGGATCAATACCAAAATTGCCCAGGTGCTGGTTGCCCGCAAGGACATTGCCACGGGTCGCCGGGTGACGCCGGAGGACCTGTTCTGGCAGGAATGGCCAAGCGAAGCGGTGAATAAGGCCTTCATTACCCAAAAAGATAATGCGCAGGCGCTGCAAAACTATGCTGGCGCCATTGCCCGTGTGGATATTACCGAGGGCGAGCCAATTTCGGCACGCAAGCTGGTCAATCCCGGTGATGCCGGGTTTATGGCGGCGGTATTAACGCCGGGCATGCGGGCGGTATCGGTGGAAATTTCGGTCGAAACTGGCGCAGGCGGGTTCATCCTGCCTAATGACCGGGTTGATGTCTTGTTGACACAAAAAGAAGGGCAGGAAACTGAGGGGGGCAGAAGCGCTGGCTATAGCGCCCGGACCATTTTGGAAAATGTGCGGGTGCTGGCAATAGATCAGAGCTTTAAACAGGTTGAGGACGAAGAGGTGGTTATTGGCTCTACGGCGACACTGGCGTTAAACCGTTCGGATTCTGAACTTCTGGCTCTGGCCGAAGCCAGTGGCAATCTGTCTCTGGCACTGCGCAGTGTCGCCGATGCTTTGCCAAATGGTCGCCGCATCGCGCAAAGCCATGCCACCAGCAAGGCGCACAAGCAAAGAGCCATGATCGTCTATCGCTATGGACAGCCCTCCAAATTGGCCCTGAAGGATTAACAGCATGAGCGTGCCATCAGCCCTTCGTCGGCTTACCGCTTTGGCCCTTCTGGTTACAGGTCTGGCTTATGCCCCGCTGACGCACGCTGGCGAAGCGGCCTTGCGTCATGTCAAGGTGGATATTGGCGGTAATGGTCTGGTTTCGCAAAGTCTGGATTTGCCCCTGAACAAGGCCGCCGTGATCGAGCTGCCCATTGATGCGCGCGATGTGCTGGTCTCCAATCCGGAAATTGTCGATGCGGTTATCCGCACCCCCCGGCGTATCTATATTCTGGGCATGAAACAGGGGCAGGCTAATGCGTTCTTTTTTGATGCGAACGGCAATCAGATTTTAAACCTTGAAATCACTGTGGCGCAGGACGTGCGGCGCTTGAGCAGAACCATTGCCGCGCTTTTGCCACGCGCCCGGGTGAAGATACAGCCCATGGGCGATAACCTTATTCTTTCGGGCACGGTGCCTGATGCAGGCACCGCTGATTCGGTGCTGAAAATTGCCCAGCAAAGTGTTGAAAAGCCTGAAAACGTACTCTCGCTTCTGACCATACAAGGCAAGAGCCAGGTGTTGTTAAAAGTCCGCGTTGTGGAAATGCAGCGCACTTTGGTCAAGCAATTGGGTATCAATCTTTCTGGTTCTATCTCCTTTGGTAATTTTCTGGCCCCGATTGCTAAACCCTTGCTGGAAAACGGCGTGCCGGTTTTGGATCAGTTCGGCAATGCCATCTTTGAGACTGTTATTCCGGGCAGCTTTGGCACCACGGCAGGCCTTGCCACCAATAATGCCTTTTCGCTGGCCGGGCGTCCGCTTGGCGGTACCACCGGCTCTATTGGTTATAAGAATTTTCGCCAGGGCGTGCAGCGCTCCTCTATTGGTGCTGGCATCAGTGCGCTGGAACGTGTGGGTCTGGTCCGCACGCTGGCCGAGCCTAATTTGACGGCGATTACCGGCGAAAGCGCTAATTTTCTGGCGGGCGGTGAATTTCCGGTGCCCGTAGGGCGGGACCGTGATGGCAATATCCAGATCGAGTATAAAAAATTCGGTGTTGGCCTGGGCTTCACCCCGCTGGTGGTCAGCAAGGGGCGCATCTCGCTTAAAATATCAACCGAAGTTTCTGAACTGACCACGCAAGGGGCGTTGCAATTGGGCAGTCAGGCCGTCACCGACGCCAATGGCAATGTCATCGGCACGGTCGAGGGGCTGACCCTGCCGGCATTGAAAGTGCGCCGGGCCGAAACCACGGTGGAGCTGCCTTCTGGCGGGTCCATGGTTATCGCCGGGCTCATTCAGGAAAAGACCAAACAGGCCCTTGAGGGCGTTCCGGGCGCGAAGGATTTACCCATATTGGGGGCGTTGTTCCGTTCTCGTGATTACCAGAATGACGAAACCGAGCTGGTGATCGTGGTCACACCCTATCTGGTGGACCCCACGCATCCTGACGCGTTGAGCACGCCAGCCGATGGGTTCTCCAATGCGTCGGATCTGGGCGGCCTTCTCTTTGGGCGTCTGAACAAGGTCTATCGTGCGCCTGGCACCAAGGCTGATGGGAAAACCTGGAATGGCCCCATTGGCTATGTACTGGAATAGAAGGATGGCCCACATGCAAACCCATATGGCAAAATATATATTCAGATCGCTCGTTTGTGGTGCGATCATAATATTGGGCTTAAGCGCCTGTAATACAGCGCCTAAAACGCCATTTGGCCTGCCCGGGGATCAGCACAAAATTATCGTCTCGCAAAAGCAGGAAGACTTAAGTCTTACCCTTGCCCCGAATATGGCAGCCTTAACCCCGGCACAAATTCGCACGCTAACCTCTTATGCGGCGGCCTATCTTGATCATGGGTACGGGCCGCTGGTGATTTCTGTCCCCGAAGGTGCCAATACGTCTTTGGCGGCGCGCCGCGCCGCACAACAGGCGCAGAAAGCCTTGCATGAAGGCGGGGTGGACTGGGCGGTTATTGTCAAAGGGCAATATCAGGCCGCTGGCACAACGGGCTCGCCGCTTTTGCTGTCTTTTACCCGCTATGTGGCCAGCGCCGAGGGTTGCGGCGAGCGCTGGCGTAATCTGGTGACCCATCCGGGCAATAACGAATCTGATAATTTTGGTTGCGCCTTGGCGGTCAATACGGCGGCGATGATCGCCAATCCGTATGACCTGGTGCGTCCAAGTACGGTGCAGCCAGCTTTGACGGCGCGCCGCCAAACCGTGATGGGCAAATATATTGCCGGCCAGCCCACCGGCGCAGAACGCTCTTCTGATGCAAAAGGCACTGTGTCCGACGCCGTAAATTAAGACCTAACCTGTTGAAAAAAATTTGGTAACTCCATGTCTGACGCTTACGATTTTGATGATGATTTCAACCCGGCAGAACCTTTTGAACTGCCCGAGGAATTGCGTCTTGAGGACGAAACCGAAGCACCTTTGCCGCCGCAAGATCTGACGGCTCCGTCAGTAATGATCGCCGATGAATTGCCGGCCTTTGGCTATGCGGAGGCACCGCCTCTGGACGATCCGGTGGGTTATGACGAGCCGGTGTTTAGCACCCCTGCGGACAGTGTAGGGCAGCCGATACCTCATATTTCTATTCGTGCCTTTTGCGAACGTCCGGACACGGTGGCGCTGATCGAAAGTGCGGCTCAGGACCGGCGTATGGCCCGCGCTAATGTTGAGGCGTCTCTGGGCGGCTTGTCCGAGGCCATTGAGTATTTTCAGGATGAAAACACCCCCAATTTGATCTTGATCGAATCGGGCATGCGCGGTCAGGTTCTGTTTGACCAGCTCGAAGCGCTGGCCAATGTCTGTGATGCGGGCACCAAGGTGATCATAATCGGTGCGGCCAATGATATTGGTCTTTACCGGCAATTGATCCGGCGTGGCATCAGCGATTATCTGGTGCCGCCTTTATCGGCGTTGCAACTCATCAGCGCCATTGCCGATATATATGTGGATCCGGATCAGCCTTTTGCCGGCAAGGTGACGGCCTTTATCGGTGCCAAAGGCGGGGTTGGCGCCTCGACACTGGCCCATAATGTTGCCTGGCAAATTTCAGAAGGGGCAAGGGCAGGCACAACAATTGTTGATCTGGATTTATCCTTTGGTACAGCCGGGCTGGACTTTAATCAGGAAAGCAACAGCAATATCGGCGATGCCCTGGCCGAGCCGGACCGTGTTGACGATGTGTTGCTGGAGCGTCTGCTCGTCAAATGTACCGAGCATTTGTCTATCTTCACCGCTCCGGCCACGCTGGACCGGGAATGGGAGCTGGACCCCGCAGCCTATGAAACCGTCATTTCACAAGTGCGTGCCATGGTGCCCCATGTCATTTTGGACTTGCCGCACACCTGGACATCCTGGGTGAAATCCACATTGTTTGCTGCCGATGATATTGTCATTGTGGCGTCCCCGGATCTGGCCAGCCTGCGTAATGCTAAAAACCTTTATGACCTGGCCAAGGCGACCCGCGCCAATGACAGCCCACCGATGATCGTGGTCAATCAGGTGGGTGTGCCCAAGAGGCCGGAAATTCCAATCAAGGACTTTACGGATGCTCTGGGGGCCGAGCCAGTTCTGGTCTTGGCTTTTGAGCCACAAATTTTTGGCGAAGCGGCAAATAACGGGCAGATGATCCAGGAAATCAAGGCTGATTCCAAAGCAGCCGATGGCCTTGCCCATCTTGCAGGTCTGTTGATCGGGCAACCTTGTATATCCCGCAAAACTGGCTTTTTGCAAAAACTTTTGCGCAAGGGCTAGGGCATCATGTTCGGTAAACGTGTGGGCGTAAACAAGGAAACAAGCGGGGCAGGTCAAACCATCAGTGCGGGCACCAAGCCAGCCGGTGCGCCGCCTGCGGGGCTGGCCAGCAAGGATGCCGGTGACGGTTCAGCCAAGCAAAAAAGCCCTGCTGAGGCCAAAACCAAGAACAAGCCCAAAGCCGTTGCGCCAAAACCAGCCAAGGTGCCTGCGGTGCGTTCCGAAGAATACTACGCCATTAAAACTATGATTTTTAATGCCCTGATCGACACCATTGATCTGGGGCAATTGGCGCAATTGGACCAGACCAGCGCCGCCGAAGAAATACGCGATATTGTCGCTGAAATTATCTCGATTAAAAACGTCGTCATGTCGATTGCCGAGCAGGAAAGCTTGCTGCAGGACATTTGCAATGACGTCTTGGGCTATGGCCCGCTGGAACCATTATTGGCGCGTGACGATATTGCCGACATCATGGTCAATGGTGCGAAAAGCGTCTTTATCGAAGTGGCGGGCAAGGTCGAGAAGACCAATGTGCGTTTTCGCGATAATGGCCAATTGATGAATATCTGCCAGCGCATCGTTAGCCAGGTTGGCCGCCGGGTGGACGAGTCCAGCCCGATATGTGATGCGCGGCTTGCCGATGGCTCGCGGGTGAATGTAATCGCCCCGCCGCTCTCCCTTGATGGGCCAACGCTGACCATTCGGAAATTTAAAAAAGACAAATTGACCATGCAGGACCTGGTCAAGTTTGGCTCCGTTTCTCCGGCCGCCGCCCGGGTTCTGGGCGTGATCGGGGCCAGCCGGTGTAATGTTCTGATCTCTGGCGGTACAGGCTCGGGCAAAACCACTTTGCTAAACTGTATGACCGCCTATATTGATCCGACCGAGCGCGTTGTTACCTGCGAAGATGCCGCCGAATTACAATTACAACAGCCTCATGTGGTGCGTCTGGAAACCCGCCCGCCAAACCTTGAAGGGTCGGGCATGGTGACCATGACTGATCTGGTCAAGAACTGTCTGCGGATGCGTCCTGACCGCATTATTGTCGGCGAGGTGCGGGGTCCAGAGGCATTTGACTTGCTGCAGGCCATGAATACCGGCCATGATGGCTCTATGGGCACTTTGCACGCAAACAGTCCGCGCGAAGCCCTCTCGCGTCTGGAAAGCATGATTACCATGGGCGGGTTCAGCCTGCCTTCGCGCACCATTCGCGAAATGATTTCAGGCTCTATTGATGTGGTTATTCAGGCGGCGCGCCTGCGCGATGGGTCGCGCCGCATCACCCATATCAGCGAAGTGCTGGGCATGGAGGGTGATGTGATCGTCACCCAGGACATTATCGTGTTTGAAATTGATGGCGAGGATGAGGATGGCAATATTGCCGGGGCGCATCGCTCTACCGGCATTGCCCGTCCGGCCTTTTGGGATCGGGTGCGCTATTACGGACTGGAAAAAGAACTGGCAGGCGCCCTGGACGAGGCGGAGGGCTAGATGGGCGATAGTGCCATTTTCATGATTGCGGCGCTGGCCTTTATCAGTGTGGCCGGGGTGGGCTGGGTTGTTGCCGGCGGTCAAAACAACCGTGCCAATTCCATACGCCTGCGTTCGCTCACCGCCCGTGACCAGATGAAACGCGGCAAGCGGAAAATGGCGGCCCTGGACCAGTCCAGCGCGCGCCGCAAACAATTGCAGGAAACCTTAAAAGAGCTGGACCAGCACCAGAAAGAACAGCGCAAACGCACCATCACCTTAAAATCGCGCATTCAACAGGCGGGGTTTTCCTTCTCGCCCACGGCCTTTCACATCACCACCTTGGCCATTGGCCTGGGCGTGGCGCTGGTCCTGATGCTGGTCGGGCAAACCATATTGGTGGCGCTGGCCTTTGGTTTTGGGGCCGGTTTTGGCCTGCCACGCTGGTTTTTGGGCTTTGTGCGCAAACGGCGTGTCAAAAAATTCAGGCTGGAATTTGCCAATGCCATTGACGTCATTGTGCGCGGTATCAAGTCCGGCCTGCCGCTAAATGAATGCCTGCGGATCATTGCCCGCGAAGCCCCGGCACCCGTAGGGCCAGAGTTTCAAAAACTGGTCGAGGGTATGACGGTTGGCGTTGATCTGGGCCGAGGTCTGGAAAAAATGTATGAGCGCATGCCCTTGTCCGAGCTAAACTTTTTCACCATTGTTCTGACCATCCAGCAAAAGACTGGCGGCAATCTGGCCGAGGCGCTGGGCAATCTCTCTATCGTCTTGCGGGCGCGTAAAATGATGCGCGAGAAAATCGGCGCTTTATCCTCCGAGGCCAAGGCCTCATCAGGGATTATTGGCTCGCTGCCGCCTTTGGTCATGACCATCGTTTATCTAACCACGCCAGAATATATGAGCCTGATGTTTACTGAGGATCTGGGCCGGTTAATGCTGGCCGGGGCGGGCATCTGGATGGGTCTTGGCATTTTTGTCATGAGCCGCATGATTGCGTTTGATTTTTAAGGTACGGGCGCAATGGAAAAACTAATATCGACCTTAACCGACCCCGAAATAGTCATTTCTGCCTTGGCAGCTATCGCCGTTTTTGCCACGGTGATGACCATCATTGCGCCTATGTTTTCGGGAAATAAATTTGCCGGGCGGTTAAAGTCTGTCTCAAACCGCCGTGAACAATTGCGCAAGCAAAGCCGCGCCGCTTTGGAGAAAAAACAGGCAAACCTTCGTGGCGAGTCCAAAGGCTTTATGACTGATGTTGTGGCCAAGCTGCACCTGCAAAAATTACTGGAAGATGCCAGCTTGCAAACCAAACTGATGCAGGCGGGCTTGCGCGGGCAAGGCCCGGTGATGATGTTTTATTTTCTGCGCATGGTGATGCCGATTGTACTTTTTACAGGCGGCGCACTGTATCTGTTTTTTCTGAATGATATGGGCAAACCGCCTATTACGCGGCTGGCGCTGGCGCTGGGCTTGGCACTGGTTGGCTATTATGCCCCGGCGATTTATCTCACTAACGTGGCCGCGAAACGCCGCGAATCCATTATGCGCGCCTTTCCTGATGCGCTGGATTTATTGCTGATTTGTGTCGAGGCCGGTATGTCGATCGAGGCAGCCTTTCAAAAAGTGGCCGCCGAAGTCGGGTCAAGCTCTATCGAGCTGGCCGAGGAAATGTCGCTGACCACGGCGGAGCTGAGCTATCTGGGCGAGCGTCGCCAAGCCTATGAAAACTTGGCCCGACGCACCAACCATCCCGGTGTGAAGGCAGTGGCGACCTCGCTTATTCAGGCCGAGCGCTATGGCACACCTTTGGGGTCGTCCTTGCGCGTTATGGCCAAGGAAAATCGCGATATGCGCATGGCACAGGCCGAAAAAAAGGCGGCGGCTTTACCTGCCAAGCTGACTGTTCCGATGATTATTTTCTTCCTGCCGGTGCTGTTTGTTGTGATCCTTGGCCCAGCCATCATTCGTTTTCAGCATATGGGCCAGTAAGGGGTGCAGCGCACCTTGTGCAAAAGTATTTGAATAATTTTCTATTTTCCGGCATCTTTCTCTTTTGAGACAATGGGCCGGGTGCTGCGCTTTATGTTAATCTCTGTTCCTGTTTTTTTTGCTTTGCTGGCTGGGGCCGTTTTATCCTATGTGGTGACCCGCATGGCTATGAAATGGCAAGTGCTGGACCACCCCAATACCCGGTCTTTGCATTCAGTCTCTACGCCAAAAGCGGGCGGTATTGGCCTGATGGCGGGTATGAGCCTGCCTCTGGCGGTAATAGGCTTTGGCCCGGGCTTTGGACTGCACAATACGCAGGTCTTGTGGCTTATTCTTCTGGCCATGCTGACCGGGCTTTTGGGTCTCTATGATGATATTCGTGATTTACCGGCAAAGCTTAAATTTCTAATTTTGGCGTTCTTTTCCCTCGCGCTTTCTGCCCTTGTTTATCCGGTCAGTTATTTCTATCTGGATCAGGGACAGATCGCTTTACCATTTTTTCTGGCGATTTTGGGCACGGCGCTTTGGGTGTTTGTACTCAGCAATGCCAGCAATTTTATGGACGGCGCCGATGGCCTGATCGCCAGCAGTGCCATTATTGCCGGGACGGGCCTGACGGTATTGGCCTTTGATCAGGGGCAAATGCTTGTTGCAGTTCTGGCCCTGGCGCTGATTTTTTCGCTGCTGGGGTTTCTGCCTTTGAATATTGTCCGGGCGCGGATTTTCCTTGGTGATACCGGGGCATTATTTATTGGCTTTTGGCTGGCGGGCCTTGCGCTGATGTACATTGAAAACGGCCCGCCCGGCGCGCTCTATGCGGTGGTGCTGATCTTCATGCCCTGGTTGTCTGATATTCTACTGACCATGGCGTGGCGCGCCCGGCATGGTCATGACCTTCTTAGCGCCCACAACGATCATCTCTATCAGTTGTTTTTGCGCCGGGGTCTAAGTCACGGGCGAATGGCTTTCTTTATGGCTATGCAAAGCGCGGTGTGTGTAATGCTGGCTTGGGTGTTTCGGGCCTCGGCCACCAGTGAATTGCTGGCGCTGGCTGCAATTGCCGTTTTTGCCGTTATCATTCACTGGTGGGCGCGGGCGATTATGGCTAGTCCAGCGTCCGGCGATAACGAAGCAGCGCCAGAGCACTGACGGCGACGATCAGGGCCAGCAGCGGCCATATGTCGGCAACCAGGTCAGCTCGCCCGGAACCTTTGAGCATAATGCCCCGCACCAGCCGCATATAATGGGTGGCCGGCAAAACTTCGCCTATGGCCTGTGCCCAGCCCGGCATGCCACGAAACGGAAACATAAAGCCCGACAGCAGGATTTGTGGCAACAATAAAAACACCATCATCTGCATGGCTTGCATCTGGGTACGGGCCACCGTGGAGAAAAGAAAACCGATCAGCAGATTAACCAGAATATAAAGCGTGGAAATCCATAAAAAGAGCAGTTTTGAACCTTCAAACGGAATATCAAACAAGATCCCCCCGGCGCTTAGCACCACAATGATCTGGATATAGCCAACCGCCACATAAGGGGCCACTTTGCCAATCATCACCTCCGCTGGGCGTGAGGGCATGGCCAGTAAATTCTCCATTGTGCCCCGTTCGGTCTCGCGGGTTAGCGCCACTGCCGTCATCAAGGTCATGGTCATGGTCAGGATAATACCGAGCAAGCCCGGTATGATGTTATATTGCGTGATCCCGGCGGGGTTATACCGCCGCTGCAAAACCATGGTGATCGGCGGCGGTCCGGCGGCAAGACCCGCCAAAGCGCCTGTCAGTTCACGGCGCAGGCCGGTATTGATAATCTCGTCGGCTGCAGCCAATGCGCCCGAGGCCGCCGATGGGTCGGTGGCGTCGGCAATGACCAGCATTTGCGGTCTTAAACCTCTGGTAAGATCGCGGCCAAAATGCTCTGGGATTTCAAAAATAAAATTGATCTTGCCTGCCGCCATGGCCGCTTCGGCTTTGGCCGGATCTGTGGAGGCAATGGTAAAATCCACATAAGTGGAATTGGCAAAGGCGGTCACCACGGCCCGTGAAAAGGCCGAATTGTCCCGGTCGATAATGGCCGAAGGCAAATGGCGCGGATCAGAGTTAATGGCATAGGAAAACAGGATAAGCTGTAGCACCGGAATGCCGATCATCATGGCAAAGGTCATGCGGTCGCGGCGCATCTGGATGAATTCCTTGATGAGGATGGCGTTGATACGCGCCAGGGAAAATTCGGTTTTCATGCGAAATTATCCTTCACGTCGCGCATTAAATGGATGAAGGCCTCTTCCAGCCCGGTCTCTATGGGGGTCCAGTGCAGGGCTGGGTCTGCGCGCATGGGGGCAATGGCGGCCTCAAGCGCGGCCTTGTCTGGCCCGCTGATATGCAAGGAGGTGCCAAAGCGCGCCACCTGTTCAATGCCGGGTGTTGCTTTTAGTGTTTTGGCCAAGGCACCAAGATTTTGCCCTTCGACCTTCCAGGTTGAAAGGCCAATTTTTCTGGCAATCTCTGCCGATGGGCCATCAATCAGTTTTCTGCCATAGGCGATATAGGCGATAAAATCGCACTGCACCGCCTCGTCCATATAGTGTGTGCTGACCAATATGGTCACGCCTTGATCGGATAAATCGTGAATGGTTTCCCAAAACTCGCGCCGTGCCTTGGGGTCTACCCCGGCGGTGGGTTCATCCAGCAGCAAGAGTTTGGGGTCGTGCAGCATACAGGCTGACAGGGCCAGGCGCTGTTTCCACCCGCCAGAAAGCGTGCCCGCCAATTGATTGGCCCGTTCCGACAGGCCCAGGTTTTTTAATGCGCTGCGCACACGTTCACGGCGGTTCTCCAGCCCATACATCCGCCCGACAAAGTGCAGGTTTTCGGCAATGGTCAGGTCTTCCCACAAGGAAAAGCGCTGGGTCATATAGCCAACTTGCGTCTTGATCAGGCCTGATTGTTCAATCACATCCCAGCCAAGGCACGTGCCTGATCCGCCTTCGGGTTTTAACAAGCCACAAATCATGCGCAAAGTGGTGGTCTTGCCAGAGCCATTTGGCCCCAAAAACCCATACACCGCGCCGCGCGGCACCTGAAGGTCAAAATTATCAACCACCTTGCGCGTGCCATATATTTTGGTCATGCCCTTAACATCAATGACCGGCGATGCCGCTTCCTTTGTGGCGTTTTGCGCGTTCATGGCAATTTTACCGCCACCGGCTGACCCGGGTGAAACTGTGTCGGTTCCTCAGGTTGAACTTCGGCCATATAAACCAGCTTGGTCCGCTCTTTTTCGGTAAAGATCACCGGCGGTGTAAATTCTGCAGAGGGCGCGATAAAGACGATGCGTCCCTTTGCGCCGCCCGCGCATCCATCACAAGAAAGCCTGACCGGATCGCCCACACGAACCTGCCCCAATTGCGTTTGCGGAATGAAAAAGCGAATGCGCATGTTTTCAGGTGGCAAGAGCGCCAGGACCGGCTGCGCCGGGCCAGCGATTTCACCAACACGGCGGATCAGCGTTTGCACCAGACCTGCGTTTGGGGCCTGTACGCTCAAATCATCTAAGGCCGTGCGGGCCTGTTGCACCAGTGCATCCTGCACCTGCACCTCCTGCTCTGCGGCGGCAATCTTATCCTGACGCGCTGGGGCGCGTATCAGATCAAGACGGGCCTTTTGTGCCCGTAAAGCGGCTTTGGCCTGTGCCAGCGCAGCCGTGTCCTGATCCAGTCGAGCCTGGGGGGCCTGCCCTTTGCGCACCAGCGACGCAGAACGGGTATGGTTTTCCTCCGCCAGAACGAGGCTAGCCTCAGCCTGGGCCACATTTTCCCGCGCGGCCTTGATGTCCTGCAGACGGCCCCCGGCGCGCAAATCCGCAAGGCGGGCGTGGCTGGCCATAAGGGCCGCCTCGGCCTGATCCAGTTTTGACTTTACCGTGCCATCATCAAGCGTGAATAATAAATCGCCGGGGGATACTGTATCGCCCTCTGCCACCATAAGGGTCGTAATCGGCCCGTTTGTACGCGGCGCAAGATAGAGTGTGCGTCCCACCCCATAGCCCTGAAGTGTGTGGACCTGTTCGCCGGAATTTTCAGTGGGGCTACACGCGGCCAGAAGAGAACCAAGAGCAAATAAAAACGATAGACGGGTCATGTCCTGACCTCCCTTGCACCCTTTTGCAGAATGCCGTTCAGAAAAATATCAATATGCTGTGCAATCAGGGCCTGGGCATCCAAAGGCGTTTCTTTGGGTCGTATAAACACGCCATTCCAGATGATCTGCATAATCATCGGGGCAACAAACAGGCGCGCCATATGCTCTGGAGGGTGGGGGCGAAATTCACCACTTTTTACCCCCGCTTTAATCAGGGCCATCACCGCGCCCAGCCCTACATCAATGACATTGGTGCGATAAACTTGCGCCAGTTCGGGAAAACGTACCGCTTCGCTGATCACCAAAAGGGGGATGGCGCCGGTTGCGGGATCGCCAAGGCGCTGGGCGGCAAAAGACAGCATGGCCCTCAAAACCGGGGCTATGGGGCCTTGCCCTCCCGCATCGGCCATCATTTTTAAATGCGCGGCAACCGGGGTCATGGCGCGGTCAATCAGTGCCTCCAGTAATGCGTTTTTGCTGTCAAAATAAAGATAGATCGTGCCTTTTGAGATGCCGGCCTTTCGCGCAATCTCGTCCATACGCGCTGCGCCAAACCCCCGCGCACGAAACACAATCAGCGCCGCATCCAGAATTTGCCCGGGGCGCTCGGCTGGCTGGCGCTGCCAGCGAGGTTTTATGTCGTGCATGTCTGCCATATGCCGTTCGCAATTTCATTTCGGTGATCGTTATCATTCTGTATATAACTGACCAGTCAGTAATTATCAAGAGGTAAGGAAAGGCATTAGGACGTTGGTGTGAAGGGGGACCGAAGGGGCAGGTCAGAAAGTGTGTGTACGTAAGGGCGTGGGTGTGGAGGCGTTTCAATATACCGGGATAGCCCTGTCAGAGGAAAACCAGTCATTCAGGCACTACACCCAGCTTTGGTATTAACCCGCTTTGGGGCGTATAACCTCGCCGGAAAAGCACCTACGCTTCGCGTTATGGGCGTGAATATTCTTGACATCTGGATTGGCAAAAAACCGTAAAATGGTGCTTTCAATCTCATCGCCTTTGGCCAGCACTGCATCCACCATCATGCCTTTTTCATCAAAGGCGCGCAGTGACAAAAGTCGGTCAAACATAACCGCTGGAACTTCGTTGCGTTCTTCATAGGCATTTACCGCGCCTTCGCGAATAAAAATGGCGTGGGCGGCGCGATAGGGGGTATTTAGAGCCATGCTGACTTGGTTGAGCAATAACACATGCGCGCCCACAGCAATTTCGCGCATTTCTATGCGATCAGGAAAACCGGGGCAGACATCAACCGGCAAGCGCTTTGCACCAAAATTTGCCAGGTCTTCGTCGGAAAGCCCATAAAAGTGCATATATGGTTTTGCCAACAGGCCACGGACACTATAGGTCATAGGGGCGCTGCCTTGTGTGTTCGCCCGTATTTTGGCGTGCGTCGAACCGCCCAGCCACCCAGAAACTGCTTAGGTCAGAATTCTGACTTATTCTGCCCCGCCCAGTTTTACCGATTGCACCCAATGTTTTGGATATTTCATTCTCAGTTCTTGTTCAAAATCTACGGCACTCTCTTGGTCATCGGTAAGCGCCAGGCACGTTGCGCCGGAGCCACACAAACGCACGAGTTGTGCTTGCGGGCATTGTTCCAGCGTCTCCAGTAACTCACCAAGGCGCGGCTCCAAAGCAGTGGCGGCCCTAGTCAGGCAATTGCTATGGGTTTTAAGTTCTGTCAGAGCATCATGTGCATTATTGGCCACAAAATAAGTGTGTCCACTTAGCACCTGGCCCAAATTCATTTCGTCAAAGCGAGCAAAGACTTGCGCGGTGGAAAGGGTAAAGCCCGGATTAATCAGCACGCCGTGCAAGATCGGCCAAGACCCCGTGTCGTGTAGAATTTCACCAGTGCCTGACATAAAACGAGGGCGGCTTTGCACACAGACCGGCACATCGGCTCCCAAAGCCTGCCCCATTTTCTCAAGATCAACATATGAAAACCCACTATCCCAAAGCCGGTTCAGGCCACGCAAAGCCGCGGCTGCATCGGCCGATCCCCCGCCAATGCCAGAGGCCACGGGCAGGGTTTTGTGCAGTGTAATCGCTGCACCCTTTTGGCATCCTGTGGCCGCGATCAGGGCGTTGGCCGCGCGCAGTACAAGGTTATCTGGTCCGGCGTCCAGACCAGACCCAAAGGGACCATCAATTTTAAGGCTTAGGTCCGGCGCACTTTCAAAGGACAGTTCATCCCCAATATTGGCGAAAACCACCAGGCTTTGCATCGGGTGATAGCCGTCCGTTGCGCGCCGCCCCACTTTCAGGGTGAGATTAATCTTGGCTGGTGCGGTTTCGCAGATAGAGGTCAAGGCGTTGTGCTGGCAACCTCGGGAGCATCACGCAACCCATGCTCTAGCTTTTCCCGAACAATTTCAAAATCAACGTCAACATCGGGCTTCAGGCTGAGGGTATGGGTCCACTGAAAGCGGGCTTCCAAATGCCGCCCGGCCTGCCAATAGGCATCGGCCAGATGGTCAGAAATCGTTGGCTCACCGGGTTCCAGCTCAACGGCGCGCTCCAGATAGCGCACCGCAGGTTCATAATGGCCGAGGCGATAATGCGCCCAGCCCAAAGAATCGATAATATAGCCAGCGTCCGGGCGCAGGCTGAGGGCCTTTTCAATTAGCGCAAAACCTTCATCAAGGTGCTCACCCATATTAATATAGGTGTAGCCAAGGTAATTCAGGACATCGGGCTGGTTGGGGTCAAGGTTTAAAGCCTTCTTAAAATCCAGTACGCTGTCCTGCCAGCGCCCCAAACGTTCCAGAACATTACCCCTTGAAAAATATACCTGCCAGGTGGCTGTTTTGCCCTGACGCTCAATCAGACGATCATAAATAGGCAGGGCCATTTCATAGTCGCGTATCGAGCGCAGTACATCGGCATAGGTTGAGACCAGGTCATCATCGTCGGGGTGGGCTTCGGCCAGACCGCGAAAAATCTCAACGGCCTCATCGCGTTGATCCATGCGTAACAAAGCGCGCGCCCGGTTCAGATCGGCATTTTCCCGGTACGGAGAATCCAGGGCAATACTGGAAAAAAGTGCCAATGCATCTTCAGGTCGCCGCTCCACCTCCATTATCCGGGCCAGTAATTGTAAGGCGGCCCCATGGTTCGGATTGATAAAACGGGCCATTTCCAGATAAACCAGAGCCTTGTCAAAATGCGCCTGCGCCGCAAGAATATTCGCTGTGCCATAAAGCGCCTCAGCGGCCCCTTCGCTGGCAGTGCGCACAAGGGGCGCCGGGGGCTTGGCCCGTTTTTTATTTTTTCGAGCATCCAGGTCTTTTAAGGCCGCGCTGCAAAGGGGGGCCTGTGTAAAAACCTCAACCCCTTTTTGATAGAGCGCCCGGGCTTCCTCGGGGCGGGTGTGGCGCTCAAGAAATGAGCCATAGGCATAAAGCGAGCGATCCGATATATGCGCAAAGGCCGTTGCCTTTTTATAGGCGGCCTCAGCCTCATCATCGCGCCCTTCCATATCCAGCACCAGCGCCAGGTTCAGGTGTACAATCCGCGAAAAAATAGGGGCATCAGCGGTGCTGTTGATAAGGGCAAGCGCTGTTTTTGCATCGCCGGTTCCATAGGCCGCCCAGCCTTGCAAAAGCTTGCGCACTTCACCATTAAACGGTCCGTATTTTCCCGTGGCAAGGACAGACTGGGCCTCGCTATACTTTTTGACAGCCAGCGCATCAGCAGCAATGCCAAGGCGCATCAGGTTGTTTTCGGCTTCACTGCCCAGAACCGGGCGGGCGTAAGCCGCGCTTTTTGTAATGCGGCCCGCCATCAGGGCGCTGAGAAAGGCCTGTTTTTGTAATAAGGGGTTTTGCGGCTCTTTTGTCAGGGCTGCGGCATAAAAATCAGCGGCCGCGTAAACATCATTCTGGCCGCTGGCATAGCGCGCCGCCAGATAATTGCCATAAGCGGATTCGGTTGTCCGCCCTTCGTTCTGGCGAACCAGCGTATCACTGGCACAGGCCGCCAGCAGGAAAACCGTACCGCCAACCAGTGAAAACGCTATTTGTTTGCGTAATGAAATGCGTAAGGTCATATTCTAAGCCTATCAGTCTCACAGTTGCTGGCAAATCACACCCGCATCACATATTTGGGTAATTGGGTCCCCCGGCCCCTTCTGGGCAGGTCCAGGTAATGTTCTGCGACGGATCTTTAATATCGCACGTTTTGCAATGCACACAGTTTTGCGCATTGATCTGAAAGCGCGGGTTTTCACCCTTGTCATCATAAATGAACTCATACACCCCGGCCGGGCAATAGCGTTGCGACGGTCCGGCAAACTCTGGAAGGTTGACCGAAACTGGAATATTCGGGTCCACAAGTTTCAGGTGCACCGGCTGATCTTCTTCATGATTGGTGGCGGAAAAAGACACGCTGGTCAGCTTGTCAAAAGTAATCACCCCATCGGGCTTGGGATAGGCGATGGGCTTGTGCTTGCTGGCAGGTTCGGTTGATTGCGCATCGGTTTTGCCGTGATGCAATGTGCCAAAGAATGAAAAGCCGCCGGTGAGTGTATTAACCCACAAGTCCATACCCGTCAGGGCCAGGCCGCCGACCCAGGTGCCAAACTTGCTCCACAACGGCTTGGCATTGCGCACAATTTTCAGCTCGCGGCGTACGGCGCTTTTTTCATAGCTATCGGTATAGGCGGCCAGCGTATCATTACGGCGCCCGGCCTGAATGGCCTCAAACGCGGCCTTGGCGGCCATCATGCCGGTTTGCATAGCATTATGGCTGCCCTTGATGCGCGGCAAATTCATAAAGCCGGCGGCACAGCCTATTAGCGCCCCGCCCGGAAATGTCAGCTCTGGTACAGACTGGAACCCGCCTTCGGTCAGCGCCCGCGCGCCATAGGCAATGCGCTTGCCCCCCTCCAGGGTGTCGCGAATGGCGGGGTGGGTTTTCAGGCGCTGAAACTCGTCATAGGGCGACAGATACGGGTTTTTGTAATTCAGGTGCACCACCATGCCCAGCGCTACATAATTATCCTCGAAATGATAAAGGAACGAGCCGCCGCCGGTGGCGTTGTTTAATGGCCAGCCAAAGGTGTGTTGCACCAGACCTGGCTCAAACACCTCATCGCGCACCTGCCACAATTCCTTAATGCCAAGGCCAAATTTTTGCGGGTCAGAATTTTTGTCCAGCTCAAACCGGGCGATAAGCTGTTTGGAAAGCGAGCCACGCGCCCCTTCGCCAAAGAGGACATATTTACCGTTCAACTCCATCCCCGGCTGGTAATCAGGCTTGTGCGCGCCATCAGCGGCCACGCCAAATACGCCAGCAACCACACCGCGCACCGCACCATCTTCATTGTACAATACTTCGGAGGCCGCCATGCCGGGATAAACCTCAACCCCCATGGCTTCGGCCTGCTTGGCCAGCCAGCGGCACAGATTAGCCAGTGAGACAATATAATTGCCGTGATTATGGATCAAAGGCGGCATAATAAAGCCCGGCAGGGTCAGCGACCCAGCCGCGCCCAGCACCATAAAGCGATCTTTCTTGACCGCCGTTTTTACCGGCGCGCCGCGTTCTTTCCAGTCTGGGAAAAGCGCGTTTAGGCCAGAGGGGTCCAGCACCGCGCCCGACAGGATATGCGCGCCCACTTCTGAGCCTTTTTCCAGCACCACCACGGACAAGTCTTGCCCGGCCTCGGCTGCCAATTGCTTGAAATGGATGGCGGCGCTTAAACCCGCCGGGCCAGCCCCAACGATGACCACATCAAAATCCATGGCTTCGCGCGTCATGTCCTGATCACTCATTATCGTCTCTCTTATCGTCTTTAATGCCGTTTGTTTTTCTCTCTTAACCGACCCTTGCCCCAAGGGCCATAGTTTTGATGCCCCACTGGTGCAAGATCGTGCATTTGCTCACTAAATGCCCTAAACTCCCCTTGAAAGGCACAAAAATGAGCGATCCGGCCCAATCTTCTGATGATATTGCCAAAGCCCACAAGGCCCTGAGCGCCTGGTGGGAGGCCGCCGGTGTTGATGTGCCGCCCGTGCAAAAACCAAAAAAAGCCGCAGGCCAGCGCCAAGCCGCAGAGCCATCTGCGCCCCGTCAGGCCGTTGCGCAGACAGAAGAAAAAGCACCGCCCGCAGCAGAGCCGCAAGCCGCACGAAAAGCCGCCGCCAAAGCCGATAATCTGGAGACATTAAAAGCCGCCCTTGAAAGCTTTGACGCCGGGCCGGTCAAGGCCGGGGCGCGCAACACCGTCTTTGCCCGTGGCAATCCCAAAGCCAAACTGATGGTCATTGGCGAGGCCCCGGGGCGTGATGAGGATGAACAAGGCCTGCCCTTTGTCGGGGCTTCGGGGCAATTGCTGGACCGGATGCTGGCCGCCGCCGGATTTGGCGAAGACGATGTCTATATCACCAACGCCTTTAACTGGCGCCCGCCCCAAAACCGCAAACCCACGCCAGACGAGCTGGCCATGACCTTGCCGTTTCTGGAACGCCATATTGCCCTGATTAATCCAAAAATTATTCTTCTGGTTGGGGCTAGCCCGATGCAGGCAGTTCTGGGCGTATCGGCGGGGATCACCCGCGCCCGGGGGCAATGGCATGAGTATGCGGTTAAAAATGCCGACGGCACAAAGAGCGATCAAACCATACCCGCTTTGCCCACCTTTCATCCGGCTTTCCTGTTGCGCGCCCCCTTGGCCAAACGCGATGTCTGGCATGATCTGCAAAGCGTGGTGGAGCGGCTTGGCTAGGTTCTGGTCATCAGTGTGATGAACGGTCATTATGCGTTTCTAAAAGAAGCCCGCCTGTTTGAAGCCTGGGATGAGGGGAATAAAGACTGATGGCGCTTGTCGCTAAAATGGGTGCGGTGCGCGAAGAATGGCCCGACGTGAGGGCCGACTTGAGGCACGGTTAAGCGACGAAGACTACTCCGCCGGGTGCGCGTGCTTGGCCCGGTCCGCCTCGGCGGCATCCTGCCAAAGGCGGGTGAGCGCGTGGGCCAAGTTTTTACGGCTGGCGCGTAAATAGGTCGAATTATCACTTAACCCATCGCGCAGGCGTGCGTAAGCGTGGGGCAGATTGTGATAGGGCATGCGCGGATAAAGGTGGTGCGTGGCATGAAAGCGCAGACCCACCGGCGCCCACAATGTGGTGAGGATCGGATGGCCCGGCACATCAACGCTGTCGAGGAATTGTTCGGCGACGCTCATCTGTTCTGCGCCCGGATTGCGATAGGCATGGGCCGCCAATGTGCGTAAGGAGTTGAACAAAAAGATCAGCACCGCCACGGTGTACCAGATGGCCAGCGCCTTGATCGGCAAAATGCCCTGCCAGACCAGCGCAATCGCCGTCCAGCCATAGGCAAAGGCCATAAATTCCTGAAACAGCCATTGGCCCTTGGGGTCGTCATTTTTGGCGGCGCGGCTGTATGTCAGATCAATGGTTAGCGAAGAGGCGCTGCGCCAGATCAGTTTGCGCAAGGGGGGAATAGCCCAGCCCAGTGGTGCGAGAATGAGAAAACGCACCACAAAAAACGCCGGCAATATAAAGATCAAAAACATATAGCCGATAATGCCAAGGGGGTTGCCCGCACCAAAGGGCAGGTATTCACCGTCCTCGATGGTGCCATAAACATCATGCACATGATGGTGGCGGTGCACGCCGTGATAGGTGAAGCTGGGGATCAGCATGGCAAAGCCGCAGAGCAAATTCCACACAAAGCGAAAGCCCTTGAACGTGCCGGCTTTTAAATGCGTCAGCTCGTGGGTGAACAAAACCGCCCGATAGAGCAACAGTGTTGAGGCCAGCAGGCTGGTTATGCCCAAAAGGGAAAAGGTCGAGAAAATCACCGCCACGGCAAAGGCCGCCCAGCCCAAGGTGATGGAGATGAGAAAATCCGTCCAGTAAATACGCGGATTTGGCTTCATCAGGTCCGCCACCAATGTGTTGGCTTCCTTCATGGGAAAGGCGTTGTTTTCGCGTTCAATGGCCATTGCGGATAATCCATACCGGGTTGCAGGGTCTTCACATAAGGAATTTCATAGGTATGGGCAACCCGCACACATCAAGCGCGCGGGTATACCGCAGCTATGTTTCGGCAATCTTAAAGTCGTCGTAACCAGTCCACAATCCCTGTGCCGATAAGGTCCGGATGATCTTCCTGCACATAATGCGTACCAGTGCCCAAAAACCGTGTTTCCAGATGCGGTACATTTTCAATCAGCCAGTCAACCACTGGTGCCGGGTTGATGGCACCGGGGGTGGCATAGAAATAAAGCTTGGGTATTTCGCTGCTGGTCAGCCATTGCCCATTGGCGATGATGGCATCATGGGTCGCTTTGGGCATGCCCGCAATGGGCAGTTCGCGCGGCCATTGTAATGTCGGCAGGCGGCTTTGCGGCGTTGGGTACGGGGCACGGTAATGCGCCATTTCTGCCTCGGTCAAACCCCGCGCCACGCCCATTTTTGGCAGCAAAGTCTCAACAAAAAAATTGTTGGCGAGGATCATGTCCTCGCCTTCGCCTTTGGTACGAAAGGATTTGAACAAATCGCCAATGCTGCCCATGGCCTCGTATGAGGCGGCCGGAAATGCCGGGGGCATGATGGCTTCCATAAAAGCCAGCGCGCACACATTATCCGGATTAAGACGGGCATAACGCATGCCCAATGCCGAGCCCCAATCGTGGATTACCAGCGTAATGTCTTTCAGGTCCAGTGCCGCCATCAGGGCATCCAGAAAAGCGGCGTGCTCGTCAAAGGTATAACCGATGTCGGGTGTGCCACTATCACCCATGCCGATCAGGTCTGGCGCAATGGCACGATAGCCTGCGCTGAGTACATGAGGAATTATGTTGCGCCACAAATAAGACGAGGTTGGGTTGCCGTGCAGGAACACGACCGTCGGCCCTTCGCCCTCATCCACATAGGTCATGGTGGAGTTCAAAACAGCCATGGTCTTTTTCTTAAACGGAAAATCCGCGCTGATTTCCAATCCATAAGGCCGGGGGGATTGTTCCGATGTCATGGGGTTTCCTTTGTTGGATTAGGGTCCTGATCCTCATAACGCAAATTGTCCGTCAAAAGAAGCACACAAAGTGCGCCTTGCATCTTGGCAGAAATGCGTGAGCCGGTTACACACGGCAAAATCTAAGCGGTGCACTCATGCCAAAACGAAATGATATTTCCTCAATCCTCATCATCGGGGCCGGGCCGATTGTGATCGGTCAGGCCTGTGAATTTGATTATTCAGGGGTGCAGGCGTGCAAGGCGCTGCGCGAAGAAGGCTATCGGGTTATTCTGGTTAATTCCAATCCGGCCACCATTATGACCGACCCGGATATGGCGGACGCAACGTATATCGAGCCAATCACCCCCAAAATGGTCGCCAAAGTCATCGCCAAAGAGCGCCCGGACGCGCTGCTGCCGACCATGGGCGGGCAAACGGCGCTGAACACCGCGCTTAGCCTCAACAAGGATGGCACGCTCAAAAAATATGGCGTGAAATTGATCGGGGCGCAGGCCGATGTGATCGACAAGGCTGAGGACCGCGAAAAGTTTCGCGCTGCCATGCATACCATCGGGTTGGCCACCCCGCGCTCGCATCTGGCCCATAATATGGACGAGGCGATGGCGGGCTTTGAGGCCATTGGCCTGCCGGCCATCATTCGTCCGTCTTTCACCCTTGGCGGAACGGGCGGCGGTATTGCCTATAACATTCAGGAATATCGCCAGATTGTCTCAAGCGGTATTGAGGCCTCGCCAACCAATGAAGTGCTGATCGAAGAATCCGTGCTTGGCTGGAAAGAATATGAGATGGAAGTGGTGCGCGACACGTGCGACAATTGCATCATCATTTGCTCTATTGAGAATATTGATCCCATGGGGGTGCATACCGGCGATTCCATCACGGTGGCTCCGGCGCTCACCCTGACGGACAAGGAATACCAGATTATGCGCAATGCCTCGATCGCGGTGTTGCGCGAGATCGGGGTGGAAACCGGCGGCTCGAACGTGCAATTTGCCATCAATCCGGCTGATGGGCACATGGTGGTGATCGAAATGAACCCCCGGGTGTCGCGCTCCTCGGCGCTGGCCTCCAAGGCCACGGGCTTCCCGATTGCCAGGATCGCCGCCAAGCTGGCCGTCGGCTATACGCTGGACGAGCTGGAAAACGACATCACACGCGCCAGCCCGGCCAGCTTTGAGCCGAGCATTGATTATGTGGTCACCAAAATCCCGCGCTTTGCCTTTGAGAAATATCCGGGTGCCAAGCCGGTGCTCTCCACCGCAATGAAATCGGTGGGCGAGGCCATGGCCATTGGCCGCACGTTCGCTGAGAGTTTGCAAAAGGCTTTGCGCTCGCTGGAAACGGATCTGACCGGCCTTGATGACATTGCCATTGCCGGCATGGGCGAGGGTGATGACGCCCGTGCCTTAAGTGCCGCCTTGGCCAAGGCCAGTCCGGATCGCTTGCGGATCATCGCCCAGGCTCTGCGCGAGGGCTTTAGTGTCGAGGACATTTTTGAGGCCTGTTCTTACGAGCCGTTTTTTATCCGCGAGATCGAAAAACTGGTTCGCGAAGAAAAACGCATTGGCGAAGACGGCCTGCCCAATACCGCCTCGGGGTGGCGGGCGCTGAAATCGCAAGGTTTCTCCGATATGCGTCTGGCGCATCTGGCTGGTGTACCCGAGGCAGACGTGCGCGCCGCAAGACGTAAGCTCGGCGTGCGTCCGGTCTATAAACGCATTGATACCTGCGCCGCCGAATTTGAAGCCATCACCCCTTATATGTATTCCACATACGAGACGCCGTTTTTCCCCCCTCCGTCAGCTTCGTTGACACCTCCCCCGCACGCAGGGGAGGAAAGAAAGGCTGAAGTTTTTTCTTCCCCCGTTCACGGGGGAAGTGGCCGCGTAGTGGTCGAAGGGGGGGCTGAGTGCGAGGCTGACCCCAGCACCCGCAAAAAAGTCATCATCCTTGGCGGCGGGCCAAACCGCATCGGTCAGGGGATCGAGTTTGATTATTGCTGTTGTCATGCGGCCTTCGCGCTGGAAGATGCTGGCATTGAATCCATCATGGTCAATTGCAATCCTGAAACCGTCTCCACCGATTACGACACGTCGGATCGGCTGTATTTCGAACCATTAACCGAAGAAGACGTGCTGGAAATTTGCGCCGTTGAGCAATCCAAAGGCACGCTTTTGGGGGTGATTGTACAATTTGGTGGACAAACACCGCTGAAACTGGCTGAGGCGCTGGAACGCGATGGGGTAAGCATTTTGGGCACCTCGCGCGATGCCATTGATCTGGCCGAGGATCGCGAGCGCTTTAAGGCGCTTCTTGAAGATATGGGCCTGACCCAGCCGCCAAATTGCATTGCCAAGACCGAGGAAGAGGCTTTGGCGGGCGCGCAAAAACTGGGATTTCCGCTGGTCTTGCGGCCTTCTTACGTTTTGGGTGGCCGGGCCATGGAAATTGTTACCGGCATGGAAGGATTGCGCCGTTATGTGCGCGAGGCGGTGCAGGTGTCTGGCAAAAGCCCGCTTTTGCTGGATCGTTATGTCAATGAAGCCATCGAGGTGGATGTGGATGCCATTGGCGACGGGACCGACGTCTGGATTGCCGGCATTATGGAACATATCGAGGAAGCCGGTGTGCATTCCGGCGATAGCGCCTGCGCCTTGCCGCCCTATACGCTATCCGATGCCATGTTGACGCGCTTGCGCGAACAAACCGTGCAACTGGCCAGTGCTTTGGGCGTTATCGGCCTGATGAATGTGCAATATGCCATTCAGGGCGATGTTATCTATGTGCTGGAGGTTAATCCGAGAGCCTCGCGCACCGTGCCGTTTGTGGCCAAAGCCATTGGCGCACCAGTGGCGGGTATTGCGGCGCGCATTATGGCCGGGGCGAAGCTTACAGATTTTCACCTGCCGGATATGCCCCGCGAGCATGTGGCGGTCAAGGAAGCGGTGTTTCCTTTCGCCCGTTTTGCCGGTGTGGACCCGGTTCTGGGGCCAGAAATGCGCTCTACTGGTGAAGTGATGGGGCTGGATACCAGTTTCGCCCGCGCCTTTGCCAAGGCGCAATTGGGGGCCGGCGTTGATCTGCCGCTTTCCGGCACCGTGTTTATCTCGGTCAAGGACGCCGACAAAAAGGCCATGACCCTACTGGCCCGTGATCTGGTGGATCAGGGATACAGCCTTATGGCCACCGGCGGCACCGCAGAGGCCATCGCAGACGCCGGTGTGCCAGTTCGCCGCGTCAACAAGGTCTATGAAGGTCGCCCGCATGTCGTTGACGCCATGAAAAACGGCGAAGTGCAGTTGGTGTTTAATACCACGCAAGGCCAGCGCGCCCATATCGACAGCTATTCCATCCGCCGCACGGCGCTGGAAATGAACATCCCGTATTTTACCACTGCCGCCGCCGCTGCCGCCACTGTGCAGGCCTTGCGCGGCCTAGCGGAACGGGAACTGGACGTGCGCGCGCTTCAGGAATACCAGTAAAATAAGCGCTTTCTTGTGTTCACGAGGTGTTGATTGGAGAGACAAACAGGGCTGCGCTAGTGTGTGGGCAAGTGCTGGGGATTGATAATGTGCGGACCAAGGTGCGCACAGGCAGAAAAGAGAATGCCATGCCTGCAATTAAACACGATTCACCCATCCCACATGCTTCTTCTACGCTCCGGCTGCGACCGTTGGCGCTGATCCTGATCAGCGCAGCGGCGCTGATACTACCGGCGACAAACGCTCTGGCTCAGTCCGGCGGTGGTGCCAAAATGATGGACCCGGCGGCCAAAAAAGCCGCGATCGCCAAAATGCAAAGCCTCAACCAGACCCGGGGTTATCTGGATGCTCATAAAAGTGAGGCCAAGCCATTGGATATTCTTGGCGGCCCGCTTGCGATTACCATCAAACAGGATAGCGGCGGCGTCTTTGTTGCCTTGCCAGGTAAACGAGCGCTGGATCCGGTTATCTTTGGGCCTAAAAAAATGCCGCGCCATTATGCCGGCACGCCAATGATCACCGGGGTGCCGCCGATGTTGCGGGCCCCCAAGGAAGGCGGCGGCCAGCAAACCGCAGTGCCTACGCCGTTTGGTAATAAATACGTGGTCATGGGCAATGGTAAATTATCCATCAGTGCGCTCGACGCCACGGCCACCGATGCGGCCACCACCAAAGACAGCGTGCGCATGATGGCGAGCTGGCAGGACAAGGACGGCAATACCTATGCGGTTAAATGTTGTCTCAAAATGGCGGCGCATGGCATAGAATTTCCCACCTTTGGCGGGGTTGCCACCAATACGCTGATGCACGGCTTTACCGGCGTCGGTACGCCATTAATGCCCACCGAATTTGCCTATTTTGCCTTTTGGGGCATGGGCGAGATCGACAAGAATGGCAAAACTCTGGACAAGCCGCGCCTGGTCCATGGCATGTTGACCGAATATGTCCGCAAAGACGGGTACCGGCTGGGCTTTGACCGCGATGTCACGCCCGGTCGCCAGCAATTCCATCTGATGGTCGCGCCCTTTGCACCGGATATGAAAAACGGTGTCTTTATGAAAAAGCCGGTCAATACTGGGCTGACCCTGCCCAATGGCATGACCCTGCCTTTCTGGCATGTCATGTTTGAAAATCTTGATGTCAACGCTAAACGGGAGAGCAATAATGCACACTGATTTTAACCGTCGCCAAACCCTAGTCGCAATCGCAGCAGGGATGGCCGCATTGGGCCTGAACGTCATTGCCCGCCCGGCCCGTGCCGGCGCGGCGGCTAAGGTGTCGATGAACGATGAATTAAAATTCACCCCGGCCACGATTACGGTCCATGTTGGCGATGCGGTTGAATGGCACAATGCCTCACAACTGGTCCATACCGTCACCGCAGACCCGGCCCTGGCGGCGACGTCGTCAAGTACGCAATTGCCCGCCGGTGCGACGCCGTTTAATTCGGGTAATCTGCAACCGGGCGGTACGTTTCGTCACATCTTTACCACGTCCGGCACCTATAAATACTTTTGTATTCCCCACGAGGCGGCGGGCATGACCGGCGAAGTGGTGGTGGTGGCCTAAAGGTTCACCATCAGCATTTGCACATTTACCGGGCACCGTTCACGCCCACGGTATATCATATACCCCCTCCGGTTATGCCGGAGGGGGTCAAAGATGGTTTTGGCCTGAATACAATTCTATGCCCTTCCATTTTGAATACCGCCCGCGTGCAGGGGCTTCAGGATTATGGCTGAGCGGCCGGGATAAGGCCAAGATACCGATCAACCTGAATTTTTCTTAATTTGCATTTGCCGCCGCCATCTGCCCTCCTAAGCGTAATAACGCTTAGGGAGGCCTTTATGAATATCAGCAGCCATCTTTCAGTAATGTGTATTGTCGCTTTAATGGGGCTGGCTGGCATGGCCAGCGCGCATGGGGATGTTTCCAAAACCGTAGCGGTCGCCATCGCCGCGCCTGATCGGCCTGAGGCCGAAGTTAAGCGCGACGCCGCCCGCTTGCCAGCCAAAGTGCTGGCGTTCAGCACCATCAAGCCCGGCGATCTGGTTGCTGACCTTGGGGCTGGTGGTGGGTATTTCACCCGGCTGATCTCTGGCATTGTTGGCGAACATGGTCAGGTGATTGCCCAAAACCCGCCAGACT
>NVVV01000028.1 GCA_002733495.1 Robiginitomaculum sp.
ATAATTCTTTTGACGTGATGGAGCCGCGCGCACCGGCCAAGCCACCAAAAGAAGCGCGCAATGGTGGCCGTGTAAAAGCCGCTGACGTCCGCCCCGAAGGGCTTTATCTGCCCAATAACAACATCCAGACGCCCAATATGGTCTCGCCGGAATATGTGCAGCTTTCGACCGCAGCGGCGATTACGCTGGGCATTATGCCGGGCAATATGCACCGTTGCGGCTGTACCCGCTGCTTGAACATCTTGCTCACTTACCCCGAAGGCTGTCGCGCCAATTGCGCCTATTGCGGCCTGGCTCGCCACCGCGAGGCCGACCGCGACTATGCCGACCGCAATTTCATTCGTGTAGACTGGCCTAGCGTGCCCATGGCCAAAATTGCCCAAATCGTTGGCGAAGATCCAGACGCCAGTCCGTTTCACCGCATGTGTATCTCCATGATCACCCACCCAGGCTCTGATGAAGACACGGTCAGCATTTTGAAGACCTGGACCAATCATGTGGACCCGGATGCCATACCGATCTCGATCCTTTCCAACCCCACCACGATGGCGCGTCAGGACGTGCAAACCCTGCGCGATATGGGGTCAGACATCTTCACCGTGGCTCTGGATGCCGCCACACCGGAAATTTTTGACCGCACCCGGGGCAAAGGCGTGCAATCGCCCCATAGCTGGAAAAAATATTGGGAAATTCTGATGGACGCCCGCGATATTTTCGGGACGCAAAAATTTGGTGCACATATCATTGTTGGCATGGGTGAAACCGAATTTGAAATTTTGGAACTGGTGCAACAACTTGTTGACCTTGGCGGGCACAGCCACATGTTTTGTTTCTATCCCGAAAAAGGCTCCCTGATGGACCATTTGCCCGCCACGCCGCGCGATCAATGGAGACGGGTGCAACTGGCCCGCTATATGATTGATTATTATGGGGTTCGCGTTGAGAAGATGAAGTTTGACAGTGAAGGCCGGGTGATTGATTTTGGTCTGGCCCAAGCTGAACTGGATAGCGTTATTGATGCGGGCACAGCGTTTCGCACCTCGGGCTGTCCCGGCAAATTTGCCGAAGACATTTCGGCCTGTGACCGCCCTTACGGCGACAGCCCACCCTCAGACATTGCCTCTTACCCGTTCCAGCCCGTGGATGTCGATCTTCGCCGCATCCGCTCGCAACTGGATATGCTCAAACCCGGACAGAGTTATGAAGAGGGTGATGATCTGGAAGATTATTGAATCTGTCGTCATTCCGGCGAAGGCCGGAATCCAGCTTGAATTCTAACGATAACCTGCCCTAAAATTGAAATGCTGTTCTGGATTCCGGCCTTCGCCGGAATGACACTATATTTGTGGAAACACGTATGCCCCAGCCCCCTTTTCGCGTCATTGATACAGGTCTGCGCACGGGCCGTGAAAACATTGCCTTCGATGCGGCAATGATCGACGCGCACCGGGCGGGTGAAATCCCGGACACCCTGCGCTTTATCCATTTCAAGCCGGTGGCCCTGTTGGGGCGGCATCAGGCGCTTGGCCAGGAAGTCAGGCAGGACGAATGCGCCAAGCTGGGCATTGAAATCGGGCGGCGCATCACTGGCGGCGGCGCGATTTATCTGGACGAGGGACAACTTGGCTGGGCCTTGGTCATGCACCGCAAAAGCCTCGCCCTTGGCGATCTTGGCAATACCGCCGAAGCTATATGTAAGGCGGCGGCCCTTGGCCTTTCAAAACTGGGCGTAAAAGCCCGCTTTCGCCCCCGCAATGATATTGAGGTGGAGGGGCGGAAAATATCCGGCACTGGCGGCTTCTTTGATGGCGATACCCTGATTTATCAGGGCACAGTTCTGGTGGATTTAAACCCGGACACCATGTTTGCCGCCCTTAACGTTGCCAAAGCCAAGGTCGAGCGTAAAAATCTGGACAGCGCCGCCGATCGCGTGACCTGTCTGCGCGCGCTTCTGGGCGATAGAACACCCAATATGCGAATGATTAAAGACGCGCTGATCTCCGGCTTTGCCCAAGGCCTTGGCATAGACCCAAGCTGGGGTGAGATCAGTTCAGCCGAAGAGGACCGCGCCAAAACGCTGTACGATGAAGAAATTGGTACCGATGATTTTGTTGCTGAAATTGATGATCCGGCGCGTGAAACCGGCGTATTATGTGGAACGTATACGGGGAAAGGCGGAACCATAGAGGCCTTTGTCCGCCTTGAAGGGGCGCGCAATGAGCGCTTGCGCGAAGTGTTGATTACCGGCGATTTTTTCATCACCCCGCCGCGTATTATTTATGATCTGGAGGCCTCTTTGCGCCGGGTGGCCCTCACCGATATTGCATCACATATCTCCACTTTTTTTGAGACCGCCAACGTCGGCATGATGAGCGCAATTCCTGATGATTTTGCCCGCGCCATTCAAAATGCCTGCGAGGTGAAAAAATAACGCATCACAATTGCGTTGCCCCCTGCACAAGACGTTCACTCTTGGTTAGAGTGCGCGCGCATTAAATGAGGGTTATGATATGCGCTTGCTGGCCACACTATTGAACAAGCTGATCTCCACGGGCACTTTACGTGTTGTGGATCATCAAGGGAAACTGCACACCTTTGCAGGCACACCGACAGAACCTGTTGTCACCATCCAGATCCATGACCCTAAACTTTATACGCGTATGGTATTCAAACCCGACATTGCCGCTGCCGAGGCCTATATGGACGGCACGCTGACCTTTGAGGACGGCGCCAATCTTCTTGATTTTCTAAGCCTGATGGTGATGAACACCAAAAATATGACCAAGCACCCGGTGCAAAATCTGGTCCGGCGGGTGCGTAAGTCCTTGAAGCGGATGCACGAATTTAACCCCATTGCCAAATCGCGCGAAAATGCTTCGCACCATTATGATCTGACCGAAGACCTGTATCGCATGTTTCTGGACGAAGACATGCAATATTCCTGTGGGTATTTTATCAACCCTGAAAAAGATACACTGGAAGAAGCGCAAATTGCCAAAAAGCGCCGCATTGCCGCCAAGCTGGATTTAAAAGACGGCATGAACGTGCTGGACATTGGCTGCGGCTGGGGCGGCATGGGCCTGTATCTGGCGCAGATTGCCGACGTGAAAGTCACCGGCATTGCCCTGGCCAAAGAGCAATTGCGCGTTGCCAATGCCCGCGCCGAAGAGATGAAACTGACCGATCGCGTCAGCTTTAAATATCAGGACTATCGCGAAGTCACGCAAAAATACGACCGCATTGTCTCGGTGGGCATGATCGAACATGTGGGTGCGCAACATCTGGATGAATATTTCCGCTCAGTCCAGCACCTGCTGAAACCCGGCGGACGGGCGGTTATCCACTCCATCGGGCGGCAAAACCCGCCGGGGGCCACCAATGCATTTATTCGCAAATACATCTTCCCGGGTGGCTATTCACCATCCATCTCCGAAGCCTTTGCCTCGGTCGAGCGTGTGGGCCTGTGGGTTGATGATTGCGAAGTCTGGCGTCTGCATTATCATTACACCATCATGCACTGGCGGAAACGCTTTCTGGCCCATTGGGATGAGGCGCGCGCGCTTTATGATGAGCGGTTTTGTCGCATGTGGGAGTTCTACCTGACCGGGGTTGCCTTGGGCTTTAAATACGGCACCAACATGAATTTTCATCTTATATTATCGCACCTTAGGGATGACGTGCCGATCACCCGCGATTTTATTGGTAAAAACGAGCGCGCATTGAAAAAACGTGGGCTTTAGGCTATAATACATGTGCAGTGTTGGGGAACATCATGCGCATATTATACCGCTTTATCGTCGGATTTACTCTTTTTATTGCCGGGCCTGCTTTGGCACAGGACACGCTTTCTGCGTTCAAGGGTAGCACGTTGGTCGGGCAATACATGGCCGAATTTCAGACGGAATACGTCGCCACGGGAAATTCTGATAATGGCGATATAATCGCTATTGAAGGAACTTTAGAAAGCAGGATTTTGCGAAAACCGGCTGAGAAAACCGGCCTGGAAGTTTATCGTAGTTATCAACATGAATTACGGGCAGCAGGTTTTGAAATCATTGCGGCGCGCGAGAAAGGCAAAAATCAGGTCACACGCACGGTGCGCGATTTGTCAAAACCAGATAAAAACGCCTTTCGTTATCGTCAATACACGCTGAACAACCAACCCGTTCCCAACACCAATCAAGGGGCCGTTGGTACGTTCACCGACTATTATCTGGCCGCAAAAAAACAAGACGGTGATGCCCAGACCTATCTGGTGGTCATGATTGGCCGCACTAAGGATCTCTATATCATTGATACCCTGCATCTGGCCGCCATGGAGAGTGGCACGGTGACGCTAGACCTTGATGCCCTGCGTGCCGCCATTGCCGCCGAGGGCAAAGCCACCGTTTACGACATTTATTTTGACACAGGCAGTGCCGTTCTCAAACCAGAATCGCAATCCGCCCTGAGCGTCATTGCCAGCTATTTGAAAGAAGAACTGGGCCAGAATTTCTATATTGTCGGCCATACGGATGATACAGGCGGCTATGATTATAACATGACCTTGTCGCGCAACCGTGCCGCCGCTGTGGTGCAATCCTTGATCAATACGCATGGCATTGCACAAAGGCGTCTGAATCCCGTCGGCGTTGGGCCGTTAAGCCCGCTGGCCAGCAATAGTAATGAGGCCAGCCGTTCCAAAAATCGTCGTGTCGAAATTGTCCTGCGCTTGAAGTAAGGGCATTATTTCAAGAGTGCAGCCACGCCCGCTTTAACGCTTTCGCGCACATCGCCTGTGTTGGGCGCGTCTCGTAACGTGCTGATCCACTTAGGCTCAATTTCGTCTTCGTCGATAAGGTCACAATCCAGCGTTCGCATCATCTCCTGCGCCGCCTCTGGCAATATGGCGGGTAATTCACGGCTACTTAATACACCCCAAAGGCCCGCCCAGCACCGCGCCACGGTCCAGGGGTTATAACCCCCACCGCCAAGCACAACCGCCGCAGGGGAAAGCGCCACAAGCTGCTCCACTGTGCGCCAAAGCGCGCCATTGCTCAAATCCATGCCCGAAAGCGGATCACCAGCAAGGGCATCGGCCCCGCACGTAATCACCACGGCTTCTGGTTTAAACTTTGCCGCCAAAGGCAAAACGACCTCGCCCATAACAAAGGCCAGCTCGCTGTCATGAAAACCCTTGGGCACAGGCAAATTACGGGCGTAGCCGCCGGCCCCCCGGTCATCAAGCGCCCCGGAATGCGGCCAGCGTTTTTCCTCATGCAGAGACATGGTCATCACACGGGCGTCAGTCTCAAAGGCGTCTTGCACCCCATCGCCATGATGCGCATCAAGGTCCACATAAAGTACGCGCGCCGCCCCGCCATCCAGCAAGGTGAGAATGGCAAAAACCGGGTCGTTGAAATAACAAAACCCGCTTGCCCGGTCTGGCCTGCCATGATGGGTGCCACCAGAGGGGTGATAGGCAATCTGTCCCTTCAGTGCGCATTCTGCTGCCAGAATTGAGCCGCCGACGGTCGTGGCTGCGCGTTCATATAGACCCGGAAATATTGGGTTTTCCATCGTACCTATATGATAGTTTTCACGCACATCGCGGCTGACTTTTCCCGCATCACAGGCGCTTTTAAAGGCGCTCAGATAATCTGGATGATGAAAGCGCAACAGGGTTTGTTCGCTGGCCATGCCAGTCTGGCAAAGATCATCTTCTGGCATCCATCCCAGCATTTCGCAAAGGTCCAGCATGGCGCTCTGGCGGGGAATGGCCAGCGGATGGTTATGGCCCCAGGCCGGGCGACGATAGACTTGGCTGGTGATAAACACCGCTTGGCGGGCCGAAATACTCATCCCTCTTCTTTATTCTCATCCCCGCCAACACGCTGAGATAGCGAAGCGGCCATAAAGGCATCCAGATCACCATCCAGAACCGCGCCGGTGTTCGAGGTTTCCACATTGGTGCGCAGATCCTTGACCATCTGATAGGGCTGCAACACATAGGAACGAATTTGATGCCCCCAGCCGATTTCAGACTTGGAATCAGCTTCGGCCTGCGCATCAGCTTCACGGATTTCCAGCTCGCGCTCGTAAAGACGGGCCCGCAGCATATCCCAAGCAGTTGAGCGGTTTTTATGTTGCGAGCGATCATTCTGGCACTGCACCACAATGCCCGTAGGAATGTGGGTCAAGCGTACGGCGCTATCGGTTTTATTAATGTGCTGACCACCGGCACCGCTGGCCCGGTAGGTATCGGTGCGCACGTCCTTGTCTTCAATTTCAATATCTATGGTGTCATCCACCAGAGGATACACCCAAACGGAGGCAAAGCTGGTATGGCGACGCGCGCTGGAATCATAGGGCGAGATACGTACCAGACGATGCACACCGGATTCGGTCTTGGACCAGCCAAAGGCATTCTCGCCCTTGATCAGCATGGTGGTTGATTTAATGCCTGCTTCTTCGCCGGCCTGTTCTTCGATCAGCTCGACCTTATAGCCGCGTGAGCTAGCCCAGCGCATATACATGCGTTGCAACATCGAGGCCCAGTCCTGACTTTCCGTGCCCCCGGCCCCGGCGTGAATTTCGATAAAGGCATCATTGCTATCGGCCTCGCCCGAAAGCAATGCCTCCAGCTCTGCCGCGCGCGAGCGCTTTGCCAGATCATCAAAGGAGGAAGCGACCTCGGCTTCAAGGTCTTCATCACCCTCTTCTTCGGCCATTTGCGCCAGTTCAATGCCATCTTCCAGATCGCCTTGAATACCTAAAACGTCTTCCATTGCCTTTTCCAGGCGGTTGCGTTCCCGCATCAGCTTTTGCGCGGCGGTTGGGCTATCCCAAAACCCCGGCGCCTCGGCACGAGCGTTTAGCTCATCAAGACGTTTTTGGGCATTATCCCAGTCAAAGACGCCTCCTCAGCAGCTCAATCGACTGCTTGATATTATCCGCATGGGTTTGCAATTCGGCGCGCATGATTTTCTGTCCGTGACGTGTTCTGAATCGAAAGCGTGAAAGGTCTTCTGGATTTAGCGGCAGGGCACAGTCAATACAAGCCACCTAAATCATCATCATCCTCAGGCGTTACTACGTCCTTTGAGGTGGCCTTTCCACCACCAATGGCAAGGCGTACGCCCTGCTCACCGCGTTTGGGCTCTGTACCCGGGCGAAACGCCTCCAGTATAGAGCCCCGCTCACCGGGACGTGCCAGCTCACCCGTCCGACCATTGACCCGCACCAGCCGTACACCCTCGGGGATACGGAACGGAGCATTGGGTGCATTTTTCAAAGCTTCCAGCAAGAAATCACGGGCAATCGGTGCCGCCACGCGGCCACCGGCCTCGCCGCGCCCCAATGTTTTGGGTGCATCAAAACCGACATAAACGCCCACAACAAGGTCAGGCGAAAACCCCAGAAACCAGGCGTCCTTATAGTCATTCGTGGTGCCAGTTTTCCCAGCCACTGGTTTACCGATCACACGCAACCTTGTGGCCGTGCCCCGCTGGACGACCCCTTCCATGATCGACGTAATCTGGTACGCCGTTATAGGGTCTATCACCTGTGGCCTGATATCAGGCAAACGCGGCTCCCTCAAAGGCGTATCATCACCCTCAATATGGTTGCAGCCAACGCATTCACGCTCGTCAAAACGATAAATCGTTTTGCCATCACGGTCCTGCACCCTGTCAATAATTGTGGGGCGGATTTTCTTGCCGCCGTTTACCAGGCTGGCATAGGCACCAACCATGCGCCACGGCGTGCTCTCGCCAGCCCCCAGCGCCATAGCCAATACGGGCGAAAGTTCGTCGTAAATGCCCACGCGCACGCCAATATCAACGATAGGGGCCATGCCGATTTGCTGTGCCAGCCGCACGGTCATGACATTGCGGGATTTTTCAACCCCCAGACGCAAGGTCGATAGGCCGTAATACCGCCCTTCGGCATAATTGCTGGGCATATAAAAGCGCGTCTGATTGCCGCCATCGGCAATAAAGGGGGCATCCAGAACCAGACTGGCCGGGGTGTACCCCTGATCCAGCGCAGCGGCATAGACAAAGGGCTTGAAGGCAGAGCCGATCTGGCGTTGGGCCTGCACCACACGGTCAAACTGACTTTGTTGGAAGCTATAGCCGCCGACCAGCGCCAGCACGCGCCCGGTATGCGGGTCCATGGCCATGATAGCACCATTAACCACCGGGGGCTGGCGTAATTCATAATCCGCTTCGGTATCAGCAATAAGCTCCACATAGATTATGTCGCCTGCATGCAGAACGTCAGAGGGCGCTTTTATCTTTGGCCCCAGCTTGGCTTCGGCCCACGGCTTTCTGGCCCATTCAAAGGCACTGAGCGGGATTTGCCCCTCCTCACCGGATAACAAGCCAATGCGGGCATTCTCTTCTGTGGTTTCCAGAACCACCGCCAATGTCCATGCCAGATTTACATCTGCCGCGCCTTTGGTTTCTGCCAATTGGGTCTGCCAGTCATCAAGTCCCTCCAACTGATTGATCGGACCACGATAACCGTGGCGACGGTCATACTCTTCCAGACCATTGCGCAAGGCCGCACGGGCGGCCAGTTGCAAGTGCGTGTCCAGCGTTGTGCGGATGGACAGGCCACCGTCATAAAGCTGATCTTCGCCATACATGGAAAACACCTTGCGGCGCACTTCTTCAACAAAATATTCTGCCGCAAGATAGGTGGCTCCGGACAGCCGGTTTGTCGTCACAAGGTCTTCGGCCTGTGCCGCTTCGGCTTCGGCTTGGGTAACATACCCATTGGCCGCCATACGGTCCAATACCCAATTGCGCCGGTCAATCGCTCGCGCCTTATAGCGTTTGGGGTTATAATTTGCCGGCCCTTTGGGCAGAGCGGCAAGATAGCCAATCTCTGATAAGGTAAGCTGGTCCAGAGGTTTGCCAAAATAATTCAATGCGGCGGCGGCAACGCCATAAGCGCGATTGCCCAGATAAATTTCGTTTAAGTAAAGCTCGAGGATTTTATCTTTGGAAAACACTTTCTCCATCCGGACGGCAATCACCATTTTGCGCACTTTGGCGCTAAATTGCTGATCGGTACTCAAGAGGAAATTTTCGGCAACCTGTTGCGTTAAGGTTGAAGCGCCTTCGAGGCGACGCCCCTGTATCTTGTTTTTCACATTAGCCAGAATAGCCCGTAAAATGCCGCGCACATCCAAACCATTATGGTTATAAAAATTCTTGTCTTCTGCGGAGATAAAGGCCTGCACCACATGGTCTGGGATGGCCGCACGTGGTACAAACACACGGTGTTCGCGGGCATATTCCGCGATTAATTTACCATCACCAGCATGAACCCGGCTCATCACGGGCGGTTGATAATTCTCAAGAGCTTCATAAGTTGGCAGGTCTGCGGAAACGCGAATCACATAGATTGTGACGGCAATCACACCCGCAAACAGCAAGGTGACGCCCAGCCCAAACAAACGGGCCGTCCAATACCATAGTGTTTTCAATTGCATGCTTTGTACCGTATGATCCAAAAAATGCCCGTTTCAAATGACATTTACAGCTTGCCCAATATCCGAGTGCATTATGGCAAGAGCGTGATCAAAAGGCGACCACATTCCCGCAACAGGTCATATTAACACTAGCGCGATGCGTGCAGTCGGGCGGTTTGTTTAAAATATGTATCAACACTTTCCCCTACTGCCCCCATCAATTTGCGGATATAACGATCAGAGCTCAGATTAGCTTCATCGCTTTTATTAGACAAAAACCCCATCTCGATAAGGACCGATGGCACGTCTGGTGCCAGCAAGACAAAGAGGTTCTTGTCCCGATGCGAATTTGGCAACATCGGCCCAACCCGGGCAAGTTTCAGGGTCAGAATTTCGGCAAATATTGCAGATTCGTTTTGTGTCTGCCTCTGTGATAAATTCAAAAGAATATCATCCACACCGGGTCGCGCACTGGCAATATCGACCCCGATAATAGAACGATCGCCCTGCATGATCTCCTTCTTGGTCCGCTTGCCAGCCCATTCAATACGCGTATAGACCGAGGCTCCACGGGCTCTGGTGTTTCTTGCCGCATCAGAATGCAGGGAAATCAGCAAATCAGCCTCTTGTGTACGGGCAAAACGCACCCGATCAACCAGCGGCACATAAATATCGGAAGATCGCGTAAGGCGCACCAGATAATGGCCGGATTTTTCAAGACGCTTTTTAAGCGCTTTAGCAGCACGCAAATTTACGTTCTTTTCACGTTGGCGTTTACCAACCGTGCCTGGGTCCTTGCCCCCATGGCCCGCATCTATAACGATCACTTTGCGATCACGGCGCAGGCCCGTGTATTTTTTACGCGAAGGCACGCCGGCATAGTGAATCTCTGTTGTCGTTGCATTGCCCTTCAAGGCGCGCGGAATAAACGGCTTCTGAAACCCTGCCTCCGCAGCAAAAGTTATCGGATCCGTTTTTCGTAAATCCAGCACCAGCCGATAAGGCGCGCCAGCTTTGGCTGGCTTCAAAAAGAAATCCTTTTCCACGTCCATGGCTTCGGTAAGGTCGAAGACCAGCCGCGAAGTGGTCGGCGAATATTGCCCGAATCGATAACGTTTTACCGCACCATACCCTTCCCCACTGCCGGACATGACAGGGCTTGGCGTTCCAGAGAACTGCCAATTCACGACAGGCATATCCAAAACCAGACGCAAGCCGTTCTGGGCCAGGGAAAACCAGCGATAGTCAAATTCTTCGCGCGTTTCGATAACGATGCGGGTTTGCTCTGCATTGCCGCTAAAGCGCACTTGCGTCACATCAGCTGCATTGGCACTACACACAGCCGGGAACAGCATTGCGGCAAGAATCGCGAGAACAACCAACTGCCCCTTTTTCATAATGCCGTGCATATGCCGTTCACCTTTTCACCGGATATTATTTCATATCAGGCCCATGAAACAGCACCTAACATATCATCCTTGCTTTGGGTAATACCATATTACGGTTGACGTTTGGTTGACGCTGTTTTGCATGCCACAAAGTGGCTTCCCTTTAGCGGTGCATTGGTGCATGGTGCACAAGTTCAGGGTGAATAATTATACGCTCTGGCAAACGAACATATGCGTTGGGGCGCATACCTTTGCTGCCCTATAACGCGATGCACCAAAGCATGGTGCAATTTGGATTTACCCCGCTATGCGCACATTGCAGCCCCGTTTATCGCATTTAAAAAACGCTATAACGGCGCGCAATATGCCGCGCATACGCACAGCTTTAACACCTTCCGGCCGTATTAGGTACAGGAGAGGTGTGCATGAGAGACTTTATGAGCAAACGAATGTTAATCGATGCTGCCCACCCGGAACAAACCCGGGTCGCAGTGGTGGACGGAAACCGAGTAGAAGAATTTGATTTCGAATCGCAAAGCAAAAGACAGCTTCGCGGTAATATTTATCTGGCAAAAATCACACGGGTAGAGGCGTCCCTACAGGCTGCCTTTGTGGACTATGGCGGCAATCGCCATGGGTTTTTGGCCTTTAACGAGATCCATCCCGACTATTATCAAATCCCGGTCAAGGACCGCGAAGAGCTTTTGCGCCTCGAAGAAGAGCAAGAAAAAGCCGCTGAGGCTGCGGAAGCCGCCGAGGCCGCCGCAAAGGACGCCCGCGTCAACGCCGCTGATGAAGCTGAAGAGGATAACATCGACGCTGATGCCTCTGATGCGGACGAAGATAGTCAGGATGATGATCTTGATGACGAAGAAGACACAGATGCCGCAGAAGAAGCCGCCATTGCCGCTGAAGCTGCCGAGCGCCGCCGCCGCCGTCGGGTGCGTGAGTTGCGCCGGTATAAAATTCAGGAAGTTATAAAACCCGGCCAGGTTCTGCTGGTTCAGGTTTCTAAGGAAGAACGTGGCAATAAGGGCGCGGCCCTGACGACATATTTGTCGCTGGCTGGCCGTTATTGCGTTCTTATGCCCAATACTGCCCGTGGTGGCGGTATTTCGCGCAAGATCAGCAATGCTTCGGATCGCAAACGCCTGAAGGCCGTGACCGAAAGTCTGGCCCTGCCAAAGGGCGCAGGCCTGATTATTCGTACTGCCGGTTCAAAACGTACCAAAGTCGAGATCAAGCGTGACTATGAGTATCTGGGTCGTTTGTGGAGCACGATCCGCGAAAACACGCTGGCGGCCATGGCCCCTGCCCTAGTCCACCAGGAAGGCGGTCTGGTCAGACGGGCCGTCCGCGACCTTTATGACAAGGATATTGAGGCCATTTATGTGGAAGGCGAACACGCCTATCACGAAGCCCATGATTTTATGAAGATGCTGATGCCCAGCCACGCGGCTCGGGTCAAGCAATATATGGGGCCCTTTCCAATTTTCCTGAAACACCAGGTCGAGGAACAACTGGAAGCTATTTATGACCCCAATGTCCGATTGAAATCCGGTGGCTATCTGGTGATTCACCAGACAGAAGCTCTGGTCGCCATTGACGTTAACTCCGGTCGTTCCACCAAAGAGCGTAATATCGAGGCTACGGCCTTGAAAACCAATCTGGAAGCAGCAGAAGAATCCTGCCGCCAGATGCGTCTGCGCGACCTGGCCGGTTTGCTGGTAATCGACTTTATCGACATGGATGAGAACAAGAACGTCCGTGCCGTTGAAAAACGCATGAAAGATTCCCTGAAACGTGACCGTGCCCGTGTACAGATGGGCCGCATTTCCGGTTTTGGCCTTATGGAAATTTCCCGCCAGCGTCGCCGTGCCAGCGTCATTGAAGGTTCGTCACAGGTTTGCCCGACCTGTGATGGTATTGGTGTGGTGCGCTCCATTGAATCTGCGGCCCTCTCGGCGTTGCAGGCATTGGAAGGCGAGGCCATGAAAGGTCTTACAACCAAGGCGCGCCTGACCATACCGACCAAAGTTGCGCTATACCTTCTGAATGAAAAGCGTGAATTCCTGGCCACCATGGAACGGGATCTGGACATGCGCCTGTTGATTGATGCCAGCCCCAGCATGCACCCGCCACAATTTGAGATTGAGGCTCTGGAAAAGCGCAAAGGGCGCTCTAAAGTGGCGCTTCAGGCCAAATCTGAACAGGATGCGGACAAGCGCAACACTCAGGATGAGCAAAAAAGCCGCAATCACCACCGAGACCAGTCTGATTCTACCAGCACGGAAGAGTCAGAGGGCAAAACAGAGACGCAGGATAAGCAAACCCAATCTACTGACGATGCACCCAAAAAGCGCCGTCGCGGCAGACGTGGCGGACGTGGTCGGCGTAAAAGCAACCCCAATGCCGAATCACTGCAGGTTATCGAAAACAACGCGGAAACACCTGTAACTGAAGAGGCTGCTGCGACAAGTGCGCCACAACAAGATGCAACACCTGCAGAGCCAAGCACAGAGGCCCCGGCTAGACCCCGTCGTCGCCGTCGCAACCCGCGAAATGCGGAGCGGACTGCCGAGGTCGTTCAAGAGGCCAGTGCAAGCCCGTCCCCTGTAGAGACTGGAGAAGAAAGCGTAGAGCACCCTAAAACAAAACGTCCAGTAAGACGGCGTCGCAAGCCTGCTGGTACGCAGGAAAATGTGGACACGTCTACTGCTCAAACTGTTGAAAGCACAGATGCACCAGAACCTGTTGCTGATGACAAGCCTAAGCGTCCTGCACGCAGACGTCGCAAACCTGCGGCCACGCCCGAACGTACTGAAACGGCACCAGTTCAGGCCGAAGCGCCAGCCCCTGTTGCTGATGAAAAGCCCAAACGCCCTGCGCGTCGACGGCGTAAACCTGCGACTAAGCAGGAAAATGCTGAAACAGCCCCAGTTCAGGCTGAAGCGCCAGAACCTGTTGCTGATGACAAGCCTAAGCGTCCTGCGCGCAGACGGCGCAAACCTGCGGCTAAGCAGGAAAATGCTAAAATTGCACCTGCGCAGGTTGAAGATGTGAAAACTGATGCCAGTAAGCCTGCGCCTAAACGTCGCGCTGTACGGGCACGAAGAACAGCACCTAAAAGCGATGAGCAGGACATTAAAAAAAAAGTTGAAATTGTAGAGCCTACTGAGACTCCCACAGAAGACAAAGCTTCTGCAAAGAGCAAAAAGAGTTGGTGGTCTCGACGTTTTAACAGTTAATCCCACGCAAAGGGCGCTCTGTATTTTGTGCAGAGCGCCCTTTTTGCATTTCGCCTTGCTGGCGAGAGGCATTGCGCCATATCGAATATCGGATAGACTATAGCTGCGGGGGCAGAAGGAGGTTGGCCTATGCGCCTTTTTGGTGTCCTTTTTGCTTTATTGATCACGTCCGTCTTGTCTACAAGCTCGTCCTGGGCACAAGGCATCATTCGTGATGCGGAGATCGAATCCGTAATTCGTGAATGGTCTGACCCGATATTCAAAGCTGCTGGTTTGAATGCCAGTGATGTTAATATTCATGTTATTAATGATGGCAGCATGAATGCCTTTGTCACGCGTGGACAAAATATGTTTTTGCATACAGGCATTATCCTGAACGCCGAAACTCCAAATGAACTTATTGGCGTTATTGCGCACGAAACCGGCCATATGGCCGGCGGCCATCTGGCGCGTTCAGATGACGCCTTGAAAAAGGCTGCGCGCCCTATGTTGCTTACCATGGGGCTTGGCATACTGGCCGCCGTCGCCGGCGCACCGGATGCCGCTGCAGTCATTATGAGTAGTGCCCAAAAAAACGGCACTGTTACTTTTTTTGCTTACACGCGCGTGCTGGAGGCCTCCACCGATCAGGCCGCCGAAAACTATATGGAAGCTACGGGCCAATCTGGCCGTGGGCTGTTGCGTTTTTTCCAGCGTTTTCGCTATAATGAAGTCTTCTCCGGCGCGACAAGATACCCCTATTTTCTCAGCCACCCTCTTTCTTCGGAACGGATCAGCGCGCTGGAAACCCGGGTGGAGGCCTCACCTTTTAAGGATGTGAAAGATTCTGCTGAAGACATTGCCAAACTGAACATGATGAAGGCCAAGATTATCGGCTTCCTCAACCCACCTGAAACAACGTTCAGTCTCTACCCTGAAACAGATACCACCAAGCCGGCTCGTTATGCCCGCGCCGTCGCAAATTATCAAATTGCCTCGACCAAAACTGCGCTAAAGCAGATGAGAGCCTTGTTAGAGGAAGAGCCGGAAAATCCATATTTTAATGAGTTTTATGGGCAAATTCTTTTTGAAAGCGGACAAGCGCAAAAGGCACTTCGCTATCATAGTCGCGCCGTAGAACTACGCCCGGACTCGCCTCTGTTACGGTTAAACTTGGCACAAGCTCTGATCGCCACAGATACACCTGAAAACATCAGTCTGGCCGTTGGTGAATTGAAAAAAGTGCTGGCAAGAGAACATGACAATGGCTTTGCATGGTATCAGCTATCAGTAGCCTATGAACGGCAGGGCAAAATCACACTGGCGAAACTGGCAACCGCAGAACAGGCCTACGCCATGGGCGATTATTTGCGGGCCCGCTCTTTTGCACAACGTGCCCTGATAGAATTGCCACAAGGAACGCCTGAATGGCGCCGTGCCAATGATATTACGCTGGTAATTGCTGCAGATCCCAGAATTCGCAAGCAAGCAGCCCAGAGGCGGCGGCACTAAACACGCAATATTGACTTTCCTTCCTATTAAAATTCCGGCATGAGTTCATGCCCTTGTTTTTACCTCTGTTATCAGGAGTTTTCTGTGTCCAAAAACCTGCTTATTCCCCTCGTTTTACCCATTGCTGTCAGCATTATTGCCGGGGGTGCAGCGGGGTATTTTGCGGCTTATGAGCAAATATACAAACTGAAAGCCAACAAAGCTGCGGTCAGCTCAACCATCGACCCGCAATCCCTTCGCACGGCAATTCTGTCAAACCCTGAAATGATTGAAGAGGCCTTTTATGCCCTTCAGGACAAGCGCCAGACCGAAGCAGATGCGGTGAAACGCGTCGCGATGGCTGATGCGAATGGACCTTTGTACACTTCAAAACTGGATCCCATACTTGGTACAGAAAATGCCCCTTTCGTGCTTGTAGAATTTTTTGATTACAATTGCGGGTTTTGCAAACTCGCCTCAAAATGGATGCGCAGCAGTCTTCAGGCAAACCCCGGTAAAATCAAAGTTATCATGAAAGACTTTCCAATTCTGGAAGGGCGCTCTAAAGGATCTCGCGAATCATCGGCAGCGGCCTGGGCGGTACGACTGCAAGGACAGGGTCTTTATGAAAATTTTCACTTCGCACTCATGGATGCCCGTGGCGGATTTGATAGCACCCGTATTGATGAGATCGCTGCCAGTGTCGACGTGGATGTCGAGCGTATGCGCGCCGATATGAAGAAAAATGCCAAAGCCTTTGATGCCCTGATGGAAGAAAATATGGCACTGGCCCGCCAACTGGGTATTGATGGTACACCGGCGTTTGTTACCGGCGATACTTTTATCAGTGGGGCCAACACCGATTTACTGCAAACCCTTCTGGACAAGGCACTGGCTGAGGACAGCTAAACTGGCCCTACTTTGTCCTTGCCATTTTTACGCAAAAATGATCCCCTCCTGCAATCTCACAGGGTAGTGTTGTTATGAAAAGTCTGTTTGCGTTGCTGGGTCTGGGGCTTCTTGGATGTCTGGCTTATCTTTTTTTCTGGCCTGTGCCGATCAATCCTGTGGCGTGGCAGGCCCCCACACCTCCTGATTATACCGGACAGTGGGAAGCCAATACGCGCCTGGCCAAGCTAGATAATATTCCCCTTGATGAACATGCCGGGCCCGAAGATATAACCGCCAGTATCATTGACGGTCGTTTGACCATTTTTACGGCTTTGCATGATGGTTCCATCATGCGTGTTGACCCCATAAGCGGTGAAATTACGGCCTTTGCCAATACTGGCGGACGCCCTCTGGGTCTTGAATTTGATGCCGCAGGCAACCTGATCGCCGCCGATGCGTATCGCGGCCTGATCTCTATCTCACCAGACGGAACGGTGACACTGCTCACGGACAAGACAGATGATGGCAGCCCCATTCGTTTTGCCGATGATCTGGATATTGCCAGCGATGGACGCATTTTCTTCTCGGATGCCAGCACTCATTTTGGCGCCAAGGATTCTGGCGGCACCCTGCAAGGCAGTTTACTGGCCCTTATGGAACACAGCAATGATGGTCGCATCCTAGTTTATGACCCAAAAGATAAAACCACCAGAGTTTTAATTGACGGCTTTACCTTTCCCAATGGCATTGCCATGTGCCCCCAGGACCGTTGTATATTATTTGTAGAGACAGGGACCTATTCCGTTAAGCGAATATGGCTGCAAGGCAAAAATGCCGGCCTGGTTGAAACCGTGCTGGATAATCTGCCCGGTTTTCCAGATAATCTGAACCGGGCACCCGATGGCTCTTTCTGGTTGGGGCTGACCAGCCCCCGCTCTGCGCCGCTAGACAAACTGTCAGCAAAGCCCTTTGTCCGCAAAATTATCCAGCGCCTGCCTGCGGCCATGCATCCCAAGGCAGAAAACTATGGCTTTGTCCTGAATTTTAGCCTCGATGGCCACGTCCTGAATGTTTTACAAGATCCAAAGGGCACCTACCCTTTGACCACAGGCGCGTTCGAGCCAGACGATGGGTGGCTGTACATCAGCTCGTTAAATGCGACGCGTATAGGGCGCCTGCCCTGGCCCAAAACAGAGCGGCCCTAGGCCTTGCCCTAGGGCAGATTACGGGCGCGCTCATAGTCTTCCTGCGCCTGCAGCCACAGATCTTCTATTTCTTCAATGCGTTTCATGGTTCGGGTGCGTTTGATGTTAAAGGCCGTGGCCTGTTCCGGGGCACGCTCATATAGCTCAGGCTTAGCCAGCGCCTGATCAATCTGCTCCACACCGGCGCGAAGGCGCTCTATTTCCACCTCAAGGCGGGCAATATTGCGCTTCATGGGGGCCAGCGATTCGCGTCGTTCCGCCTTGGCCTGGCGCTTTACCATACCGGCCTGGACCTTTATTTCAGACGGGGCTTTGCGTTCTTTTTCGCCCATTTGTTTGCGATAATCATCCATATCGCCGTCATAGGTGCGCACCGTGCCGTCCTGGACAATCCACAAACGGTCAATGCTGCGTTCAATCAAAAAGCGGTCATGACTGATCAGCAAGACCGCGCCTTCATAGGCATCCAGCGCATCGGCCAGTGCCGCACGGCTGTCCATATCCAAATGGTTTGTCGGCTCATCCAAAATCAGCAAATGCGGGCCATTAAAGGCAATCAGGTTCAGCAACAGGCGCGCCTTTTCGCCGCCCGAAAGGTCACAAACCGGGGTTTCAGCATGTTGCACCCCAAGACCGAAGCGCGCCAGACGCGACCGCCTTTGGGCCTCTGTCGCCCCCTCCATCAGGGAGCACACGTGAGTATAGGGGGTTTCGGCAGGGTTCAGCACATCTAGCTGGTGCTGGGCGAAGTAAGCCACCTGCATACGCTTGTGATGCTTCATCCGCCCATTCATGACGTCCAGCTTGCCAGCGATCAGCTTGGCAAAGGTGGATTTACCCTGACCATTACGGCCCAAAAGGGCAATACGGTCATCCGGGTCAAAGGCCAGATCAAGCTTGCTTAAAATCGGCTTGCCCTGTTCATAGCCAACACTGGCATCTTCAAAGCGGATCATCGGCGGGGCCATGGGGCGCTTTGGCCCCGGCAGATCAAACGGTGCCACAGGGTTTTCCACAATGGTGGCAATGGGGCGCATTTTTTCAAGGCGTTTAACCCGGCTTTGTGCCTGTTTTGCCTTGGTTGCCGAATAACGGAAGCGGTCGACAAACGCCTGCAAGCGGCGGCGCTCTTCTTCCTGTTTACCGCGCATAGCCATATCAAGGCGCTGGCGCTCGGCCAATTGCTTTTCAAAGGAATCATAGCCGCCCTCATAGAGGGTGATCTTGCCAGCGTTTAAGTGCGCAATCTGGTGTACTGACGAGTTCAGCAAGTCCCGGTCGTGCGAGACAATCAGCACCGCGCCTGGAAACCGCTTCAAATGTGTTTCCAGCCAGATGGCCCCTTCCAGATCGAGATAGTTAGTTGGTTCATCCAGCAATAACAAATCAGGCGCAGCAAACAGCATGGAGGCCAGCGATGCCCGCATTCGCCAGCCACCGGAGAAACTGGAACAAGGGTCTTGTTGTTCCTTTGTGGTGAACCCCAGACCATGCAAAATGGCCCCGGCGCGGGCCTCGGCTGAATAGGCCTCTATATCCGATAACCGTGTTTGAATTTCAGCAATTTTATGGGGGTCAGTTTCGGTTTCTGCTGCCGCCAGTAATTCAGACCGTTCGGTGTCTGCACTCAGCACGAAGTCCATGATGGTCTGGGGGCCACCGGGTGCCTCCTGGTCCACAGTCCCCATTCTGGCCCCTTTGCGGATGCGTGTCTCGCCAGAGATTGCGTCCATTTCGCCTTTGATTACCCGCAGCAAGGTTGATTTTCCTGTGCCATTGCGCCCGACCAGCCCCATGCGGGTTCTGGGCAAAAGCGCAAAACTAACATTGTCGATCAACAGCCGACCTTCGACCCGGCAAACCAGATTATTGATATGAAGCATAACTGTGTTCTCAAGAAAATTTTGCGGATAGTGGGGCTTTGTGCCGGTGAAGAAAAGACCAAGGCGCAGGTGAGCGCATATAATAGCCTTCACAGGAGTTGGGCACACTGCTATAGGCGCGCCAAATCACGTGTTAAACACAAACAAGGAAACGCCACATGGCCCTGCAACGTACATTTTCAATTATCAAACCTGACGCCACCAAACGCAATCTGACCGGCGCCATTAACGCCAAGATCGAAGCCGCTGGCCTGCATATAATTGCGCAAAAGCGCATTCGTCTGACACAAGCGCAAGCCGAAGGTTTTTACGGCGTCCACAAAGAGCGTCCTTTCTTTGCTGATCTGGTTGCCTTTATGATGTCTGGCCCTGTGGTTGTTCAGGCTCTGGAAGGCGAAGACGCCATTGCCACCTACCGCAAAATCATGGGCGCGACTAACCCTGCAGATGCCGATGAAGGCACCATTCGCAAGGAATTTGCGCAAAGCATTGAAGCCAATTCCGTACACGGTTCCGATGCACCGGAAACTGCCGCCGAAGAAATCCTTTTCTTCTTTAGCGACGATGAAATTGTTGGCTAATCAGGCTTGACCCCAAGGGCCATCCTTATCTGCTGGCGGCGCGGCCTTTACATAACCAGGGTCGCACCCGCCCATCATCACCAAAGCCTCGATACGCTTGTCCAGGGATGGGTGTGTTGAGAAAAGACCGCCCAAACCACCAGAGGCGGCAGGGTTCTCAATAAACATTGATTTGACTTCGCTGGGGACCTTCGCCAGATCAGCATTTGCAGAGATCTTGCGCAGGGCACTGATCATCGCATCAGGATTGCGTGTCAGGTCCACCGCCCCGGCATCAGCCAGAAACTCGCGTTTGCGCGATAAAGCAAAACGCACCAGAACCGCCAGCCCCCAGGAAATGCCAATTATGGCGAAGGCGACAAGAATAAGTGCCCCGGCATTGCCGCCGCCGGAGCGGCGGCTGCGCCCTGCCCGCCCCATATTTGAGTAGAACATGCCCCGAAAAATCATTTGCCCGGCGAATGAAAAAATGCCTACAAAAATGATCGAGATCACCAGCAAGCGCACATCCCGATTACGGATATGGGTTAGCTCGTGGCCCATGACGGCTTCAATTTCAGGGGCGTCCAGTGTTTCGATCAAGCCTCGGGTCAATGTCATTGACATCTTGCCTTCGTTCAGCCCGCTGGCATAGGCATTGCGCACTGGAGTCTCGATAATGCGCAATGTGGGCATGGTAAGCCCGCGCGAAATACACAAATTTTCTAAAAGATTATAAAGTGCGGGTTCGTCTTTGCGCGTTACCGCACAAGCGCCGGTTGAGGCGTCAATAATGTTTTGGTGAAACAGCCAGGCAATACCAAACCAGACAAGCGCCCCAAGAAAGGCAAAAGGCGCAATATTTGGCAGGTTATAAAGTGCTTGTTGCAGGGCAATGTCCAGCCGCCCGGTTTCGCCGCCAAGGGCCAGAAACAGGACACTGACCCCATAGAGCAACACCATCAGCAGAAAGGGAAAGCCGGCCAGCAACGCGCCCGACTTCCAGTTGTTTGACCAGATTTGTGTTCGCAGACCGTAGGCGCCCATGCGCCCTCCCCCTCGCCTAGAAACTCACCGCCTAAAAACTTACCGATGGCGCTGCGTTGACGGCACTGCGTTCGCTGGCCACCACTTCAAAGAAGTCACGCTTGGAAAAGCCAAACTGATTAGCCAGCATAACCGCAGGAAATTGTTCCTGTGCCGTATTATATTCCGCCACAGCGTTGTTATAGAAGCGCCGCGCCGCCGCAATTTTGTTTTCCAGATCAGAAAGTTCAGCCTGTAATTGCAGAAAATTGGTGTTGGCTTTCAGGTCAGGATAGGCCTCGGAAAGGGCAAACACGCTTTTCAAGGCGCCGGTCAGCATGTTTTCCGCCGCCGCCTGGTCAGTTACATTACCGGCGCTCATCGCGGCATTGCGGGCCTTAACCACAGCGTCCAGCGTATCTTTTTCGTGTTTGGCGTAGCCTTTGACGGTCTCGACCAGATTAGGGATCAGGTCATAGCGCTGTTTAAGCTGGATATCGATGTCCGACCAGGCCTGATTGCCGGTTTGGCGCAAGGCAACCAAACGGTTATAAATAGAAACAAGAAAAAATCCGACGACCAGTAGAAAGCCTAGAAAAATGAGCATGCGAAATCTCCAAAATGCCAAAAGGCAATGCGTATGGCTTTATATAGGTCCTAGTCAGACTATTTTCTAGGGTTAAACAAGCCAGAGCGCGGGAAACCACGGGGCGCCATACGGCCAGTCTGTGCGCGTTTTCCAAGCCAGTTCTTCCAGTCTTTGCAGGCAAAAGAACGCCCGCTGGGGTCTGTCCAGCTAAGGCCGTCATCTTCGGTAAAGGTGGTGGCGTCGGCCAACCCGCCGTCTTTATAATTTTGCAACTTCACCCCTTTGCCGCGTGCCATTTCATTAACCTCGGACAAGGGGTAACACAGCATTTTACGGTTCTCGCCAATCACGGCCAGATGATCGCCACTCACGCGTTTACAAATTATGGCTTCGTCGGCACCGCCGACATTAAGCACCTGCTTGCCACCTTTGGTCATGGCAATAATGACATCTTCGCTGACCACAAACCCATGGCCCGTTGTTGAAGCAACCAGGAGTTTTGCTTTAGGCTGGTGCACAAACATGGCAAATGGCGTGTGGCTTTCATCCATATCAATTATCAAGCGGATCGGATCGCCATGTCCACGCCCACCCGGCAGCTTGTCACATGGCAAAGTGTAGGCCTTGCCGTTTGTGGAAAACAGCACCAGCTTATCCGTACTTTGCACTGGCAAGACAAAGGCGGCAGCATCGTCTTCCTTGAACTTGATATCCGCAACATCAGTGCCATGGCCTTTCAAGGCCCGTATCCAGCCCTTTTCAGACAACACAATGGTCAGCGGCTCCTTGACCACCATGGCCTCCAAAACTGCGGTGCGGTCTTGCGGTGCTGCCTCAGCAAAGCTGCTGCGACGCGCCCCGCCATCGCTTTTTGGCCCCAAAAGTGTTTTGGCGTGCTTGATCTCGCCTAAAATGGTCTTCCATTGCGCTTGATCATCGGCCAGAAGGACGTTCAGCTCCGCTTGTTCGATGCGCAAGGCTTCGTCCTCGCGGCGCAACTCCATCTCTTCGAGCTTGCGTAAAGAGCGCAAACGCATATTCAAAATGGCTTCGGCCTGTGTCTCGCTAAGGGAAAAGGCCCGGATTAAATCGGCCTTGGGGTGATCTTCCTCACGGATAATACGGATCACGTCATCCAGATTAAGAAAGGCAATGATATAGCCTGATAAAACCTCAAGGCGGGTGGCAATCTTGCCAAGACGTGCCCGTGTCCGCCGTTGCAGCACTTCGCGCCTGTGATCCAGCCAAGCCTGCAAGGTATCACGCAATGAGAGGACACCCGGCGTGCCATCAGCCGCCAGAACATTCAAATTAAGCGAAATGCGTACTTCCAGATCGCTGAGCGCAAAGAGGGATTCCATAAAGATTTTCGGATCCACCGTGCGGCTGCGTGGCTCCAGTATCAGGCGAATGTCCTCGGCGGATTCGTCGCGTACATCCCCCAGAAGCGGCAGCTTTTTGGTTTCAATCAGGGCGGCCAGCTTCTCGATCAGCTTGGCCTTTTGTACCTGATAGGGAATTTCCGTAACAACAATCTGCCACAGCCCGCGCGGCAGGTCTTCACGTTCCCAGCGCGAGCGCAGGCGAAAGCCGCCCCGCCCGGTCCTATAAGCCTCTGCCCGGCTGTCTTCAGGTTCAACAATCACCCCGCCCGTGGGAAAATCAGGCCCCGGCACAAACTTCATCAGGGTTTCAATACTAGCCCCGGGGTATTTAATCAGATGCGCCGAGGCATCCAGCAATTCCGCCGCATTATGAGGCGGGATGGAAGTCGCCATGCCCACCGCAATACCGTTCGAGCCATTGGCCAGCAAGTTCGGGTAGCCCGCAGGCAGAACTACAGGTTCATCGTCCTCGCCAGAATATGTGGCCCGAAAATCAACCGTATCTTCTGCAATGCCTTCCAGCAGCAGGCGCGCCGCAATGGTCAGGCGCGACTCCGTATAGCGCATCGCGGCAGCGCTATCGCCATCGATATTGCCAAAATTGCCTTGCCCATCGACCAGACGATAACGTTGGGCAAAACCCTGAGCCAGACGCACCAGAGCGTCATATACGGCCTGATCACCATGAGGGTGAAAGCGGCCAATGACATCGCCAACGACACGCGCGCATTTTTTAAAACCGGATTCCGGATCCAGTTTTAATTCAAGCATGGCAAACAGAATACGCCTGTGAACCGGCTTCAAACCGTCACGCACATCAGGCAAAGCGCGTTGGGTTATTGTTGATAAGGAATAGGCCAGATAACGGCTGGACAGCGCGTCATCAATTGGTTCATCCAGAATAAGCCCCTCATCAGCGCGCATGACTACCCTCTACCCGAATCAAGTGTTTCGATGAGTATATGCCCGTCTGTACGTGGTGGGGAAAGGTGCTCTGCGGTAAAGCCGCTTACAATTCCCAGACATTGGAATCTGTCTCGGCCGCAGTGACCGGCGTTTGGCGCTCTACAGCTGGCTTGGCGCTAACCGTTGGTGCCGGTTTTGGTGCCGGTTTTGGCTTGACATAAACCATACGCCCATTGCGGCGCACCATGGGGCGATCATCCGTATGCACAAAAGCCATTTTTTTTAGCAATTCGATCGGCACAACAGGCTTTACAAGAAATTGTGTCGCACCTTTTTGCATGGCTTCGGCCAGAATGTCGCGAGAACCAAACCCCGTCACAATAACCACTGGCGTGGTGGCAATGTGATCATCTTTATGCATGCGAATGCGATCAAGAAAGACGCCGCCATTGGCTTCAGTCATTTTCCAGTCACATAAAATCAGGGATGGGCGTTCGCGCTCCAAACCCTGACAGGCCTGCTCCACGCCTTCATAGGGAGAGACCGACTGGCACCCCAAATCACGCAAAAGTGCAGCCATGAGTGAGCGTATACGTTGAGAATCGTCTATAACGGCGACACTCATACGCTTTATGACCTGTGATGTTATCACTAAAAAGACCCCGCATTTTTCTTAGCATGAACACTAAGTCAAGAAAGTTAAAAGATCGCATACAAAGTCATATTTTAAAAAATGTGAAAAATGAACGACTTGCCTGCGACATATTGGGGCTTCACAGCTTATCATAAAAATTTAAGTTGGCGTTTGGGTCGACTCTGCACAAAGTCGCCGCAGAGGTTTGGGTGCATGACATTTCTCCGCATGACCAGCCTCTGGATCAGGGGAGCGTTAGTATGAAAATCAACCGCCATTATACGGATGCAAAATCAGGGCCATATAGCCATATAGCCTTTAAAGAAACACATAGCGAAATTCGCAATCCCGATGGTACGCCCATTTTTGAGGCCGATAACATTGAGGCCCCAAAGAGCTGGAGCCAGGTTGCCATTGACGTTCTGGCACAAAAATACCTGCGCAAAGCGGGTGTCCCTTCGGAAACTGATCCGGTTGATGAGCCGAAAATACCAGACTGGCTTCGGCGTCAGGCCCCGGCAAAATCGGCTAGCTTTGGCGCGGAAACCAGTGTTCGCCAGGTCTTTGACCGCATGGCTGGTACCTGGACGTATTGGGGGTGGAAACTTGGCTATTTCACAGCAGAAGAAGACGCACAGGCGTTTTACGACGAAATGCGTTTTATGCTGGTTACACAAATGGCGGCCCCCAACTCTCCTCAATGGTTTAACACGGGCCTGCATTGGGCCTATGGCTTAAGCGGCCCCGCACAGGGCCATTATTATGTTGACCAGAAAACCGGCAAGGCCTCGCGCTCTAAAAATGCCTATGAACACCCACAGCCCCACGCCTGCTTTATCCAGAGCCTGAAAGATGATCTGGTCAATGAAGGCGGTATTATGGATTTGTGGGCGCGTGAAACCCGAATTTTCAAGTTTGGCTCCGGGTCCGGCACGAACTTCTCTACCTTACGCGGTTCTGGCGAGCCTTTGTCGGGCGGCGGTGTATCCTCCGGCCTGATGAGCTTTTTGCGCGTGGGTGATCGGGCTGCGGGTGCCGTAAAATCAGGCGGGACAACGCGGCGCGCCGCCAAAATGATCATTGTTGATGCTGACCACCCCGACATTGAAGAATTTGTGGACTGGAAACGCAAGGAAGAAGCCAAAGTTGCGGCTCTGGTCACCGGCTCTAAAGTTCTCAAAAAACGTCTGGATTCTATCATCAAGTCCTGTGTGCAATGCTCAGGCGATGAAGATGATTGCTTTGACCCCAAAAAAAATGCGGCCCTGTTGCGCGAAATCCGGGCGGCCCGGCGTGATGGCGTTCCCGATGGTGCTATTGATCAGGCCTTGCGCCTTGCCCGCCTTGGTATGGACGAGTTGGATCTGGATGTTTTTGATGCCGACTGGGATTCCGAGGCTTATCACACGGTTTCCGGACAAAACGCCAATAATTCCGTGCGCGTAGATAATGCCTTTATGCGCGCCGTTGATGATGATGCCCAATGGGATTTAAAACAACGCACCGACGGCAAAACCATAAAAACCATTTCTGCCCGCAGTCTGTGGCAAAAAATTGCCAAGGCCGGCTGGGCCTGCGCTGATCCCGGCATTCAGTTTCATGATACCATCAATGCCTGGAATACATGCGCCGATTCAGAACAAATTCGCGGCTCGAACCCCTGTTCTGAATATATGTTTCTGGATGATACGGCCTGTAATCTGGCCTCGCTTAATCTGAAAAAATTCCTTGATGGGCAAGGACGTTTCGATACCGAAAGCTTTGAGCATGCCTGCCGCCTGTGGACCATTGTTCTCGAAATATCGGTGGCAATGGCGCAATATCCTTCCAAAACCATTGCCGAACGCTCTCATGAATATCGCACGCTGGGTCTGGGTTTTGCCAATCTTGGCGGTTTTCTGATGTCCACAGGCCTTGGCTATGATTCCGAATCCGGGCGGGCCACCGCCGGGTGCATCAGTGCATTAATGACCGGGGCAGCCTATAAAACATCGGCGGAAATCGCCGCCGAGCTTGACCCCTTCCCGGCCTATAATGACAATAAAACATCCATGTTGCGCGTGATTGCCAACCATACACGCGCGGCAAAAGGTATAAGCGAACTGGACCAGTATGATGGCTTGGACCTGGCGCCCTTGCCCCTGCAGATAAGCGCCTGTCCATTCGAGGCTTTGTCGGAGCGCGCCCCGCAAATCTGGGAAGAAGCCTTAAAGGCTGGTGAGCGTCACGGGTTCAGAAATGCGCAGGTCAGTGTGGTTGCCCCCACGGGCACCATTGGCCTGGTTATGGATTGCGATACCACTGGGATAGAGCCGGACTTTGCGCTGGTGAAATTTAAAAAGCTAGCGGGCGGTGGTTATTTCAAAATCATCAACCGCTCTGTGCCCGAATCTCTGGATGCCCTTGGCTATGATGAAGAACAGAGCGCAGAAATGTGTGCTTACGCCACTGGGCACAGCACACTGGAAGGCGCGCCAGAATTGAACTGGAAAGCACTGGGCGCCAAAGGATTTACGGACTTTGAGCGCGAAAAAATTGAGGCGGCCCTGACCGATGCTTTTGATTTGCGCTTTGTCTTTACCCGCTGGGCTTTAGGCGACGGGTTTTGCCGCGATGCGCTGGGCTTGTCACAGGAACAACTGGATAACCCTGACCTCGACTTATTGCAGGCCATTGGCTTTACCGTAGAGCAAATCAATCTCGCCAATATTTATTGCTGCGGCGCCATGACCTTGGAAGGCGCACCACATTTGCAGGACAAGCATTTGCCTGTCTTTGATTGCGCCACCCTATGCGGACGTACCGGATCACGTTCCCTGAGTGCACAGGCACACCTGAACATGATGGCGGCCAGCCAGCCGTTTATTTCGGGCGCGATTTCCAAAACCATCAACATGCCCGTTGATGCCAGCATTGATGATTGTGCCGACAATTATCACCAGGCCTGGACGCTGGGTTTAAAGGCCGTTGCCCTTTATCGCGATGGTTCAAAACTCTCACAACCGCTTAGCTCTTCAGTCTTTTCTGATGAAGACATGGATGCGCTGGAAGATGCCATGTCAGCATCCACACCGGAAAAAACACGCATTGTCACCGAACGCATAGTTGAAAAAATTGTCGAGCGCGTTATCGAAATCAAGGCCAAACGCCAACGCCTGCCCGACCGGCGCAAGGGCTATATCCAGAAGTCGACCGTTGGCGGGCACAAGGTCTATTTGCACACCGGCGAATTTGATGATGGCACTTTGGGCGAAATTTTCCTCGACATGCACAAGGAAGGCGCCGCCTTTCGCAGCCTGATGAACAATTTTGCCATCGCCATCTCTATTGGACTGCAATATGGCGTGCCGCTGGAAGAGTTTGTTGATGCTTATATCTTCACACGCTTTGAACCGGCAGGCCCGGTCACCGGCAATGATTCCATCAAAAATGCGACCTCCATTCTGGATTATATTTTCCGCGAACTGGCGGTTTCCTATCTTGGTCGTGATGACCTGGCCCATGTGCACCCTGGCACGGCGGCTGATGGCCTAAGCAAGGAAGCCGGTAACGGAGAAATACATCAAGAAAGCAGGGTATCTGATTATATTTCCAAGGGTTTTGCCCGTGGTCAATTGCCAGAAAATGTTGTCATGCTGAGCACGCAAGCCCGCCAGAGCAATGATGCTGAGGACGAGGTCAAAGCCGATGTTTATATGCATCCAGGCGATGTTATTCAGGAAGGCAATGGTGGTTCGCGCAGCGCAAACACACTACCGCCGGGCTTTATGCCTGATGTGCGCCGCCAGTCACAGGCCCGCGGTTATACCGGCGATGCCTGCCCGGATTGCGGGCATTTCACGCTGGTCCGTAATGGCACCTGTCTGAAATGCGATGTGTGCGGGGCCACCACCGGCTGTTCATAATATCCTTACCCGTTTGTGATGCACTCTTGTGGTGATTGCATACGGGAAGGATATTATGCGCAAAACGCCCTTATTTTTTGCTTTGCTAGGCAGCTTGTTTATGACAAGCGCCGCATACGCACAAAATGCCACTCAAATTGCAAAAATACGCAATGGGGCTAAGTCCTGTGCGCGCTGTAATCTTTTTCAGGCTGATTTCTCATACCAGAACCTGCCATGGCGCACGTTAAACGGCGCACGGCTGCGTCAGGCAGACCTTAGCCTGTCCACCATGGACCATTCTAATTTTTCTGCCGCTGACCTGTCTGTCGCCAATATGTTTGGCGGGCGCTTTACCCGGGCCAGTTTTATCAACACCAATTTGCGCAAGGCCAATATGGTTGGCGTTTACGCCGGGTACGCAGACTTTACCGGCGCTGATCTGACCGGGGCCTGCCTGTCTGGTGCTAATTTAACCGGCGCCCATATCACGCAGGCACAGTTGAACAAGGCCTGCGGTGATAACAGCACCATTCTGCCCGCAGGCATGACCATACCAGCTTGTTATTAAAGGGAGGTTCGCGCTATCCGCGATCGCGCATCAAGCGACCCTGATCGCGTTTCCAGTCCCGATCCTTGCTGGTCGTGCGCTTGTCATGCAGTTTTTTGCCCGTCGCAATGGAAATTTCCAGCTTAACAATGCCGCGTGCATTGAAATACATTTTTAGCGGTACAACAGCGCGCCCCTGACGACTGACTGCGGTCAGAACTTTATCGATTTCCCGTCTATGCATCAACAAACGACGCGGACGTTTGGGGGCATGGTTTTCCCGGTTTGCCGCCTCGTATATGGGGATATTGGCATTGATGAGTTCCAGCTCGTTTCCCGCCACAGCCACATAGGATTCCGCAATGCTGGCCTGACCAGTGCGCAAGGATTTCACCTCGGTTCCTGTCAGCATGATCCCCGCTTCCATTACCTCATCAAGGTGATAGTCAAACCGGGCACGACGGTTATCGGCGATGACTTTCTTGCCCGTATCCTTTTTCTTTACCGCCATTATTACCCCCGGTTTTCCAGAGTTTTCAGCGCAGCACGCACGGCCTCACGGGCCTGGGCATTGGCTTCAACCATAGGCAGACGCAAATCAGGATTGATCATCCCCATGCGTGACAAGGCATATTTTGCGGGCGCAGGGCTGGCATCCACAAACAAAGCCCGGTGCAGGATTTGCAAGGCGTCGTTTATTGCGCAGGCCTTTTGAAACTCTCCGCCGCGCAAGGCGTTTTGCATATCCGCACAGAGCTTGGGGGCCACATTCGAGGTCACAGAGATACACCCCTGCCCGCCATGGGCTGCGAAGCCCAGCGCAGAAAAATCATCGCCGGAAAGCTGCACGAAATCAGCACCGCAAGCGGTCCGTTGATCGGCAATACGCCCCATATCCGCAGTGGCGTCCTTGACCCCAATAATCATCTCATGAGCGGACAATCGTCCCATGGTTTCAACGCTAATATCGACCACAGAGCGCCCCGGCACGTTATAGAGAATAACCGGCAGACCCACATCCGCAATGGCCATAAAATGAGCGTATATGCCTTCTTGCGATGGTTTATTATAAGGGGGCGTAGAAACCAGAACTGCATCTGCGCCCAGTTCCTTGGCCGTTTGCGCCAGAGCGCATGATTTTGCGGTAATGCTGGAGCCTGCCCCGGCAATAACCGGAATTTTTCCAGCCGCTTCTTCCTGGCAGATTTCAATAAGATGTCTGTGCTCTTTATCACTTAATACCGGGGCTTCGCCAGTTGTGCCACAAGGGACCAGCCCATGCGTACCTTCAGCAATTTGCCACTGAACAAAGCTACGAAATGCAGATGCATCTATCCGGCCCCCTTTAAAGGGGGTTATCAATGCTGTGAGGGAGCCATAAAACATGGATCGAACCTTTAATACGCAGCCTCTTCAAGACCTATTGAGGATTTTGCGTTATGGTAAGCGTAAATCAGTATCGGTCTGGGTGAGCATATAGTATGATCAAACTTCTGCGCATAGTGCCAATCGCCGCCATACTGCTTGCAGGAACAGCAATGGCCGCCGATCCGGTGCCCTCTGCCAAGCCCGTCATCCGCTTCATCCCCCCCCTTGGCAGCGATATGGAATATACCAATTTTCGCAAGGCGATGCGCGCCGCCAAGACTGATGACTGGGGTGCGGTTCGTGGCTATCGTGCTGGTGTCACCACTCTATCAGGGCGAAACCTGTTGTTATGGCGCATTGCCATCGAAGATAAAAATGCAGGGTTTTTTGAACTAAAAGAGGCTGTTGAAACGCTAAAAGACTGGCCGCGCCATATTCGCATCCGCATGGAGGCCGAAAAGAAAATCGGCGCTTCCGGCCTGAAGCCGGAATTTATCATCAAATATTTTGATAAATGGCCGCCGATCAGTGGCACAGGGAAGCTGGCCTTTGCCAGCGCTTTGCAAACTGGCGCCTTTGATGTTGAAACCCAGGCACAAATCCGGTCTGCCTGGCGAAATAATACGCTTACGCGTGATGAAGAGCGCCTCGTTACGACGCACTACGGCGATACTTTAACGGCAGAAGATCACCGTATCCGTGCCGATACCATGCTGTGGGGTCGCCATCGCGGTGCGGCGTCACGCATGCTGCCCCGCCTGCATGGCAAAGACCGGGCGCTGGCGAGCGCGCGCTATAAGCTTTGGCGCAATGCTGGTGGTATTGATGCGGCGGTGCGCCGCGTCCCCAAAGCTGATCAAACAGATGGTGGGCTTTTATATGAACGCACCCGCTGGCGTCGCCGTCATGGTCTGGCCGATGAAGCCATTGAACTGGCGCTGCAATTTCCCGAAGGCGCAACCAACCCGATTGCCGCCAAGCGTATGTGGCAGGAGCGACATTTACTGGCCCGCCGCGCCATGAAAGATGGGAATTTTACTATTGCCTACACACTGGCTGCGCGCCATGGGATGAGCAAAGGTGGCGATTTTGCCGATGGCGAATTTTTGGCCGGTTGGCTGGCCTTGCAGAAACTAAAAGATCCAATTGTTGCACTTTCGCATTTCAAACGCTTAAAAGATGGTGTGACTACGCCAGTGTCCTTGGCCCGGGCCTATTACTGGATTGGCCGCGCAGAGCAGGCCATGGGCAACACCGAGGCCGCTGAAACAGCCTGGCACAAGGCCTCCAAACATGACTTTACCTATTATGGGCAATTGGCGGCACAAAAGCTGGGCATCAATATGCTGGACCTTGGCCATGACCCACAACCCTCAGTAGCGCAACGAGCAGCGTTTGATAACAACCTCCAAATTCAAGCCCTGAAATTGATTGGCATGACCGGGGAACGCCGCCTCTATCGCACATTCTCTTATTATCTTGATGACCTTCTTCCCAACGCAGTGGACCATGTCATGCTGGCCTCTTTGGCGTATGAAATGGGTCAAAAACGCGCCGCTATTCGTGCGGCCAAAGCCGCACTTTGGCGCGGAGAAGTACTGCCAGATAGTGCCTGGCCGGTCATACATTTGCCCGATACATTACCCGTCGACAAAGCGTTTTTGCTGGCTTTAATGCGGCAGGAAACCGAACTGGACCCCAAAGCCGTCAGCCGAGTTGGGGCACAAGGCCTGATGCAACTCATGCCAGCTACAGCCCGCCATACGGCGCGTATTCTGGGTACACGCTATCGCAAAAGCTGGCTGACGTCGGACCCCGATTACAATGCCCGCTTAGGTTCTGCACATTTACAAGAACTGCTGGAGGACTTTAACGGCTCGTATATATTGGCCACGGTCTCCTATAACGCCGGGAAAACCAGGGCCAATCGCTGGATCAAGGATTATGGCGACCCTAGAGACGAGGTTGATCCGATCGACTGGGTGGAAACCATTCCGTTTGGTGAAACCCGCAATTACGTCCAGCGCGTTCTGGAAAACGTGCAGGTTTACCGCCAACGATTGGCCAAAGCCCCCGTCCCGATCAGTATTTGGGATGATCTGAAGCGCGGTGGCAAACAAAAAGAGGCACAACCTCAATCGCCAGTCGTAGATTGTGTTGTTGTTTCCCTGCCTGATCATATGGGGACACAGGCTTTTTGCCCTCAGGACAAGGCACCTGAACCACAGGGGTAAAGCCTCCTTCTGAAAATGCTTCAGGTCGGGCTATGCTTCAGGCGCGTCAGCGCGCCCTCTTTCAAGGCCTCAACCATGGCGCGATATCCCGCCTCAACCGCCTGATCATAGGCTTTCCAGTCGCGCAGTTCTACTTCGGCTATATCAGGCAGAACCAGAATATCAACTGTATCACGGGCATCCTGCACACTGGTCCGGGCAATGGTGGCCGATCGCATCAACAGGCTGGCAATAGGCGGGGCTTCCTGTAAACCATGACGCATCACCCAGCTAAAAAATCCTGGCGGATTAATGAAATCATCAACTTTCAAGCCTTTTTCACGCGCCACATCTACGCCCACAGTCAAGCCCCGATGTAATCGGGCCATGACATTGACCGGAAAATTATCAACCACGGCCCCATCCACATGGACCTCGCCATCGATCACAACAGGTGGCAAAACACCTGGCAAAGCGATGGAGGCGCGCAAGGCCCTCCGTAACAGTCCTTCGCGATGAATGGTGGCGCATCCGCTGCCAAGATTACTGGAAACACAAAAGAATGGAATTTCCAGATTTTCAATTCTAAAATCACCAAAAAAGCGGTCCAGACGCCGGTTGACCTTGCGTCCCCGGGTCAGGGCCACCACCGGCAGGGTGTAATCGTTTAAAGGGTTAGAGTGCACAAAGGCATCACAGATATTGCGCTCCATCAATTCATCATCCCAGCCAAGCGCCAGACCGGCGGCGATGATCGCCCCCATGGACGTGCCCCCGGCAAAGTCGATGGGAACACCGGCCTCGCGCAAGGCCCGAATGGCCCCGATATGAGCGTAAGAGCGCGCCCCGCCCCCGGACAGGACCAGCCCGACCGACCGACCCGCCGCCGTTCGGGCAATGCGCGCTACATCACTTTTTGATCCCTGGTGCCAGTGAAACACCCGCTCCGCATTGGCGGCGCGTTGCCAGTCTCCGCCATTGGAGACCGTGCGTTCGCCTTTATTATGCAACAACAAAACATCAACCAGACGGAACATACGCGCCGGAGAACGGTCAGGCGGCAATAAAGGATCGGACGGGCGCGCATCGGCCCGCCCCACCAGCCACAACCGATCGGCCTGACGCAAGCACAGGCGAAACCAGTGCGTATCGGCAACCGGCGAATGCAGCAACACCACATCATGGGTCCGTTCCAGCGCGTCAAACCATTCGCTACTACTATCTTCGGCTTCGGGGCCGACAATTACGCAACTGCGCCCCAAAGCGCACAGGGCCTCGGATAGCTGCCTCGCGATATGCACGCAATTAATCGTTGGCGATGTGGATAAAAGCGCGAACACCTTTGGCTCACTAGCCCCATCATAACCATCGCGGTGATGGCGGCGCATACGCGACACCATCATTTGTGCCAAAGAGCGCATCAGGGTCGGGTGGCGCTTGATCAGTTTTTCAAAGGCTTCACGTGGCAGGCGCACAATCTCTGAATCGCGCATGGCATAGATAGACGCCGTATGAGGTACACCGCCCAGAAAGGCCATTTCGCCAACCGGCTCGCCAGAACGGATATGGCCAATAAAATTAAGTGTCCCGTCTTCGTTATTGTTAAACGCGCCCAAAACACCGGATTTCAAAAAATAAATAGAATCCGAGGCATCCCCAACTGAAAGCAGCTTGCGTCCACCCGGCAAAGAAAACCATTCCACCTTTTTGGCCGCCGCCTTTAACGCGCCCTTTGGCGCATCAGACAAAATGCTGATGGCGGCCAAATCCTCGGCGGTTAATACTGTTGGCGTTTTAGGCATTGCGTATCCGTTCGGATGTCGATCTGCGATGTCATATGTACTTTTATATCATAAAATACGGCGCAGGGTCAGCCAGCCCTCATGCGTTTAGCTGGATTTGTTGGTATTGATCAGGTCGGCAAAATCGGCCTGCTTGCCTTCGGCCCGGGCGGTAACGGCGCTAAGAATATCGGTGGGTTTGAACACCCCGGCCTGCACCGCACGCATATAGCGCATACTTTCGGCCACCCCATGATCGCGGGCGTGATTGATGCAATCTTTCGAGGCGGCAATGGCGATTGGCGGCTTGGCCGCGATCTGTGTCGCCATCTCATCAGCCAGAGCCAGCACCGCGCCGTGATCATCGCCAAGGGCGTTGACAAAGCCCAATGCGAAGGCGCGTTTCGCATCCAGCGTTGCGCCGGTAAAGGCCAGCTCACGCACCACCCCCAGTGGCAACACTTTGGGCAGGCGTTGCAAAGTGCCCACATCGGCCATCATGCCCACATTGATCTCTTCAATACGAAAATAGGCGTCCTGCGTGGCAATACGAATGTCGCAGGCGCTGGTCATATCCACCCCGGCCCCGATACAACACCCCTGAATGGCGGCAATCACTGGAAAGCGCGCCGCCTCCAGCGCATCAAATCCGCTTTGCATCCGTTGCAAAATGTAAGTAAAGGCCTCGCGAGTCTCCGCTTCATCGGTCGAGCCAGACATGTCCGCAAACATGCCAAGGTCGATCCCGGCGCAAAAATGCGGCCCCTGGGCATCCAAAATCAGCACCCGGGTTTTGCCCGCCGCCGACAGATCAGAAATACACCCCGGCAAATCGCGCCAATAGGCCGCGTTCAGCGCATTGCGCTTGCTTGGTCGCGTCAGGGTCAGGCGGGCAATCGGCCCGTCTTGTATCAGCCGATACGGGGTGTCGCTCATCATCGTCTCCAGAAAAACAGTCCAATAATACCTTTAGGTGTCATTGCCCGATTCATTCGGGCAATCCAGAAATGAAGAGGCACCATAGACTGGATTACCGGGACAGGCCCGGAAATGACAACCAAGATAAACGTGCACTCTTCTTACACGCATAAACAGGGTACAAAGATTGAGCAAAGGCCCGCAACCTGCTTTAGTCACCCCAGACGTTATGGTGAGTCTGATGCGCACAGGAAAATAAAATGACCATCCTCAATTCAAATGTGGATACCGCCAGTCCAGAATTTACCGCCAATGCCAATGCCATGGGAAACCTGCTGGAGGACTTGCGCACCCGTACCGCTAAGGCTGCCCTTGGTGGGCACGAGCGCGCACGCGACAAACACATCAAACGGGGCAAATTACTTCCCAGACAAAGGGTTGAGCATTTGCTGGACCCCGGAACGCCATTTTTAGAACTATCTCCACTGGCGGCAGGTGACATGTATGGCGGCGGTATAAATGGCGCCGGGCTGATTGCCGGCATTGGCCGTGTTGAGGGCCGCGAAGTGATGGTGTTGGCCAATGATGCCACGGTAAAGGGCGGCACCTATTATCCCATGACGGTGAAAAAGCATTTGCGGGCGCAGGAGATTGCGCTGGAAAACCATTTGCCGTGCATCTATCTGGTCGATTCTGGCGGGGCGAACCTGCCCCATCAGGCGCAAGTCTTTCCCGATCGCGACCATTTTGGCCGTATTTTCTATAATCAGGCCATCATGTCCTCCAAGGGCATTGCCCAGATCGCCGTGGTGATGGGATCATGCACCGCTGGCGGGGCCTATGTGCCTGCCATGTCGGATGAAACCATTATTGTGCGTAATCAGGGCACCATCTTTCTGGCCGGCCCACCATTGGTCAAGGCCGCCACTGGCGAGATTATCTCCGCCGAGGATCTTGGTGGGGCCGATGTCCATGCGCGCAAATCCGGCGTGGTGGACCATTATGCCAATGATGATGAACATGCACTATTTCTGGCCCGCCGCATCGTGCAAAATCTGAATCTTCCGCGCACCGGCGAGCAGGCCAGCGATGTAAAAGAGCCGCTTTACAGCCCGGACGAGCTGAACGGCGTTATTCCGCGTGATGTGCGCGCCCCCTATGACGTGCACGAAGTCATTGCCCGTCTGGTCGATGGCAGCGAATTTGACGAGTTCAAAAAGCTCTATGGCGAAACACTGGTCACCGGCTTTGCCCGCGTCTATGGCCAGCGGGTCGGGATTTTGGCCAATAATGGCATTTTATTTTCTGAATCCGCGCAAAAGGCCGCCCATTTCATAGAGCTATGCTGCGCCCGCAACATCCCGCTGGTATTCCTGCAAAACATTTCCGGCTTTATGGTTGGTGGCAAATACGAGGCCGGCGGCATTGCCAAGGATGGGGCCAAGATGGTGATGGCGGTGGCCTGTGCCAAAGTGCCCAAATTTACCGTGGTCATTGGCGGCTCGTATGGGGCCGGTAATTATGGCATGTGCGGACGGGCCTATTCTCCGCGCCTTCTCTTTATGTGGCCAAATGCGCGCATATCGGTCATGGGGGGCGAACAGGCGGCCAGCGTGCTTTCCACCGTCAAACGTGACGCCATGGAAGGGCGCGGCGAAAGCTGGAGCAAAAAAGACGAAGACGCCTTTACCGCCCCAATCCGCGAAAAATATGAAGAAGAAGGCTCTCCCTATTACTCGACCGCGCGGCTCTGGGATGATGGTATTATCGCCCCCGCCGACACCCGCCGGGTGCTAGGCTTGGCCCTTAGCGCCAGTAAAAATGCGCCCAGAGAGGATACCAAATTCGGCGTCTTTCGGATGTAGGGTTGCGGCTAGGATTTAGGCTTAATCGCGCCATAGAGGATCAGTTGGTGATGTCTTAGATTAGCCATGGCGCGCGCATTTTCGATCTCATTCTTAGAATGTTGTGCCATGAACATCTCCAACATGGTCTGACGCTCTGGTGGCAAAGCGCCAATTTGCATTTGTACCAGCAATAATTTTTCCAGTGCGTCCATTGCAAAGCTATTATTCTGGGGGCTGACACCTAATTTTAAATAAGTTAGGAATTAGTTATGTACGTAAAGCATTGTAAATTAACGAGTTATCAGAAGTTTGAGCTACTGAACCACTACCGGCGGACGCCGGTAGGTTCGCCTTGGGCTGTAAGCCCGCTACGGAGTTTTTGCATGGGTTTCGAGGTATCTCAGGATAATCTCATTGGTGATATTGCCGCTGGTGGTGCAGAAATATCCACGCG
>NVVV01000029.1 GCA_002733495.1 Robiginitomaculum sp.
AAACTGACCATTGAACGCGCCGATCTTCTCAAAGCCCTGAACCATGTGCAAAGCGTGGTCGAGCGCCGCAACACCATTCCGATCCTCTCAAACGTGCTGGTCAGCGCCAAGGGTGACCAGCTCAGCTTTACCGCCACCGATCTGGATATTCAGATTGTCGAGGGTGTATCTGCGCAGATCAGTGAAGACGGCACGGTGACCGCCCCAGCGCACACCTTTTACGAGATTGTGCGCAAACTGCCAGATGGGGCCGAGGTGGAACTGATCAAGACTGCGGATGATCCGCGTCTGATGATTAATGCCGGGCGGTCGCGCTTCTCGCTGCCCTCGCTGCCCGAAGATGAATTTCCGGTGCTTAGCGCCGATGGCCTCAACCACAGCTTTACCCTGCACGCTTCTGATCTGGTAAAACTGATCGATAAAACCCGTTTTGCCGTCTCGACCGAAGAAACTCGCTATTACCTGAACGGCATCCACATGCATGCGACCGAGGGTGATGACGCCCATTTGCGCACTGTGGCCACTGACGGGCATCGGCTGGCTTTGGCCGAGATTGCCCTGCCCGACGGCGCCGCCGGGATGAGCGGCATTATCATTCCGCGCAAAACCGTCTCCGAAGTTCGCCGCCTGCTGGATGGTGTTGATGATGAGATTGCGGTGTCTGTATCCGAGGCCAAAATACGCTTTACCATTGGCGCGGCGACCCTGACGTCCAAATTGATTGATGGCTCGTTTCCAGAGTATGAGCGAGTCATCCCGCGCGAAAATGCACACATGCTGAAGATTGAACGCGGTGTGTTTGCCGCCGCCGTTGACCGAGTCGCCACCATTTCGGCGGAAAAATCCCGCTCGGTTAAAATGACCCTTGAGGCCGATACCCTGACCCTGACGGTCAACAATCCCGAAGCCGGTCTGGCGGTCGAGGAATTATCGGTGGATTATGACGCCGAACCTATGGAGATTGGCTTTAACGCGCGCTATTTACTGGACATTTTAGGCCAGATCGAAACCGACGATGCGGTGCTTCGCTTTGCCGACAGCGCCTCGCCTTCTCTGGTTGAAGATGATGGCGAAACCGGCGCGCTTTATGTGTTGATGCCGCTGCGGGTGTGAGCGCACTCACCGCCCTTCATTTGCGTGACTTTCGCTCTTACACGGCGCTGGAACTAATGCTGGATACCCGCCCTGTCGTGCTTTTTGGGGCTAATGGCGCGGGCAAAACCAACATTTTAGAAGCTATATCCTTTCTGGCACCCGGGCGCGGCATGCGCCGGGTGCCGCTGGATGCGCCGGTGCGTCAGGACTGTGACAGCAAGGCCTGGGGCGTGCATGCGGTTTTACAACTGGACGGCACAGACGAGACTTTTGACCTCGGCACCGGGCTGGATGCCCATACACGCACCCGGCGGGTGCGCATTGATGGACAAAACGCCAAAGCCGGGGCGCTGGCCGATTTGTTGCGCCTTGTCTGGCTGACCCCGGCGCAGGATCGCCTGTTTGCCGGACCACGGGGCGCGCGTCTGCGCTTCTTTGATCGCCTGACACTCAGCCTGCACCCCGAACACGGACGCAACGCCACCCATTATGAGCGCGCCATGCGCGACCGCCAGCGCCTTCTTGACGAGGGCGGAGCCGACCCTGGCTGGCTGGAGGCGTGCGAGCGCCAAATGGCCACTGCCGGGGCCGCCATCATGCGCGCCCGTGCCGATACCATTGCCCATTTGCAAGTGGAGATAAATGCCCGCAACGATAGCGCCTTTCCCCAGGCTGATCTGCAGTTAGAGGCGCTCTATGACGATGCCCCCTTGTGTGGTGACGACAATCTGGCCGAAGCCTTGGCACAGGTATTTTTATCGGCGCGCAACCGTGATGGTGCTGCCGGGCGGGCGCTTTGCGGCCCACACAAGGCCAATTTACAGGTGATCTGGCGCGCCAAGGCCATGCCGGCGGCGCTTTCCTCCACTGGCGAGCAAAAAGCCTTGCTGATTGGCCTGACTTTGGCTCATGCCCGCGCCGTGGCGACGACCAAGGACACCCCTGCCCCGCTGGTGCTGCTGGACGAGGCCTGTGCCCATCTGGACGCGGGGCGACGCGCGGCCCTGATCGACGAAGTGTGCGCTATGAAAGGCCAGGGCTGGCTGACCGGAACGGACCAGCACCTTTTTGATGCCTTTGGGGATCGTGCCCAGTTATTCGAGATCAGCCCGGGGCAGGCGTGCAAAATAGAATAACCAGTGCCGGTCTTTTTGTGTGGTGCACCGGATCACGCCGGGATGACAGGTGTTGGGATGAGATGACATGTTTGTGTGGTTATTTTTCCTTCGTTATTCTCTCATCACCCCACTTCGTCATTCTCCGGCTCGACCGGAGAATCCATTGTGAATGACACAGCCCTATGGACCCTCCGGTCAAGCCGGAGGGTGACGACGAAAGTGAGATAATGAATATGTCCTTCACAAGCCCCTCATCCCGACCTTCTCACCCAAAAGTAAGAATGGGAGAGAGGGACAGACAAATTTCCATTTTACGGATTCAAGCGGTTAGCCCCGGTGAAAAAATACAGATTTTTCCTCGCCTGACTGGCCTACAGGGAGTAGGTTAACACTATGACAGATCAAACGAATCAAGACGCGAGCCCAAACAACGATGGCGATGATTACGGTGCCGATTCCATCAAGGTCCTCAAAGGCTTGGATGCGGTCCGAAAACGCCCCGGCATGTATATCGGCGACACCGATGACGGCTCGGGTCTGCACCACATGGTCTATGAGGTGGTGGACAACGCGATTGATGAATCGCTGGCCGGACATTGCGACACCATTGATGTGATTTTACACGCCGATGGTTCGGTCAGCGTCGCCGATAATGGCCGGGGGATTCCCACCGCCATACACGAAGAAGAAGGCATGTCGGCGGCCCAGGTGATCATGACGCAATTGCACGCCGGTGGTAAGTTTGACCAAAACTCCTACAAGGTTTCCGGCGGTCTGCACGGGGTGGGCGTCTCGGTGGTCAATGCGTTGTCATACAAGCTGGACCTGACCATCTGGCGCAAGGACAAAGAACATTTCATGCGCTTTGCCCATGGCGAGCCGGAAAAAGACCTGGTTGTGACTGGTGATACGCCTGGCCGTACGGGCACCATGGTTCGTTTCTGGCCGTCCACCGGCACTTTTACCATGGTCGAGTTTGACCGCGACACCTTGATTCACCGCCTGCGGGAACTGGCGTTTTTGAACTCCGGCGTGAAGATCAATATCAGCGATGAACGCGGACCTGAACCTTTTGAAATAACCTTGCATTATGAAGGCGGGGTCGAGGCCTTTGTGCGCCATCTGGATCGCACCAAAACGGCCCTTCTGCCGGAACCAATTTTGGTCCACGGCGAGCGTGATGACATCACTGTCGAGGCGGCGCTCTGGTGGAATGACAGCTATCATGAAAATGTGCTGGTGTTTACCAACAACATCCCGCAACGCGATGGCGGCACGCATTTGGCGGGCTTTCGCGGTGCCCTGACCCGGGCGATCAATTCTTATGCCGCCCGGATGGGCATAGCCAAAAAGGAAAAAGTTTCACTGGCCGGCGATGATGCCCGCGAAGGGCTGACTTGCGTGCTCTCGATCAAGGTGCCGGACCCGAAATTTTCCTCGCAAACCAAAGACAAGCTGGTCTCGTCCGAAGTGCGCCCGGTGGTCGAAAACCTGATGGGCACCGGCCTTTCTGAATGGTTCGAGGAACACCCGGCGGAAGCTAAAACCATTGTGCAAAAAATTGTCGAGGCGGCAGCAGCAAGAGAAGCGGCGCGCAAAGCCCGCGAGCTGACCCGGCGCAAATCAGCGCTTGATATTGCCTCTTTGCCCGGCAAGCTGGCTGATTGTCAGGAACGTGATCCCGCAAAGGCTGAAATTTTCATCGTCGAAGGCGACAGCGCTGGCGGCTCGGCCAAACAGGGCCGGGACCGTAAAAATCAGGCCATTTTGCCCCTGCGTGGGAAAATCCTGAATGTAGAGCGCGCCCGCTTTGACCGCATGCTGGGTTCCGCCGAAATCGGCACACTGATCACCGCCTTTGGCACTGGCATTGGTCGTGATGATTTTAACATTGAAAAACTGCGCTATCACAAGGTCATTATCATGACCGATGCCGACGTCGACGGGGCGCACATCCGCACCTTGCTGCTGACATTTTTCTATCGCCAAATGCCCGAACTGATCGAACGCGGCTATCTCTATATTGCCCAGCCACCGCTTTATAAGGCCTCAAAAGGACGCTCGGAACGCTACCTTAAAGATCAGGACGAAATGGATGCCTACCTTCTGGACGAAGGGGTGAGCGAGGCCGTTCTGGAATTGCATAACGGGGAGCAGATTACCGGGCCTGATTTACGCGATTTGATCGACGAGGCCTCAAAGGTCAGCCTGACCGTGGCCCGCCTTGAGGCGCGCGCCCCGGGGACGATTATTGCGCAGGCCGCCATTGCTGGCGTTTTTGCCGGTGATGCCGATCAGGATGCGCTGGACCGTACCGCCACCCGGCTGAATGTCATCGCCGAAGAAGGCGAAGATGACTGGCGCGGCGCGTTTGGTGAAGAGGGTGCCATTACCTTTTCCCGCGATGTGCGCGGCGTGCGCGAAACCATTGTTTTTGATGCTGCTTTTCGCCGCTCCGCCGATGCGCGTCGCCTGCATAACATGCAGGAAAATTTGCAAAAGACCTATGCACAGCCAGCCCATTTCCGGCGCAAGGGCCGCGAAACTGTCATTCACGGACCGATGGAGCTTTTCCGCGCCGTGCTCACCGAAGGCTCTCGCGGGCTATCCATCCAGCGCTATAAGGGCCTTGGCGAAATGAATGCCGACCAGCTCTGGGAAACCACGCTGGACCCCAATGGCCGCTCGCTTTTGCAGGTGCGCGTTGAACACGCCGATGAGGCCGACGACATCTTCACCAAGCTGATGGGCGATGTAGTGGAACCCCGCCGCGAATTCATCCAGGACAATGCCCTTAGCGCCGAAGTTGATGTTTAGAGGGTAAGTGATGAGTGAGGATGAGGAATTTAACGGCATTTATCTTTGCACTGACGAACATCTTGAATTTATTGATGCGCTGAAAACTTCAGCCAATTTTTCCAAAGAAGTTCTGAATAACACGTATGCTATGAAATGGTTGATCCTTGCGCTGCACGCAGCCCTGCAAGGCGCGTGTGTTTGCGCTCTTGAGAGCATTCATGGTCAAACCGATGGCAGCCTTTCAGTTAAATCGCAAAAAGAATATGCTGAAACAAAAAGGTTTGCTGAAGAATATCAAGATATTGTAGCTGAATACAATAATGGAGACAGGAAAAAGTTTGACCAACTTTCAAAGGGTGTACGGAATGCATTGCTAAGAGAGCCAAAATTGGCAGACTTCCTCACACTCTTCGAATGGATCAAGAACCCAGAAAGATTGCTTCCTCCCTATACTTTTAACCAAAATATCGGAATTTACGGTGACGTGAAGCGGCTTCATAAACTAAGAAATAATGTCATCCATTTTACTCCTAAGGGTTGGTCAGTTGAGCTCTCTGGAATGCCGCGCATCGTATCTAGTGTAACAGAAGTCATTGAGCATCTAGCTGTAAAACAACCCAGTTTTACAAGTCACCTTACGGATGAAAATGTCCAGCAGGTAAAACAATCCTTGGAAGACATTAGAAACAACATTTCAGAATGGGCCAGACAACACAACCTGCAAGATGGACCCCGGCCTGCGCCGGGGTGACAAACCTTTCATCATTGTGATAACCGTCATTGCGGCGCAGGCCGAAATCTACCTTGAGGCCTTAAAAATGGGTCCCGGCCTTCGCCGGGATGACGCCGTCGGTTTTCTCCTTCTCCCCTGGGGAGAAGGTTGGGATGAGGGGGTTGTGAGTAAGGCCTGTTTTCGCAAAATAATTCAGGCCCTAGCCCCTCACCTCATTCCTCTCCCATTGGGAGAGGAGGGCGCTCTTTTTAACACCGTCATTGCGACGAAGGAAAGAAAGACGCGGGTCTTCTTTCATGGTTCGACAAGCTCACCATGAGGTGTGTTTGCCTTAACGAAAACCCTCGTCCTGAGCTTGTCGAAGGATGAGGCGCAATAGCCCCTCTGCCCTTCCATCTGGAGTGAAATGCACCCCTGTGCCATAGTGGCATGCGGCTTTGGAGAGAACACATGCGCGTATCAAAACACCACAGGTTCATCCTTCTTTTTATTCTTGGAGCGGCCATGACCATAAATGCGCAAACCGCAAAAGCTGGCACCCTGTACACAGATTTTCCAGGGCCCATAAATGCGGGCGAAAAATACGTTTTTTATTCCCACGGTTTCATTGTTGAGGGTAGTAATGAAACCCCGGTACATCCTCGTTTTGGCACCTATGATTTTCCAGCCATTAAAACGGCGCTTTCGGCCTCTGATTTTAACCTGATTGCCTATCACCGTCCGGCAAACACAGACCCTGCGGCCTGGGCCGAAAAACTGGCCAATGATGTCCACACGCTGATGGCGGCAGGGGTGCCAGCACACAACATCACTCTGCTTGGGTTTTCCCGGGGCGGGATGATTACCGCGCTCGCCTCATCCAAGCTTTCCTTGCCAGATATAAACACAATTTTAATGGCCAGTTGTGGCGGCTGGGTGAAGGCCAGACCCGACATAAAACTCTCTGGGCGCGTACTTTCCATCTATGAAACTTCGGACCGTTTTGGCACCTGTCAGGCGCTGGTTGATCACAGCAAAGCCGTGACGTCTTTCACGGAAATCGCCATCAGTACTGGCAAGGCACATGGTGCCTTTTTCACCCCGCGCGAAGCGTGGGTTAAGCCCGTCCTGGACTGGATTACAGCAGCCAAATAAAACTGGCAGATGAGCGGCAAAACAGATGACACCACCTCAAAAGCTGCCTTTATTATCCAAAAATTGGCCTAAATTTATATAAATGAGCCTTTTTTGACCCTTATTTACCCCTTATTTGACCCTGAATTTCGGGGATAGGCCAAAGATATGCCCGCCTTTGAAATGCGGGGTATTGTGGTCAATTTGGAAGGTACAATTTCAGGCAATAATGTCTGGCGTCAACTGAATTTCGAGACAATGAATTTGGTCTTTTAGGGCCAGTTTTCGTTTTTTCAGGCGAGCAATTTTTAACTGATCCTGAATGCGCGCCGCGATCAGAGCGTCGATTGCCGCATCAAGATCACTGTGTTCTTCGCACAGCACCAACAGGCGGGCCCGCATGGTTTCATCACCATCAAAACTCATGCACTCGCTCCTGCGTGGTTCGGCTGTTTCTGACTGAAACCGTATACCGATTCACAACGCTGGTGCAGTATGAGCGCAAGACAGAAGGGCTTCAAGACTTCTTTTACCCTGTGACAAAATGTGAAGTGACGAATGCCGATTTCTATGCCATGATGCTTTACCGTTAACCGATGGAGGAGCCTATGGCTGTGGACGCGCGAATTCGCGAATTGGGTAATCGTCACTCTCACCTTGAAAATGAAATCGAACAAGAACTGAAACGACCGTCCCACGATCCATTGCACATTCTGGCCCTGAAAAAACGAAAACTGAGGCTCAAGGAAGAAATGCAATTCCTTCGACAGACCTAACTCCAAACGCTGGCGCACCTCGCCACTTCCCTTTATAAGCCAGCAATAACCTGACACCTTGTTGGGACATTACGGCTGTGAGGAAGAAAAATGGCGGATGAACGGGTTGTTGTCATCACGGGGGCATCCAAGGGCATAGGCCTGGCCTGCGCCCGGCGCTTTGCCGATGAAAAATGCAAGCTGGTCTTGGCCGACATTGATGTGGAAGCGGGCCGCGAGGCCGCCGATGATCTGGGCGCCGCCAGTGGCAAGGCGCTGTTTGTCGATTGCAATGTTGCTGACCCCTTGTCGGTGCGCAATCTCTTTGCCGAAACCCGCTCTGCCTTTGGGCGTGTGGATGTATTGGTCAACAATGCCGGCATGGTGCGCTCTGGTAATATTCTGGATCTTGAGGTCGAGGATTTTGACGCGGTTCTGGGCGTAAATTTACGCGGAGCCTTTCTGGTGGCTCGCGAAGCGGCCAGGCAAATGGTGGCCCAGATTGCCGAGGCCGAAGGCCGCGCCAGCGAAGTGCGTCAGCGCTATGCCATTATCAATATGTCATCGGTTAATGCGGTGATGGCAATTGCCGACCAGACGGCCTATGTCGTCTCAAAAGGCGGCCTGAACCAGCTCACCAAAGCCATGGCACTGGCACTGGCGCCCCATGGCATTCGCGTCAACGCCATTGGACCGGGCAGCATTAATACTGAGGTGCTAAAAGCAGTTGCCGACAACCCGGAAGCGCGGCGAAAAATCCTCAGCCGTACGCCGCTGGGTCATATTGGCGACCCCGACGAAATCGCCGGAATCGCCAGTTTTCTGGCCAGCAAGGATGCCAGTTATATCACCGGCCAATGTCTCTATGCTGATGGTGGCCGCTTGTCGCTAAACTATACTGTCAGCGCCGACTGACCCCTTAAGCCTCTTCGGGCTTTTCCTTAAAGGCCCCAAAAACCGAGGCGGCATCCACTGGCTTGTTGGCCTGCTGAATTTGGCGATCTTCCTCGGCGCGCTCGGCCTTTTCGGCCTCAACAGCCGCTGCGGCAGAACGCAGTGTATCCAGATCCTCGCCACGTTCCAGCGCCGCTTTTTCGTCAGCCTTTTGCTTCTTGGCGGCGGCTTTGGAAACCAGGGCATCCAAATCTATCTGCGAGCAGAGCGCCAGGCTAACCGGGTCGACTGGCTTGATATTACTGCTGTTCCAGTGGGAACGGCTGCGCACCGCCTCGATGGTTGTCTTGGTGGTGCCGATCAGCTTGCCGATCTGGGCGTCCGAAACTTCGGGGTGATTGCGAATCATCCAGGCAATGGCATCCGGGCGTTCCTGGCGGCGCGACAGCGGCGTGTAGCGCGGGCCACGGCGCTTTTGCACCATTTTATCGGCGTGTTTTGGGGTCAGCACCTGCATCTCATAGCTAGGGTCGGCCCCGGCCTTTTCAATCTCGTCGCGGGTCAATTGCCCCGCGCCAATGGGGTCCAACCCCCGTACGCCAGAGGCCACATCACCATCGGCAATGCCTTTGATCTCAAGGACATGAAGCGCGCAAAAGCGGGCAATCTGATCAAAGCTCAGCGACGTATTATCGATCAGCCAAACGGCCGTGGCCTTGGGCATCAGGATAGTGGCCATTATTCTCTCTCCATAAAAAAAGCCCGCACGCGAGGCGCCGGGCGGACGTCTTGCCGGTTTGATGATGAAGTACACACCAGACCTGTTGCCTGTGATATAGCGATCTTTTACGCATAAGAAAACACCCCCCCATCAGGGAATAAGCAGCAATTTTCCCTTATGCGCGCCTGATTCGAGAAAAGCATGCGCTTTGGCAGCATCACAAAGCGCAAATGTGCGATCAATGACGGGGGCGAGCTTGCCCGCCGCCAGCCACGGCCATACGTATTCTTCAACGTCGCGGCAGAGCGTTGCCTTGGCCTCAAGACTTAATGGCCGCAAGGTTGAGCCCATAATATGCAGGTGTTTTTGCATAACCGGGATCAGGTTTAGCGGGGCCTCATAGCCCCCGGCAAAGGCAATCAGCGCCAAGCGTCCCCCCGGGTTCAGCGCCGCAATATTTCCCGCCAGAAACGGTGCCCCCACCATGTCCAGCACCACGTCTGCACCCCCAGCCTTTTGCACCAGTGCGGCAAAATCCTCAGCCTCGGTATTGATCACCAGATCAGCCCCCAGCGCCGCGCCAAAGGCACATTTTTCGTCGTCACGTGCCGTGGCTATAACCCTGGCCCCATAGGCCTTGGCCATTTGAATGGCGGTTGAGCCTATACCGCTGCTGGCCCCATGCACCAGCAGAGTTTCGCCAGCCTTCAAGCCCGCTTTGGCAAAAACATTCTGCCAGACGGTCAGCACGGTTTCAGGCAGTCCCGCCGCATCACGAAGGGATATGCCCTTGGGCGCAGCCATCACACTGCCAGCATCGACCAGCACAAATTCGCTATAACCGCCCCCATGAGTGAGCGCGCAAACGGCATCGCCAATGGCCCAGCGTTGGGCGCCCGGCCCCAGCGCCTGAATATGGCCAGAAACCTCTAGCCCCAAGCCCGGATTAGCCCCGGGCGGCGGCGGGTACAGGCCAAGGCGTTGCAACACATCGGGGCGGTTCACCCCGGTGGCAACAACCCTGACAAGTACCTGATTTTCATTAGGGTTCGGCATCGCAACGTCTTGGCAATACAGCACACTGGCATCGCCGGGCTGGTCAAAAACTATCGCACGCATGAAAGCCTCTTGGGTCACGACCTGGTGTGGGCTGGCGCAAAACGCACCGAAGCGCTAAAATAGGCCGTAATTGTGGGAGCAGGCAATGTTTGATGAAGAAAAACCCCGGCCAAAAGGCGAGATTGTTCTGGGCCAGGATCTTTATGATTTTTCCGTCGAAGAGCTGTCAGAACGCATTGCTGGCCTGCAAGTGGAGATCAAGCGGGTGGAGCGTGCCCGCGAAGAAAAACGCAAAGGTCTGGACGCCGCTGCGGCGATCTTTGGAAAATCTTAGGGTCTGTCGTCGTTAATTCAACTTGATTCGGTTTGCCGTATTGTGTCCCGTATCGGGCGCGCAAAACGGCAAGAGCATTGCATAGAGAGGACTCTGTGCAGAAAATGTGATACGAGATGAAACATGAGTGACGATCTTTTTGCTACCCACCTTGGTGACTTTGCCGGCTCTGAACTGTTCCAGCGCACGTTTCGCGAGGGTATGGATCTGGTCGAGGAGACCGCCGCTTATCTCGATGGCCCAGGGCGTGAAGAATCCCGTGCGCTGTCTCGCTCTGGCGCTTTGGCCTATGCGGGCGAGAGCATGCGCCTGACCACACGGTTGATGCAGGTGGCCTCATGGCTGCTGGTGCAACGGGCGGTTCGCGAAAGCGAAATGAGCGCCACAGATGCCCGCGCCGATAAATACCGTATCAATGATGTGAAATTAAGCAAAAGCCTGGCCGGAACGCAGGAGCTGCCTGCGGCTCTGCAAGATCTGATCAGTCGCGCTGGCCGCATTTACGAGCGCACCCGCCGTCTGGATGAAAAACTTTATGGCGACAACCATGAGAATACCGGCGCGCAGGCCGTTACAGACCAGCTTAATCGCCTGAATGCCGCCTTTGGTGGGCGGGCCTAAACGCAAAACAGGCCGCCAAAGGCAGCCTGTTTGCAAACCATCTGTAAAGAAGTTTGTCTTAGCTGACGAAACCTTTAAACTTGTTCTTAAAGCGGCTGAGACGGCCACCACGGTCGGTCAGGTGCTGATTGCCGCCAGTCCATGCCGGGTGCGTCTTTGTATCAATATCCAGATTAATGGTTGCACCCTCTTTGCCGTATGTGGAACGGGTCTGGTAGGTTGTGCCATCAGTCATAACGACATTGATGATGTGATAGTCAGGGTGTGTATCTTTTTTCATCGACGTTTTCCGTAAAATCCGAGTTCACAGACCAAAGGTCCGCAAGAAGCGCGGCTTATACCCCCACGCTTTGACAAGAGCAAGCGGTATTGGCTGAAAAATATAGATGGGCAAAGGAATAGGGGTTCAACACCCGTTTGCCCGCTTCATTGAAACAAACCCTATGGACCCTCCGATCAAGTCGGAGGGCGACGAGGGGCTGAAGTCTGAACAAACTCAGCCGTCATACCGGCGTAAGGCCGGTATCCAGAACGGCATTTCATCCTCTATAATTTACGCATTGTGGTGCAGCCCTACGGACCCCGGACTAAATCCGGGGTGACACGGGTTTTGGGACGGCGAGCATAATTAAGTGTATTAAGCACTGCGATGGTTACAAATACTGTCAGCGTAATTCGTAATTTCACGTAATTTTAAGGGGGAGGCAACATGCTCTATTTTAAGAAAACTCTCGTCTCAATTGCCGCGTCTATTGCTTTGTTTGCGGCATCAAATGTGCCGGCAAATGCGCAGTCCGAGACGCCAAAAGCTGTAAACATCGGCTTTGTCTTATACACCAAGAGCAAGACCCCTGGGACACTGACTGCCAGATGGAACTACGCAAATCGCCATTTTGGTCCAGGCTTGGCTACCGGCGGACCGGAGAGAGGTTTCGTGGGCAATTATCATGTCCGCTATTTTTACGAGAATGGCGAATTCTCGGACGAGTATGATTTGAAAGTGGAGAAGAATGGCAGCTTTTTTGATGTGACCTGGCTGGTCGACGATGTGGTTCAGGCTCGTGGCGTGGGAATGCTCGTAGAAGAAGGCGCTGCTCTAGCCGTCGGTTGGCGCAGGGTTGATGACTAGGGTCAGGACCCATGAATTCCATCCATTCTGCAAGATCAAAAATTGAACCGATCAACCATAGATGTCGAGTTCATGCTCAAAGAAGCCACTGTTTCACTCGGAATTACGGGGTATTATAGTGGCAGTAACCGTTATTACCCACCCAATCCGATGGCGGTTTGGGCTTGAATTTACTACGTTCTAAAACTGAAAATACACAAATGGCGCGAGTTCAAGAGCAGGGTTTCCTGTCGTCACCCTTGATTTTTATAGCAATATTGCTATATACTTTAAACATGAATAGAAACATGCCGTTAAAGACGCTGATCTGGGTTGGTACGTGCTTGGCGGACTTAAAGGCGTTTCCTGACGAAGTAAAAGACGAGATTGGTTTTGCACTTCATGAAGCCCAAATGGGTGGCAAGAGTCGAAAGGCCAAACCGCTTAAAGGCTATAAGGGTAGTGGCATTTTGGAGATTGTAGATAGCCATGATGGCAACACGTACCGCGCTGTCTATACAATTCGCTTTAAAGAGGCCGTATATGCCTTGCACGCCTTTCAGAAGAAATCAAAGCGCGGCATTGCCACCCCAAAGAACGAACTGGACATGATTAAACGCCGACTAAAAGCGGCAGAGCAGATAGACAAAGACCAAGGAGAAAAGACGTGACTGATATTGAATACACAGCTTCAAAAGGCAGCGTTTTTGATGATCTGGGCTTTGCCCCGGAGCACAAGGAAAAAGCCTTTCTCGCCAGCTATATCAAACAGCGCATGAAACAATTACGCCTTAATCAAACCAAGGCGGCAAAGCGCATGGGGATTAAACAACCTGATCTTTCCAATATCCTGCGCGGCCATTTTAGAGGCTATAGCATTGAACGCATGACCCGCTTGCTCGGCACTTTGGATTGCGATGTTGATATTGTCATTCGCCCCCATGGGAAGAACGGACAATCACATATTATTCGTATGGGACAGATTTCTGCCTAAAGTGAGTTTTTAAAATTGTCCACATTCGTGCATATTTCAGCAGCTTTAGTAGCTATGTTTGTAGCAATTTTTGGGTTGGCTGGGCGCTCCTCATCGTCGTAGTCGCCGCCAGTTAGCAGTTCAAATAGTTCAATGACAGAAATAACATCATCGTACCCTATGCTTTTTAGCTGTAGATAGGCACCCTCAGCTCTTGTTTGGGAAAACAATACAGCTGCAGCTAATTCAGGTGGTAACTCTTTTCGATTTTTGGCCCAAAATGTTGAACCATTAGATTGGCAATTCTCAATATATGAACAAAAATTTCCACAAATTTCGTATTCTTTTTGTAATTCCTTAGATCGGGCGCGCGTTTTAGAGTTTAATACATGATCCACTACCCAAGTCGTGAGCCCGCTTGTAGCAAGTGCTGTAAATATTGTGGTAAATATGTTGGCATTTTGAGGCAACTATTAATTCACTCCGGCAGCTTCCATATATCTAAATATTCTGTCACTAGCCAAGCTCAAAGACGGATTTGTAGCGTGTATTTCTACACGACTAAAAAATTTCTGCGCTGTTATAACCCTTTTTCGGACAAGCCCGCCAAATGCCTCTTCCAAAAAAGACGACGGCAAACCAGCTACACCATCAAAATCGATTATCAACCGATCATACTTATTTAGTGCAGGTATTAGCAATTCGTCTCTAAATCTTTGGCCGCTATAATTTCCATGCTTGCTATGACGACCTAACGGCGTGGGGCTGTAGTCTGCCGCAACGTTAATTGTATGATCGTTCATGCTTAATTCTCCATTCGATAAGAGTGCCACAAAATTCTACTGGTAAATTCTTAAGAATTTTGTTTTCTCCCCCCAAATAGGTCATGGATGCGTTACCACTTAAAATTTGTAAGCTGCTTCCTTTATGGTTATCCACAACTTCAGCCATTTGACGCAATCCCTCTCCTCTATACCCTAGCAGTGTGCTAGATTGCGGGTTTTTTATCGCGGCCCAAACCAGATGAGCTTCTGTTGGGTTGGAAATAGCTAATCGTGCTAACAAAGCTTGAAACCCTTCCTTTTTGGGTAAACTCGCAGGCAAACCAATTCCTCTATCATATACCATAAAATGGGTGGTGTGGGATAAGTTGTCATATATTGCTCCAGCCCACCATGCGGCAATTCGCTTAGCGGGGTAACTTACATATGGATGAGGGTAGGCGTGATCAAGCACGTTCGCGACCGCTTCACCAATTCCTTCCCACAACCTTTCTTGAGAATTAGGTTCGTTTCCTGTCACTTCAACTATTTCATGAATTAGACGAAGTGCGGCATCACCGTCTTGTGTAGTCCCTCTACGAAATTTTACTGCTTTAAGTTTATCGCCATATGTCATGCGGACTTCTGGCTGGGCGCACAATAATTCAAATATACCAAAATCTTGAAAAAGTGCTGTGATATGTGGATTCCATTTTTGTGAATCTGCAGGAAGGCGTTGCCCCTTTCTTCGCGCTGTGTTTGCGTACCCCACGCGGCAATCTAACTCGGCAGTTAAAACCAGTAATGCGGCAGGAGAAATATTCTTGAGCAAAGAAAATTCCAAATAATAGTTAAATTTATTGCGTCGTTGCATGTCTCCTAGAGCCCGAATCCCTAGTAGACACTTTAAAGATGTATCGTAATTGCCCTCAAAATCTAAATTTTCAGGAAGATCAAATGCTTTACGCACCCCGTGGATTGGAATTTTGCGACGTTTTCCTTCAAATCGGCCAACAGCAGTAATTTGCCTTGCATATAGTTTTTTAGATTCTGACAGTTCAGTGGAATCTTTGTGATGGAAAAGACACGACCGTCCTCGTCTTTTAGCTAATTTATATAGGTATTTTTTGTCGTGTCTTATTTTTTTAATCTTCTTTTTCTGGCTAAGCTTTTTCATACGCATTCAAATGCCGATAGTAGAATGGTAAATCAAGAAAAAAAATGCATGAGGGCGGCATTACGGAGATACTACCAATTATTCTTCCTCCAGCCCCCGACCATAAGTGTCTTGCAAACCACCCGCTAAAACTGAAAATAGACAAACGGCGCGGCGGTTAAGGGGTAAATGCTTAAGGCAAGCGCAATCGCGGCCCCGGCGCCGGCCCACCAAAGCTCGGGCCTGTCCATAAAGCGCCAGTTTGGCCGCCAGCGGCGCACACCCAGAATGTGATCCAGCGCCAGAACGCCAATGACCAGCAAGGCCATCAGGCCAAGCGTTTGCGGGCCGCCCTCACGCAGGCCGCTAAGCGCGCCAAGGGCGCTAAGCGCATCGGCGGTGCTGCCTGCGCGAAAGATCGCCCACCCGGCCAGCACCACGGCTTGGGTCAGGGCAAACCCGGCCAGCCAGCCCAATATTGATGGCAGGCGCACCAAAGAGGCCACAGGGGCCTTTAGATAGGTGGTCCAGACCTTGTGCACCACCAGTGCCAGCCCGTGCAGCAAGCCCCAGGCAACAAAGGTCCACGCCGCGCCGTGCCAAAGCCCACCCAAAATCATAGTGGTCAGAAGATTGCGATAATAGGCAAATTTCCCATGGCGCGACCCGCCCAGCGGAATGAACAGATAATCGCGCAGCCAAAAGCTAAGCGACATATGCCAGCGACGCCAAAAATCGGTGATCGACGTGCTGGCATAGGGAAAGTTGAAATTGCGCGGGATGTGATAGCCAAACAGACACGCAATGCCGATCGCCATCAGCGAATAGCCGGCAAAATCAAAATAGATCTGCGCGGCAAAGGCAAAGGTGGCCAGTATTACAGCGCCATTGGAATAAGCATCCAGATTGCCATAGACCCCATCCACCAATGGCGCGATATTATCGGCCAGCAAAGCCTTGTAAACAAAACCCACCGCAAAGGCACGCAAGCCCACCACAAGGGCGCGGCGGCTAAGACGCTTGGGGCGGTCCATTTGCGGGAAAAAACTGGCGGCGCGCACAATTGGCCCGGCCACCAATTGCGGGAAAAACGCAATATAGAGCGCCACGCGGGCAAGGCGCGTTTCCGCCGCCAACACGCCCCGGCGCACATCGGCCATATAGGAAATGGCCTGAAAGATATAAAAACTGATGCCCACAGGCAATATAATGCGCAATGTGGGCATGTCGGCGCGCAAGCCCAGTTTGCTGAATAATTCGGCAAAACTGTCGGCAAAAAACCCTGTATATTTAAAAATACCAAGAACAATCAGCGAGACAATCACCCCCGCCGCCAGTGCCATATTTTGCGTACGTGGGCTGGCCGAAGGACGCGCCATGACCAGCGCGCTGAGCCATGACACCCCGATCACCAGACCGATCAGCCCCAAAAACCGCCAGTCCCACCAGCCATAAAAAAGCGTGCTGGCGGCCAGCAAAATATAAAGACGCGCCTTATTGTTTTTGCACAGCCAATACGCGGCAAAAACAATGGTGAAAAAGATTAAAAAGGTAAAGCTGGTAAAAATCATCGGCTAATCCTCCAGCATCCGTAAAGCGAGCTTTGGGTGCGCCTCGGGCGTGCCCAGCACCCCGGACGCCATCACCCTGCCCGCCAGCCAGCGGCTATAAACCGCCGCACCGGGGGCCAGCAAATGTTCCTCATCAAACCAGACCGGCCCATCAAGGGCGGCCAGCATCGCCGGGTCCACCGGCGCAATGCACACCTGATCGGTCCGGCGCGCGCAAACCGCCTCGATATAGGCACGCTCGTGCGCGTCGATCACGGGGGGGAAATAATAGGCAATGCGGCGCACGCCGGCTTTTTTCAACATGGCGCGCTGGTTGACGCGAAAATCCTCGCCCCAGGCATAGACATGATCGGATGGTGGCAAAGTCTGGCGCAAGCCCGATTTACGATCATGGTCGGTCACCTTGCGGCGCGGCGTATCTTGCGGATCGTATGAGGCCAGCAGAGGGGCATTTTGCAAACGAACACCCTCGTTAAACAAACCAACATTCAGCCAGTTCAGCGGCACATGCAGGCCCAGCAACATGCCGTTCTTGGCAAAGCTGACCAGGCCATCCGCCGGGCCATTCAGCAGACCGCGCAGGGTCCAGAGCGTGCCGCGTGGATCAAACTGGCCGATCACCCGTTCAGAGAATTTGGCCACTTCAAAGCCGTAAGTGGGATTGCGATCAAAACGCTCTGAGACTTCTAAAAACACCGTATCAGGAGCACGGGGCGCGGCGCGCAAAAACTGGCGCAGGCGCAAATCGCGCTCTTGCAGGCTGGCCCCTTGTAAGGCGAAGGTCACCACGCGCTGTGCATACCCGCGCGCCTTCAAACGCCGGGTCAGGGCCGCATCATCAATGGCATTTCGTGAATAACTGGCCCCGACAAACAGCACATAAGGCGATGGATCATCGGTAATGGTTTGCAGCGCATTGGCGGCAATTTGCGCAAAGGGCCCATCGCGCACGATCTGGGCTTTATTGGCCCCAACGCCGATAAAGGTCGCCGTCAGGCCCAGGCCCAGCACAAAGGCGGTAAAGGCGCGCGCAGTCTGGCCAAGAGCGCCGCCCCCTTGCGCCTTTGGCGGCCTGCGCAAAACAAAGGCCGCCAGGACAAGCACCAGCCCCGCTAATATCAGTTTTATGGCGAGCATGTTATCCCCACTCTTTCACCCTAGGGAAGATTGCCAGAAAATGTCTTATATTTGGTTACGACCATCACCGTGTCATTACCCGACTGGTTCGGGTAATCCAGAAAACGAAAAATTAGAAAAGAACTGGATTACCGGGACAAGCCCGATAATGACATAGCGTAACAACCCGCCCAGCCTGCGCTTGCATGTTTGTCATACAATACGGTAAAAGGTGGTGCGCCAACGTGCGCGGGGGCGACTTTACATGAATAGACTTTTATCCGAATTGCGCCGGCGCAATATCTTCCGGGTGGCCGGGGTGTATGCCGTTGTGGGCTGGATATTGGCGCAGGCTGCAGGTGTTCTGGAAAGCTCCATCGGTTTGCCCTCTTGGTTTGACGGGTTTGTTGTTGCCACACTGCTTATCGGCTTTCCCATCGCCATGCTGCTGGCCTGGGCGTTTGAGATGACGCCGGAGGGCGTAAAACGCACCGAAGCCGTAGGCGAAGACGAAAGCGTTACCGCCAAAACCGGGCGGGCGCTTGATTATGTGATTGTTGCCGGGCTGGTGCTGGTTGCGGTGCTGGTTGTTGGTGACCGATTGATGCCCGGTGCAGTGGCACCAGATGCTGACAGCGAGGCACCGATCATCCGTGCCAGCGATATTAATAACAAGTCCGTGGCGGTGCTGCCCTTTGAGAACCGTAGCGAGAATGCCAGTGACGCTTTTTTTGCTGATGGTGTTCAAGATGGTCTGTTGACCCGGCTTTCCAAAATATCGGCGCTGGACGTGATCTCGCGCACCTCGGTGATGGGCTATCGCGATACAGACAAGAGAATCCCTGAAATTGCCAAAGAACTGGGGGTCGCGGTTATTCTGGAAGGCGCGGTGCAGCGCGCGGGTAAACGCGTGCGCATCACCGTACAGCTGATTGACGGGGCGACCGACAAGCATTTATGGGCGCAGGATTATGACCGCGAACTGACCACAGATAACCTTTTTGAAATTCAGGCAGAGATCACCCGCATCATTGCTCGCGCCCTTGAGGCGGTACTGACCGGAACCGATGAGAAGGTGCTGGAGGATGCGCCGATCACGCAAAGCCTTGCCGCCTATGATGCCTATGTGCGTGCCAAGCTGTTGGCCAATGCGGCGGAAAGTCTCGATGACTTAAACGCAGCCATCAAGGGTTTCGATGCGGCCATTGAGATCGATCCGGATTTTGCCGCGGCCTATGCCGGCAAAGCTAATGCCCAGTTGGACAAATATTGGAGTTTTACCCATAACCGTGATCTGGTATCGCAGGCCAAACAATCGCTGCAACGCGCCAAGATACTGGCCCCCAACGCGTTTGAGACCCTGATCGCAGAGGGCTATTACCAGTATTATGGTTTGCTTGATTATAGCCGGGCCAATGCCATTTTTGATCGGGCGCTTGTTATTGCGCCCGGTAATGCCGATGCCTGGGCAGGCAAGGGCTTTGTGGCCCGGCGCATGGGCCGCTTTGATGCAGCGCTGGCGGCACTAGAACGCGCCCTGCGACTTGATCCGAAGAACTTTTGGAGCAGTTCTGAACTGGCCCAAACCTATGCGTACTTTGGCCGGTTTGACGAAGGACATCGGATGATGGCCCTCGCTATCGCCAACAACCCTCGATCACTCTGGGTGGTAACAACAAACGCAGCTAGCTGGAGCAAGGAAGGCAAGACGGAACAGGCCTGGCAAGCCAGCATTATGCCGATCGACAAACTGGATCCGGAGTATTTTTATTGGCGGGCCTGGCATGCGGTAAATACCCGCAAGGCGACCCGCATTCATGATGCCCTTGATACTTGGCCCAAGGCTTATCGCCAGACGGAATCTTCTCCTGAGCTTTTTGCTCTGGCAAAAGCGCGGGCACTGATGGTGCTGGGCCGTGATGATGAAGCACAGAAGCTGTTGGGTGAAATCAAGGCACGCCTTGATGCCATGGCCGACCCTTATCCCGCTGGCTGGGCGGCAAGTGCCCTATACTATCCAGTGGAGCTTCCCGGCCTGATGGGCGATTTAGAGGGTGTGCGGGCAGCAGTTTTGGACTTTGAAGCTAACGTCAAACCCGATGCCTGGGCCGAGAGAGTTTATTTTGAGACCATCGCCCGCGCGTATGCCAATGCCGGGGATGGTGCCTCGGCATTTGATTATATGGAAAAACTGGCCAAACGATTTGGGCCATCGGCTTACCTGCAATTCTCCATCTTGCCCGCCTTTGACATTTTACGCGACCAGCCGCGCTATCAGGCGCTAAAAACCAGCTATGAAATCTGGGCGGAAAATAACCCTCATGAATAAGCTGCTGACTGAATTGCGCCGTCGTAATATCTTCCGCGTGGCCGGGGTGTATGCGGTGGTCGGCTGGATATTGGCGCAGGCATCGGGCGTTTTGGAAAACGCGCTTGGTTTGCCGGACTGGTTCGATACTTTGGTGGTTAGCCTGCTGCTGATAGGCTTTCCCATTGCGCTCTTGCTCGCATGGGCGTTTGAGATGACCCCGGAAGGGATGAAGCGTACCGAAGCGGTCGCCGAGGACGCAAGCATCCGCGCCAAGACCGGACGTAAATTGGACTATGTCATTATTGGAGGGCTGGTACTGGTGGGTGCACTGGTGATCTGGCAAGGGATGCGTGGCTCGACCCTTCGACAAGCTCAGGGTGAGGGCGCAGAAATTGTTGCAAACACTTCCCCTCATCCTGAGCTTGTCGAAGGATCAGAGCGAACCACAAATGATGTGAACACAGATACCATCCCAACCCTTGATCGGTCAAAATCCATCGCCGTTTTGCCGTTTGCGGATTTTTCGCCCAAGAACGATCAGGAATGGTTCTCTGATGGCCTGACTGAGGAAATCCTGAATGCGCTAGCGCGCACGCCGGACTTGCTGGTGACTTCGCGCACGTCCTCATTCAAATACAAGAATTCCAATGAGGAAATCCCGGCGATTGCCAAAGCCCTTGGCGTTGCCCATGTGCTGGAAGGCTCGGTGCGCCGGGGTGGCAATCGCTTGCGGATAACGGCGCAACTGATCCGCGCCTCTGATGGCTTTCATCTTTGGTCACAAACCTATGACAGCACCTCGGATGATGTGATCGCCATTCAGGAGGACATGGCGGTTAAAATCGCCACGGCGTTAAAAACCATTATGGACCCCAAGGCACTGGCCAACATGACCGGCGCCGGCACCCGCTCGGTTCCCGCCTATGAAGCGTATTTACAAGGCTTGGCACTATTGGGAAAAGACACGGCGGTCAAAGCGTCGTACGAAGCCTTCGAGCGTGCGCGCACCCTGGATCCGGCATTTTCCGATGCGCATTTTAAAGCCAGTTTTTACTGGGCGCAGAACCTGACACCAAGTTCAACCTATGCCCAAGACGTTGATAATATCGATCATAATTACCGCGAGTATTTATTGCGTATTAATGCCGCCATTAACACGTCTGTAGGAAAACCCCGGCAATTGCTCTACCGTTCCGATATGGCGCTGAACCAGTTTCGCCTGGCCAATGCTGCCCGCGATCTGGAGCACTACCTTAAAGACGCGCCGCTGGATTTTGGTGCCTGGGCTAGTCTTTCCAGTATTTATTCGTGGCTGGCCGACTATGACGCAGCCCGTGCGGCCAACGTGCGTGCGGAAAAAATAACCGATAATACGATTGTGCAACATATCAGTGTTATCATCAATTATGTTTGGTCAAAAGATTTTCAGGTTGCTGCCAACGCCGCCCGGCGCGCTGTGGCACAATATCCCAATGATGCAGATATTCTATATCAAGCCCATCGGGCATTGTTGTGGGCCGGTGCGGTGGACGAGGCCCGGGCGCTCACCGCCCGCCTGTATGATGGTGAAACTGCAGATGTAGGAAAACTGATCGTTAAAGTGCGTCAATCCTGCGCCGATGGGGACCGCAAAGCCGCGCAAGCAGCAGCAGACAAGATTTTCGCGATGGGCAATGACGAGGCCAGCACCAAATGGATTGCCCATCAGATGTTGGGGGATCGCCAAGCCGCCAGAGAGGACATCATCCGTTTCGATCGCACCAGTCCGCCAATCCTGCTGGGCGCATGGCTGTGGTACCCCTATTTTGATGCGCAAGCATACCCGAATTTACGCGAAATATTACGCCGCGAAAACATTGTCCGTCCGCCAGTAGCAACCATCCCGTTTGCTTGTCCTGCGGAGGAGACTGGCAATGAATAGACTTATATCAGAGCTTCGCCGCCGCAATATCTTCCGGGTTGCCGGGGTGTATGCTGTCGTTGGCTGGATATTGATGCAGGTTGCGGGCGCGCTGGAAACCTCCCTTAGATTACCTGACTGGTTTGATAGCGCCATCACCGCCACCTTATTGATCGGCTTTCCCATTGCGCTCTTGCTCGCCTGGGCGTTTGAAATGACCCCGGAGGGAATGAAACGCACCGAAGCGGTCGCCGAGGACGCAAGCATCCGCGCCAAGACCGGACGTAAATTGGACTATGCCATTGTTGGCGCTCTGGTGCTGCTTGGGGCATTGGTGATCTGGCAGGGCATGCGCGCTCCCATCCTTCGACAGGCTCAGGATGAGGCCAATCATGCAACCAACTCCAACCCTCATCCTGAGCCTGTCGAAGGATCAGAGGGATCGCCGCAGGCGATTGTCTCGAAGGATGCAAACACAAACACAGACGCCGCCTCAATAGCCGTCCTCTCCTTTGTTGATTTATCACCGGGCAAGGATCAGGAGTATTTCTCTGATGGCATGGCAGAGGAAATCCTGAATGTGCTGGTGCGTGTGGAAGGACTGAAAGTGGCTTCGCGCACTTCAGCTTTCGGATTTAAGGGGCAGGAAGCCCTTGGCATTCCGGTAATTGCGCAAAAGCTGAATGTACGACATGTTCTGGAAGGCTCTGTCAGAAAATCCGGCAATATGATCCGCATAACGGCACAGTTGATTGACGCGCAAACTGATCAGCATTTGTGGTCGCAAACCTTTGACCGCACCCTGACGACGGAAAATATATTTGCGATTCAGGACGAAATTGCCAATGAGATTGTCACTCAGCTGGGCATTATTATTGAAGGTGCGCCACTTGGCGCACCGGTTGTGTCTGTCAAGGCCGACACCCAGAACCTGGACGCCTACGAGCTTTATTTGCAAGCCCGCGCCCTGTTTAGAAGACGCAACAATATCAGTCTTCCGAACATCATCGAAACATTTGAACAGGTGGTCGCGGCTGACCCCAACTTCGCCCGTGGCTGGGCCGGACTTGCCGCCGCCTATGGCGTCGCGCCGAGCTGGGATATGTCCGACCGCGAATATATGTCGCTTTCGAACGACGCTGCCCACCGCGCCATCGCACTCAATCCCGACCTATCCTTGCCTTACGCTGTTCTTGGTAACAATCTCACGGATGTGGCACCGGGCGAATTCGCAGACGCATTCGTCTATTACGCCCAAGCGCTCAAGCGAGACCCCAAAGACGTCAACGCGCTGCAATGGCGCGGCGAAGATTATATCGCAACAGGGTTTTTCGACGAAGCCGTTGCCGATTTTAAACGCTGCATGGAAATTGATCCGTATTATTTTCAATGCCCGGTGTGGCAGGCGAGAGCAAAGTTTTATCAAGGCAAAGTGGATGAAGGGTTTACGTTGTATGAGGATGCTATTTCAAAGGGCGCGACCGGAGGCGGAGAGTTGGCCTTTGTCGTCGCCTACGCTCATGCCGGAGACGATCGCGCAGTGCGATTTCTATTGGCATCGAACTTCCAGAGATTTTCCATACTAAATGGACGCTCCGAACGACTTTACCGGGCGTTGACCGACCCGGCCTTCGATTTTGAACAAGAAGCAAAAGCCTATGAAATCGAATCGAAAGCCATTCACGGCGACTATGTTTGGGAAGGGGGAGTAATTCCCCTGATTTTCAAAAAGTACCACAGCGCAACAGTCAGTTTCAACTACACGATTTGGTGGGAACGCACCGACCCTGATTTCCTGAAATCGCCCGATCGCAAGCGCCTGATACGTGAGGCCGGCGTTTATGATTATTGGCGCGAAAATGGTTTCCCGCCGCAGTGCAAATCAGTTGGCAAAGATGATTTTGAGTGTGATTGATAATGAATAAACTGCTCACCGAACTACGCAGACGCAATATATTCCGGGTGGCCGGGGTGTATGCGGTGGTGGGCTGGATATTGGCGCAGATCACATCACTGGCGGCCAACAGTTTTGGCGCACCGGACTGGGTCATGAAAATGATCATTGTGGCGCTTGCTGTTGGCTTTCCTATCGCCATGCTGTTGGCTTGGGCGTTTGAGATGACACCGGAGGGGATGAAGCGCACCGAGCACATTAGAGACGGAGACAGTGCCCCCAGCAAAACCGGGCGCAAACTGGATTTGGCTTTACTGGCCATTCTGGTTGTTTTTGGGGGGGTAATTATTTGGCAGTTCACACAGACTAAATCGTCGATAATTGATACGAATGCGGTTATCGCGCAGGACGATAAATCCATTGCGGTCTTGCCGTTTATTCCGCTGAGCGCCGATGAAAACGATGCCTATTTCGGCAAAGGTATCGCCGAAGAGTTGTTAAATGCGTTGACGAAGTTCCCTGAATTGAAAGTCGCCGCGCGCACATCCGCCTTTTCTTTCGGTGGTAAGGACGTTGATTTGCGCGAGGTTGGAGCGAAACTTGGCGTTGCGCATGTGCTCGAAGGCTCGGTGCGCAGCTCCGGCGATAAAGTGCGGGTAACGGCGCAGCTAATCCGGGTTTCGGACGGATTTCATCTGTGGTCGGAAACCTATGACCGGAACATGTCAGATATTTTTAAAATGCAAGACGAAATTGTCCGCGAGATTAATCGGACTTTGCAAATCCAACTGGGTGTTGGCATCGGTGCCGGACGTGCCGCGGCCAAGCAGGTCGATCCCGTCGCCTACCGACATTACTTGCGCGGTCTCGATCTTTGGGGCCTGCGCGATGATTATCAAAACCGCAAAGACGCGATCAGGGCATTTCAAATGGTGACCGCACAGGATCCTGATTTCGCTGATGGTTGGGCCGCCTATGGGGTCTCGCTGTCACATTCTAGTGCTGATGTGTCGGGTATGAACCAACAACAACACGACGCTGCAACGCTAAATGCGCTTAAAGTGGCGTTAGAACTGGACCCTGAAAATATTCGTGCACTGGCTGGTCTCGGCCTTTACTATACGGTGGTTGAGCTAGACATTGGGCGGGCGATCGTAAACCTTAAGAAGGCGGTGGAACTCGGACCAAATTCGGCGGAATCACAGTATATATGGAGTTTTGTTCTCGGATTAACCGGCGATTTACTGGAAGTCCGGCAGGCATTTGATCAAGCCGTCGCGCTTGATCCGCTTAATAACACGATCAAACGTGTTAACGTGGAATATGTCGCAGCTATGGGGGATTATGCTAAGGTTTTGGTGCTTATTGAAAATTGCGGTGATTGTGTCGATAGCTCAAAAATTAAAATGGCAGGGGCAAAATATACGGCGGCGCGGCGCGGCGGCTCTGATGATCAGGTTCGCCGCGCGGCTGCCGAGTTTAATATGCTGCTCAGTCAACAAAAGAAACTCGCCGAAATCACTTACCCGGGACAGGAAGTAAAGCGGCAGCGTGCAATTTCGACACCAGGCTTCGTCGACATGTTGTTGGGCGGCGACCCCCTCCCGGAACAAGAACTCATTGCACTGAGGGATTTGGGTGTCGACGGGGTAAATTTCGATATGCCTTTGCTTTTCGCCCAAATCGGGGAGACTGATTATGCGCTCGATTTGCTCGAAAACGTAGTCATATTTGGCACCAGCGAGATATACTGGATTACCCAGCCAAAAGGGCGCGATGTCTGGCCGGACGCCGTGCGCCGCCATCCGCGCTTTCATGCGTTCTGGCAGAGGCCGGGCATGCCGGAACTGGCAGCCGTGTTACGCACGAAAGGCAAAACCGCAGGCCTACCCTTGCCGTTGCCATTAGAGCGCGAGGGCAACGAATGAATAATTTATTTACCGAACTTAAACGCAGAAATATCTTCCGTGTTGCAGGCGTGTACGCCGTTGTTGGCTGGGTATTGATGCAAGTGGCGGCGTTGCTAGAAAACTCGCTTAATTTACCGCCTTGGTTTGACACAACCATTACCGCCGCACTGCTCATCGGTTTCCCGATCGCAGTGCTGCTGGCCTGGGCGTTCGAGATGACACCGGAGGGGGTAAAACGCACCGAAGCGGTGGCCGAGGGTGAGAGCGTTAGTGTCAAAACGGGGCGGAAACTTGATATAACAATCGTGATCGGATTGGCTTTGCTGGTTGTCTTGGTGGGCTGGCAGAGCCTTAACCAAAACAGGCAAACACCAAAAGTCAGTATTGCAAAGGACGTTACGTCTATTGCCGTTCTTCCGTTTGTAGATTTGTCTCCAAATGGTGACCAAGAGTATTTCGCAGACGGTATTTCCGAAGAAATTCTAAATGTGCTGGTGTCGATTGATGGTTTGAAAGTTGCCGGTCGCACTTCCAGCTTTTCCTTTAAGGGGCGCAACCAAGATTTGCGAGAAATCGGGGCATCATTGAACGTCAATCATGTGCTTGAGGGGAGTGTAAGGCGCTCAGGCACCAAGCTTCGGATTACGGCGCAGCTTATCCGAAGCAAGGATGGTTTTCATATGTGGTCGGAAACTTATGACCGCGAGCAGGCCGATATTTTTGAAATACAAGATCAAATCGCTCGGGCCGTCGCCGAGCAACTGGCGGCGTCCTTAGGTCTGTCTTTTGGGTTGTCGTCTGAGACCTTGGTCAAAGACCGTACCGAAGATATTGTCGCCTATGAGCTATACTTGCGCGCCAAACAATTGCATGAAAAACGTGGTAAAGAAAATCTTGATACCGCACTTCTTTTGCTTAGCGAGGCCATTGCTCGTGATCCGAATTTTGCCCCGGCATGGACCCAACTTGCAAATGTTTACAGTGTGTATCAAGCTTACCAAACCGACGTACCAAGTGAGGTCACAGTACAACACTGGCGTGCGATCGGTAAAGCGGCGGCAAAGCGTGCGGTTAAGCTTAACCCGGATAGCGGGGCGGCGTATTCCAGCCTCGGATCGATGTATACATATGATTTGAATTGGATAAAATCTTTTGAAGCGTTTGATAAGGCACTCGCTCTGGCGCCGGATGATGCAAATATAAGAGACAGTATGGCGCAAAATCTGTTGGAGGTCGGGAAGTATCAACAGGCAATCAAACTGTCCTTGCGCGCCGTTGAGATTGATCCGTTGGTGGCAATATATCGCAACACTTTGGGAAACGCATATAACTTAATTGGTGAATATGAAAAAGCGGCGGAACAATATCAGCGCGGACAAGAACTTGATCCGTCTTTAACCTTCATCTACTATAATATGTGGGACATGTATATTGCCCAGGGACGCACACAAGATGCATTGAGCCTGGTTGAAGAAGCCTTTGCAGAGGGTGTCTTTAATCAAGAGGACTTGGACCTCGCGAAAACCATTCATACGGTTTTTAACGCTGATGACGAGCAAGCCAAACGTGCATTAATAAAAAGCGTGGATGATTATTATGTACGGTTTTTGCTCGCGAGTAATGCTGGCGATAAGGGGGCCGCGATTGAAACCGTAGATTTATATTGGAAACACGCAGTCGAACAAGGCAAGACGTACAGCGTTTTCAACGTGTCAAATATAGAGTTTGTCTACGACCAACCGCGCTTCAAAGAGGAAGTGCGTAAGAATAACATTCTCGCCTATTGGCAACAGGCCGGCTTTCCGCCGCAATGCAAACCGGTTGGCACCGATGATTTCGAGTGTGAATGATGATGAATAAACTATTCACCGAATTGCGCCGGCGCAATATCTTTCGGGTCGCAGGCGTCTATGCAGTCGTGGGCTGGATATTGATGCAGGTTGCGGGGGCGCTGGAAACCTCCCTTAAATTACCCGACTGGTTCGATAGTGCCATTACTGCCACGCTGCTGATTGGTTTTCCTATCGCCGTGTTATTGGCCTGGGCATTTGAGATGACGCCGGAGGGTGTAAAACGCACTGAAACCGTCGCCGAAGGTACGAGTGCAACCGCCAAGCCAGGACGCACGCTGGATGTTATTATTGTTATCGGTCTGGTGTTGGTTGTAACCACAGTTATCTGGCAGGGGGCGCGTTCATCTCCTGCGCCCTTCGAGGCCGCAAAAAACGCAGTACCTCAGGGAGAGGGGGTTGGTGTGGTTAATAAAAACCCTCATCCTGAGGAGCGAGCGCAGCAAGCCTCGAAGGATACCAGCGCCGAAGCCACCAACATCCCCGATGCAGCCTCCATTGCCGTTCTGCCCTTTACCGATTTATCACCGGGGAAGGATCAGGAATATTTCTCCGATGGTATGGCCGAGGAAATCCTGAATGTGCTGGTCAAAGTTCAAGGATTATCTGTGGCGTCGCGCACTTCAAGTTTTCAGTTCAAGGGCCGGGAACTTGGCATCCCCGAGATAGCTAACACACTGAATGTACGCCATGTGCTGGAAGGCTCGGTTCGCAAATCCGGCAATACTTTACGCATTACCGCGCAATTAATTGACGCATCCAATGATCGTCACCTGTGGTCGCAAACCTATGATCGCCCGTTAACGGCGGAAAACATCTTTCAGATACAAGACGAAATTGCCCAAGCCATCGTTGATGCGTTGGGTAAGAGCATCGCTGTTCTTGCAAAAGCAGAAGTGGTTGTGGACGCGCCGACTGAAAACCTTACGGCCTATGAGCTTTATCTTAAAGCCCGGCCTTTATATCTGGCGCGCGCTAAACTTGATATTGTGGATCAACTGTTAGGGCGCGCCGTAGAACAGGATTCTGACTTTGCCAAGGCGTGGGAGATGCGTGCAGCGACGAACATGTTGATGCCCGAATATAGTTACACGGAATTTCCAGAGGAAGAATATATGCGTCGTGCGGTCGAATATGCCGGGCGCGCTCTTGCGGCCGATCCTGACAGCGCGACAGCGATTGCGGTTCGGGCCGATATTCGCATCATAAAAAATCAAACCTCAGGTGCCCGCAATGATATCGGGAAAATCATAGAAGAATTCAAACACGCGTTGGCGATTGATCCGCGCAACGGGTCGGCTTTGAACTGGCTTGGGTTGGCGTATGGATTTATCGGTGATCTGGACGCTGCTCTCGATCAATTTACCACGTGTGCCAAGGTAGAGCCTTACTATGCGCCCTGCGTTGAAAACGAATATGACGCGCTGGCGAGTATGGGGCGTATGGAAGAAGCGAGAATTGCCTTTGAGGCCGCACTTGACAGCGGAGCCGTTACAGATGAGTGGGGCAATACTGCTCTGTTGGCCTATTTTGAGCGCAAGCAACTTTTTATGTTTGCAACAAATCAGTCCAGGTGGTTGCCCGGATGGCGGCGCCATGAAGCAATTTACGATGCCTGGCGAAACATTGGGGCAGACCACTCAGCACTGGTCGCCGATATAAGAGCGTTTGCCGCACGCACGACTGAGAAACGAAGAGATACCTTTCTCGCCAATCTGCTCATTCCGCTCGGTGCTTATGATATGCAACCGTCTGGTTTAAATATGTGGTCGCCGGAAAATGCAGGCTACCGCAAGTCAGACGAATTTGACGCTTATATACGCCAATCCGGCGTTTTTGACTATTGGCGCAAAAACGGTTTTCCACCGCAATGCAAACCGGTTGGTGCCGATGATTTTGCCTGTGATTAGAGATGTGATTGATGATGAATAAGCTACTCACCGAACTGCGCCGAAGAAACATCTTCCGGGTGGCCGGGGTGTATGCGGTGGTGGGCTGGATATTGATGCAGGTTGCGGGTGCGCTGGAAAATTCCCTGAACCTGCCCGACTGGTTCGACAGCATGGCCACTGCCGCGCTGCTGATCAGTTTTCCCATCGCCATGCTGCTGGCCTGGGCGTTTGAGATGACGCCGGAGGGCGTAAAGCGAACCGAGGCGGTGGCCGAGGGAGACAGCTTCACCGCCAAAACCGGGCGCGCACTGGATTATGTGATTGTTGGGGGGTTAGTGCTGGTGGCGGCGTTGGTGATCTGGCAGGGCACGCGTTCTTCTCCTATCCTTCGACAGGCTCAGGATGAGGCTGCGGATAATGAAAACAACACAAACCCTCATTCTGAGGGATCGCCGCAGGCGATTGTCTCGAAGGATGCGAACATAAACACAGACGCGGCTTCCATCGCCGTGCTGCCGTTTGCCGATTTATCGCCGAACAAGGATCAGGGGTATTTCTCTGATGGTATGGCTGAGGAAATCCTGAATGTATTGGCCAATCTCTCGGGTCTTGAGGTTGCCTCGCGCACCTCGTCATTCCAGTTCAAGGGCCAGGAGGCCATCGGCATCCCTTTCATCGCCCTGCAGCTTCATGTGCGTTACATCCTAGAGGGCAGCGTGCGCAAGGCTGGCGATACCATCCGCATTACGGCACAATTGATCGACGCCGAAACGGACAAACATATGTGGTCAGAAACCTTTGACCGAACCTTGACCACCAGCAATATTTTCGCGGTTCAGGACGAGATTACCAAGGCGATTGTCGAGCAATTATCGAGCCGGATCACCGGGCCAACGAAGATCGCCGCCCCAACTGTGCGCAAGGCCGACACCCAGAACCTGGATGCCTACGAGCTTTATTTGCAAGCCCGCGCCCTGTTTACGATACGCAACAACGTCAATCTCCCCAGCATCATCGAAACGTTTGAGCAAGTGGTCGTGGCTGACCCCGATTTCGCCCGTGGCTGGGCCGGGCTTGCCGCCGCCTATGGCGTCGCACCAAGTTGGCTCTTTACCGACCGCGATTATTTTACGCTTTCGAACGACGCCGGCTATCGCGCCATCGCGCTCAATCCTGACCTTTCACTGCCTTACGCCGTTCTTGGCAATAATAGCTCGGGTCAGTCACCGGGTAAATTCACCGAAGCGTTTGTTTATTACGCAGAATCGATAAAGCGAGATCCCAAAGATGTCAGCGCATTGCAATGGCGCGGTGAAGCCTATGTCGCAACAGGGTTTTTCGACAAGGCGGAGGCCGATTTCAAACGCTGCAGCGAAATCGACCCCAACTATCTTCAATGCCCGATGTGGCGTGCGAAAATAAAACTCTATCAAGGCAAAACCGATGAAGGACTGGCGTTGTATGAGGACACCCTTTCCAGGGGCGGCGTTGGTGGAGAGTTGCTTTATGCCATCACCTACGCACATGCCGGGGACGAGCGCGCGGCGCGATTAGCGTTGGCGTCAGCATTCCAGAGGTTTTCCTGGTTAAATGGACGCTCCGAACGACTTTATCGGGCGCTGACCGATCCGGCCTTCGATTTTACACAAGAAGCAAAAGCCTATGAAGTCGAATGGAAGGCCATTCATGGCGATGACGAAGCCTGGAGTGGAGCCACCGCTTTAATTTTCAAGAATTACGCCGCCGTAAAGTGGGAAACCAACAATTCATTCTGGTGGACTCGCACCGATCCGGAGTTTTTGAAATCTCCCGATCGTAAACGCCTGATCCGTGAGGCCGGCGTTTTTGATTATTGGCGCGAACATGGCTTTCCTCCGCAATGCAAACCTGTTGGGGAAAATGATTTTGAGTGTGATTGATGATGAATAAACTGCTCACCGAATTGCGTCGCCGTAATATTTTCCGGGTGGCCGGGGTGTATGCGGTGGTCGGCTGGGTTTTGGCGCAGGCTGCAAGCGTTTTGGAAACGTCGATTGGCTTACCATTGTGGTTTGATGGATTTGTTGTTGCCACCTTGTTGATCGGCTTTCCCATTGCCATGCTTTTGGCATGGGCCTTCGAGCTGACCCCAGAGGGGGTGAAGCGTAGCGAAGCCGTGGCCGAGGGCGAAAGCGTTAGCGCCAAACCTGCGCGCACGCTGGATGTTGTGATTGTTGCAGGCCTGGTGCTGGTGGCGGCCCTGGTGATCTGGCAGGGCACGCGTGGTCCGATCCTTCGACAAGCTCAGGATGAGGGTAGTCGTGAAGCTAACCTCCTACCTCATCCTGAGCTTGTCGAAGGATCAGAGCGAGCCACAAATAATGTGAACACAGACGCCGCCTCCATCGCGGTTTTGCCCTTCGTTGATTTATCGCCAGAAGGCGATCAGGAATATTTCTCTGATGGCATGGCCGAGGAAATCCTCAATGTTCTGGTGCGTGTGGACAGCTTGAAAGTCGCTTCGCGCACGTCTTCTTTCGGCTTTAAGGGGCAAGAAGTCCTTGGCATTCCGTTGATTGCCCAAAAACTGAATGTACGTCATGTGCTCGAAGGTTCGGTGAGAAAATCCGGCAACATGATCCGCATCACGGCGCAACTTATCGACGCGCAAACCGATCAACATTTGTGGTCACAAACCTTTGATCGCACCCTGACAACGGAAAATATTTTTGCCATTCAGGATGAGATTGCCAACGAAATCGTCAAGCAGCTTGGCATTAAAATCGGTGGCGTTAGCCCAGAAACATCAAAAGTACGCGTGGCAGCGGGAACCGAAAACCTTGACGCATACGAGCTGTTCCTGCGTGCCCACAATAAATTCATAGCCCGTAATGACATTCCGGGGACCATTACCCTTTTTGAACGTGCGGTCGCAGCAGACCCCGGCTTTGCCCGCGCCTGGGCCGGGCTGGCGGCAGTGTATAGCGTTGCGCCAAGCTGGGGTGTTGTGGACCGGGATTATAATGCATTGGCCGAAAAAAGTGCCAAACAGGCTATCGTCCTTAACCCGGATCTGGCTTTGCCCTATGCGGTCTTGGGTAATCTGGAAGGCGATACATTCCCCATCAATTTGACCCTAGGGTTTGCACAACTCAATGAAGCGATCATACGCGACCCCAAGGAAACCACGGCCTGGTTGTGGCGCGGACTACTCAATGGTGCTGTGGGGTATTTTGACAAGGCAGAACAGGACTTTACGCAATGTCTTGCCATAGACCCAGCCTATGAAAACTGCCGCCGACATATGGCCAAGGTAAAGCTATATACCGGTGAAACTAAACGCGCGCTTGAATTATTTGAACAGGGTCTCATGAACGGTGCGGGCGCACAGAACGAAGTTTTTTTGCCCGTTTATGCCGCCATGGGTGACTTTTCTACTGTGCTGTCCAGTTTATATTATCGGATTATGTCTGGCGGCTCTGGCGCAGATGCTCCGCTTATCGCGCTGAATTATCGTGCCCTGACCGAGCCGGACTTTGACTTTGAAAAAGAGCGCGCCATTATCGAAGCGGCCTATGAACGTGCTTATGGAAAACCGCTGGACTGGACCAGTAGCAACAACCGAGATTTGGCCTTCCAATACAGAAACTATGCCGCCATAAAGAACCCTGACACATATACAGGATACTGGTGGATACCTTTCCCGGCAGCGCTAAAAACCTCGCCGCACCAAAAGCGCTGGATGATAGAGCTTGGCCTGCCGGACTATTGGCGCAAAAACGGCTTTCCGCCACAATGCAAACCAGTTGGGGAAAATGATTTTGTGTGCGACTAAACAGCCATGAAATCTAAACCCACCAACCCCGAAGTTGACGTCATCATTGTTAATTACAATGCCGGCACCATGCTGCGCGATTGCGTCGCGGCGCTGGCTGCCCAGGATATGGAGAACTTTCGGGTATTTTTGATTGATAATGCCTCTTCGGATGGCTCAATAGAGGCTTTGCCGCCGCTGGATGATCGCTTTGAAGTCATCAGTCTGGACGACAACACCGGCTTTGCCAAAGGCAATAATATTGGTGTCACGCGCGGGTCTGCGCCCTGGATAGCCCTATTAAACCCTGATGCCTATGCCGCACCCGACTGGTTACGCCAGCTTTTAAAAGCGGCGCAAACTGACCCGTCAATTGTGATGGCCGGATCAACACAAATTGACGCCAATCAGCGACACCTGCTGGATGGTGCCGGCGACCTTTATGCGCCCACCGGCTTTGCCTGGCGGGGATTGTGGCATCACCCAATTGAGCGTTTGCCAGACACTGGCGAAGTCTTTGGACCTTGCGCCGCAGCGGCGCTTTACCGGCGCGACGCGTTTGAGGCAGCAAACGGCCTGGATGAGGATTTTTTCTGCTATCACGAAGATGTGGACCTGTCGTTTCGCCTCCGCCTGGCAGGCGGTCGCGCCATTCAGGTGCGCGAAGCCGTGGTTTACCATGAAGGCTCTGGGGTTGCCGGGGCGCAATCGCCTTTTGCGGTTTTTCACGGCACCCGCAATCGCACCTGGACATTTTTCAAGACTATGCCCTTGCCCCTTCTGGTTTTGTTTTTGCCGTTTCATGTAATCCTGTTGTGTGGTTTTATCGCGCGCGCGCTCGTAAAGGGGCAGTTTCGCCCGACCATTACCGGCGTCTGGGCCAGCCTGACGGGGTTAAACAAGATCATTAAAAAAAGGCCAGCTGTACAGGCCAGCCGCTCGATTGGTCTATGGCAGCTCTTGCAATCCTTTACCTGGTCACCGGCAACTTTTCTATGCCGCAGAGCCGATGTACGTCCCTGGCGACAGAAGCCGTCTTTAGAAAAATTTGTAAAAAATTAACAAGCCGACCGACAGGTATTCGCCTCATCTCCCGTTTCATGCTAGAAATAGGGAAAGCTTAAGGATTGTTTTATGGTAGATTTGAATGCGTTAACGGCGGCACACCGCTTTGGCCTGGGTGCACGCTTTGGCGAACTTGACACCATAGCACCTGACCCTAAGACGTGGCTGAATGCACAATTAACCGACGTATCCTCAACCCTGGACACGTTTGGCCTGATGAGCAGCGTTGAGGCCGTAACGCTGTTTTTTGACTATCTGCGGACCAAAAGGGAAGAAAAAAAAGCCGCGGCTGCGGCGACCTTTGGCACCCAGAGCAAGACGGCAAAATCCACCAACAAAGAACGCTTGTTGGCGTTTGCCAGCACTATCGACGAGATAAAAAGCACAGAACAAATGGCCCGGCAAAGTGCAAAGGACATATCCGGACTGGCAAAGGCGGCAAGTGACGCGAGTAAAGCCAAGACGGTCAAAACATCACAAGATCTTTTGCAGGATATGTATAAGTCCCTGATCGATGATGTGTCGGTTCGCACGCTTCACGCCACTCTAACCCCGGCTTCCTTTCGCGAACGACTTGTGCGGTTCTGGAGCGACCACTTTTCCGTGGATTTTGATAAGAGCCTGATCACGGTCCCCACCGCCATTACTATGGAACGCGAAGCCATTCGCCCCCATGTCACCGGCAAATTTTATGATATGCTGGTCGCGGTCGAAAGCCATCAAGGCATGTTGATCTATCTGGATAACTGGACCTCCATTGGCCCTAATTCCTGGGCTGGTCAGGAGTTTAATCTGGGGTTGAATGAGAATTTGGCCCGCGAAACCCTTGAATTGCACACCCTGGGTGTGGGCGGCGGCTATAGTCAGGATGATATTATTGAATACGCCAAGGCCATCACTGGCTGGACAATGGGAAACCTCAATTTTAACGAGGATTCGCTGGGTGCCTTTGTATATCAGCCACTTTTTCATGAACCCGGCACCCGCACTATTATGGGCAAATCCTACCCGGATACGGGCATGAATCAGGCGTTGAACGCTTTGCAAGATTTTGTCCGCCACCCTTCGACCGCCAAGCATATCGCCCGCAAGCTGGCGTTTCATTTTCACTCTGACACCCCACCGCAAAGCCTGATCGATAAACTGGCGCAAGTCTTTACCGATACGGATGGAGATTTGCTTCAGGTCAGCCTTGCCCTGGTTGGTGCGGATGAAATGTGGGATGGGCAGTTTCTCAAGCTTAGAAATTCAGAAGAATTCTTACTGGCCTCCTATCGCGCCTTTGATTTATCCAATCTGGCCCCGGACGAAACATTCAATGTTTTTGAATTAATGGGGCAGGTTCCGTTCACTGCCGGTTCCCCTGCTGGCTGGCCGGATGATGAGGCCAGCTGGGCCAGCTCCTCAACTATTGCCGCACGATTGAATTTATCTGTACTGATTGGCAATTTGATAGATAACGTGCCCCTGCCGCCGGATTACGCTAATGATCTGGTCGGGCCAATCCTGAGCACGAATTCCACACAAATACTTTCCGGGGCCTTCACCAAGGCGCAAGGCTATGCCCTGATGCTGATGACCCCTGAAATGCAAAGGAGATAGGCATGATTATCAAACCGCCAAAATTGTGCCTGAACCGTCGCGGCCTGCTACAAGGGGCCGCTAGCATTATGGGATTAAGCGCCAGCGGGGCCAATTTGGCCTTTGCCGCCGGACCGGAAAACCGCAAGCTTGTGGTCATTATATTACGTGGAGCCATGGACGGCCTGAATGTAGTCGTGCCCCATTATGAAAATCGCTATTATGCCAAGCGGCCCTCCATTGCGATCATGCCACCGGGCGAACCGGGCGGTGCCATCCCCTTAACCGACGGCTTTGGCCTGCACCCAGCCTTGCCGACACTGGCAGGCATGTTCAAAAAGGGCCAGGCTGTCTTTATGCCTGCGGCCAGCGCACCTTATAACGAGCGGTCACATTTTGACGGTCAGGACGTTCTGGAAAACGGCACAGAATCGCCTCTGGGCACACTGGATGGCTGGTTGAACCGCGCTTTGGGTGCCCTTAACCTTTCACCCGGCGCGGTGGGTATTGGGCAGACGGTACCGCTGGTGTTAAAAGGCGCGTCTAATATTAGCACCTGGGCAGCGTCTAAAATCCCTGAGGCTGATCCGGAAACCGTTGAGGAAACACTGGACCTTTACGCCTTCGACCCGGTTCTGCACAATGCCTTGCAAGGGGCTGTGGATGTTGGCTCGCTGATTGGTGATCTGAATGAACTGGGCAGCGGTTATGAACAACTGGCGCGTGCGGCAGGCAAGCTCCTTTCAGCCGATGGTGGCCCGGGGGCCGCGGCTCTGTCGCTTAACGGCTGGGACACTCATGCCGATGAAACCAGTATCCTTGCCGCCAATCTTGGCAATTTAGACGTGGCGCTCTTTGGTTTGCGCGAAGAGCTGGGCAGCCAATGGGCCAATACCGCCGTAATGATCGTCACCGAATTTGGCCGGACCCTGTCTGAAAACGGTACCAAGGGCACAGATCACGGCGTTGGTGGCGTGTCATTCCTGCTCGGCGGCGCGGTCAAGGGTGGCACCATGGTTGGTGACTGGCCAGGCCTAGGTCCGACCAATTTGTTTGAAGGCCGCGATGTGTATCCGGCCAACGATCTGCGCAGCCTGTTCAAAGGCGTTCTGCGTGATCATTGGGGCGTGGACCTGAGCGCTTTGGACACGTCCGTCTTCCCTGGTAGCGCAGGCATAGATATTAAAAACAACCTGATTTATTAAATCAGGCTTCCAGCAAAGAGCGGCCAATTTCCAGAAAACGGGCTTTGCGCTGGGCGCGCAGCTCGTCCGGCGTCATCTCTATGAACCGCGCCAAAAATGAGGATATTTGATCCGCCGCCGCATTAATGGCTGCCTGGTGATGGCGATGCGCACCGCCCACTGGCTCGTCGGCAATGCCGTCAATAATTTTAAGATCAAGAAGATCCTGCGCGGTGATTTTCATTGCCGTTGCCGCATCCTTGGCCCGCGCAGAATCGCGCCACAGGATTGAGGCACAGCCCTCGGGCGAAATCACAGAATA
>NVVV01000030.1 GCA_002733495.1 Robiginitomaculum sp.
ACCGCCACATCGCAAATGGGGGCATTGGAAATCCACATTTTAGAGCCGTTCAGCACATAACCGCCCTCAACTTTTTTGGCATGGGTGCGCATGGCCCCGGGATCAGAGCCGCCATCGGCTTCGGTCAGTCCAAAACAGCCGACCTTTTCGCCACTGGCCAGACCGGGCAGCCATTTTTCGCGCATGGCCTCAGACCCAAATTCATAAATCGGGTACATCACCAAAGAGGATTGCACGCTCATCACCGAACGATAGCCCGAATCCACCCGTTCCACTTCGCGGGCAATCAGGCCGTAAATAACGTGTGAGGTTTCGGCGCAGCCATATTTTTCCGGTAAGGTGGAGCCTAAAAACCCCATTTCGCCCATCTCGGTCATAATTTCCCGGTCAAAGCGTTCTTCGCGATTGGCCGTTAAGATGCGTGGCATCAGCTTGTCTTGCGCATAGCTTCGCGCCGCATCACGAACCATGCGTTCGTCTTCGTTCAGTTCCAGATCCAGCATTAGCGGATCCTGCCAGTCAAAAGTCAGGGGCGTGCTCATAAGGTTGGCCTTTCTTTGCGCCGTAAAGGCGATCAATGCTTTGCCAAATCCTTATTATGTTTTTTCGCAATGCGCCAGACCCAAGAGGGTCATTCAAAGTCTGGAAAGGGTATTTGCGCCGCAGATTCGCCCCCTGTGCTCATTTGTGCTTTATTGAGATGGGGACATGGCGTGAAAAGAGATTATGAGAACGATATTTTTCTGGCTTGTCAGTCTTCTGACTCTGATCTTCTGGGTATCCGCTTTGGCGGACGTGATCCTGACGCTCAGCAATAATGAAACCTATCTGAAGGATTTTCCGCCCGACTTTGTGCACTGGGTTCAGGGGTTTCCGCTTTGGCGAAAGGCGTTGTGGGTTTTAACCAGCGTGCTGGGAACATTGGGCGCGGTTTTGCTGACCTTTCGCCGCAAAAGTGCGCCGCTTTATCTATGGGCTGCGCCGTTCTTGATGCTAATGGTGTTTGTGGGGTATGATCTGATGTTGGGGAATGGTGCGGACCATTATGGGCTGACGGGCCTGATCACTTCGAGTGTGATGATTGTGCTGGGCTTTTTGTTTGCCGGCCATGCCAGTGCGGCCCTCAGAAAAAGGCGCTTTCGGCGCTGAATACTGACTGAATGGTTGACGCCGCCGGTCCCAGAACGCACCTATAAGGGGAGTTTTGGGCAAAGGAGCGGCGATTCCCATGGCAGAGACGTATGATCTGATCATTATTGGTGGCGGACCGGGGGGCTATAATTGCGCCATTCGCGCTGGGCAATTGGGCCTGAAAGTGGCCTGTGTTGAAAAGGGCAAGACCTTGGGTGGCACCTGCCTGAATGTTGGCTGTATTCCTTCCAAGGCCTTGTTGCACGCCTCCGAAGTTTTTGAGGATATAACGGGTCCCTATGCGGATATGGGGATCAAGACCAGCGGCGTATCCATGGACCTTGATAAAATGATGGCCAGCAAAGCCGAAACGGTGGATGGTCTGACCAAAGGCATCGCGTTTTTGTTCAAGAAAAACAAGGTTGATCACATCACTGGTACAGGTCGCATTGCCGGGGCCGGACAGGTGGAAGTCACCGATGCCAAGGGTAAAACCGCTATTTTGGCCACAAAAAACATCGTTATTGCCACTGGCTCTGAGGTGACACCATTGCCCGGTGTTGAGATTGACGAGGAACGCATTGTCTCCTCCATCGGGGCGTTATCCTTGCCAAAAGTGCCAAAATCCATGGTGGTCATCGGGGCCGGGGTCATTGGGTTGGAGCTGGGTTCGGTCTGGCGACGCCTTGGCACACACGTCAGCGTGGTTGAATTTTTGCCGCGCATTATGCCGGGCGCCGATGGCGAGATCGCCAAACAGGCGCAACGCGCCTTCAAACGCCAGGGCTTTGACTTTCATCTGGGCATGAAAGTCACCGGCATAGAAAAACTTAAAAGTAAGCTGAAGCTGACCATGGAACCAGCCAAAGGCGGCGAGGCGCAAACCCTGGAGGCGGAAACGGTTTTGGTGTGTATTGGTCGTCGTCCCTTCACCCAGGGTCTGGGGCTAAAAGAGGCCGGGGTGAAAACCGACAAACGCGGCTTTATCGAAACCGAGTACTGGAAAACCGCCGCGCCCGGCATTTGGGCACTCGGCGATTGCACAACGGGGCCAATGCTGGCCCACAAGGCCGAGGAAGAGGGCGTTGCCTGTGCCGAAAGTATTGCCGGCAAAGCGGCCCATGTGAATTACGGCGTCATTCCGGGGGTGGTCTACACCTCGCCGGAAATAGCCTGGGTTGGCCGCACCGAAGAAGAGCTGAACGACGCCGGGATCGCCTTTAAAAAGGGCGCGTTTCCCTTTAGCGCCAATTCACGGGCGCGGGCCAATCATGAAACCGCAGGCTTTATCAAAGTGCTGGCCGATGCCACAACGGATGAAATTTTGGGTGTGCATATGATGGGGCCAAATGTTTCGGAAATGATTGGCGAGGCGGCCTTGGCGATGGAGTTTCGTGCCGCCTCCGAAGACATCGCCCGCACCTGCCACGCCCACCCGACACTATCGGAGGCCCTGCGCCAAGCGGCCATGGGCGTCGAAGGCTGGACCATGCAGATGTAGGGAGCATTAGCCTCCTCTCCCTTGAGGGAGAGGATTGAGGTGAGGGGCGTGTGCATTGCAAAAGTGAACCTCGGCACAGGCATACCTTTTGCCACAACATCCCCTCATCCCGGCCTTCTCCCTAAAGGAGAAGGGGACCTATCGTGCCAATCCACAAGCCCGATAGGCCCCGGATCAGGTCCGGGGTGACACACTCGGGTTCTATATAAAATCCTTGCAATTACAGACGGCACCTTTCACCCTGTGGCGGATAGGGAAAATGCAAGGTTGAATAATGCGCAGGGAACTTCATTTTGGCGATAATCTTGAGGTGCTTCGCGACCGGAAGTTTTTCCCGGACGAGAGCATAGACCTGATTTATCTGGACCCGCCGTTTAATTCCAGTGCCTCTTATAACATGCTGTTCAAGGACAAATCGGGCGATACTTCGGAGGCACAAATTCAGGCGTTTGATGATACCTGGGTCTGGGGCATAACCGCCGAACGGGCGCTGCACGACATCATGTCTCGCGAAGATGTGCCGATAAAACTGCAACAGCTTATGCCGGCCCTGAAATCATTTTTGGGCCTGAACGACATGATGGCCTATCTGGCTATGATGGCGGTGCGACTGGTGGAATTACACCGGGTATTAAAAGATACCGGCTCGCTCTATCTGCACTGCGACCCCACCGCCAGTCATTATCTGAAACTGGTGCTGGATGCGGTGTTTGGGGTGGAATTTTTTTTGAATGAGATAATTTGGCAGCGAAGTACTGGAAAATCTAATAGTTCTCGAAAATTTCCAACGAACCATGATTCAATTTTATCTGTTTCAAAATCAGGCAAACATACGTGGAATAAAAATCAACTTTATATACCCTATGATCAAAATAAATTACCTGAGAAAACAGAAATAAAATACTCTCACAAGGATGAAGATGGACGTTTATATCGGTTAGACAATCTCTTAAACCCAAACAAAAACAGGCCAAATTTAACTTATGAATTTCTTGGCGTGACAAGGGTTTGGCGTTGGACTAAAGAGCGTATGAAACGTGCAAATGATGATGGTTTAATTGTACAAACAGCGCCCGGAAGAGTGCCTCAATTTAAACGGTATTTAGATGAGCAAGCGGGTATTCCAATCGATGACCTTTGGTTAGATATTCCCCCCCTCAATTCGCAAGCAAAAGAACGCCTTGGCTATCCCACCCAAAAGCCTCTCGCGCTTTTGGAGCGCGTCATTGCTGCCTCGTCCAATTCCGGTGATATTGTTTTGGACCCGTTTTGCGGCTGCGGTACGGCGGTGGATGCGGCGGAAAAACTAGGGCGGCAATGGGTGGGCATTGATGTCACCCATCTGGCCATTGGCCTGATCGAGCGGCGCATGAAGGACCGCTATGCAGAACTGAAAGCCAAGGGAGCTTATAAAGTTTACGGCACCCCAACGACGGTGAAAGCCGCACAACGGTTGTTTGAAGAAAGTCCGATGCAGTTTGAACGCTGGGCCATCTCCCTTATTCCTGGTGCGCGGGAATATAAATTGGGCGGTGGGGATGGCGGCATTGACGGGATGTTGTATTTCCAGAATGAAGACGGGGAATACAAACAGGGCTTGTTTTCTGTTAAAGGCGGTAAAACCCTAAACCCGGCCATGGTGCGCGATTTTCGCGGCACCATTGAACGCGAGACCAATGCCGAATTTGGCATATTTATTTGCCTGCACGGGCCAACAAAAGGGATGCTGACCGAGGCGGCAACCGCCGGGTTTTATAAGAATGCGGGCAAAGAAATACCGCGCCTCCAAATTGCCACCATAAAAGACCTGCTGGCCGGAAAACTGCCCGAACGACCAAGATTGGTGGATGAAAGCGCGGTATTTAAAAAGGCTTCAAGGCAGATTAAATCTGATGGGCAAGGCACGCTACTTTAGCCTAATAGGAATGGTGCGAGGAGGCGCTAACCCCCATCCAGCAAAGTTTGCATATGGCCAAGATAGCCAATCCATGCGGTGCGGCCTTTTTCGCTTAACGTGATTTCTGTCAGGGGTTTGCGGCCAATAAAGCTCTTTTTCACCTGCACATAGCCGGCATCTTCCAGTTTGCGTAAATGTGTGGAGAGATTGCCGTCCGAGGCTTCAAGTTTTTGTTTTAATTCGCCAAAACTGGCCACGCTGACCGAGGCCAGATAGGCCATCATGCCCAGCCGGACCCGCCCGTGAATGACCGGGTCCAGCGTGTTGGTGTTAAATTGCGGCGCCATCATGGTGCCCCTTAAACTGTCTGCGAGGGTTCGGCACGGATGTACAGCATGCCCGGAATGACGGTGACCAGCACCACAAATCCAGCGGCAACCAGATAGGCCACGGGCTGGTTGATCAGTGCGCCATTAACGATGGTCGCGACAAAGCAGAGTGCGCCGATGAAATACATATTACGGTTGCCCGAAAGGTTGCCTGTGGTGAAATAACAAACACCATAAATGCTAAATGCGACCATCATGATGGTGTTGAATATTAGATAGTCTGCCTTGCCAAAGTATACGGCGGTGATGACTGCCAACACATAGACAAAAATTGCAACACCACCCGCTGACCACACCGCGCTTTCGGCGCGGTTACCAACAGAACCAGTGCCCGGTTTGCCTTTTAGTGAACGGCCCAGAACCGCCGAGCCTATCCAGCCCAAAACACCTATGGACGACCAGACAATAAACAATACCTCAGGCCCAAAAGGTGCCTGCCCGGATAATGCCAACCATTGTATAACCAATGCCAAGGCGACCAGCACACCCCACATTACCGCGAACCGCCCACCCAGAAGCGGGGCTTGCTGTCCCTCTATCGCCAGGTTTTTCAGATATTCCAGATCTGATGCGGCCTCTTCAGCCATTTTTTGTTTCGTCATGATTATCTCCATACAAAGAACTTTGAAAAACAAAGCATATGGGAGGTGGGAAATAATGTCAAATTGAGTGTACACAGGGCTATATTACGCATGCAGGGCATAAGCGGTTGCCTCAAAACAAATTATTTTGTGGGGTGGGTGTATGGAAATCGCATTAGTATATGGCGTAGCTTTAATCCATAAAATTGCGATAAAATCTAAAGTTGTGACGTTTTGTCACGAGGCATTTTGTCACGATGTGAAAATATAGAATCACACTATATTACCTTTACCAATACAGGCCAATACAGGCTATCTGGGCCGTATTGGATTTGGAGAAGGGGAAATGTCATGAAGAAAATTCTGGCCAGTACAAGTGCACTCGCGGTGGTTTTGTTGAGTGCTGTGCCGGCATATGCGCAAGCGGAGCAACCGGCGCAGAGCGCAACCACAATCAATCAGTCATTATTGGAGCGTATTGAAAGGCTGGAGGCTGAGCTAAAGGCTCTGCGCACCAGTGTTCAGCAATCTAGCCAAGCGGTTACAGAGGTGAAGCAAACCGCGCAGAGCACCGCAAAAACAGTCAAAGCCGTGCAAAAGCAGGTGGCAAAAAGTGCATCGGGTACCTATTCCGGCGCGCCATCGGATAGCAAATGGCATTTGGCCGGTTATGCCGATGTCGGCTTTGTTGGCGGTGATGCGCCGCGTACGGATAGCTTTGTCACCGGCAAGTTTAATCCGGGCTTTCACTTTCAGTACAAAGACCTTCTGGTTTTTGAAAGCGAGCTGGAATTTTCCACCACCAGCGATGGTGAAACCACAACCGAGCTGGAATACTCACAATTTGATCTCACAGTGAATGATTATGCCATACTGGTGATGGGAAAATACCTTAGTCCCATTGGCCAGTTTCAGGAGCGACTTCACCCAAGCTGGATAAACCGTATTCAGGGGGCTCCGGCTGGCTTTGGTCATGACGGCGTGCAACCGACCAGTGATACCGGCGTGCAGGTGCGCGGCGCAGTTCCTTTGGGCAATTCGCGCTTTACCTATGTTGTGGCCATGGGCAATGGCCCGCGCACCACATCCGAAGGTGGCGTAGCGCTGGCAGGCATGGGCAATGATGATAACAGCAACAAGTCCGTTGGCGGGCGCTTAGGGTATTTCCTGGCCCCCTATTTTGAACTCGGTGCGTCCTATCTGACCGCCAAGGTGGACGGTTTTGATGGTGGGCCAGCAGGCCATGCGGATGCACCCATTACTTCTGCCGCCGCTGTGCCTCTTGGGCTTCCGAATAATGCCAGGTACGAGTTATGGGGTCTTGATGGTGCCTATACCAAAGGTCCGGTGGCGGCACGTTTTGAATATCTCAATTCACGCCGATCCAGTCTTTTCAGCATTACCGATGATGATCCTCTTGGCGCGCTCTTGCCGCGCCTTGGTATGCGGGCCTGGTACGGGCAGGTGTCCTACCGTTTGTCCGGCTATGGCGAGTCTGACTTTGTGCACAGGCTGGAACCTGTCGTTCGCTATGGTCAATTCCGTATTTCGGGCAATGACATACTGGAAGAAGAAAACGAACAGGACCGCTTTAATATCGGCCTGAATTATTGGCTGGCACCGACCATTGTGGTTAAATCCGGTCTGGAATTTCGCGATTTCAAAGTGCCGGGTGTTGATAATGAAACCCTCTACCAGTTTCAGATCGGTTACGGGTTCTAGGGTCAAGAAAGGATAAGATGATGAGGAATTCAAAAAACATAGTGCGCGCCATGGCGCTGGCCTTTTTGACCAGCGGCTTGCTGGCCGGTTCGCCGACGCTTGCCGCAGGTAATGACAAGGCCAAAAAGGCAGACCGTCCCGACCCCATGCAAGTGGTGCGCGGGGCCAAGGCCTGGAAAAACAATTGTGGGCGGTGCCATAATTTGCGCTCCCCCAAGGAACTCACAGACGAGGAATGGGATGTCTCGGTCTCGCATATGCGGATCCGGGCTAATCTTCTGGCGCTGGAAGCCGAAGACATAAAAGCCTTCTTGAAGGCCAGTAACTAATTAAAACTCCACAACAGAACAGGATATTTACGATGAAACCTACAAACAAACATGCCTTAAGGATTGTTCTGGCCTCTGGCCTGATTGCATTTAGCGCCCTTGCGGTCGAAGCTTCTGAGGGCGGTGGCGATGCTAGCAAGGGCAAAGCAGTCTATGAAGGCACATGCGTATTTTGCCACGGCAAAAACGGCAAGGGAGAGATCCCCGGCACGCCAGACTTTACCAAGGCCACCGGCGTCTTGTCACAGGCTGATGCGGTGCTGATTGATCACATCAGCAATGGCTTTGAAAGCGAAAACTCAAGCATGCCCATGCCGGCAAAAGGCGGCAATGAAGATTTGAGCGAGGGTGATGTTGAAAACGTGCTGGCGTATTTGCACAAAGAGTTTGCGCACCGCTAAGAGGGTTTTATAGCCCTTCATGGTGCGCTTGTGAGGGCGGCCAAGCAGTAAGATATGGATTACCCGGATAAACCGGGTAATAACACAAAACGGGCTAAATGATCTACTCACCCTGTCATTGCCGGGCATGTCCCGGCAATCCAGCTCTGCCTTTTTCCCCATCCTGAGCTTATCCGTGGGATGGTTGTTTCGGTCACGTTATTCGCCAATCCCTCCTCGTCGCCCTCCGACTTGATCGGAGGACTCAGTATGCGCTGAAATATTCTGTGGACCCTCCGGTCAAGCCGGAGGGCGACGAGGTTGGTGTGTTTCCTCATTCTGCGCCTGTTGGGGCACGCGTCCTCTAATACCCTGCGGCGCAGTCCACTACATGCACCAGCGCTTCGCCGGTCTTACAGCGCTTTATATTCTCCACAATCATTTTGCTCGCCGTATCGGCTCGGGTTTGCGAGGCGATGTGCGGGGTGACGGTGACGCTTCTATGGGCCCAATAGTTTTCTGGCGCCGAAAAATAGACGTGGATCACGCGGCGAACACCTCGTCCATATTGGCTACGCCTTTGATCTCTATGGGGTTACCGCAAGGATCATAGAAAAACATGGTGCTTTGCTCGCCGGGCTGGCCTTCAAAGCGGCGGCTGGGCGGCAATACAAAGTCTATGCCGGCTTCTGTCAGCTTGTCCGCCATGGCCTGCCATTCGTCCATTTGCAGCACCACGCCCAGATGGGGCATGGGCACCAGCGCCCCGGCCACCTTGCCCGTGCATTTTGATGCGAAGGGTTCGCCCAGATGCAGGGAGAGCTGGTGGCCGAAAAAGTTGAAGTCTATCCATGTCTCCATAGTGCGCCCTATCTGACAGCCCAAAAGGCCGCCATAAAAGGCACGGGCTTCATCCAGATCGGTGACATTCATGGCAAGATGAAAGAGTGACATTGGTTTTCCTTGTGACGAAACGGATGGGTGAAGCTGTTAAAATTCTAAGCGTGTTTCTGGTAACATTCAAAACACATTTAGCGGATTTGAGCCATCACCTTGTCAGCCAGATCAGCAAACATTTTGCCCAAAGGCGTTGCCGGGTCGACGGCGGGCGGTGTACCGTTGTCCGAAGCTTCGCGCAAAGCCGGGTCAAGCGGGATTTCGCCCAAAAACGGCACGTCCAGATCGTCTGCGGTGCGTTTGGCCCCGCCAGCACCAAAAATGTCTATGCGTTCGCCCGTGGCGGGATGAATAAAGCCCGCCATGTTTTCCACCACGCCCAAAATGGGCACATTGGCCTTGTTGAACATGTGAACACCCCGGCGTACATCGGCCAGGGCCACCTCTTGCGGGGTGGCGGCAATCACCGCACCGGCGAGGTTTACCGTCTGCACCAAAGTCAGTTGTGCATCGCCGGTACCCGGCGGCATGTCGACGATCAACACGTCCAGGCCGCCCCAGTCGGTATCGGCAAACATTTGCTGCAAGGCCCCGATAATCATCGGTCCGCGCCAGATTATCGCCTGTCCGTCACCAACCATAAAGCCCATGGAGAGGATTTTGACGCCGTGGGCCTCAAGCGGGATAATTTTTTCTTCGGCGGATAATTTTGGCTTCTGCCCCTGCAAACCAAATAGGATCGGTGCGGAGGGGCCATAAATATCGGCATCCATCAGGCCAACCCGCTTGCCTTGTTTGGCCAGCGCCACCGCCAGATTGGCGGCAATGGTGGATTTACCCACCCCGCCTTTGCCAGAGGCCACGGCAATCACCGCATCAACCCCGGGCAGGGCCTTGGGTTTGGGGGGCGGCGGCACGCCGTGACCACCGATTTTGCCGCTTTTCTTTGGCTCCTCGGCGGGGGTGTCTGAATGGGAAGTCAGCACGGCGGTGACGGCGGTAACGCCCTTGACCTTGCGCGCCGCCTTTTCAGCACGGCTGCGGATTTTTTCCATGGCCTCGGCCATTTCGCGGCTGGTCTGAATGGCAAAGCCAACGCGCCCATCCTTGACGGTTAATCCCTGCACCACGTCGGCACTGAGGATGTCCTTGCCGCTTTGTGGGTCTTTAATTTTACCCAAAGCCTTGCTTACGGTATGAATATCAGCATCCGTCATGCGCTTACTCCTTGATTGGCGCGTGTGTTAAGGCCACATATCGGTCTGACACTGACACGATTCAAGAAGAAAGGCGAAATATGCCCTGGAATGATCAGTCAAATGGCAATGGTTCACGGGATAATAACCGAGATCAAAAGCCCGGTGATAACGGCAAAAGCCCATGGGGCAACGGCCCTCAGGGTGGAAATGAGCCGCCCGAAGTCGATGTGGACGAGCTGGTCCGCAACCTGCAAAAAAAGCTGGGCGGCATTTTTGGCGGCGGCTCTGGCGGTGGTGCCGGGCGCGGCTCTAGCGGCAAAGGCCTTGGCGGTCTGGGAATAGGCGTTGTTCTGATTGCGCTGATCGGGGTGTGGTTTTTTACCCCGGGTTCCGGCTGGTATATTGTCAAAGCCGAGGAACAGGGCGTGGTCTTGCGCTTTGGGGCGTATAATCGCACCGAGCTTCCCGGCTTTCACTGGAAACTGCCTGTGCCTTTTGAGAGGGCGCTGAAGCCAAAAACAGGCAGTGTGCACCAGGAAGATATCGGGTTTCGCAAAGCCAATAATCGCAATTCAATTTCGGATATTCCCCATGAAAGCCTGATGCTGACCGGGGATGAAAATATTGTTGATATTGATTTTTCAGTCATCTGGCAGATCAAAAATGCGCGAGATTTTCTGTTTAATCTTGATGACCCGGTTGGGGCCGTCAAAGCCGTATCAGAAAGCGCCATGCGCGAAGTGGTGGGCAAGAACGATCTGGAACCGATTATTACCCAAGGTCGCCAGATTGTTGAAACCACAACCCGTGATTTGATTCAGACAGCACTGGATGAATATGGGGCAGGGGTGATTATCACCCAGGTGCAATTGCAAAAGGCCGACCCTCCTGGACGCGTTTTGGAAGCATTTCGTGATGTGGTGAATGCCGGTCAGGATGCCCAGACCAAGGTCAATCAGGCCACGGCCTATGCCAATGATGTGGTGCCAAAGGCGCGCGGTGACGCGGCCAAGCTGGAACAGGAAGCCATCGGGTATCGGGATTCGGTGATTGCCGAAGCCGGCGGTGAAGCCGAACGCTTCAACCTTATCTATGCCGAATACAAAAAAGCGCCGGTGGTCACACGCCAGCGTATGTATCTGGAAACCATGGAACGAGTATTTCGTGGCACGGACAAGGTGTTGCTGGATAAAAACGCCGGCAATCAGGTGGTGCCTTATCTGCCCATCAATCCAAAACAGCAAAATAATCAGGGAGGCCGCTAATGGGGCGTCTGTTTAGCATTCTAATCATTCTGGTTGCCATACTGGGCGCCGTTTTTGCCAGCACCATGCTGTTTTCTGTTGATCAGCGCGAACAGGCGCTGATCTTGCGCTTTGGGGAACCGATCAAGGTTGTTAATCCCTGGGACGCCGAGGAAGACCCAGGCCTGCACATGAAGGCCTTTCCCTGGGAAGATGTGGTCAAGTTTGACCGGCGCAATCTGATGCTGGATATTCCGCCACAGGAAATCACCGCCTCAGATCAGGAGCGCCTGATTGTCGACGCTTTTGCCCGCTATCGCATTTCTGATCCCCTTCAGTTTTACAAGGCGGTACGTGATGTTCGCGGGGCACAGGCGCGTTTGGCTCCGTTTATGGAAGCCTCGCTTCGCCGGGTCCTGGGCGGTGTGAAATCCAACGATATTGTCTCTGGCCACCGCGCTGAACTGATGATTGCCATTCGCGATGCGGTCAACACACAGGCCGCAGAATCCAATCTGGGTGTTGAGATTATTGATGTAAAAATCCGCCGTGCCGACCTGCCGGAACAAAATGCCGAAAAAGTCTTTTCGCGTATGCAGTCCGAACGTCAGCAGGCCGCATCGCTCATCCGTGCCGAGGGCGAAGAGAAAGCCCGAACCGTTCGCGCCGAGGCGGCCCGCACCGTTCGTGTGACCCTGGCAAAGGCAAAGGAAAAATCCTCTATCCTTCGCGGTGCAGGCGATGCCAGACGGAATGATATTTACGCGGCAGCCTATAGCAAAGACCCTGAGTTTTTTGCTTTTTACCGCTCTATGGAAGCCTATGAAAAGGCACTGATTGATGGCAAGACCTCAATGGTTCTGTCGCCGGATAGTGACTTCTTCACCTATTTCTCGTCCAAAAAGAAATAGGCCTTCAGCGTGCGGTTCGCGAGTTTAATAGGAATGCTGGCGGGGCTGTTTTTATTAGCGGCCTCGCCCGTCTTTGCCCACCCAGCGCCGGACGGTTTTGCCAAGCTGGCGGCACGCCTGTCGCCGGCGGTGGTCAATATTTCGACCAGTCAGAAAATCGAGGGCGACTTACCGCTTTTCCCCAAAGGCTCGCCGCTGGAACGCTTTAACGACACCTTTGGCCGGGGCCAGCCGCGCACGGAAAACTCGCTTGGTTCAGGTTTTGTCATTGATCCCAAGGGCATCATTGTCACCAATGACCATGTGATCAAAGGGGCCGACGAGATTAGTGTCACCTTCCCCGATGGCACCACATTGGTCGCCAGTGTGGTGGGGCATGATGCGGCCACGGACCTGGCGGTGTTACGGGTAACGCCGGATGGTGATTTGCCCGCCGTGCCGCTGGGTGATTCCAACACGGCGCTGAGCGGCGACTGGGTGCTGGCCATTGGCAATCCCTTTGGCCTTGGCGGGTCACTTTCCGTTGGCATTGTCTCGGCGCGCAATCGGGATATTCAATCCGGCCAGTACGATGATTTTATCCAGACAGACGCCGCCATAAACAAGGGCAATTCCGGTGGGCCGCTGTTTAATATGGATGGCGAGGTTATTGGCGTAAATTCGGCCATTTTATCGCCATCGGGTGGCTCGGTTGGGATTGGTTTTGCTATTCCGTCTAATCTGGTCCGTCATGTGGTCGATCAATTGCTGCAATACGGGCACACACGTCGCGGATGGCTGGGTGTATCCGTGCGCTCGATCACCAATGAAGTGGCCCAGACCTTTGGCTTGGATAAAGCCACAGGCGCCCTTGTCATTAGTGTTACCGATGGCAGCCCGGCTAAAAAAGCAGGCCTTGAAACCGGCGATCTGATCACCCGGTTTGGCGATGATGTGATCATCGATTCGCGGGCCCTGACCCGCATTGCCGCCGATAGTGAAATTGGAAAAACGATCAAGGTGCATTATATTCGTGGCACTAAACCGGCGGTGACGGGCGTCACCATTGCCCGTTTGCAAGAAGATGAAGATAATCTGAGCGCTGGTAAGAAAACGGTCCAGGGACCCGTGGCCGGGCGCGTGCTGGGGATGAACCTCTCACCGCTCGATAAAACCCTGCGGCGGCGCTATAATATTCGCTCAAATGTGTCTGGTCTGGTGGTCACTGATCTTGCCAAGGGCAGTGATGCGGCCAGTAAAATCCGGGTTGGCGATGTGGTCGAGGAAATCGGCTGGACAAAAGTTGTTACGCTGGATGAGGCGATCAATCGGGTTGCCGAACTGAAAAAATCTGGCAAGGGGCCAGTGGCCCTGCTGATCAACCGCCATGGGGAATTGCTGCCACGGGCGTTAAAATTCTGATCTACCGCACCCGGCAGAAAGGCGCTTAAGCGCGGTATAGTTTGGATAAAGACATGGAGAGCCGCTTTCTATGGACTCATCCAGTAGGGTGCGCACGCTAGCACAACAAGTCGACAGTTGGATCAGGTCTAGGGTTTAGCTTTACGAAGAGACGCCGACAAATTCCTTGCGCCTAAACCCCTGAAAGAACAGCGCCGTGGTCAGGTCCGTATGGCGGATTTGCGCTTTGGCGGCACGCACCAATATGGGCTTGGCCCGATAGGCAATGCCAAGGCCGGCAGCACTTACCATGGCCACGTCATTGGCACCATCGCCAATGGCCAATACCTGCTCAGGGGTTATGCTCTGGTCCTCGCAATAGGTTTGCAGGGCTTCGGCCTTGGCCTGTCTGCCTAGCACCGGCGAGGCCACCGCGCCGGTCAATATGCCATTATCTTCCAGAATTTCATTGGCCTGATGGTCAGTAAATCCGGCCAGTTGTGCAACGCGGTTGGTAAAAAAGGTAAAACCGCCAGAAACCAGTGCCGTGGCCGCCCCTTTGGCGCGCATAGTGCGGGTCAGTACGCGTACACCCTTGTTCAGGTGAATGCGCTCTTCAAAGCATTCCTGTAACAAAGAGACAGGCTTGCCCTTGAGCAAGCCGACGCGGGTACGCAGAGCTTCTTCAAAATCCATTTCCCCGGACATGGCCGCAGCGGTAATCGTGCGCACCTCTTCGCCAATGCCAGCCAAATCGGCCAGCTCGTCCAAGCATTCCTCGTTAATAATGGTGCTGTCCATATCACAGATCAGCAAACGGATGCGCAAAGCGGTTTCATCGCGAACGCACCAGTCCACAGGAATATCGGCAAAGGCCTCTTGTAATTGCCCGTGATCAGCAACGCCGCGCATGGTCAGCGCTTCACCCGGCGACAGAGATGACATATGCTTCCACCCCAATGCTTCGGCGCGTGTCCGGGCCTCGTAAAGGGCAGGGTCATCGGGGCGGGATACCAATATTAAGGTCGTGGCAGTCATGAGGTCTCGCGCTTTGCAAACATCTTCAATGCCTATCCTTCTCATTTATGGGCCCACGGCAAGTGGTAAAAGTGCTTTGGGCGTTGATTTAGCACGTCATTTTGATGGAGAAATCATCAATACAGACTCTATGCAAGTCTACCAGGGCCTGCCCGTGATCACGGCACAGCCCAACGTGGACGAGAAAAATGGCATTCCCCACCACCTTTATGGCCATATGGATATTGACCAGTCTGGCAGTGTTGCGCGCTGGCGGGATGAGGCTCTGGCGACCATAAAGGATGTGAAGAAAAGGGGCAAAATGCCCATCCTTGTGGGCGGAACTGGCCTTTATTTTGAAGCACTTACCCGTGGTTTAGCTGATGTGCCGCCGGTTGGGGACAAGGCCGTAGCACAGGCGGCGACGGTGCTGGAAAACGGGGGTATGGAGGCACTGCGCACCGAAGTGGCCCGCATCGATCCGGCGGCGGCGGCGCGCATTCAGGGCGGCGATCAGCAACGCCTTCTGCGCGCTTTGAGTGTTTATTTTCAAACCGGGACGGCTTTGAGTGATTTTCATAAAAATACACATCCTGCCTTGCCTGCGGGGTCGTGGTGCGCCATGAGCCTGAAACCGCCACGTGATATTTTGTATGAACGTATTACCCACAGGTTCACAGAAATGCTGCAAATCGGGGCGTTGGATGAAGCCCATTTTGCTGCGCAGCGCGCGGTGTCTCAAACACGCCCAGCAATGAAGGCTTTGGGATTAAATGCACTGGTTTGCCACATTAAAGGCCAAATTGGTCTTGAAGATGCAACCCAGAGCGCAGTACGTGACACGCGCCGGTATGCCAAACGTCAATATACGTGGGGTGCAGGGCGGTTTTCACACTGGCCTGTCATTCAGGGCGAAACGAGTGCGCAGCGTTTTGAAGAGGCGTTGCGCATCGTTGAAAATTCAAACGGGGCATGGGGTGCATCCGAAGAGCAGGCCTGAACAGTCTTGGGCTTGTCGTGTAACGAGAGTATAAAATGACGATGCGTAAAACAGTGGGCAGGCTTCAGGTGATCCCGCCATTCAGACACAAACGTGACTCCATGATGCGCCCCGTTCAGGTGGTTCTGGCTCTTATTGTGCTGGGCCTTGGGGCTTTTACCTTATATCAAAGCGGGGTTTTGACCGCTGAACAGGGTATGGTTGGCTGGCTGGAAAGCTGGCGTAACAGCGTCTGGGCTGTGCCGGTGATTTTTGCGGGCTTTGTCGCCCTTACCTTTGTGGCGGTGCCTCAATTTGTCCTGATTGGTATGTGCGTGGCTGTCTTTGGGCCGATCAGTGGGTTTTTTATTGCCTGGGCTGCAACCATGATTTCGGCTTGGCTAGGCTTTACTGGCGGTCCTTTTCTAAGCCGTGGCCTTTTCCCGAAAATGAGAAACAGGACGCTGGGGCGGGTCTCAAACTTTGTCGCCCGTAACGGGTTCTGGAGTGCTTTTTTCGTCCGCTTTTTACCATCCGGTCCGTTTGTGCTGGTGAACATGGCTTTGGGGGCCTCTCGGGTGAAGCTCCTCCCTTTTCTCATTGGGACTGGCGTCGGGGTTTTACCCAAAGGTATTTTGATAGCGCTGACTGGGGCCGGTCTGATGACGGCAGCCAATGCACAGGGGCAGACAACTATGGTGATCCTGTGCGCGGCGGCTCTGATTTGGGCTGTTATGGCCGTATTTAGCGAGAGAATGGTGTTTAGGCTGATAAAACAAGGGGAAATTGCGCCCCCAAGCCTTGAAATAAAGTGCGTGGCATCGCAAAAAGGATAAAGTTTTTCTTCGGTTGTGACATTTGTGCACACCGCCGCTTCGCGAAAAGGTTCGCTCATCCATGTTGGCGCGTTTATTTGGTTTAATGTCGGCCGATATGGCCATTGATCTTGGCACAGCAAATACGCTGGTTTACGTCAAGGGCAGAGGGGTCGTTCTGAACGAGCCTTCCGTGGTGGCCTACGAGATAAATGGTGGGCGCAAGATAGTCCGCGCAGTGGGCACCAAGGCTAAGGAAATGCTGGGCAAGACCCCAGGTCATATGGAGGCGATCCGCCCCATGAAAGACGGTGTTATCGCCGACTTTGAAGTGGCCGAGGAGATGATCAAGTCCTTTATCCAGAAGGTGCATAACCGGCGCACCTTTACCAGCCCGCAAATTGTAATTTGTGTGCCTTCGGGCGCCACGGCAGTTGAACGCCGCGCCATTCAGGATTCGGCCATGGCCGCCGGTGCCCGCCGGGTTTATCTGATCGAGGAACCAATGGCCGCAGCGCTTGGTGCAGGCTTGCCCATCAACGAGGCCACAGGCTCGATGGTTGTAGATATTGGCGGCGGCACCACCGAAGTGGCCGTGCTGTCCCTTGGGGGCATAGTGTATTCGCGCTCGGTGCGCGTAGGCGGCGACAAGATGGATACCGCCATCATCAATTATGTGCGCCGCACCACCAATATGCTGATCGGTGAATCCAGCGCGGAACGGATCAAAAAAGAAATCGGCAGTGCTTCTGCGCCCAAGACCGGTGATGGCCTTTCCATGAATATCAAGGGGCGCGACCTTATGGCCGGGGTGCCGCGTGAAGTTCGCATCACCGAATCCATGATTGCGGAATCGCTTTCCGAGACGGTAGAGCAGATTGTTGAGGCGGTAAAAACTGCTCTGGAATCTACGCCTCCCGAACTCTCCGCAGATATTGTCGACAAGGGTATTATGCTGACCGGCGGCGGGGCTTTGCTGCGCAATCTGGATATGGAACTGCGCGTGCGCACGGGCTTGCCTGTTATGCTGGCCGACGAGCCACTTTCCTGTGTGGTGCTTGGCTCTGGCGAAGCGCTGGAAAACCTCAAAGTCATGAAAGGGCAATTGTCGGCGGTTTAACCTGCTGGCAAGTGCACTTTGCGAAAATACTGGATTGAACACTTAAATCGCGTAGAAAAAGGATGAACCCTGAACGATGGCAAAACGGCGCTCATTAGGGATCATCAGTGGGCTTGGTGGGCCGTGGGTCAGGGGTTTGCTCATTTTTCTGGTGCTTTTGTCTATCGCCATGCTGGCGCTGGATCGCGCCCGGCCTGAACAGTCTCCGTTTTTCCATGTCAAACAGGTGGTGGCTGATACGGTTCGACCGGCCATGACCATTTTGTCGGCGCCCTTGCGAACGCTTAATCAGGTCAGTGCGGCCTTTGCAAGTAACTGGCAGGCGGCCAAGCGGGTGCGGACGTTGGAACAGGACAATCGCAATCTGATGCAATGGCGTGATCTGGCACTGGCCTTGCACGAAAAAATGAGCCGCTATGAGGAATTGCTGGGTGCCCCCAAAGCGCCAACGCCCATTGTGATTACGGCGCGGGCGATCTCTGATGCCGGTGGGCCGTTTGTGCGCGCCAGACTGGTCAATGTAGGGGCGGATGATGGGGTGGCCGAGGGGCAGGCAGTTCTGGCCTATAATGGCCTGACAGGCCGTGTGATGAGTGTGGGTCGGCGAACCTCGCGGGTTTTGCTGTTGACCGATTTGAACAGCCGTGTGCCGGTCTTTATTACCGATATTGGGGCTCATGCCATTCTGGCAGGCGATAATTCGGGGGCGCCGCGCCTGATTTATATTGAACGCGGAAAGCAGTTAAGACCCGGCATGCGTATTATTACCTCGGGCGAGGATGGGGTGTTGCCGCGTGGGCTTGCCATTGGCCAGATTGCAGCCTCTCGCAATAAAGACTGGCGGGTCAATTTGTTTGCGCGACCCGAACGGGTGGATTTTGTCAGCATATTGGAAGTGGCCCCGATTAAATTCGAAGACAGTCTGCCTGGCGCGGACGTGCCTGTGCCCGCATCAGATATACCGGCAGAGATTCCCTTGGCCTCAAACACGACTGTCCCAGAGAGCACAGAGACGGCGGCCTCTCAATCGGTGGGGGGCGAATGATGGGAAATTCCGGGTTTTTACAACGACTTAACACCATCTTGTGGGCTGTGTTGCCGTTCTTCCTCTCGCTCTTTTGCGTGATGCTTTATGTGGCGCCCTTGCGTCTTGGTAATTTTACCATCCCCATGCCGCTGTTTCCCTTTATGGCAATTTACTTCTGGTCGATGACCAGGCCTGAATATATGCCCTATATTGCTGTCTTTCTGATCGGCCTGTTTCAGGACCTTTTGACCGGCGGTCCGGTGGGGTTGTGGGCTTTGACCTATCTGCTCAGTGTGGTGTTTCTTTCCACCCAGATTGAGGTTATTGCCGGGCGTGGACGATCGGTCTTGTGGGCAGGTTTTTTGCTAGCCGTCCTGATTGCCATGGTACTGGTCTGGGTTTTTGCCCGCATTGCGCTAGGCCCTGACCCGGCCGGTGGGCGTCTGGGCGCAGAAATGGTGCTCAGCCTGCTGTTTTATCCTTTTATGGGGCGGTTTTTTATGATGGTACAGCGCGCAACTAACCAGGCTCGGCGTTTGACCGTGACCAGCACTATGGTGGACTTATGATGCGCCCGTCATTGTTAAATGCACTAAGGAAGAGCGTTTAGATGGCCCGCCGAGATGACGATTCCAGCAGTATCTTTACCCGGCGTGCGCTCATCCTCAGTGCAGCGGGGCTGGTCGGCTTTGGGGCGTTGACGGCGCGCTTGTATAAATTGCAAATTCTGCAAGCAGACCGCTATCGCGGCCTCTCGGACGATAACCAGTTTAATTTCCAATTGCTGGCCCCCAGCCGAGGCCGCATTCTGGATCGCCATGGCGCGCCGCTGGCCACCAATGCGGATAATTTCCGCCTGTTATTGGCGCCCGAACAAGTCCCGGATATTGATGAACTTCTCGTCCGTCTGGGCAAGATTGTTGATCTGTCTGATGATACACGCGCGCGGATAGACAAGGCGATAAAACGTGGTGGAAAATCCTCTACGGTTGTGCTGGCAGAAAATCTGGACTGGACGGATTTTGCTTCGGCAAATTTACATTTGCCCGAGCTGCCGGGGGTGCGTCCTGAAGTCGGCGAAGTGCGGGTTTACCCTGATGGTCCCTCCATGGCCCATGTGCTTGGCTATGTGGGCCGGGTGCCCGAAAGCATGGATTCTGATGAGGACCCGCTCTTGCGCCATCCGGGCTTTCGTATCGGGCGTACAGGGGCTGAGCGGGCACTGGACAAGGATTTGCGTGGGAAAGCCGGGGCCTTAAAAGTCGAGGTCAGCGCCCTTGGCCGTGTGGTCCGTGAATTGCCTGATCCGGCCACCATTGCCCGTCCCGGCAAAGACATAACCCTGACGCTGGACCAACGCATTCAAAGCTTTGCAGCCAAACGTCTTGAGGGCCAAAGCGCTGCGGTTTGTGCCATTGATATTGCAACGGGCGCAGTGCCGGTCTTGCTCTCTACGCCGGGCTTTGATCCCAATCTTTTTGCCAAGGGCATATCCGGGCCAGACTATCGCGCCTTATTGCAAGATGAATTCAAGCCGCTTTTTAACAAGGCCCTGGGCGGCACCTACCCACCGGCCTCGTGCGTCAAACCAGTGATTGCCCTGACGGCCTTGCGCCAAGGGGTAACGGACAGCCATGAACGGGTGCGTTGTACTGGCAAGATCAAGCTGGGGGACCGGGAATTTCACTGTTGGAAACGTCGTGGGCATGGCCCGGTCAACATGCTGGGGGCCATTGGGAAATCCTGCGATATTTATTTTTACGAAATGGCACGCCGTCTGGGCATTGATAATATTCGTGATGCGGTTCGCGAATTTGGCTTTGGTGAAAATTTTGACCTTGGGATTGGTGGTGGCAGCACTGGCCTGGTGCCAGATCAGGCATGGAAACGCGCCCGCTTTGGTACGTCCTGGTCGCAGGGCGAAACGCTGATTGCTGGCATTGGTCAGGGCTATCTGGCAACAACGCCCATGCAATTAGCAGTGATGACCGCACGTCTGGCCAGCGGTCGCAAGGTCGTTCCCTATCTTATCGAGGGGCAGGGCGAGCAGAACTTTGGTGATCTTGGGTTTTCTCTGGCCAGTTTTGGTGCGGCTCGTGCAGGTATGATTGCCGTATGCGAAGCCCCCTGGGGCACAGCGCACCGTCTGGGCGGCCTAGGCCTTGGGGATTTGAAAATGGCGGGTAAAACTGGCACCGGGCAGGTCCGCCGGATCACCAAGCTTGAGCGCGATGACCGGGTGCGAAAGAATAACGAATTGCCCTGGACTTTGCGTGACCATGCCTTGTTTGTCACTTATGCGCCCGCAGACAAGCCCCGTTATGCAGTGGCGGTGGTGATAGAGCATGGCGGCGGCGGCTCGGTGGTGGCGGCACCGCCTGCGCGCGATATTTTGCGTGAACTTTTAAAGGCAGACCCGGAAGTTGCGGCTCGCCTGGCAGGCAATGGCGGTACAAGTGCGGAGCCTGCCCCATGAATGAATTTCGTGTGGCCAGTCTGGAACGCATCCTGCCCTTGGGCACCAAAATCCTGCGGATAAACTGGTTGCTGGTGGTGCTGTTGTGCCTGGCGGCGATGATTGGCGTGGCGGTGCTCTATTCCATTGCTAATGGCTCATGGACGCCGCGCGCGGCACAACACGGGGTGCGCTTTGGTGTTTTACTGCTGGTGATGCTGGCGCTGGCCCTGGTGGATATTCGCTGGTGGATGGCGCTGGCCTATCCCACTTATATTGTGGCGCTTCTCTTGCTGGTTGGCGTGGAAGTGTTTGGCGTCAAGGTCATGGGGGCGCAACGCTGGCTGGACCTTGGTCCTGTGCGTCTGCAACCGGCTGAATTGATGAAGCTGGCTTTGGTGCTGGCGCTGGCCCGTTATTATCATAGTTTGGCGGTCGACCGGGCCACATCTCTGCGCCATATTGCCTTGCCGGCCATTATGATTGCGGCGCCGGTTTTGCTGATCCTGCATCAGCCCGATTTGGGTACGGCTATGCTGGTCGGAGCAACAGGGGCGGCGATGGTGTTTCTAGCCGGTTTGAGTTGGCGGATTATTGTCATCGGCGCGATCACGGGCCTGGTAGGCGGGGTAACGTTTCTGATTTTTGGCCTGCATGATTATCAGCGGGCGCGCATTGAAACCTTTTTAAACCCGGAACGTGACCCGTTGGGCGCGGGTTATCATATCTTGCAATCGAAAATTGCTCTGGGGTCTGGTGGTCTGGTGGGCAAGGGGTTTTTAGGCGGTACACAATCGCATTTGAATTTCCTGCCCGAAAAACAGACTGACTTTGTTTTTACCGCTTTGGGCGAGGAATTTGGTTTTATTGGTACGCTTAGCGTGCTGGTGCTTTATGTCCTCATCCTGCTAACTGGGATGATGATTGCTGGCCAATCGCGCCATTCCTTTGGCCGTCTGGCTGCCGCCGGGGTGTGCGTTACCTTCAGCCTTTATGTGCTGGTCAATATTTCCATGGTTATGGGCCTGATCCCCGTTGTGGGCGTGCCTTTGCCGCTCATCTCTTATGGGGGTACAGTGATGCTGACGGTTATGACTGGCTTTGCGCTGGTGATGGCGGTGCATATACACCGCAATGTGGACTTGCCATCCGGACGCGGGTTCTTCCTTTAACCTGCCTTTTCTTCACCCAGGACATGCTCTTGCGGCCCTTTTTTGGCCCAGTAGAACATGGTTTCAGCCAGCTTGCGCGCGTCAAAGGGCTTGGACAGCCAGTCATCCATGCCCGCAGCGCTGAACCTGTCCTTTTCATCAGCCAGGATATGGGCGGTCAAGGCAATGACCGGGATGTGGCATCCGGCTTCGCGCAGCAGGCGCGTGGCACTGACCCCGTCCAGTTTTGGCATTCGCACATCCATCAGGACCAGATCAAAGCTTTCTGTCAGGGCCGCTTCAATGGCTTCGGATCCATCATTGGTAATTACCAGCGTGTGACCCATGCGGGTAAGCAGGGTCTTGATCAAGAGTTGGTTTGCTGGGTTGTCTTCAGCCACCAGAATGTGGAGTTTCCAGGCTTTATCCGTTTTACGGGCCTTGGTTTTTGATTTTTCTTTTGGCTTGCTTTTGCTGGCCTTTTCCACTTGCAATGGAATTTCAAACCAGAAGGTACTGCCTTCAGCCAGCGTGCTGGAGACGCCAATTTCACCGCCCATGACCTCGGTCAGACGTTTGCAAATGGCCAGTCCCAGACCCGTGCCCCCAAACTTCCTGGTGATTGAGCTGTCAGCCTGGGAAAAATCGCTAAACAAGGTTGGCAGAACTTTTTTATCAATGCCTGTGCCGGTATCTGTCACGCTAAAGCGCATGCGTTTATTTTTGGCCCGGTGGATATGAATGGAAACCTCGCCTTTGGCAGTAAATTTTAAGGCATTGCTGATCAGGTTAACCAGTATCTGACGTATGCGCGAGGGGTCACCAATAAATTGCCCCTTCGCATCGTTATCCAGTTTTACCGTCAGATTCAGGCCTTTCTCTGCGGCGCTATTGGCCAGCATGTCCTGTACGGCCATGGTTTCTGCGTGCAAATCAAAAGGCGTTTGTTCAACAACCAGTTTGCCTGCATCCAGCTTGGAAAAATCCAGAATGTCATTGACCAGACCTAAAAGGTGTTTACCCGCCGTATTAGCACTATTGATCAGGTGTTTCTGCTCATCGCTTTGCGGCATATCCAGCAACAGATCGGTCATACCGATCATGGCGTTTAGCGGGGTGCGAATTTCATGGCTCATGGTGGACAGAAAACGCGCCCGTTCCTCGGCGGCAGCTTCGGCGGCTTTCTTGGCGTTCAAAATCTCAAGAGCAGCCTGTTTGCGCGCCGTGACATCAAAGGCAATACCGCGAAACCCGATCAGTTTGCCCTCATCATCGGTCAGTGTGCGACAGGTGGTCCGCATCCAGCGATCCGGGTCGCCGTTCAGTGGCGTCATGCGAATTTCGCTTTCCAGGCCACTCTCGCTTTGGCCCATGGCCGCCAGCCATTCCTGGTGGCGCGGCTTCAGATCCGGCGCCAGCAGATAGGTCGGCTTGCCGATAAGCTCCTCAGGGGCCACGCCAAACAGGGTTTTGGCATTATCGGACATATAGGTAATGTTGCCTTCAGTATCCAAATCAAAAATGCAACCACCGGCAATGCGCACAACGTCGTTGACGCGGCGTTCACTTTGCATCAGTTGCATCATGTCTGTATGGCGTTTGGTGGTATCGGTCACGGCTCCGCGAAAACCGATTATATTGCCCACCGTATCTTCAATGGTTCGGCCATTAACGGTTACCCAGCCCTGGCTGCCATCTTTGCGCAGGATTTCACGTTCAACATCTTTCCAGCCGCCATTATGGTATATTTCGCTGAGCCATTCCTCTTCATCATCACCAATGTCCCGGGTGACCCCAAAAGGCATTTTGCCGATCAGTTCTTTTGGCTCGTATCCATAAATCTGTCTGACTGCGTCGGAAAGATAAACGATGCGGCCCTTGGCATCGGTTTCAAAAATGCATTCCTCGGTAATAGAGGCCACATCGTGGAAACGTTGTTCGCTATCTTTCAGATCAGTTTCTGCGCGCTTGCGTTCGGTAATGTCTTGCAAGGCTCCGGCAATCCCAATGGCATTACCATGTTCATCATGGCGGGCCAGACCCCGGTTTTCCACCCAGATGAGGCGGCCATCGGGGCGGATACAGCGGTATTCAATTTTGAACTTGCCGCTGTTTTTTTGTTCTGAATTGGCGAGTATTTTCCGGGTGATCTCGGCACGATCGTCGGAATGAATTAATGATTCCAGGGTTTTCCAACTGGCTTTATCGTCTTCCTGAAGACCAAGGATCTGTTGCATGTGCGGGGACCAGGACATGGTATCGCCATCAGTAGAGCGCAAATCCCAACTCCACAGACCGAGGCCCGCAGAGTCCACCGCCAGATCCAGTCGGGTTCTGATTTCGGTAATTTCCTGATCGGCAATAACTTCGGCATGCACATCAGCAATGGTGCCAAAGATCGCCGGTATGTCTGTGTCTGGCAGTGGCCGCGTGGTGGCGCGGATTTCAATCCAGCGGTATTCGCCGCTTTCTACTTTGAAGCGATAGCGCCGAGTGAAATTTTTGCGGCTTTTAATCCCGTCGTGATAGTTTTTAAGTGCCCCTTCATAATCTTCGGGGTGCACTCTTTTTTTCCAAACTTCCAGCGGGATTTTACCGGGCGTGCGTCCGACGCCGATGATAACGCCAGCATCAGCAGAGTAGGAAACAGTTTCCCCGTCCAGATCAATCTCGATAAAGCCGATCTTGGCGGCGCGTAAAAACATTTCCTGACGGCGGCGTAGTGCCCGCACTTCGGTTTCGTCGCGCAGCACGCCAATAATCGCAATAATATTGCCTTCTGAGTCAAATTCAGGTTGGGCCGATATCAGCCCATCGCGCCGTGATCCATCATAACGATAATACGTGCAATCAATTTCAAAGGTTTGACCATTTTTTCTGCACTCTTCCACCTTCTTGTTGAGTTTAACGTGCTCTGAGTGGGGTATGAGGCTGACCAGTGTTTCCAGCGTGTCGTGGCTGTTGGAGAGGCCAAAAAGTGCGTAACAATTTTCTGAACAAATCAACTCTTCAGTTTCAAAATCATATCGCCAGGCCCCGGTTCCCCCCACTTGTTCAGCTTGAACCAGAAGGCCTTGCGGTCCAAACCAGCGCAGGCCGGGATTGCCAGGATTAATTTCTGTGGCGACAAAGACGTAATGGGTGATTTCTCCGGCGCTATCAAAACGCCCGGTAACCATGCAGCGCGCGGCAAAGGGTTTGCCATCCTTGCGCTTGAACTGGCTGGAGAAAATACCTGGCTCACCGCTGGCGGCGGAATCCAAGGCCTTTTGCAAGGAGATCATGTCAGTTGCGGTGCTAAGGGTTGTGTCTTTGGGGCGAGAACCAACCAGTTCTTCGATGGTATAGCCGGTCATTTTGGCGTTGGCTTCGTTACATGTCGTAATAATCAGGTCATCGCCGATGATTTTGGCAACCATAATAGACACGCCAGAACCGCTGAGAAGCTCTTCGTTTATAACGCCTAAGTCACTGTTCGCCATGGCTTACCCCAGATTACGTGTCACTTTACCGCCGCTTTGCTTACAATTGGGTTATCGGCGCGGAAATTTTTGCATAAAGCTGGAAAAAACATCTGAAATGGCGGGGCTTTTTATTCTTTCCCGCTTGACCCGGATCGGTGCATCGGCCAGCATCCGCGTAATTAAAAAACGGGGCTTAGGCCTATAATCGGGAGGGAAGAATGGCAGCACCACAGGTGAGTAGCGGCGAACATGAACAATGGTCGTCCCGTATAGGGTTTTTGATGGCGGCGGTTGGGTCGTCAGTTGGGCTGGGTAATCTCTGGCGATTTTCTGCCGAGGCCGGGCAAAATGGTGGCGGCGCTTTTGTGCTGGTTTATCTTTTGTGCGTGGCTTTTATCGGCATTCCCGTATTGATGAGCGAATATGTCATTGGCCGAGGCAGCGCCAAAGCCAGTGCCGTGCAATCCGTTGTCGATCTGGCTGATCAATCCGGGGTTAGCAGACAGTGGAGCCTGATGGCCTGGATTGGCATGATTGCCGCCTTTATGGTGGTGTGTTTCTACAGCTCGGTTGCCGGCTGGGTGCTGGCCTACATTCCCAAATTCCTGTTTGGGGCTTTTAACGGCCAGGACCCCAAAGCCATTGCCGCCCAGTTTGGCACGCTGATAAGTGACCCCATGGCAGTGCTGCCCTATTTTACCGCCTTTGTAATTTTAACCACCTGGCTGGTCTCACGCGGGGTTAATCGGGGCATTGAATGGGCGTCCACATTCCTGATGCCACTGTTTTTCATTCTGTTGGCCGCGCTGGCGATCTACAGCCTGGTTTCCGGGTTCAGTACGCAGGTGGAAATTGATGGAAAAACCGTCAATGCGGGGGCCTATGCCCTGACCTGGTTGTTCCAGCCAGATTTTGCCAAAATCAACCCTTCTGTGGTGACCAGCGCCTTGGGCCAGGCCTTCTTCTCTATCGGTATTGGCAGCGCCATCATGATTACTTATGGCTCTTATCTGCAACATGGGGTGAATATTCCAAAATCGGCAGGCATTGTCGCCTTGGCCGATACCGGCGTGGCGCTGATTGCTGGCATGGCAATCTTTCCGATTGTGTTCGCCCATGGTCTTTCTCCAACGGCGGGCGCAGGCCTGTTTTTCCAGACCTTGCCCGTAGCATTAGTCAGCGCCCCGGGTGGCCAGTATATCGGCACGGCGTTTTTCTTGCTGGCAATTTTTGCCGCTGTGACGTCCTCTATCTCGCTTCTGGAAGTGAGTGTGGCGTGGGTTATTGATAAGACAAAGTCCTCACGGTTTGTCGCCTCCTGGGGCCTTGGCTTGCTGATGTGGGGCGTTGGTCTTGGCACGGTTTATTCGCAGAAATTCTTTGGATTTCTGGACAAGACAACCGGGACATTGATGTTGCCAATATCGGGCCTGATGGTGGTTCTGTTTGTTGGTTGGCGCTTGAACAAGGCGGTCTTAGCCAAGGAATTGGAAGGCACATCGCCAGTGGCCATCTTCTTGTTGATGTTCCTAGTACGCTTTGTTGCGCCGGCGGCCGTGGCAATCATTCTGGTCTCAGGTATTTTTGAAAGATATCTAGGCATTACCCTGTTTGGGTAGGACGCTATGAGCAGTTCTGGAACAGAAAATCTGACGTCGCCTGGCGGGGCAAGGGCTTCGCCAGGCGACGTCGATAAAGCGTTCAATTCGCACCATTAGGGGGGCATATGGCTGAACCAATAGCCAAAAATACCGGACACGAACAATGGGCGTCACGGCTGGGCTTTTTAATGGCTGCGGTTGGCTCATCTGTGGGTCTTGGTAATCTCTGGCGGTTTTCTGCCGAGGCCGGGCAAAATGGCGGCGGTGCATTTGTATTGGTCTATCTGCTCTGTGTAATTTTTATCGGCATCCCGGTGCTGATGAGTGAGTTTATTATTGGCCGAGGTTCCAGTGCGGCCAATGCGGTCAAGTCTGTTGAAGACCTTGCCGGACAGTCGGGTGTCAGCAAAAACTGGAGTCTGCTGGCCTGGATCGGCATGATTGCCGCCTTCATGGGAATGGGCTTTTACAGTGCCGTTGCCGGTTGGGTGCTGGCCTATATTCTCAAGTTTCTGATGGGCGCTTTTAACGGTCAGGACGCCAATCAGATCGCTGCCCAGTTTGGTGAATTGATTAGCAGCCCAAAAACAGTAATGCCGTATTTTACCGTTTATATCGTGCTGTCGGTCTGGCTGGTGTCACGCGGGGTAAACCGGGGCATTGAATGGGCCTCAAAATTCCTGATGCCGCTCTTTTTCCTGCTGCTGCTTGGCCTGGCCATATACAGCCTGGTTTCCGGCTTTGGAGCGCAGGTTGAAATTGATGGTAAAACCGTCAGTGCCAGTGGCTATGCCCTGACCTGGCTTTTCAGCCCGGATTTCAGCCAGATCAATTTTTCAGTAGTATCTCGCGCCATGGGGCAGGCATTTTTCTCCATCAGCGTTGGTCTTGCTATTATGATCACGTATGGCTCTTATCTGAAACACGGGGTGAATATTCCGCGTGCAGCGAGCTTTGTGGCACTGAGCGATACCGGCGTGGCGCTGATTGCCGGCGTGGCCATTTTCCCCATTGTGTTTGCCCATAACCTGCCCGTTGCTTCCGGCGCGGGTCTGTTCTTCCAGACCCTGCCCATCGCCCTGACAGGCGCGCCCGGCGGACAGGTCATCGGCACGGCGTTTTTCGTGCTGGCCCTTTTTGCCGCCATTACCTCGACCGTGTCTTTGCTGGAAGTCAGTGTGGCATGGGTGATCGAAAGCATTGGTTGGGCACGCCCCAAATCCGCATGGATTTTAGGCGTGATGGTATGGCTCTTCGGCAGCATCACCGTATTTTCGCAAAAATTCTTTACTTTTTTGAGTGGCACAGCAAGCAACTTTATTCTTCCGTTTTCCGGTTTAATGGTGGTATTGTTCGTGGGTTGGCGACTGAAAAAAACCATTTTGGCCAAAGAGCTGGAAGGCACTTCTCCGGCTGTTATAATGGTGCTTATGTTTCTGGTGCGCTTTGTTGCCCCTGTGGCGGTTGGCGCGATTTTAATTTCTGGTATTTTGGAAAAATATTTCGGCACTTCCCTGTTTGGATAAGGTGGTATGAGCAGTTCGGACACAGATAACCTGACACAACTTGGCGGGGCCAGTGCCCTGTCGGCCACGCCCGAAGAGGCAGTGTTGGAAAAAGTGGCCAATCCGGTTGCTGATGCGCCCTATCTGGTGCGCTTTACTGTGCCGGAGTTTACCTCACTTTGTCCCGTAACCGGCCAGCCGGACTTTGCCCATCTGGTGATTGATTATGCGCCTGATCAGTGGATTGTGGAAAGCAAATCCCTGAAGCTGTATCTGGGGTCCTTTCGCAATCACGGTGCCTTTCACGAGGCCTGCACTGTGATGATCGGTCAACGGCTGGTGGCGGAAATCAATCCCTTATGGCTGCGTATTGGCGGATACTGGTATCCGCGCGGCGGCATGCCCATTGATGTGTTTTATCAATACGGCTCGGTGCCGGATGGCCTGTGGGTGCCCGAACAGGGGGTGGCTCCCTATCGGGGCCGGGGTTAGGCGAATCGCTCAGGCTTCGTCCAGGTCAATAGACAAAATAGCCATGTCCAGATTATAGGAAATATCGGATGGGTCTTCATCATCTTTTGATAGAGTTCCTGTGAATTCATCACCGATATAAACCTCGACAGAGTCAGTGATTTTGCCCCGACGGCGCAAGGTGATGGCCGGGTTTACCTTTTTGCACAGGTAATCCTGCAGGCGGGTTATTTCTTCATTGGTCATAGGGCTCTCCGGCGCCAGAGGGTGCGATTTTGAATCACCTTAAACTAAAGCCTCTCTACAGGGGCTTCAATCCTCTTCCAGCACATGATTCATGCTTTTGGCTGGTTCTGGACAGCAATCGCCAATGGGCTTGGCGGGGATGCCGGCCACGGTACAACGCGGTGGCACGTCTTTCAGCACAACCGAACAGGCGGCAATGCGGGCGTGATCACCCACGGTGATATTGCCCAGCACTTTGGCTCCGGCGCCGACCAATACGCCGTCCATGATTTTGGGGTGGCGATCGCCGCGATGCGAGCCGGTTCCGCCCAGCGTCACATCCTGCATGATGGAAACATCATTGCCCACTTGCGCAGTTTCGCCAATAACAATGCCGGTGGCATGGTCCATCATTATGCCGGATCCGATGCGGGTGGCCGGGTGAATGTCGATGGCAAAAAGCTCTGACACACGGCTTTGCATATAAAGCGCCAGGGTCTGGCGGTCATCGTTCCAGAGCTGATGAGAAATGCGTTGTGCCTGCAGCGCCAAAAAGCCTTTATAATATAAAAATGGTTGCAAATATCCCTTGCAGGCCGGGTCGCGTTCCAGAACTGCGCGGGCATCGGCCTCGACCTTGGCAATAATGCCCGGGTCTTCGCGAAGCGCCTGATCACAGATTTCGCGTACTTGCATGACGCTCATGTTCTCGCCGCCAATTTTAGAGGCCAGTAAATAAGACAAGGCGTCTTCCAGCCGGTCATGGTTGAGAATAACCGCGTGCAGCATGGAGGCCAGGATCGGCTCGCCCGCAGCGACCGTTGCGGCCTCTACACGCAGGCTGGACCAGACGGTGCTTTGGACCGGGTCGCCGGAAATATCTACGAGGTGCGCCATACTCTTCTCCTGTCGTTTCGTGTTCATATAGGCATGTTTTGCGGCAATTGCATCTATGGGTAGCTCACAAAATGTTGAACGGGGGCCTCTGTGCGTAGTTCAGCTTCGGCTTTTGGCGTGGGCAGCTTTCATGGCAGCGCGCATTTTAGCGATGGCGGCTTGTTTGCTTTCCTTGATATGGGCCAGGCGCGCCTTGTTCTTTTGCCGGGTGCGGGACAGCAAGACAAACGCCGCCGGGGCGGTAATCAGGGCCAGAACGGCTGATCCGGCGACGCCGCCGGCAATGGCGGTGGCCAGCGGACCCCAGAAACTGTCGCCAAAGACCAAAAGCGGGATAAAGCCGCCAATGGTGGTCAAGGTGGTGGCGATAATATGGCGGGTGGCATCGACCACAGTTTCGCGGGTTTGCACGGGGCAGCCGGCCTTGGCCTTTTCATTGGCTTTTAGCGCCGAAAGCACAACAATCGTGCCATTAATGGCCAGTCCAACCAGACCCATCACGCCGACAATGGCCATAAAGCCCATGGTCTGGCCAAAAAACCAGATACCAAAGAGGGCAAGGCCCACCGATAAAAAACCATTCATGCCGACAATGGCGGCATAGGAAAAAGAATTAAATGCCAGCACCACAGCGCCAACAATCAGGATCAGCAAAGGCAAAGCCGAGGAGAGAAGATTGCCCATGGCGTCATTACGCTCTTCGGCTTCGCCGCCAATGATCAGGGTATAGCCATCGGGCAGGGAAAAGTCGCTTTGCGCCAGACGGTGGTTAAAATCCTGTTGTACGGTATCGGGCAACAAATAGGGTTCAAGAAAGGCGCTGATCTTGTTGATCCGCCGCCCGTTCAGACGCTTGATAACCGAGATTTTGGGCACCAGAGTCATAGATCCCAGCGCATCGCTGGACGTGCCAAGGGAATCGCCGCCATTGAACGAAGGCAAGGCCAGCGAGCCTGCATTGGCCAACCGGCTGCGCAGGCGGTCATTGGCAATCACCCGCACAGGAATGCGCTCCACGCCTTCTTGTACACTGCCGCCGGTGACCCCTTCAAAGGCATCATTGATCTGGCGGGCCATATCGGTCAGCGCCATACCGGCGCGCCGGGTGGCGGTTTCATCGGCATTGATTTGCGCCACAGGCTCGCCCATTTGCAAATCTGTGGCGGTATAGGTGATGCCGGGGGTTTGCGACAAGATGGTGCGCAATAGTGCCCCGATGCGGTCCAGCATGGCAAAGTTTGGCCCCGAAATAGTCAACTCGATCGGGGCTTCATTGGGCGGGCCTTGTTCAAAGGGCAAAGCCAGCACCCGCGCATCGGGAAAGGCCGCGCGGGCCTTTTTCTGGATGCTGATCACCGCCTTGTGGGTGGCCTCGGCGGAAACGGTGGTGACAAAGCCGGTGGCCCGGTCGGGGCTTACGGCTCCGGCGGAAAAGACATTGTAATACACTTTGGGCGCGGCGCTGCCGATCACCCAGCTGACATCCTTGATGCCGGGTTCTTGCAAGATCAATTGCCGAATTTGTTCGGTGCGTTTTGTGGTCAGGTCAATAGAACTGCCCGGTGCCATCACCACCTGCAATTGGAACATGTCGCGGTCCACAGGCGGGAAAAACTGCATCGGCAAAGTGGTCACCGCGACAAAGCCGACCATGGGCACAATGGAACCAGCGATAATGCCGCTCCACGGGTGTTTGATGATAAAATCCAGCACCTTGCGATAGGCATTGGCCACCACCTTGGACGAAATCCCTGAGCGCCAGAACTGGTGCGGGGCATCGGGGTCTGGCTCATAATCAAACCAGGCGGCAAAGGCCGGGATCAGGGTCATGGCCAGCACAAAGGACGAGCCAACCGCAAAAATCACCGAAACGCCCATCATGCCGATAAATTCACCGGCCCCGCCGGACATCAGGGCGATGGGCGCAAAGGCAAGCATAGTGGTCAGGGTTGAGGCCAGCAAAGGTACAAACAAATGGCTGGAGGCCTTGGCAATGGCATCCGATGGGCCAAGGCCCCGGCGGCGCATCAATTCATACTCGTCCACCATCACTATGGCCGTGTCGATCAACAGGCCCAGGGCAATCACCACGCCGGTTACCGACATCTGGTGCAGCGGCGCGCCAGTAAATTTAAACAGCGCCAGCAACATCATCACGGTCAGTGGCAGGGCACTGCCAACAATCAGTGAGGCCCGCCAGCCCATGCTGAGAAAGGTAATGATAAAAACAATCAGCGCCGAAAGCGCCAGATTAACAAACAGGCCGGTCAGGCGCTTGCTGACATAGCGCTCCTGTTGAAAAACTACATCCAGTTTTATGCCAGGCGGCAGGCCGCTGGCAATGTCATCAACAATGCCAAGAGCACCCTTGGCCCAGATGTCCACGCGCTGGTTGGGGGTGGCATAGGCCGACACCATGACCACGCGCTTGCCATTGCGATAGGCGCGAGAGTCTTCGGGGGTGCGTATGGATTTTGTCACTAAAGCAATATCGCCAACCCGGGTGACGCTGCCGTCCGCGCCGGTGCGCACCGGAATGGCGCGAATGCGCGAAACTCCGTCAAACTCGCCGGCAATTTCAATGGACAGGTTAAACCTGGCGCTGCGGATACGCCCCGCAGGGGTTTTGGCATCGGCGGCGGCAATCAGGCGCGACAAACCCGCCGTATCCAGACCTAATGCCGCCAGCATGTCATGATTGGCCTCAACGCGAATTTCTTCTTCAACCGCACCAAAGACCTTGGTTTCCTCCGTGCCTGCCATGATCTGAAAACGCTGTTCCAGATCCCGGGCCAGTCTGGAGAGAATGGGCAGGGCGCTTAAGTTTTCATCAACGACTGAAAACGCCACAATGATGGTGTCCGCGCCGATGTGCTGGCGGCGCAGGTCAGGCTCGGACGCCCCCGGCGGCATAAACAGCTTGGCCTTGTTAATCTGCTCGCGCACCAGGGTCCAGGCGGGTTCCACCTTCTCGCCGCGAAAGCGCTCTTTCAGTTCAATGGAAATGACGGACTGGCCGTTCTGACTGGTGGAGTTAAGCTTCCTGATCTCAACTAATTCCTGTAAAGCCCGTTCCAGCGGCTCGGTAATCAGCGCTTCGGTACGCTCTGCCGAGGCCCCGGGAAACGCCGTGACCAGAACGGCGAAACGTTCGGACAGGGTGGGGTCTTCTTGTCGCCCAAGGGTCAGTGCCGCGCCGAACCCTGCGGCCAGCAGCAAAAAGACCGTCAGAATAGCCAGACGGGGATTATTGTAAAAAAGCTTGCTCATGGCTGGCCTGTCTGCTTGTTCATGACGGGCTGCACCGCCATGCCGGTGCTGACGCTCTGATTGCCTTCGATAAGGATCAGCGTGCCCTCCTTGATCGGGCCGCGCACATAGACTTGGTCGGCCCCGGCAAAAAGAATTTCAATCAGGCGCGGGGTCAGGATATATTGCCCGGCATGGGTCGGGTCTGCATCCAGTGCAAACAGCGACCACAGACCGCGCCGGTCTTCACGAAGGGCGCTGAGTGGCACCCAGAAGCCAGCCTGTTCCAGCGGCACAGACAAAGACAGGCGTGCGGTTTGGCCGGGAATGAGGTTCTGCTTTTCTGGTTTGATGTCAAACACCGCGCTGATGGTCTGGGTGGCTTGTTCCACTTGCCCGCTTAGGCCCCGAAGGCGGGCCTCAAAGCGCGTGGCGCTGGTATTAAAGGTGTAGTCTTTGTCAATTTTCATATCGTTGATGCGGACGCTGGGCAGGCCGACGCGCACTTCCAGTGCACCATCCTCGACCAGCAAAAAGACCGGCGCGCCCGAGGCGGCGATTGAGCCTTCATCGCTATAGCGTTCGGCAATCACGCCATCATAGGGCGCGGTGATCTGTAATAGTTTCAGGCGGGCCTTGAGCGTGTTGGCCTGAGCCTGCGCAACCGTTTTAGCCGCTTCGGCAGCCAGAAAATTAGCGTCTATTTCTTCCAGTCGCTGGGCGGAAATATGCCCTTTGGCCAACAGAGCCTTCTGGCGCTGATAGGTAGAGGCGGCAATGGCGCGCTGGGCTTCCATCTGTTTGACGCCGGCCTTCGCGGCGGCCAGGTCGGCGCGCAAAATATTGTCATCCAGCCGGGCCAATACCTCGCCCTTTTTCACATGCTCGCCAAGATCAACCAGCACGTCCACAATCAGGCCGCCGCGTTCAAAACCCAGATTACTGGTGCGCCGCGCCCGGACAACACCGGCATAACTGGTAGCGATTTTGGTGCTTTGGCTGAGCGTGACGCTTTGTACTGGCACGCGGATAGGGTTGGCCTGGCGCGGTTCGCCTTCGGCCTGCGCGCTGAGAAACACCGCACCAAACAGCGAGGCGGCAATCAGGGCCAGCCCAGCATAGACCAGTGTGCGGATGTTCACCATCTCATTTTTCCTCATTGACCATATTGTATTGTGGTCAGTGCAAAATTGCCCTATCATAGATCAGTATAGTTTTGCGGGGTTATTCATAAGAACCACCCGTTCAGACAAGACTGATAGCTTGCATATAGGGCGTCGCGCACTGTTTGAAAAGTGAACGATGTTCACTTTTATGTATATCAGCTATGCAAAACTGATAAAATTCATGACTTTTTACGATCAAAGGCCGTCTTTTGTGGCCTAAGTTGTCTCTTGGGCTTTCTTTGCGGGCTCAAGGTAAAGGCGCGATACGGTGGTAAAGCTGGGCAGCAAGGCAATAAGGGCCGTACCCACCACCATCACGCCAATAATCACGTTGATGGCACCAGAATAGTTACCGCGCAGATCAAACACTACATCCATCAGGACCGGAAAGAACCCGTTGGTCAGGGCGATAATGCCATAAACCAGTCCGGAAATGCGCCCATAGGCCTTCAGGCCGAAATAGCGCGACAGGCAGAACGGCAAAAGGCCAAATTCGGTGCCCATGCCTAGCCCCATCAAGGCCCCGGAAATAAGCAAAAGCGGTGTGCCGCTGGCATATATCAACAAGGGCAGGCCGATCACCGGGATAAAGAAAAACGGTGCAATCAGATTGGGGCGGCGAAACTGGTCCAGCAAAAACCCGGTGCCGATCTGTCCAAATACGGTAAACAGCGCAAAGGTGGACAAGACGCTGGTGGCTTCGGCCACTGGCAAGCCCCGGTCCATCAAAATAGGCACGATGTGGATGAACACCGCCAGCATGCTGCCCGAACAGATGGAGATGGACAGCAACACCATCCAGAAGGCGCGTGTCTTTGCCGCCTCAAGCAGCGTCAGGCCGGGAATTTCCGCTACGCCTTTTAAGCGCATATGGGTCTTGGGCGGCAGGGGGTTGGGCGGGTTACGCAAGAAAAAGAAAATAGCCGGAAAACCCACCACCAGCACCAGTATGGCAATGGCCTGATAGGTGGTGCGCCAGGTGTGGCCAGACAAAACAAACACGGCAAATATCGGCATGAGCGTACTGCCCATGCCATAACCCACACCGCTGATAATGCCTAAGAAGAAACCGCGATAGCGATCAAACCAGCCAGCAATAATTTTGGTAAAGAGGATCGGTCCCAAAACCGAACCCGAAAGGCCAACAAACACAAAGGCGATATAAAATTCGCCAATATTGCGCGCTAGCGACACCGCAAACAGCGATGCCACAAAACATAAATGGCCAATAATAATAACCAGCCGCGCCCCATATTTATCGGCCAGCGCGCCAATGACGGGATAAATCAGGGCGCTGCAAATGGCCAGAATGAAAAACACCAGCGAAATGCTGGAACGGGGCAGATTGAACTCGTCCGCTATGGGGACCAGCACCAGACCAAGGATGGCCACAATGGTCGAGGTGATGCCAATGGCCGTGCCAATGGTCGAAGCGAACACAACGCCAGCGGGCCGGGAAAACAGCTTGTCCATAGTGCGCAAAAATCCTTCATTGCGACGCGCCAAAAATATTCGCCACGCTTATGGACGAAAAAAAGCTTTTGAGTGAGTCTTTCCTACAGTTTTACGCGCAAAGAGGCTGTGTTTATGGTGCGCCATCCTTAGGGCAAGCTCAGGATGAGGGAGCAAATTAAATGCGGACTTGACACAGGCGCTTTCCTCTCCCGTGTGGGAGAGGAATAAGGTGAGGGGGGGCGGCTTTGATAGTCGTAGCTCAATTTCTTAATCACAATCCCCTCATCCCAACCTTCTCCCTTTAGGGAGAAGGGGTTACCCTTGGCAAACCCGTATTATGGCTCAGGCATTTTGTGCAAGAAATGCCTCTATGTCCGCAAGTTCGGGCGCGGCCCTTTCGGCCCCCGTGTGCCGTACCGACATGGCCCCGGCGGCAGAGGCATAGCGGGCCGCCTCCTCCAGCGTGCGCCCGGCGCCCAAAAGGCGGGCCAGTACGCCATTAAACACATCACCGGCCCCGGTGGGGTCGATGGCCGTAATATCAAAAGCCGAATGAAGGCAGCCTTGGCCGTTTGAAAAAAGATAATAGCCCATCGCCCCCATGGTGATCAGAACATCCTTCGCCCCAAGGGCGCAAAGGGCTTGCGCTGCCTGTTCTGCGCTGGGCGCGTCCTGGGGAAAAATGCCGGTGATGGCCTCGCTTTCGCACTCATTGGGGGTGATCAGGTCGGCGCAGGCGATCAGACCCTGGGCCTCTGGCGTTGCCGGGGCCGGATTTAAAATGCTGTACACATTGCCAGCGCGGGCAAGGTCAAGCGCGGTGCGCACGGCCTTGGCCGGGCATTCCAGTTGGGCCAGCACAATGTCAGTGGTTTCGATCAGGGCGCGATTGGCCAGAACATCATCGGCCAAAAGGCAGGCATTGGCCCCCGGCGATACAATAATCATGTTTTCTCCGGCGCGGGTGACAAGAATGCCCGCCGTACCGGTGGGGGTGTCTGAAACGGTCTTTAGTCCGGCAAGGTTTACGCCGTGCCCACGGGCATAGGCTTTGGCCTTGTCACCAAAGGTGTCATTGCCAACAGAGCCAATCATGGCGGTGTCTGCTCCGGCGCAGGCGGCGGCGATGGCCTGATTTAACCCCTTGCCACCAAGGCTAAGGGACGAGCTATTGGCCAATATAGTCTCGTGCGGTTTTGGAAAATCTGCCACTGCAAATGACAAATCGCAATTGATACTGCCGACGATTGTGACCTTGGCCCGTTTCATGGCGTCATTGCATAAGAAAAATCCCGGCACGTAAAGTACCGGGATCAGTGATTTGCTGGGGGGCAGGGGTTTGTGGTGTTTATATAGGCCTGTTTCTTTCGTGTGCTATCGG
>NVVV01000081.1 GCA_002733495.1 Robiginitomaculum sp.
TTGAAAGAATGCGAGTTCCGGTTTAACTTTGGTTCACCAGCAGAGCAGTTAAAAACTCTCAAAAACTGGAAACGTAAACACCTTATCTAGGCCAGCCCCAAACAACGTAAACACCTTATCTAGGCCAGCCCCAAACTTAGATCAGAGATTATAACACTGTTATCGGCCACGGCGCGAATGGGCGTACTGGAAGCAAAAATCAAAGCACCGCTCACCGTGACGCCCAGCGCCACAAAACTTAGGAGCACCCTGTGACGTAAGGACTTGAAGCTGGGGACATCACCAGTCAGTATATGTTTAATTCTCATCTTTTCACTCCTTAGGTGCCTGGTTGAGAAGGAGGCGACCGGGTATTGCCATACCCGGCTCGCCGTTATTTTAAGGGCTTTTAATAATGTCTGTGCATAAGCGCGACGCTGTGCCTGCGGATGCCCGTAATTAACCGCCATATCGCTTTGCGTTTCCGCGCTCATGGTCCATTGGGCAAACAGCATGTACACAAAGGGCGAGGCCCAGCACACAGCCAGAATAAAGCGTAAAACCACGCCCCACTCATCATCTCGTCTTTGAATATGGGCCGCTTCATGGCGCACAATATCCGCTAACTCGCTCGTGCTTAGGCTTTGCATAAGGGTGCGGGGTATGACAATTTTTGAGCCCCCATGCCGGCCAAACGTCGTATAGGCAAATGCGCCAACCGAGCGCTCTGTAACCCAGAACGCGGGTACGTCCGGCGCGGACATTTGTGTTGCCTGCGCCGCAATTTGACCTACCCGCAATCTGCCTATCACCAGACGCGCGACCATGACGCACACACCGGCCAGATAGATCAGGCCCGCAAAATAAAAGAGTTTTGACCAGAGCACCGCCCCAACCCCTTGTGGGTTTTCCTGCGGCGCATCTATTAAACCACCCAGCGCCTGCAAGGAGCCATGCAGCAAGGGCACATCAAAATATGCGGCAGAATAAGGCGCAGGAATGTAGAGAAAAACCAGCCCCAGAACCGGAGAAAAGAGGCAAATTATGATCGCACTGGCCCAGAATGCTGACCAGTGCCGCAATCTTGGCTCAAAAAGGGCAAAAGCCGACATGGCCGCCCAAACGAGCGCGCTCACCAGCAGGATGAGCGCGGCCATCATGGTGATCTGACTCATGAGTTTGCCCCGTTTTCTTTTTCCTCGGCGGCTTTCAAGAATGCATCCAACTCTTCTAGTTCTGCCTCGCTAAGCAAATGACTTTTGACCAGATTAGAGACCGGCAATGGCCCCTCCAGCCCTAAAACCTCGGCGGCAAAATGACGGATCATGCCCGCCAGCGTCGGAATTTTTTTCAACTTCGCATGATAGATTTTTAACCCATGGGACTGCCCTACCCCCAGCATGTCCTTGGCGATCATCCGTTCAACGGTTTTGCGCGTTGAGGAATAGGACCAGCCGAGTTCCGAGACGATTGCTTCATGGATTTCGCGGGCGCTTTGCGCGTCCTCAATCCAGAGGGTTTTCAATATAACGAGTTCTGTTGGTGAAGGCTTCATGTCGCATATATGCGACATGTGTCATACATCGTCAAGTCAAGAATCGGGAAATCGTGAAAAGGGCACCTCTAACCCTCATGTCCGCCAGCTCTTACACGTGACTAGCGCGCGTCTTTTTTTCTGAGAAACAGGATCATAAGCCCCGTCACAACAAGCAAGAGCATAGGCGAAGTATTTAACAAAAAAGACTAAAAGCGCAAGCGCTTTGGGTCTATACGCATTCAGGTGACGGACATCCCATCCTTCAGGGTTCCCAAAAAGGCGGCAGCCTTATCCGGGATCCATACGGCGTTTCATCTTTTTATGGACCCCGGATCACGTCCTGGGACCTTGGATTTGGATCAACACCCTTCGACAAGCTCAGGATGAGGGCCTTGTTTCCATTTACCATCACCTCATCCTGAGCTTGTCGAAGGATAAAGCCTGCACAGATTTAGCGATAGCCCTTTTGCAGTGCCATCAGGGCCTCAGATCCCGGACATAATTTATCATAAGGCATGGTGTTCAGCGCCCGCGCCGGCAGCTTGTTCATGGTCGCCATATCGTCCTGACTTTCGTCAATATAAAGCAAGCCGGTAACGATTTCGCCTCTGGCATCGCGCTCGGCGATTTGCGCATAGGCCGCGCCGCGATCGCGTGGGTCATAATCCTCGTCCAGTTTACGCAAGACGATCGAGCCGCCATCATGCAACTCAACAGGCACCGCCTCACCCGCCGCGTAGGAGGTCTTGATCTCGTCACTCATGGGCACATAGTCCGCATGCACCGCCGGGTGATAGTATTTATAGGTGTGGGCATAGCTTTTGGTGGAGCCCACATGGTCATTAAAGCTGACGCAAGGGGAGATCACATCAATCAGGCCAAAGCCCTTATGCTTCAGGCCTGCCTTGATCAGGGGCACCAATTGTTCACGATCGCCGGAAAAGCCCCGCGCCACAAATGTTGCCCCCAGCGAGAGCGCCAAAGTCACCGGGTCAATCGGCGGAGCGAGGTTGACTTCACCCTTTTTGCTTTTGCTGCCAATGTCTGCCGAGGCCGAAAACTGCCCCTTGGTCAGTCCATAAACCCCATTGTTTTCCAACATATAGAGCATATTTACATTGCGTCGCATGGCGTGGGCAAACTGGCCCATACCGATGGAGAGCGAATCCCCATCGCCTGAAACACCAATATAAGTCAGCCCCGCATTGGCCGCAGCGGCCCCGGTAGCAACCGAAGGCATGCGCCCGTGCACGGTGTTATTGCCGTGGGCTTCGCGCAGAAAATAGGCGGTGGTTTTGGATGAACAGCCAATACCCGAAATTTTCACGGCGCGGTGGGGTTCAATGGAGAGTTCAAAAAACGCCTTGGCCATACAGGCGGTGACGCTGTCATGCCCGCACCCGGCGCACAGGGTCGACATTGCCCCTTCGTAATCGTGGCGCGTCAGGCCCAGATTATTACGACGGGCATTTTTCAGATTGATATTAGGTTTGGCAAAAGAGGTCATGCGCTTTGCTCCTTGCGAGCCGCTTCTTTGATATGTTCGTGCACGAAGTGTGAGGTCAATGGCTCGCCGCTGTAATGCAGCAAAGAGGCCAGTTTGGCGCGCGGGATTTGTGTTTCCAGCATCATCAAGCCGCGCAATTGCGCATCGCGGTTTTGTTCAACCACAAAGACTAGATCGTGTTGCATAACAAAGTCAGATATTTCGTCCGAAAATGGAAAACCGCGCACCCGCATATAATCCAGATGCAGGCCTTCGGCGGCCAGCGTATCACAGGCCTCCAGAACCGCGCAATCCGAACTGCCATAGGCGATAATGCCCCAATTGGGCTTGCCACGTTTGGCGGCTTTGACCATGGGGGCCGGCACATGATCCGCCGCGCCCTGCCATTTGCGCACCAGACGGTCCAGAACCTCCTGATACTCGCTCTCATTCTCGGTATATTCGCCATTGGCATTATGGCCGGACCCCCGGGTGAAATACGCCCCCTTAGGATGGGTGCCCGGCAAGGTCCGGTAAGGAATGCCATCACCATCGGGATCGCGATAACGGTAGAATTTCTCCAGCTTTTCAATCTGTTCGGCGTCCAGCACTTTGCCACGGTCGGGCTGGCGGGCATCGTCCCATTTCAACTCGTCCACCATCCAGTCATTCATGCCAATATCAATGTCAGAGAGCACAAACACCGGGGTCTGATAACGCTCGGCCAGATCAAACGCATCGGCTGCCATGGTGAAGCATTCGCCGGGGTCTGCCGGGAACAATAGTATATGGCGCGTATCGCCGTGCGAGGCATAGGCGCACATCTGCACATCACCCTGTTGGGTCCGTGTCGGCATGCCGGTGGACGGGCCAACGCGCTGTACATCAAAAAGCACCAGCGGAATTTCAGCATAATAGGCAAAGCCGATAAATTCACTCATCAACGAGATGCCCGGCCCGGACGTGGGCGTGAACGCGCGCGCGCCATTCCAACTGGCGCCCACCACCATGCCCACGGCGGACAGCTCGTCCTCGGCCTGAATGATGCAATAATTATGCTCGCCGGTTTCAGGATCAACACGGAACTTTTCGCACCAGTGCTTGAACGCATCCATCAAGGATGTGGACGGCGTGATGGGATACCAGGCCCCCACCGTGGCCCCGGCATAGACACAGCCCAGACCGGCGGCGGTGTTGCCGTCAATCATGATCTTGCCAGCGGTGTTGTCCAGTTTTTCCACTTTGAAGGCCAGCGGACAGTCAAAATGTTCCATAGCATAATCATAGCCCAGAGCGAGGGCCTGCATGTTCAGATCCACCAGCTTTGGTTTTTTGGCGAACATTTCACGCACCAAAGTGCGGATCACCTCGACGTCAATGTTGAGAAGCGCCGCCACGGCCCCTACATAGGCCATGTTTTTCATCAGCACCCGCGAGCGCGCCGCCTTGAACGCCGCATTACACATTTGCGCCAAAGGCACGCCCAGCACCGTCACATCGGTGCGCGAGAGCACATGCTGGCGTGGCCAGGTACTGTCAAAAATCAACACGCCGCCGGGGCGCAATTCGGCAATGTCGCGGGCATAGGTATTGGCATTCATCGCCACCATCATGTCCACAGCGCCCGAGCGCGCGCCATAGCCTTCGCCGGTGACGCGGATTTCATACCAGGTCGGCAGGCCCTGAATGTTCGAGGGAAAGACGTTTTTGCCGACCACCGGCACGCCCATACGAAATATGGACTTCATCAGCAGGCCATTGGCGCTGGCCGAGCCGGTACCATTTACATTGGCCAGCTTGATAACAAAATTATTGATACCGGGCGTTGTTTTGGGCGCACTCATGAGCTGGCTCCTGTCACCATATCCTCGACATGGTGGATAATAATCTTGCTTTCCTGCATGTCCCACGCGGCAGTGGGGCAACGCTCGGCACACAGGCCGCAATGCAGACAGATGTTTTCGTCCTTGATCATCACCCGCTCGGTAAAGGGCAAAGCCTCGGAGACATATAGTGCCTGTTCCTCATTCACAGCCGGGGTTTCCAGCGCGGCACGCAAGGTCGCCTCATCCGCATCGGCGGTCATCGTCAAACAATCAACCGGGCAAATGTCGATACAGGCATCACATTCGGTGCACAAAGGCGCATCAAACACCGTCTGAATATCGCAATTCAAACACCGCTGCACTTCGGTGGCCGCCTGTTCGGCGGTAAAGCCCAGCTCGACCTCGGTGCCTAAATCCTTGAATCGTTTGGTCAGTTCCACATGGGGCATGGTGCGCCGCTCTGCGTCATCAAAGCTGTTGGAATAGCGCCATTCAAACATGCCCATTTTGGTGCTGGAAAGCCGCACCTCATTAGCCAGACGGCCCGTCACCATGCGGTCTTTGCAAAACTGATGGATCGAGATCGCCGCCTGATGGCCGTGCTCGACCGCCCAGATAATATTTTTCGGCCCAAAGGCCGCATCGCCGCCAAAGAACACCCGGGATTCGGTGGACTGGAAGGTTACTTCATCAACCACCGGCATGTCCCATTTGCCAAACGCCAGCCCCGCATCGCGCTCGATCCAGTCAAAGGCGTTTTCCTGACCAATGGCCAAAATCACATCATCACAGGGAATTTCCACCTCGCCAGTGACGTTTTGGCCGGTAATGCCGCCCGCCTCATCCAGCGCGTATTCCATTTTTTCGAACATCATGCCAACCAATTTGCCATTTTCCACCACAAAGGATTTGGGCGAATGGTTGACCATGATCTCGATGTTTTCCGCTTCGGCGTCTTCCAGCTCCCACGGTGAGGCCTTGAAGAAAGAACGCGGTTTGCGCGCCATCACCTTCACATTGTCCGAGCCAAGGCGCAGCGAGGTGCGGCAACAATCCATAGCGGTATTACCAACCCCGATGATCAGTACCTTTTTACCAATGGATTTCACATGCTCGAAGGCCACCGATTCCAGCCAGTCAATGCCGATATGAATATTGGCATCGCCCTCTTTGCGGCCCGGCAGGTTCAGCTCCTTGCCCTTGGGCGCGCCGGTGCCGACAAACACCGCGTCATAGCCCTCATCCAGCAAGGCCTTCATGCTGGATACCGGGGTATTCAGGCGCAGATCAACACCCATGTCCAGAATATAGCCCAGCTCCTCGTCCAGCACGCTTTGCGGCAGGCGAAAGGCTGGAATATTGGTGCGCATCAGGCCACCTGGCACCTCAAAGCGCTCGAATATAGTGCATTCATAGCCCAGCGGGGCCAGATCATTGGCCACGGTAAAGCTGGCCGGGCCAGCGCCGATCAGCGCAATACGCTTGCCATTCATTTGGTCAGGTTTTTTGGGCAGACGATCAGTAATATCGTCCTTATGATCGGCGGCGACACGTTTCAGGCGGCAAATGGCCACCGGCTCGTCCTCAACCCGGTCACGGCGACAGGCCGGCTCGCACGGGCGATCACACACCCGGCCCAAAATGCCCGGAAACACGTTGGATTCGCGGTTTAAGATATACGCGTCAGAAAATCGCCCCTGCGCGATTAGCCGAATATAAGCCGGCACCGGCGTATGGGTCGGACAGGCCCATTGGCAATCAACAACTTTATGAAAATAATCCGGATCATTAGTGTCGGTTGGCGGAACCCCATCTTTATGCGTCCACCCGTCGGGAGCGTTCATCCCGTATACTCCAGTAACAAGGGGCAAAGGCCCTTAGATTGCGACCAAATTTTTATGATAAAAGCAATAACGAGACCCGCGCATGACCGCAAGCGGTTTCGCATTTATGTGATGGGGGGGGAGTGGTAAGTGCGCCTCATCTTGAGGCGAGAAGGCCCGTTTTTGGCTGAGCCTCGAAAGATCAATGCGCTGCCATCCATCCTTCAAGGGCGCTTTGCGCCACCTCAGGATGAGGCAAGTTAAGAGATACGGAATTAGGAAACAAACGCAGCATAGAATGCGGTATTTCCTCTCCTATGGGGAGAGGAATAAGGTGAGGGGGTGGTGTCTTAAAAGAACAGCAATACCCCATTCAACTCACTAGGGGGCGTTCTCATTTAAGGGATTCCCTTTTGGTGTGATTTGTGATTCAAGACTTATTTTTGGGAGAACGGTCTTGAACAGGGATATTTTAAGCGA
>NVVV01000031.1 GCA_002733495.1 Robiginitomaculum sp.
GGTCAGTCAGGCCGCCAATGATCTGAACTTCACCGTCGTGGTGGACGAAGATCAGGCCCAAAAACTGGCTTTGCGCCTGCATGATGAAATGGTCGAGGTGGAGAAAAGTGACAAAGTGTTCGGCCCAAGCTGGACCGATACTCAAGGCTAGCGACAGGCTCCTTCTCCCTTGAGGGAGAAGGCCCAAGATGAGGGGTTTGTGAAGTGAAAATCACCACGCCTGGCAAAGCCGTATCCCCTCACCTTATTCCTCTCCCTAAGGGAGAGGAAAGAGTATGTTACAAGGCAGCACTTAACACATCAGCCAGGGCGCTAAGATCGGCCTTAATATCGCGCACGGCGATGGGCATATCTTTGATGGCGGCAAGGGCGGCGCTCGGCGCAATTTTTTTACCAATCAGCGGCTCTACATTTTCGCGAAATTTATAAGGGTGCGCGGTGGCCACAATCACCCAGGGCTTTGCTTTTTCGCCCTTCGTTAATTGATCATAGGCAAAGGCGGCCACGGCGCTGTGGGGGCACCAGACATGGCCGCTTAGCTTTGCTTCTTTGCTGATTTGTGCCCTTATCGTGGCATCATCCACGGAAAGCGCGCGCACATCATGGTTGAGCGCCGCCAGCCCCGCATCAAAGCGTTCAAAGTTGGAAGGATTGCCCACATCCATAGCATTGGCGATGGTGGCAATAGACGGCGCCGGGGCGTATCGCCCTTCGTCGAAAAAGCGCACCATGGCGCGATTGGCGTTTTGCGCCAAAACCACCTGCCCGATCGGCAGGCCGCAGGCGCGCGCCCACAGGCACGCCATGCCATTGCCCATATTTCCGGTGGGAATGACAAAATTTGCCTTTTCACCATTACCCCGATACAGCGCCAAAGACGCAGCGGCATAATAAACCATTTGTGGCAACAGGCGGCCAATATTGATCGAATTGGCAGAGCTAAGCCCGTATTGCGCTTTCATATCCTGATCGGCAAAGGCAGCTTTGACCAGACGCTGGCAATCATCAAAATCCCCATCAACGCGCAAGGCGGTCACCCCCGGCCAGCAGGTCAGTTGCAATTCCTGAAACGACGACACCCGGCCTTTGGGATAAAGGATCACCACCTTGGCGGCGCGCGCCCCGGCAAAGGCACAGCCCACCGCGCCGCCAGTATCGCCCGATGTGGCGACCAGCACCGTTAAGGGTTTATTTTTATTGACCATACGGTCCATGCAGGCCGCCAGAAAGCGCGCACCAAAATCCTTGAACGCCGCCGTGGGGCCGTGAAACAGCTCAAGCGCGTGTTTGTTGTTATCCAATGCCACCAAAGGGGCCGGAAAGTTAAAAACCTGTTGGCAAATCGCCCCCAGATCAGCGGCCAGATCATCACCTTCAAAAAAAGGCGTCAGCAAGGTTTGCGCAATAGCAGGCAGATCGTCCGCATCGCCAAATGTGTCCAGATCAAAGGCGGGAAAACCTTGCGGCACATACAGTCCGCCATCTGGGGCCGCGCCCATCAACATGGCCTGCGATACCGGCAGATCAGGGCTTTGGCCCTTGGTGCTCTTGAACATCATGGAATAATGATCTCCGCTTTGCAGGGGCTAAGAGGCGACACATAGGCCGTGGCGGCACAGTTTTGCGCGCCAAAGGCCGAGGCCATCGCCGCCTTCACTACTTCAAGATTATGATTTTCAACCCAGGCAAAGATAGAAGGTCCAGAGCCAGACAATGAACAGCCCAGCGCCCCGGCGGTCAGCGCCGCATCTTTAACCGCGCCAAAGGGCGGCACCAGAGACGCCCGTTGTGGCTCGATCAGGCCATCGCGCAGGTTTTGCGCAATCAGCCCCGGATCATTTAAGAAACACCCGGCAATAAACCCGCCCATATGGCGCATCTGGCGCACGGTCGTGGCCAAAGGCACATCGGCGGCCAGCAATGTGCGCGCCTCGTCTGTTTTTACTGTTAACGCCGGGTGAAACAACACACAGGTCAGGTTTTTGGGCAAAGGAATGATGGTGATTTGTCTGGGGCCATCTTCGCCAATCATCACCAGACCGCCATAAAGCACGGCGGCCACATTATCGGGGGGCGGCGGATCAGCAGAGGCCGCTTCGCCGTGCATGGCACAGATGAACAAATCATCCTGACAAAGCGGCGTGGGCAAAAGACCATTCACCGCCAGCGCGCCCGCCACCGCCGAAGCGGCAGAGCCGCCCATGCCCGCGCTCATGGGAATGCCTTTATACACGTCCAGCCGCGCGCCAAAATCGGCCCCGGCTTTATCCAACACCGCCTGCGCGGCGCGCAGGGCCGTATTGCGATGGACCTCTTTTGGCAAGATGCTGACCAGCCCATCAACCGCGCCCAGACTGGCCACCGTCTGGCCGTTACAGCGCTGGGCCGTCACAAGGTCAAAGGCAGCCCCAAAGGCCTGTCCCAGACAATCAAACCCGGCGGCGACATTGCCAATACTGGCCGGTGCGCGCGCCGTTACCTTGTGTTGCGTCACGGAATTTTCCACCCTTGCCTGTCGCGCTTATGCGCAGGCCGGTTCCGCTGCACGCACGCTCACTGTTTCCTCAAATTGCCCGCGCAGACGATGAATGTCCAGAAGATCAGCCATCACCGCTTCGGCGGTTGGCCAGCGACCAGCGCCCTTGCCACGCAAAGCAAGCTTTTGCCCATTTTTCCCATCAATGACAAGGCGGTTTTGTTCGCCTTTGGCACCGGCCAGATAATGATCCGCCGCAATGGTTTTCAGGCTGACAGAGGCGCTAAGCGCGCCCTTTTCATCACGCCTGATCTCGCTGATCTGGCGAATGACCTTGCCGGCATCACGGGCCGCATCAATGCGGTCTTGCGAAAGATCAGAAAGGCTTTCCATGCTAATCTGGCTGGCGCGCAAGGGCGTATCGAAACCATGACGGGCCATCAGGCACAATTTGGCGGCGGCATCATCACCATCCAGATCCGCCGATGGATCGGCCTCGGCAAAGCCTTTTTCCTGGGCTTCGCGGACAGCATCATCAAACGGGCAATTTTCGGCCAGGCGATCCAAAATGAAATTGGCGGTGCCGTTTATTACCCCTTGCACAGCGACAACGCCGCTTTCCTCACGGGCCAGATCAAGAGATTCCAGCATAGGCACGCCGCCGCCCACCGCCGCACTGTAGCGCAAAGCGCGCCCGGCGCGGGCCGCAGCGGCCTGCAAAACATCAAAATTGGCGGCCATCACGGCCTTATTGGCAGAGACCACATCGGCACCACCAAAAAAGGCGTTTTGAATAAACGCATCGGCGGCATCCACCCCGCCAATCATTTCCACCACAATATCAGGGCGCGTGGCAAACACTTCACCGGCATCGGTGCTGATCAAATGGGCCGGAGCGGCGCTATCGCGCTCTTTGGCCGCATCGCGAACCAGAATACCGCTGACCTCAAAAAGATCGCTGTGGCGGACCAGATGGGCATAAACCCCCTCGCCCACCGTGCCAAAGCCCAAAAGGGCGACTTTCAGTTTCCGGGTGTCCGCGCGGGCATGAGACAAGGAGGCATTGGGGGCAATGCGGGTATCAAAACGGCGCGCCGAAGCGGCAATTTCCAGACACAGATTGTGCTTTTGCGCATATTCCAGCGCATGGCCCTGAATAGACTGGCCACAAATTTCGCGCGCGTCCTGCCAGTTGATCTGGTCAAAACGGCGAGGATTGGCATCTGATTTGGGATCACCTGCATAAAGCCCGTCCACATCCTTGATCAGGCGCACCCGTTTGGCCTTTAGGGCCACGCCCAGATAAACCGCACTCAGATCAGTGCCGCCCCGGCCCAGCAAAGCCGGCTGGCCATTTTCCAGAACCCCGCTAAAGCCCGGGACGATCAGCACGTCATGCTGTTCCAGAAGTTCGGCCAGACGCCCATGGTCCAGCCCGCAAAGGCCCGCATCATCGGGGCGGCCTTCAGCACGCAAATCAATTTCTGCCGGGTCCACGGCGCGGGCATCCACGCCCACACGTTCCAGTGCCAGCGCCAGCAAAGCGGCGGCGCGAATTTCACCTAGCCGTAATAGCGAAGCCTTACCCGGTGCATTTTGGCTGCCGCCAATGTCTCTGGCCATGGCGTCCAGTGCATCGGTCTCCCCCGAAATAGCCGAAACCACCGCAATGACTTTTTCACCCCGGCGAATATAGCGGTAAATTTCATGGGCGGCGCTGTGCACAGCCTGAGCATCACGCAATACCGACCCGCCAAATTTCAATATGGTCAGGTTCGAGGGTAGAGCATGGTTATCTTTAACGATGGTCGGACGCATTATACTTCTCCGTGAGTGGGCAGCGCGCAATAAAAAACCCGCCAGCGGGTTTGCGGGGCGGGTTCAAAACGATCAATTGTGCTTACCTAGATCATTCCAAACCACCCCGTGTGAGGCCTGTTGTCATAATTGTAATGGTCGTCAGCATGATGGATTGCGGCCGCGCGCTGCGTCCGCTTTGGAAATCTGTGGTCATTTCGTGCACATCGCACATAGGGATTTTCCAGTCCATAAAAGGTTCACCAGCCAACATGACGCCAACTAGTAAACGATCTCTAAAGGCATGGGAGAGAAAAGATCAACCCCCATTTTTACACATGCGCAGCTTTGGCGCATAATTGTGTCTTTTATAGCACGGCAAAAGGCATAAACTTGCAGTTTGTGAAAATACCCCTAAGCTTGCCCTTCATCGACCGAAGCGAACAGAGCCGCCTTGAAGGGCAGGCTCGTTAAGACAAATGCCAACAAGGCCGCTGGCGATGAGAGGAAGCGCGCAAAAGGATGACCGTCCTTTTTGGCTGTTCGGCCACTGGGTTAGCTAGCCTGGTTTCTGTGCGGCCTTTGTTTTCGTGGAGTTTCTATGCTGACCTTTGCCAAGACCCGCCGGGGCGCACCGACACCCCGGCCCAGTCAGGAGCGCATTGCCGATTTCAATGAGATCGCCGCCCCCTTTGAGGCGCTTCGCCTGCATGAGCAATCCGAACGCTGCGCCGGATGTGGTGTGCCGTTTTGCCAATCGGGCTGTCCGCTGGATAATGATATTCCCGACTGGTTGAGCTTTGCCGCCGATGGACGCACCCGCGAGGCCTGGGACTTAAGCCAGGCGACCAATACCCTGCCGGAAATCTGTGGCCGCATATGCCCCCAGGACCGTTTGTGCGAGGCAAAGTGTGTCCCCGGCCAAGCCGGTTTTGGTGCTATCACCATTGGCGCGGTGGAAACGGCGTTAAGCGAAACCGCGTGGACAAAAGGCTGGATCACCCCGATAAAACCACCTGTTGAGCGCAAGCAGAGCGTGGCCATTATTGGCGCAGGTCCGGCGGGAATGGCCGCCGCAGCTAGCTTGCGCGAAGCGGGCATGCAGGTCCATATTTATGAGCGCTCAGATCGCCCCGGCGGGCTTTTGACCTATGGCATTCCCGCCTTCAAGCTGGAAAAAGAGGTGGTCTTGCGCCGCACAGACTGGCTGGGCAATAGCTGTGTGAACTTTCATCTGAATTGCGAGATCGGCAAAGACATCAGCCTGGCGCAATTGCGCCGCAAACATGATGCGGTGCTGATGGCGGGCGGGGTTTATCAGGCCCGCCAGCTTAGCGTGCCAGGGGCCAGCGACAAAATACTGGTCCCGGCGCTGGATTATTTGATCGGGGCCAACCGTCTGGGCTTTGGCGACAATGTGCCGGACTATGACAGCGGGCGATTAAACGCCAAAGGCAAGCAAGTGGTGGTCATTGGCGGCGGTGATACGGCCATGGATTGTGTGCGCACAGCAGTGCGTCAAAAGGCCAAAAAAGTCACCTGCCTTTATCGCCGTGATGAAGACAATATGCCCGGATCACGCAAAGAGCTGCAAAACGCGCGCGAGGAAGGCGTGGACTTTTTCTGGCTGGCCGCGCCAAAATCCATTCATGATAATGGCAAAGTTCCAACCGAAATTCGTGCCATTCGCATGCAATTGGGGACCACCCAGGATGATGGCCGGGCCGCGCCGCAAGAAATTGCCGGCAGCGCCTTTGCCCTGCCTGCCGATATGATCATCACCGCCCTTGGCTTTACCCCCGATGATCTGCCAAAAGCCTTTGCCGCCCCGGATCTGGAAACCACATCGTGGGGCAGCGTGGCGGTTGGCCGGGGCCGCTATGACACCTCGCTGGGGCGGGTCTATGCCGCCGGGGATTGTGTGCGCGGGGCCTCATTGGTGGTCTGGGCCATACGCGATGGCCGCGATGCGGCGGCGCAAATTATCAAGGACATTTTGCACAAGGAGGCTGCCCCATGAGCGCCCATAGAAACAAACCAACGGCGCAGGGTCTTTATGATCCGGCGGACGAGCGCGATGGCTGCGGCGTTGGCTTTGTGGCGGCCATTGATGGCAAAGCGCGCCGCGAAGTGGTGGAAGCCGGGATTAGCGCACTAAAGGCGGTCTGGCACCGGGGCGCTGTGGCCGCCGATGGCAAAACCGGCGACGGAGCCGGGATTATGGTGCAAATCCCCAAGGCGTTTTTTGCCAATATTGTCGCCCGTACCGGCCATGATATGACGGACGAGCCGCTTTGCGTTGGCATGGTATTTCTGCCGCGCACGGATTATGTGGCCCAGGAACGCGCCCGCGCCATTGTCGAAACCCAGATTTTAAAAGCCGGGTTTCTGCTCTATGGCTGGCGACGGGTGCCGGTGGATGTTTCCGCCGTTGGCGATCATGCCAATCTGGTCCGCCCGGAAATTGAACAGGTGCTCTTTCATGCCCCCAAGGCACAGGACGTTGATGCGCTGGAGCGCGATYTRTATCTGGTGCGCCGCCGYATWGAGGCCGCYGTGCTGGCCGCCCATATCAGCGATTTTTATGTRTGYAGTTTCAGCGCCAGAACGCTGGTTTACAAGGGCATGTTTCTGGCYGAACAAATCGATGCGTTTTTYCCTGAYCTGCGYGATCCGGATTTTGTCTCGCCGTTTATTTTGTTTCACCAGCGTTATTCCACCAAYACYTTCCCCGAATGGCGGCTCGCCCAGCCYTTGCACATGYTGGCCCATAATGGCGAGATCAACACSTTAAAGGGCAATAYRRRCTGGATGCGCAGCCAYGARACACAAATGGCCTCTGCYGCCTTTGGCGATGCKGGSGATGARATCAAGCCGGTAATTCAGCCYGGATCATCGGATTCRGCGGCGCTGGATAGCGCCTTTGARGTGCTGGTRCGCGCCGGGCGATCCGTGCCCATGGTCAAATCCCTGCTGATCCCCGAGGCCTGGTCAAAACGCGGCGACACCATGCCGGAAAATGAAAAAGCCATGTATGCCTATTGCAATGCGGTGATGGAGCCGTGGGACGGCCCCGCCGCACTGGTGGCCGCCGACGGGCGCTGGGTCATTGCCGGTCTGGACCGCTCGGGCCTTCGTCCCTTGCGCTATGCGGTGACAAAATCCGGCCTGTTGGCGCTGGGTTCCGAAGCCGGCATGTGCCCGTTGCAGGATAGTGATATTGTCTCCCGTGGGCGCGTGCACCCCGGGCGCATGGTCGGCATTAATCTGGAGGAGGGAAAATTTTATTCCGGCGAGCCGCTGATTGCCAAACTGGCAAAGGCCCATGACTGGCAAAGCTGGCTGGATAACCTCACCGATCTGGACCCGCTGATCGGCCAGGGGGATGAGCCGCATGTCTTTGCCGGTGAAACACTGGACCGTAAAGCGGTGGCCGCAGGCTTTTCACTGGAAGATTGCGAATTATTGCTAAAACCAGCGGTGCAAGACGCCAAAGAGCCTTTAGGCTCGATGGGCGATGATACGCCGTTGGCGGTGTTATCGGATCACTATCGCCCGCTTTATCATTTTTTCCGCCAAAACTTCAGCCAGGTGACAAACCCCCCCATTGATCCTTTGCGCGAAGGGCGGGTGATGGGCCTGATCACGCGGTTCAAAAACCTTGGCAATATTCTGGATAATGAAAACACCCAGACCGGCGTGCTGACCTTGTCTTCGCCGGTGCTGACCAATGGGGCCTATGGCCGTCTGGTGGATTATCTGGGTAGAGGGGACGTGGTCCATATTGATTGCACATTTGATGTTTCTGCCGATGGGGAAGGCCTGGCGGCGGCGCTGGACAGGGTGCGCGATCAGGCAGTAAAGGCGGTGAACAAGGGCTATGGCAATCTGGTCTTGAGCGATGAAAAGGTCAGTAAAACCCGCGCCGCCATTCCCATGGCGCTGGCGGTCAGCGGCGTACATACACGACTGACGCAAAAAGACCTGCGCACCTTTTGCTCGCTGATTGTGCGTGTCGCCGATGTGATGGACAGCCACGGCTTTGCGGTGCTGATCGGCGCCGGGGCCACCACGGTTAACGCTTATCTCACACAGGACCGGATCACCCAAGTCTGTGCCAGCGGTACTTTTGGGTCGCTGGGTCTGGCCAACGCCGTTAGCCATTATAAAACTGCCATCGAAAACGGTCTTTTGAAGATCATGTCTAAAATGGGCATATCAGTGCTGTCTTCCTATCGGGGCGGCTGTAATTTTGAGGCTTTGGGCCTTTCCCGTGCGCTGATGGCCGAATTTTTTCCGGGCGTGCCCTCGCGTATTTCCGGCATTGGCCTGCCGGGGCTAGAGCGCAAAGTGCGCGAGCAACACACACGCGGTTTTGGGCCGCAATCCCCGCGTTTGCCTGTTGGCGGGTTTTACCGGGTGCGCGCCGGGGCCGAACGCCATGCCTATACCGCCGACACCATCAGCACCTTGCAAAAGGCCTGTAAAAGCGGACGGGCGCAGGACTTTACCGACTATCTGGATGTGATCAGAGTGCAAAAACCAGCGCAATTGCGCGACCTTCTGGATTTTCGTACCCCGGCCCAACCCATTGGGCTGGGCGCGGTGGAATCGGTTAATGAAATTCGCAAGCGCTTTCTCACCCCCGGCATGTCACTGGGCGCGCTGTCCCCCGAAGCGCACGGGGCGTTAAACATTGCCATGAACCGCATTGGTGCGCGTTCGGTATCGGGCGAAGGCGGCGAGGACCCGGCGCGTTATGCGCCGCTGCCCAACGGTGATAATGCCAATTCAGCGGTCAAACAAGTGGCGTCCGGACGGTTTGGCGTCAATGCACAATATTTGAATGAATGCCGCGAGATCGAGATCAAAGTGGCGCAAGGGGCCAAGCCCGGCGAGGGCGGGCAATTACCGGGCTTTAAAGTCAATGGGATGATTGCCCGTTTGCGCCACAGCGTAGAGGGCGTAACGCTAATTTCGCCGCCGCCGCACCATGATATTTATTCGATTGAGGATCTGGCCCAGCTGATTTATGATCTGAAACAGATCAACCCGGATGCGCGCGTTGCGGTCAAACTGGTCGCGGCGGCCGGCATCGGCCCCATCGCCGCCGGTGTTGCCAAGGCCAAGGCCGACATCATTACCATTTCGGGCCATAGCGGCGGCACCGGGGCCAGCCCGCAAAGCGCCATTAAATATGCCGGTGCCCCGTGGGAAATGGGCCTGGCCGAAGCCAATCAGGTGCTGACCCTGAACGGCTTGCGCGCGCAAGTGCGTCTGCGCACCGATGGGGGGCTGCGTTCGGGGCGCGATATTGTTATCGCCGCTATGTTGGGGGCCGAAGAGTTTGGCATCGGCACAATGGCGCTGATGGCGCTGGGCTGCCTTATGGTGCGCCAATGCCATACCAACACCTGCCCGGTGGGCATTTGCACCCAGGACGAACGCCTGCGCGCCATGTATAAGGGCAGCCCGGACAGGGTGGTCAATCTGATGACATTTCTGGCCCAAGATGTGCGCGAAATTCTGGCTTGTCTTGGGGCCACCACACTAAATGAAGTGGTGGGCCGCGCCGATCTGTTGGCACAGGTAAATCGCGGCGCAGATCATTTGGATGATCTGGACCTGAACCCGCTTTTGCTGCGCGTGGAAACCGGACAGGGCCAGACCACCCATTGCACCCGCAAAACCCGCGTATCCGTTAGCCCGTCTCTGGATGAAGACATTGTTAGAGATGCCGCGCCGTTTTTCTCGCGTAAGGAAAAAATGCACCTGACCTATACGGTGCATAATACGGATCGCTCTATCGGCACGCGTCTGTCTTCGCTGATCTATCGCAAATGGGGTCTTGATGGCCTGTCGCCCGGGCACTTAACCCTCAGCCTGAAAGGCGCAGCGGGGCAATCTCTGGGCGCATTCGCGGTCAAGGGGTTGCGGCTGGAGCTGGAAGGCGAAGCCAATGATTATGTGGGCAAGGGTCTCTCTGGGGCGCAGATCATTATCCGCCCTACTGGCGCAGCGGTACAGGCCAGCGCCGAAAATATCATTATCGGCAATACCTGTCTTTACGGGGCCACAGCGGGCACGCTGTTTGCCGCAGGGCAAGCGGGCGAGCGCTTTGCGGTGCGCAATTCTGGCGCTGATTCAGTGATCGAGGGCTGCGGTGCCAATGGCTGTGAATATATGACCGGCGGCAATGTGGTGGTGCTGGGCCGGGTGGGGCATAATTTTGCCGCCGGGATGAATGGCGGCATGGCCTTTGTCTATGATCCGCTGGACCTGCTGGACCAGTTGATCAATCCCGAAACGGTATATTTTTCACCGCTGGCATCGGCCCATTGGGAAGGGGTGTGCAAAGACCTCATCGAGCGCCATGCCGGTAAAACCGGCTCGGCCTATGCAGAGGGTATTTTACGCGCATGGCAAACCAGCCGCGCCGCGATCAAACAGGTCTGCCCCGTAGAGATGTTGCAAAGACTGGAACACCCCCTTGATGACAGCGCCCCGGCCCCGCGCCAAAAAGCGTGAGGATGGCAAGTAGAAAACCCCATCATGGAACGCAATTGTCATCACCCGATTTATTCGGGTGATCCAGCCCTTTAAGGCCCTTTACTGGAGTACCGGAACAAGCCCGGTAATGACACATACCCATATCAACCATTTACGCCGCCGGGCGTTTAATACCGTGCTTATGCCGGTAATGGCGCATCTGGTCATAGGTGAGGCTGAGGGCTTTGGCGGCGCGCCCCTGATGCCAGGCATGGGCCTTTAGCGCCTCGATGATCAAGGTGCGTTCAAAGGCTTTGGTCTGGGCAGCAAAGGGCCGATCCGGGCGGGCCTCTGGCAACGCTTTGGTCTGGGCCTCGGCCTTCGGTTCCACCAAAGCGGGGGTCACATAATCGGCCCAGCTTCGGGCAAAGGGGTTGAGCACAATCTCTTCAATCGGGCCTTCGCTCTGGCGCGCAGAGCTGCGGGTAACGGCGCGCTCCACCGCGTTTTTCATCTCGCGCACATTGCCCGGCCAATGGTGTTCCATCAAAGCGCGCATGGCCGACATGCCAAAACCGGCAAAGCGCGCCTGCCCCAATTCCTTGGCCATATTTTGTGCAAAGTGTTGGGCCAGAATGGGGATGTCCTCCCAGCGCACGCGCAAGGGCGGCAAATTAATCACCTCAAACGCCAGCCGGTCCAATAAGTCAGCGCGAAATTTGCCCTGTTCAGCCAGCGCCGGCAGGTCGGCATTGGTGGCCCCAAGGATGCGCACATCGGTATGCAAGGTCTTTTCGCCGCCAATGCGTTCAAATTCGCCATATTCCACCACGCGTAAGATTTTCTCCTGCACTCTGAGCGAGGCATTGGCGATCTCGTCCAAAAATAAAGTACCCCCATCGGCGCGCTCGAACCGCCCGGCATGACGCCCCTTGGCCCCGGTAAAGGCCCCCGCCTCGTGGCCGAACAGTTCTGATTCCAGCAAATCCTCAGACAAAGCGGCGCAATTGACCTTCACATAATCTTGCGACCAGCGCGAAGAGAGAAAGTGCAATCGCGCCCCGATCAGTTCTTTGCCGGTGCCGCGCTCACCTATAATCAGCGCCGGACGGTCCACCGGGGCCACCAGCGACACCCGGTCCAAGAGCGCCAGAAATTCCGGGCTTTGGCCGATCAGGGCAGGTAAGGCATCTGGACTCATCATAGGGGTATTACACCTAATATACTGTGATATTCACATATTATCTGTGTTTTACACAGTATGTATGATGAACACATATGGCAACAAAATTATTTCCCCTTTATTATCAATGCTTTGTTTGATTAACACCAAACTGGCACGGGGGTTGCAAAGGATGGGGCAAGCGGGAGCATACCCGGTCGGTCAAAACGAAACGGAAAGAAGAAAATGAGCAAATACGACCCTTATGATGAAGTTCGCAGTGATAAAGCGGACAAAGCAGCGGATGACTGGCGTGAGACCAGTTCGCGCTTCTGGCGGTATTTACGCACCCGGTCCGCAGAGACCTGGGGCTTTTTTGCCGCTGGTCTGATTATTGGCGGCATCTTTTTCTAGACAGTTTCAAGGGGCGTTTCCCCCAAATTTTTAAGGAGTAGTACAATGGGTATTTTTTCACGTATGGGCGATATCATCAATTCAAACATCAATTCCATGCTGGAACAGGCCGAGGATCCGGAAAAGATCGCTCGCCTGATTATTCAGGAAATGGAAGACACACTGATTGAAGTGCGCACCGCAGCGGCCCGGGCCATCGCCGACAAAAAGGACGTTGAGCGCAAGCTGGAACGTTTTTCCGGGGCGCATGCCGATTGGGAAAACAAGGCAGAACTGGCGGTTTCCAAAGGCCGTGAGGATCTGGCGCGCGGCGCGCTGCAAGCCAAGGCCAAAGCGTCGCAAATGGTTGAGGTTCTGGAAAAAGAACTGTCCATTGTCGAAGACGCCATTGCCAAAGCCGATGAGGACATGGGCAAATTGCAAGCCAAGCTGGACGAGGCCAAAGCCAAGCACAAAGCACTGGCCGCGCGGCGCCAATCGGCCCAAACCCGCCTCAAGGTCCGCCAGACGGTTTCGGATCACAAGATCGAAGATGCCCTGACCCGCTATGCGGCGGTTGAACGCAAAGTTGACGAGCTGGAAGCCATGGCCGAAAGCTATGATCTGAACGGTGGCAAGAGCCTAGAAGGCCAGTTTATGGATCTTGAGGCCGAAGAAGCGGTCGAGAAAGAGCTGGCCGCATTGCGCGATAAAGTCGGCAAAGTCAAAAAAGCGATCAAAGCAGAGGCGAATGCCAGCTAGGCCTCCGTTTTCACCCTGACGCTATGTAAGGAAAGATAGTTTTATGGATATTACCGTAATTGCCGTTGTTTTCATCGTCCTGGTCATCACACCCGCCGTGGTGCTGAGCAATCTGACCAAGCTGAAAGAGCAAAAGTCACTTTCGGCAGATGATGAGCACATGCTTGAGGATTTGTGGCGCAGCGCCCGGCGTATGGAAAAGCGCATTAAATCGCTGGAAGCCATACTGGATGCCGAAACCCCGGGATGGAGGAGTAAAGAAGATGACTAAAGATTTTTCACGCTCCCCCAATCCGCATCGCCTGTACCGCAATCGCAGCACTGGTGCCTGGTGTGGGGTCTGCGCCGGCCTTGCCGATTATTTCAATGTCGATGTGGTGCTGGTGCGTATCCTTTGGGTCCTGTCGTTTTTCATCGCTGGACCGTTCACCTTTATTGCGTATTTCGTGGCGTGCTTTGCCCTGCCGGTGCGCGGCTCAAAACCCGCCAATATGCAACCCGAAGAGGATCAGTTCTGGCGCGGCGTGGAGCGTCGCCCCGAAGTCACCTTTTCAAACCTGCGTTACCAGTTTCGCGATCTGGACGACCGTCTGGCCGATCTGGAACGCACGGTAACATCAAAAGAATGGAAGCTGCGTCGGCAGTTTCGTGATCTGGAAACCTGAAAGCGTTGTTGCGAGGGAAATTGAGCAATGTTGACCAAACTAGTGGCACTAATCGTTCTGGGAATGACCATATCCCTGACCAGCCCCAATACACCGCCCGAGGGCATTTCTGAAAGCACTGTCGCCGAGGCGTTGGTGCAGATCTGCCTTGGCCCCATGAGCATCGCCATCGGTGCGCCGGACACGGCCTTTGTCAATCTCAGCTTTGATGCCTTTACCCATGGTGAGGGTCATGCGGGCCTGGTACATGGCCATATTCGCGCCGCGCTGAACCCGTTTAAAACGAATCCTTTAAGCGTCGAATATGTGCAAACACAGCCGCGTCGGGTGAGCCTTCTTCCTTAAGGTTTGCGCGAATAACCTTGCTGTCCGCCCGTAAAAACGGATTGGTCTTTTTTTCCAGCCCCAGCGCCATTGGCACTGTGGGCTGGTTTTTTTTGCGCAAATCCGCCACCTGTTTGATGCGGTCCTGCAAATCCTGATTTTGCGGCTCGATACTGGCGGCAAAGCGCGCATTGTCCGCCGTGTATTCATGCGCCGGGTGGATCAGCATATCGTCGGGCAAAGCGATCAGCTTGGACAAACTGTCCCACATTTGCTCTGCACTGCCTTCAAAAAGCCGCCCACAGCCCATGGAAAACAGCGTATCGCCGACAAAAGCGGATTTTTCTTCGTCAAAGATATAACAGGCATGGCCCAGCGTGTGCCCCGGCGTTTCAATCACCCGGGCGCTAAACGCCCCCAACGAGACTTGATCACCTTCGCTTACATACTGATCCGCATCGGTGATCATTTTACGCTCGCCCGCAGGCGCATAGATTTTACAGCCGGTCTTTTTTACCAGCTCAGCATTACCGCCGATATGGTCAAAATGATGGTGGGTGTTCCAGATATGACTTAAGGTCCAGCCTTCCTCACGCAACGCCGCCAGAATGGCCTTGGCATCAGGGCTATCAATGCTGGTGGTCTGGCCGCTTTGCGGGTCATGCACCAGATAGCCATAATTATCACTAAGGCAGGGAATTTGTTTGATTTTTAGTGCAGACATTGGTTGAATCCTGAAGCTATGATGGGGCGATCATAACGCAGAGCACGAAAAGACCAAAGACGAATGCAGCCAAATGTCGCCGATCTGGAAGAGTTTTACCGCAACCCGCTGGGACGAGCCGTACGGGCTATGATCATGCGTCGCCTGTCGGCCCTCTGGCCAGACCTTGCCGGGCTGGACGTCCTGGGGCTGGGTTATGGCATTCCCTATTTTAATCAGGCCGATCTGCCGCGTCGTCTGGCGCTGGCCATGCCCGCCCGTCAAGGGGTCGAACAATGGCCGGCCAGCGGCGGGGTGAAATCCCTTCTGGTGGATGATGAGACCCTGCCCTTTGCCGAGGCCAGCTTTGATCGGGTGCTTATCATTCACGGGCTGGAGGAATCCCGGGCACCGGCGCAATTGCTGCTGGATGTGCATCGCATTTTATCGCCGCAAGGCAAGGTGGTGATTGTGGTGCCCAACCGCACCGGCCTCTGGGCGCATCATGATGCCAGCCCGTTTGGTCATGGGCGCGCCTTTTCGCGCGGCCAAATGCGCCGCCTGATGCGAGAATGCGGGTTGCAAACCTCAGCCTGGGCCAAGGCGCTTTATGCGCCGCCCACGCGGCTCGTTGCCTCTTTGCCGGCCATGCGCGCCTGGGAACAGGCTGGGGAATGGCTCTGGCCAGCCTTTGGCGGGGTGATTATGGTAGAGGCGAGCAAACAGGTTCTGATCCGTCCGCCATCGGTCCGGCCTATGTTAATACCAGCGTTGGGGACCATAAAACCATGAATGCATCCGATCAGGACAAAGCGGATCAACAGGCCCCTGATCTGGACATGAGCGAATGGCGCGCCGCCATAGATAAATTTGATGATGACATTCTCAATCTGATCAAAGGGCGATTGGCGTTATCCGAGCAAGTGGGCAAATCCAAAGTGCGCGGCGGCCTGCCCTGGCGACCAGCGCGCGAGGCACAATTGTTCGCCCGTCTTGTGGGTCGCGCCAGTGCCACGCTTAGCGCCCCGGCGGTCGAGCGCTTGTGGAGCACGGTGATCGCCCAGAGCCTTCAGGCCCAGGGACCGGTGTTTTTACTGGTATCGAAGTCGCAGCCAAAATTGTCGGCTTTGGCTCGTACATTTTTTGGGCTGTTGCCCCTGAGCATGGTCAAGGATGACACCACCGCCATTGCCCGCGCCGCCGCCGAGGAAGGGGCGATCGCCATCGTACCGGCCCCCGGCGAGGGTGTAAACTGGTGGGTTGATTTGGCTGAAATGAACACGAGCACAGGGCCGGCCCCGGCGGTGTTGGCCGCTTTGCCGCGCTTTGCCAGCGATGATCCACCTTTGGCTTATGCCATTGCGGTGGCTCCGCGCGAACGCTCGGGCAATGACAGTCAGTGGCTTGTGGGGCGCGCCCTAAAAGACGATATGCCACAGGGTAAAGTGCTTGCCCAAAATGGGGATTTTCGCCTCCTTGCCTGTGATGGCAATGCGGCAATTTCCCCCCAACAGGGCCTTTGCGAGATTGGCCTTTTTGCCAACCCTTTGAAACAAAACTGACAGGATTTCTTATGACCCCCGAACCCCGCCCCGGTCTTTTGGATATCAAACCTTATCGCGGCGGTGTTTCCGATGCGCCGGGCTTTGAAGCCCCGATCAAGCTGTCTTCCAATGAAAACTGTTTTGGCTGCAGCGCAGCGGCAAAAGACGCCATGGCCAACTGCGCAGAACAGATCGAACGCTATCCCGATGGCGGTGTACATAGACTGCGCGCCGCCCTGGCGGACAAGCATGATCTGGATGCGGAACGTATTGTCTGTGGCTGTGGCTCTGATGAATTGCTGCAATTGCTGGGCAAGGCCTATTTGCGCGATGGAGACGAGGTACTGCTCGCGCAAAACGGCTTTCTCAGCTATAAACTGATCGCCCTGCAAAACGGGGCTGTGCCGGTCGCCGCGCCAGAAACCGAAGACTTGCGCATTGATGCGGCGGCGTTCCTGTCCAAGGTGACGAAACGCACGCGCATTGTTTTTCTGGCCAATCCGAACAACCCCACGGGGTATCTGATGCCCGGCGAGGAGGTGCGCAAATTACAGGCGGGCCTGCCTGAAAATGTGTTGCTGGTCATAGATGGGGCCTATGCGGAATTTGTTAAAGATGAAGATTATGAAGGCGGCTTTGCCCTGGTGGAAAGCTGTAAAAACGTGGTGGCGACGCGCACCTTTTCCAAATCCTATGGACTGGCTGGCCTGCGGGTGGGCTGGGCCTATTGCCCTAAGGAAGTTGCCGCCGTGCTGAATCGGGTGCGCAGCCCGTTTAATGTCAATGCCATGGCGCAGGCGGCGGCTTTGGCGGCGCTGGACGATACGGACTTTTTACAAAAAAGCGTCGATCATGTGGCCCACTGGGCACCAAAGATTGAGGCCGAAGTGAAAAAGCTAGGCTTAAAGGCCTATCCCAGTGCCGGTAATTTTGTGCTCATCGGCCTTGGCTCACCAGAAGAAGCCGATGCGCTGGAAAAATTTTTGGTACAGCGCGGCTTGATTTTACGCGGCATGCGTGGCTTTGGCCTGCCGGGCTTTATCCGCATGACCATCGGCACGGATGCGGACAATCAAGCGGTCCTGGCGGCCCTAGCGGACTTTGCTGCGCAATAAATCAGCCGAGGCCTCGTCAATCCGGGCTTGCAGGGTCTGCATAAAGGCTTTGCGCTTTAGCCCCGGTGCGATGGGCGGTAAAATGCGCACGGTGATGACCCCCGGCGTCATTATCAGCCCATGGGCAGGCCAGTGCAGGCCTGAGTTCAGCGCCACCGGTACGCAGGGTACATTCATTTGCGTATAAAGCGCAGCAACGCCCGGCTTGAACGGCAGGGCTTCGCCCGGTTCCCCTCGGGTGCCTTCAGGGAAAATAAGGATTTGCCGCCCCTGATCAGCTAGTGCGCAGGCCTGGCGCACCATGGCACGCAGTGCCGTGGCATAACCGGCGCGGTCCACCATGACGTTTTTCAGTTTTAGCGCATACCAGCCAAAAACAGGCATCAGGCTGAGCTCTTTTTTGAAAATCAGCGCCGGATCCTCGCAATGAAGCCAGGGCCAAAACACATCAATCATCGCCTGATGCTTGCTGGCGATCAGCGCACCGCCTTTGGGTAAATGCTCCAGACCTTCAATCTGAATACTTATACCACAAAGAAGGCGCAGGCCGCCATGCATCAGGCGTATCCACAGCCTGACCACCGCCTTGACCCAGCGCCTTGGCCCCAAAAGCAAAGGCAGGCACACAAGGCCCATAACCGCCATCAGGCCATACATCCACAGCCGAAACAGCAAAGAACGGATCAGCAAACCAAACGTCCTCATGTTGATTTTCCAATGCTGAGCACGGCTTCACGGGCCAGGATCACCACATATTTAAGATATTCCACCACCATGCGGCGCAGGTTTTCCAGCCCCTTATGGCGTCCGTCTTTTACCGGAAACGGCAAAAGCTCTGCGGCTGGTAAAGAGGCCCGCAGCTCGATCAGCGCGCGGGGCATATGATAGGTTGATGTGACCACAATCAATTGCCCATACTTATGGCTTTGGGCCCAGGCGGCTGTTTCATCGGCATTACCCAACGTGTCCTGTGCGCGATAGCCCAGATCCACACAGCATTGCATGGCCTTGGGGGTCAGATGAAAAAGGTCCTGAATGTCCCGGCGTTGAACTGCGCTGTGCACGCCAGAGATCAATAAACGCTCGCCGCGCTCTTTAGCCAGCAAGGTTGCTGCGGCGCGAATACGAGTGCCGCCGCCGCCGGTCAGCACCACAATAGCATCGGCCTTTTGCATATCCTGCGCGGTCTGGATTTTAGGCAGAGCAATCAGAAAGACCACAAACCCAAGACACAAGGCCAGTACCGTAAAGCCCAGTAAATTTAAGAGAAAACGGCGCATTATTCCTGTTCCCTCAAATTGGCCATAACGGTCATACGGGCGGTTAATGCCCCCAGAAAAGCCGTCAGGATCGGAGCCAGTATAAGGATGCCAAAGCCGACCAGATCAAGGCGAAAAACGGGTAATAACAAGCTCGCACTACCGTGGGCCAGCAATTGCGCCGCCCCCACCACCAGACCGGCCAGCGCCGCACCCATCAGGCCAGCGCGCAGACCCAGCGCGCCAAAACGGCGTTCAAACTGTTCGGCAATAAAGCGATCAAACGCCCCGGCCAGGTGCAGGGTGTTGACCACATCGCGCCGCGCGGCAAGATTGGCGCGGGTGGCAAAGCCGGTCACCGCGATTGAGGCGCTGAGCAATAAGGACAAAGCGGCCAAAGAGAAAATTTGCAAAAATGATGCTGCGGTATTCATTTCGCCGGACCAGCGCCGGTGATCATCTACTTCGGCACGGATGTCGCCCGCCTTTAATGCCAGCGTGATGGCGTCTTTGCTGGCCGGTGTTTTAGGGTTTAAATCCACACCCATTATAATCGGCAGGGGCAAATCATCGGGAATATTGCCAGCGCCCAGCCACGGCTCCAGCAGGGCTTTGGCATGGGCGCGATCAAACACGGTAACACTTTTGACCCCCGGCATGGCCCGCAACAAACCGGCGGCGCGTTTTACCTTGAGGTCCTGCGCCTTGGCGTCCTTGATCTGCACCGTCATGGCACCGTTCAGGTCAGCGCGCCAATTGGCCGCCGAAACAAACGCCGCCCTGGTGATCAGCGCACTGACACAGGCCAGAAAAATAATGATAGCAATGACAAAAAATAACGGCCCGTCCTCTTTGGAGCGCAAAGGCAGCATAGAGGGCGGCGAATCGTGTGGTGTATTCGTGCTCACGTCAGACCTCGTTTACGCGGGGCCTTTGGTGGGCTGAGATGGCCTTCATTAATGGTCAGCACCGGCGCCCCCGAAGCGCGCACCAATTGCAGATCATGACTGGCAATCAAGACGGTGGAGCCTAGCCGGTTCAGCTCGACAAACAGGCGCATCAGACGAATGGCCATTTGTGGATCAACATTGCCTGTGGGTTCATCAGCGATCAGCAATTCCGGCTTGGCCACAACCGCACGGGCAATGGCGACACGCTGTTTTTCACCGCCAGACAAAGTGCGGGGGAAATCATTGATCGCATCGCCAAGGCCAACCCAGGACAAAAGCTCGACTACATCTTCTTCATAGTCTTCACGCTTTATGCCCGCCGCGCGCAAAGGCAGGGCAATATTTTCAAAAACACTTAAATGATCCAGCAGGCGAAATTCCTGAAATACCACACCAATACGGCGGCGCAACAGCGCCTTTTCATTGCGCGAACACTGGCTGATATTCTGGCCAAAAAGACGCATGCGACCCCGCGCGCTGTGCTGGGCCAGATAAATCAGCTTTAAAAGCGAGGACTTACCCGCACCAGAAGGCCCGGTCAAAAAATGAAACGAGCCCGGCGCGAGGTTTAAATTGATGGCATGCAACACATCTGGCCCATCGCCATAGCGCATATAAAGATCGTTCAGCGCGAGCACAGGCATGTCACGATCTGAAACAGACTCTTGCGATCCTCTGGACTTCGGTGAAAGAATGGGCGACCTCACAGGGGTTGGATAAACAAGGATTGATTCGGTTTGACATGATTATAACGTGTCCAGACTGTTCTACGCACTATAACGTCGATGCCAAGACCTTGGGTCAGTCAGGGCGCGAGGTGCGTTGCGCATCCTGCGGCCATAAATGGTTCGCCTCCGCTGATGATGCGCAAGACGAAGCCGTTGCGCCGCCACCGCCCGAAGACGAAGCCCCCGCCGAAGAATCATCTGGGGATGATGCGCCCCTTGATGATTTTGATGCCGTCACTGACGAGGTCAGTGAAGAGGTTGAGGCTGTGGCCGATACGCCTTCCGATGAAAATGAAGAAGAGACATCGCCTGACCCGTCAGAGGAAAAGGACGAAAACCCCCCACCAGCACACAAGGCTTATCGAGACAAGTTGGGGGCCAAGGCAAGGCGCAAACGTCTGTTCATGACCCTTGGCGCCTGGGGCGGTGTTTTCATAACGCTGGCTCTTCTGACACTGATAGCCGTCAGCTTTCGTAACAGTATTGTTTCGGCCATACCCCGGACCGCAGGGTTTTTTAACGCCATTGGCAAGCCTGCCGACATTTGGGGGGTTGAGATACGGAATTTGAAAAGCGAACGGGTGCGCGAAAAGGGCGAAGATATTTTGCGCATTTCTGCCGAGGTTTATAATCCTGGCGAAAAGTCCCGACCTGCCCCCTTGGTGCGGATCAGTCTGCGCGATGAAACTGATGAGGAAATTCACGCCTGGACCGTGGCGCTGGGCCTTGAAGAGCTGCCTGCAAAAACGGGGGCTTCCTTTGTGACGACAGTGACAAACCCGCCGCCCCGTGCCGTTAATCTGGGCTTTGATTTCACGAATCAGGCGCTGGGCACTGATGCAAAATCATCTGCGGTAAACACCCCAGAAAAAAACAAAAGCCAAAAGAGAAAAACACCTAAGAAGGAAAGTCATTGAGGCCCGTAAAATCTGGCGGGGTTATGGCTGCGCAATTGGTCATTTTTGACTGTGATGGTGTTCTGGTTGATTCTGAAACCATCACCAACCGGGTGTTTGCCCGCCTGATTACCGAGGCCGGCTGGCCGGTAAGCTTTGAAGACTGCTGTGCCCAGCTTAAAGGGCGATCCATGAAGGATTGCGTGAGCAAAATCGAAGCCAATCTGGATTATAGGCTGTCCCCTGACTGGCCGGACCAGTATCGCGATGAAAGCTATGCGGCCCTGCGCGCTCAGATCAAGGCCATGCCCGGCGCAAAAGAAGTCATTGGTTTGATCGGTAAGGCAAAACGTAAAATGTGTATCGCCTCCTCTGGTCCCATGGAAAAAATGCAGATCACTTTGGGCCAAACAGGCCTGATGGAACATTTTGACGGCCTGATTTATAATTCTGAAATGGTGGACAGGGGCAAACCAGCCCCTGATCTCTTTTTACATGCCGCCAAAGAAATGGGCGTTGCCCCAGAGGCCGCCATTGTGATCGAGGATTCGCCAGTGGGCGCACGCGCTGCCCGGGCCGCCGGTATGACCTGTCTTGGCTATGTGGGCGGAACGTTACGGGATGACGCGGGTCTGGCTGCCGAAGGCGCGCATCTGATTAATGATTTAAGCGCTGTGGTGGATTATTTGTGAGATCAGGGCAAAAAAAAGCCGGACCCACACGAAGTGGTCCGGCTTTAGAAGTCCTCGCGAGAGCCTCTCAAGGGGGGAGGGAGAGGCCTGCGGTAACCGTCTCGAACAAGGGGGTTCGGGGAAACGGTAAAGCTGTAATAAGCAGCTTCGGATTGTATATAGGGAGGATAGACAAACTTTAAAAGTGTCGTATTGCCGCACCTGTTATGCGTATTTGCATAGCTGTGACACGATCCCGCCTTATTTCTTGTCCCGCCTGGAGCTTTTATGCCTTTAACTGATCAGTATGCTGCCGATCCACAATTTCCTGGCCTGGGTCCCGATTTTGCCGACCCGGTGAAGGCTGCAGATTTTCCACAAACGGTACTGCGTTTTCGCCATCAGGAGGCGGCGCAACAGATAGGTCTTGATGCCTTGGGCGATACTGAATGGATTGCTCATTTTGGGCGCTTCTCGCCCTTGCCAAAGAATATGAAAACACCTTTGGCCCTGCGTTATCACGGTCACCAGTTTCGCCAGTATAATGCCGATCTTGGGGACGGACGCGGGTTTTTATTTGCGCAAATCCGCGATTATCAGGGCCGTTTAATGGATTTAGGCACCAAGGGTAGTGGCCGCACCCCCTGGTCACGGGCCGGGGATGGTCGCCTGACCCTGAAGGGGGCTGTGCGCGAAGTGTTGGCCGCACAAATGCTTGCCGCCCTTGGCGTGCCCACCTCCAGAGTGTTGAGTGTGATTGAAACCGGCGAAAGCCTGATGCGCGGCGATGAACCCTCGCCCACACGCAGCGCCGTATTGGTGCGGCTTTCGCATTCCCATATTCGCTTTGGCAGCTTTCAGCGTCTGGCCATGCTGGGGAAGAAGGAAAATATGAAAACCCTGCTGGATCATTGCCTTGACCACTATATGGCAGACCTTCTTCCGCTTTCCAATGCAGAGCGGCCCGCCGCCTTTCTGGCGCGTACCGCTCAGCTTAATGCGCAAATGACGGCACGCTGGATCGCCGCCGGTTTTGTGCACGGCGTTTTAAACACCGATAATATGAACATTAATGGCGAGAGCTTTGATTACGGACCGTGGCGGTTTTTACCCCATTATGAACCGGGTTTTACCGCCGCCTATTTTGATCATCAGGGGCTTTTTGCCTTTGGCCGTCAAGGCGAGGCGGTGAGCTGGAATTTGGCCCGCCTTGGCGAAGCCCTAAGCCTGTTAGCACCTGTGGAAGACCTGCAAGAGGCCCACAAGGACTTTGCACAGACCTATGCCAAAGCCCTACCCGAAGCCTTCATTCACCGTCTTGGCCTGGTGCCGCAAGGACAGGAACAAAATCAGGCATTTTTACGCACGATTCTGGCGGGCCTGAAAGAAACAAAAACGCCTTATGAAGGGTTTTTCTTTGACTGGTTTTGTGCCGATTCCGCCCGCGCCCAGACCCGTCCGCGCCTTGGGGCCTACCAACATAGCGCCTTTGATGCCTTCAAAGCGGCGCTTAAGACCTACACGCCCGATCGCCCGGAACGCCTTGATCATGCGTATTTTAACCGTGAAGACCCGTTTTCACTGGAAATAGAAACCGTGGAAGCAATTTGGGACCCGATTGCCAAAGCCGATGACTGGGCGGCTTTTCATGGGGCGCTGGAAGGTATTTCTACGTTGCGATCGGCCTATAATTTAAGCCATTCATCCATATGAACGGCACTTTCAGCTTTGTTTCAGGTTGAAAATTTTATGGTGTGGACAAGCTGGGACAAACAAGGAGTTCCCCAATGACCATACAAAATAAAATCCCCCTCCCCGGCAAAGGCCTGTTGCTTCTTGCTGGATTAAGCCTGGCGTCCATGGCTACGGCCAGCCCCTCGCTGGCCCATGGCAATCGCGGTTCCATGTATAATAACGGCTATAACAATACTCGTTATCTGAACAGCCAACGTCAGCAATACCCATGGCTGAACCGTATTAACCAATACGGCGTGCGCGGCAAAATCGTCAACTGGGGCCGGGGCCCGCTGCAAGGCTGCTTCCGGGTGAAACGTACCGGGCGCTTTCAGCGCGATTCGGCCATTGTCACGGTTCGCTATTGCCTGGATAATTATGGACAGGCCCGCCTTGACCGGGGCAGCAAGCGTCTTGTCCGCTATCTGAACTATTATCGCCCGGCGGCGGGCACCCATAACTATCGCCGACCAATGGCGCGCCATTAACTGACGCACGCCCACGCCTGACACCCCCGTAAGCTGTGCTTGCGGGGGTATTGGTGTGTTAAACTGAATTAACTGGCTGGAAGTGCGGCCATTTCCTTGGTCAAACGCCGGGCGAATTTATCAAAGGCCCTACGCGCAGTATACCAGGTCGTCGCCCCATCACTGAAACCGTCTAATTGTGTGTCATAATAGCGATAAGTCATGGTCCCCAGATCGCTACCATCGGCGGCAATCAGATGCGCCTTCACCTCGGCCCCACCCAGACTAATAGAATTGAAGTCCAGCCCAATACGTTTTGACATTGCAAACAATGTGGGCCGATTGGATGAGAGGTCAACCAGTTCCAACTCCAGGCGCGCGCCGTTCTCTTGCCTCAACCCCTTTTTTTCAAGCTGTGAGGTTACGCGCTTAATCAGGGCTTTTTTCAGGGTTTCAATATCGCGCTCTCCCCAGTACTTATCTTCATTTTTTACCTTGTCACTGGCGCTGGCAGTTATACTGCCAATAGTGATGTCAGGGGTGGTAATGCTGGTGCTGAATTTAAAATCAACGGCTGAAGCAGACCCTGCGGACAGGGCACCAAGGGCGAAAATTGCAATGAAGACTGTAATATAGCGCATAGCCATAACTCCTTTTCTTAATCCATTTTTCCAGCCACCGGACAGTATTATATCACAGCTCATCTCATGTTGACAGCAACAGAGACATTGTTCAGACGAATGCTGTTGTCATCAGCACATTTCGTGTAAAGGGCGGATCAATGACCCTAGGAGGCCGCACATGCCTATCCCTCAACCTGCACCGGACCTCGTACCCGTTCGCCGTGCATTGTTATCAGTTTCTGATAAGACCGGCCTGTTGGACCTTGCCCAAGGCCTGCATGATGCCGGGGTCGAGTTGATCTCGACCGGGGGGACAGCCAAAGCCATTCAGGAACACGGCCTGCCGGTACGCGATGTGTCGGCGCTGACTGGATTTGCCGAAATGATGGATGGCCGGGTCAAAACCCTGCATCCGGCGGTGCATGGTGGCCTGTTGGCGCTGCGTAATGACGAAAGCCATATGCGCGCGGCCCATGATCACGGCATTGCTATGATCGATCTTGTTTACATCAATCTCTATCCATTTGAGCAAACCATTGCCGCCGGGGCCGATTTTGAAACCTGTATTGAAAATATCGATATTGGTGGCCCGGCCATGTTACGCGCCGCAGCCAAGAATCATGGCTGGGTGAGTTGCTGTACCAATGCCCAAGATGTGCGTGATGTCCTATCCGCCATGGCCGAACATGACGGACAGGTGCCTCTGAGCTTACGCAAACACCTCAGTGCCGCCACCTATGCCCGCACAGCGGCCTATGATGGTGCCATTGCCGCCTGGTACAGCGCCCAGCTTGGCGAGGATATCCCGGCACATTTTGTCGTTACCGGCACGCTGAGACAGGCTTTGCGGTATGGGGAAAATCCACACCAGAGCGCCGCCTTTTATGGCACGGGCGATCTGCGCCCCGGCATTGCTACGGCCCGTCAGGTGCAGGGCAAGGCGCTCAGCTATAACAATCTGAATGATACCGATGCCGCCTTTGAACTGGTCTGTGAATTTAGTGCCAAGGCGCATGCTGCTGTGGCGATTATCAAGCACGCAAACCCTTGCGGTGTTGCCATCGCCACCGATACATTGATCGCTTATGACAAAGCGCTGGCCTGCGATTCTGTCTCCGCCTTTGGCGGCATAGTCGCGGTGAATCAGACAATTTGCGAAGACCTGGCCAAAAAAATAACCCAGGTTTTTACCGAAGTGGTGATCGCCCCTGATGCCGATGAGGCGGCTTTGGCCGTCTTTGCCGCCAAGCCAAATTTACGCGTCTTGCTGACCGGGGCACTGGCCGACCCCGCATCGCCCGGACGCACGGTCAAAAGCGTCGCCGGGGGTCTTCTGGTTCAGGATCGCGACTTTGGTCGCATTACAACGGACGATCTAAAAACCGTGACTAAAATAGCCCCTGATGCGGCGCAGATGGATGATCTGATCTTTGCCTGGCGCGTCGCCAAGCATGTTAAATCCAACACCATTGTCTATGCCAAAAATGGCGCGACAGTTGGCGTCGGCGCGGGCCAGATGAGCCGTGTAGACGCGGCGCGCATTGCTGCAATCAAGGCCGAAGACGCCGCCGAAAAAGCAGGTGACGCGGTGCCCGCGACAAAAGGCTGTGTGGCCGCCTCGGACGCATTTTTTCCTTTTGCCGATGGCTTGTTACAGGCCGCTTCTGCCGGGGCGATTGCGGTTATTCAACCGGGTGGTTCAATTCGTGATGATGAGGTTATAGCCGCCGCCGATGAGGCCAGGCTAGCCATGGTATTTACTGGCATGCGCCATTTTCGCCATTAGGCCGTATTATTGCGCGGCCTTTTGCGTGGGATCGCCGACCTCGTCATCCTCTTCCACATAGTTGAGAATTTCACCGGGCTGGCATTGCAATTCGCGGCACAGGGCCTCCAGCGTAGAAAAGCGTACCGCCTTGGCCTTGCCGGTTTTCAGAATAGACAAATTGGCCATGGTCACACCCACACGGTCGCACAACTCGGTCAGCGACATGCGCCTGTCCAGCAAAACCCGGTCCAATGTTACGCGTATAGCCATCTATACATTTAGATCCTTAAATCGTCAGTTTCTGTTCATCACGAAGGCGCGCGCCTTCGCGAAAAACCTCGGCCAGCACGACCAGCACCGCAACCGCCAGCCATAAGCCACCATTAATGCTAAGCCCCCCGTGCAGCCCGGTCTTTGTTGCCGTGTTCCCAAGAAAATTCAAGGTCAGAATAGCGCCACTGGTCACAACCATGCGCATCAGTTCATAAGCGGCCAGTGTCATCCAGATAACCCGCAAATGCACGGCGTTTTCCGGCACAAAAGGATCGCCCTTGGTCAGGGTGGCAAAAATCCTGCGCAGACGCATAACCACTACCAGCGCCACCAGAAGACTGATAATGAAAATCAGCATGCCCGGCCACAAAACCACCCCCGGCGGCGGCGATGTCACCCAGGAAAGATCAACATAAGCATCAATGACATAAGCGGGGATGCCGACCAATATCATAATGGCCAGAAGCGCAATCAACACCCAGCGCGCCACATCCAGACTGGCACACAAAAAACTGGCAAATGATTTTTGACCCAGAGCCTTCATCTGTGTGTGCGTCCTCTTGGTGCGTGAACGCCTGCGCCCTTAAGAGGCATAAACCCGTTCACCTTAGTGTTTTACCTGTTATTCGATAAACCTATATCGAGTTTCAATCAAGTTAAAGCAGTTTTTTTGGCTGTATTGCGCCTGCACAAAGCATCACTTTGAGGGTAAACCTTTGCCATGAGGAGAATGCAATGCCGCTCAAGGCGCTGATTATTGCCAGTCATAATGCCGGAAAGGTCAGGGAGATTGATGCGCTTTTGGCTCCCTTTTCATTTTCTGTGCGCTCGGCGTCTGAGCTGAATATTATTGAACCAGAAGAAACCGGATCGACGTTTGCGCAAAATGCGGCCCTGAAGGCGGAGCATTGCGCACTGGCGGCGGGCGCGGCGGCGCTGGCCGATGATTCCGGGCTGGAAGTTGCAGCGCTTAACGGGGCGCCCGGTATTTATTCTGCCCGCTGGGCCGGGCCAGATCAGGACTTTGCCATAGCCATGGCGCGCATTGAAGATAAGTTGGCCCAGGTGGACGCGGGCAATCCCCCCGACCGGCGCGCTAATTTTATCTGTGCACTGGCGCTGGCAATTCCCGGACAAAAAACACAAATTTTCGAGGGCCGTATTGATGGCACGCTTTGCTGGCCACCGCGCGGCACACGGGGCTTTGGATACGATCCGGTGTTTCAGCCTTTGGGCTTTGATCAGACCTTTGCGCAAATGGATCAGGATAAAAAACACGCCATGAGCCACCGGGCAGAAGCGTTTGAAAAGCTGTTGGCGGCCAAGCCGTGGGATTAGCAAGTCCCGGCGGGTTTGGGCTTTATGTGCACTGGCCCTATTGCACGCGCCTGTGCCCCTATTGTGATTTCAATATTTATCGTGACCGGCAGGGGGGGCATGATGACCTGCTGGCCGCGATCCTTGCTGACATAAAGGGCCATAAGGAGCGCCTGGACGTTCCTGGCCCTTTGCACAGCCTGTCCTTTGGGGGGGGCACGCCGTCCTTATTGCGCCCGGCGCAGATCGCTGCGGTGATCGAGACCGCTGATCAGGTGTTTGGTTTTGTACCCGAAGCCGAAATATCGCTGGAGGCTAATCCAGACCGGCTGGATATGGACCGCTGCGCCGGTTTTGCCGGAGCGGGGATCAACCGTTTGTCGATTGGCGTGCAATCCCTTGATGATCAGGAATTAAAATTTCTGGGGCGCGATCATGATGCCGAAGAGGCGCGCCGCGCCCTAGAAGCCGCCGCCAAAACAGGAATGCGCGTCAGTGCCGATTTTATTTATGACTTGCCAGACCAAAGCGTTTCAAGCTGGTCAAAAGGACTGGATGACGCGCTGGCGCTCGGCCTGCAGCATTATTCCTTTTATGCCCTGACCATAGAGCCGGGCACGGCCTTTGGGTTGCAGGTCAAGAAAGGCCGCTTGCGCCCCGCGCCCGAAGAGCGCTCGGCTGATCTTTATATACTGACACAGGAACGCACCGCCAAAGCGGGCCTGCCCGCCTATGAAGTATCAAACCATGCCAGCAAGCCAGAGGAACAGGCACGCCATAACCTGATATACTGGCAAAGCGGGGACTGGATCGGCGTTGGACCGGGTGCCCATGGACGGGCCAGCCTGAAGGGGCAGCGCCATGCTTTGGAAGCGGCGCTCCGCCCGGAGGCTTATACCAGGGCCGTACAAGAAACCGGCTGGGGCGTAGTTGAGGCCACAGCGCTGGATACCCAGGACATCATTATGGAAACCTTGTCCATGGGGCTTCGTCTGCGGGAGGGTCTGGATATTATGGCCTTGCAGACAAAGACCGGCTTTACCTTGCCAGCGGAAAAGCTGCATGAGTTGATAGAAGAAGGCTATCTGGCCAAAGATGGCGCGACAATCCGCGTCCGCACCAAGGGCTGGGCACTGATCGACCGTCTGGTGCTGGAATTATTGACTTAACAGGCGGCCTTGTTCGACTGCCCCTGCGGTCCCAATGATCTCTTCTTGCCGCTCGAAGGTTGTGGGCGCCGGGTCAATTTCGCGAAACTTTCCCGGCCTGATTTCAAACACGCTCAAGGCGCGCTGAACCAGACCGTCTTCGTTAAAGCGAAACAGGCCATCAGCACCCAAAAAGCCGCTCCCCGTTTCCAGCTTGCCCGGATCCACCACCAGCCCATACCGCCGATTGCTTAGCGCCTGAGGGATAATCATCACCCCATCATGAGCAAGACTGGCCAGACGGCTGGGTTTTTGGGAAAAGTGTTGCTGGTAATTTTGGGCAAAGGCGGCGCGGTCTTTGGCGTTGGGGGCCGGGAACCAGCCGCCAAAAAGCGCCGGCTCGCGCAATAGCTCTTCATCATTCCACAGGCTGGTACCAATAAAATGTGTGATTTTCGGGTCCACCCCATTGATCGGCAAAAGCGGCGCGAGAGAGCGCAGGCGAACCCCGCTTTCGGGAAGGAAAATCGCCTGATAGGGCAGAAAGAAAGCAAATTCAGGGTCCAGACCCGGATCACCAATACCCCCCGCTTCTTCCCAGACTTTGATAGCTTTATTGCGGTCTTCCACATGGGCAATTTGGCGCGCCGGAGCGGCCATGCTTTGGGAATCGCGGCCATAACGGGCAATATCCGTGATATAAAGCCCCCGGCTTGCACTTTGTGAAAAAAGAGCCCCTTCAATGCGGTCCCCATACCCATTATCCGGGCGCAAAAGCGCCAGCGCGCGAACAGTTTTATCCACCGCAACGATTGCTGCATCAGGGCGCAGCATGGAGAGGTCTTCAAATATTTTTTCGTTTTGACCGACAAGATAATCAAGCATGCGTTCAATATCGGCTTCGGGTAAAAAGCTGAGCAGATAGACGCCATTGCCCGCAACGCTGCGATCCGTTGAAAACGCAATCACCGGAATGTTGGCCGCCTTTGCCGGGCCAGCCACGCTGGACACCGCATTGCCCAATACCGGGCCCAGAATAACCGCCGCGCCATCCTTGATCACCGCCTGAGCGGCTTCAAATGCCCCAGACGGTGTGCCGCTGGTATCTTTGGGCATCAGCACAAGGCGCGGGTCAGCGGCCTCAAAAATGGCCATTTGCGCCGCGCTGAGCATGGAGCGGGCTTCGGCGCGCAAGGCGGCACTTTTGGACGTAAAAGGCAAGAGCAGACCAATACGAACCAGTTCGCGCCCTTCCATATGCGGCAGAACCAGCCCATCGGCGGTTAATATTTGCGGCTCAATAGGTTGCGGTCTGTCGTCACCACCCGGAACAGGTGTCAGCACGGGAGCCGGTCTAGGCGCTGGAAATGCCGGGCCTGGCGGTGGGGCCGTGGTTTCGCAAGCCACCAGCAAGACCGTGCCAGCCAGTAACAGCGCAGCGCCTCTTCCAAGACGGCAAAAATCAGTCCACACTCTCATACTCATGACCTCTGTCCCAAACATACCCAAAGACCCTAATGATCAGGCCGCTTTGCCGCAAGGTGCCATTGCGCCCAACCCCAAAGACATCGCACCGGGTCTTTATCTGGTGGCCACCCCTATTGGCAATCTGCGCGACATTACCTTGCGGGCGCTGGATGCGCTGGCCGGGGCAGATCTGGTGCTGGCCGAAGACACAAGGATGAGCCGCCGTTTGTTCGAGGCCTATGGCCTGCGTCCCAAATGCGAGGCTTATCATGAACACAATGCCGACCGTCGCCGACAAAGCGTCCTGACCGCCTTGCAAGAAGGGCGCACCATCGCCTTGATTTCTGATGCGGGCACACCGCTGATCTCTGATCCGGGCTATAAGCTGGTGCGCGAAGCCGCCGCGCTGGACATTGCGGTTTTTGCCATTCCAGGGCCAAGCGCCTTGCTGGCCGCATTGACGGTTTCGGGCCTGCCTACGGATAAATTTTTATTTGCCGGTTTCCTGCCGCCAAAGTCCAGCGCCCGCAAACGGGCACTGGCAAAGCAAAAAGCCACGCAAGCCAGCCTGATTTATTATGAAACAGCCAACCGGGTTGTGGCGGCGTTGGCCGACATGGCCGAAACTTTCGGCCCGCGCCCGGCCATGGTGGGGCGCGAGCTGACCAAACGTTTTGAAAGCCATTACCGGGGACCGCTGGATCAATTGGGTGCCCAGATACCCAAAGAAGAATTGCGCGGCGAAATGGTTATCGTCATTGGCCCGCCAGAAGAAAGTGATGATCTTTGGGATGAGACCCAGATCGACAAGGCCTTGCATCAGGCGTTGTCAGAGCAAAGCCTGAAAAGCGCCGTTGATGAAGTGACGAAAGTTTCAGGCCAGACGCGCCGCACCATCTATCAGCGGGCGCTGGACTTACAAAAACGCCCATGAGCCGCCAAAGTCGCAAATCCCGCCGCCGCGCCTATAAAAGCGGCCTTTGGGGCGAGCGGGTGGCAGCCCTTGTCCTGATCCTCAAAGGTTATCGGGTCTTGTATTTTCGCCTGCGCACCGGGCGGGGCGAAATTGATATTGTGGCCTTACGTGGTAAAACCCTGATCTTTGTTGAGGTCAAAAGCCGCAAAGGCGGGGCCAGCCCCGAAGCCGTGCACCCGGCGCAGGCCGCCCGGCTGGTCCGCGCGGCACAGGTTTTTCTGGCCAAACATCCGCCCTATTGTGATTTTAATATCCGCTTTGATGTCATCCTAACCGGAGGCTTTGGCTGGCCACGCCATATCAAAGCCGCCTGGCAGGCTGATAGCGATAGTAAAACAGCAATATTTTAGGGGCCAAACTCACATTGAGGCCCACAAGTGATTCGCACAGCCCACACCCGGAGACCGTTATGACCATAATCCGCACAGCCCTTTTGTTGACCTTGATGATGGGACTGGCCGGTTGTGTTGTCAGCTCGATCAGCGGCGCGGCCAGCAAGGAGCGCTCGTTTGGCCGTAGCATTGATGATACCAGCGCCGGTATTGCCATTGGCGCGCGGATGCGCCGCTATGGCGGGGGTGATCTGTCTGGTGTGCGCATTGCCGTTGAAGATGGTCTGGTCCTGCTTTCGGGCAATGTGCCCAAGCCGCAATTGCGCCTGGAGGCCGAACGCATTGCCTGGTCCGCCCCAAAGGTGATCAAGGTCGCCAATGAAATTGAAGTCACCGGAAAACGCGGGTTTTTTGGTAATGCCAAAGACCGCTGGATCACCACCCAGGTCCGCACGCGCATTTTGGCGGATAATTCTGTGCGCAGCGTCAATATCAATATCGAAACCCGAAACCGGGTGGTATTTCTGTTGGGACTGGTGCGGACCGAGGGCGAAATTGAACGCGCCACCGGCCATGCCCGTCTGGTCCCCGGGGTGAAAAAAGTCGTCAGCTATCTTAGCGTCGCGGCGCGCTATCAGCAGGGAGCGGACGCCGCGCAAAGCCAGTTAGATGGTAGACCGCTGGAATAAAAGGCAGAAACCCTTCTCTGATCACGCAGACGTAATCATCCGGCCTTGCGAGATGACCCCTTGGCCCCTAAGTCTGTGCCAGACACTGTTTTTGCGTTGTGTGAAGGAGTAAAAAATGGCCAATCCCTTGCGTGTTGCCGTACAGATGGACCCCATTGCCGATGTGGATATTGATGGCGATACCAGCTTTACCATGATCGAGGCAGCGCAGGCGCGCGGGCATAGCGTCTGGACCTATGGCCCCGCCGACCTTAGCTATGATGAAGGGCGCATTATCGCCCGGGCGCGACCCGTCAAAGTCAGCCGTACACTTGGCAATCACGCGCAGGAAGGTGCGTCCGTAGTGCTCGATTTGCGCACAGATATTGATGTGGTGCTGATGCGCCAGGACCCGCCCTTTGACATGGCCTATATCACCGCTGCGCATCTTCTGGAGCTTATTAGCGACGATACGCTGGTGGTGAATGACCCCGAATGGGTGCGCTCCTCGCCGGAAAAACTTTTCCCACTTCTTTATGCCGACCTGATGCCGCCGACCCTGATCAGCCGCGATGAGGCCACCATCAGCGCTTTTCGTGTGCGCCACAAGGACATCATCATCAAGCCGCTTTATGGTAATGGCGGGGCCGGAATTTTTCTCATTCGTGAGGGCGATAGCAATTATTCGTCATTGCTGGAAACCTTTTTCACCATCAGTCGCGAGCCGGTTATGGCGCAAGCTTTTTTGCCTGAGGTCAGCAAGGGCGACAAACGCATCCTGTTGGTTGATGGCGAACTGGTGGGCGGCTTTAACCGAGTGCCGCAAAAGGGTGAGACCCGGTCCAACATGCATGTGGGCGGCGAGGCCAGGCCGGTGGAGCTGAGCGATCGGGACCACGAAATTTGCGCCGCCATCGGGCCAGAGCTGAAACGGCGCGGGCTTTTGTTTGTTGGCATTGATGTGATCGGCGACTACATGACCGAGATCAACGTCACCTCGCCCACCGGCGTGCAGGAATTAAAACGCTTTACCGGGATAGACGCGATGGTGCCGTTCTGGGATGCGATTGAGGCGCGTGAAACGGCGCGCACCTAAGCTGGGCCATTGCCGATAATGGCGGTCACGGTGATCTTTCCGGCGCGCTCAAACGTCAGCGTCAGGGATACTTCATCGCCCACTTTCAAACCGTCGCGCACACCAAACACCATTAAATGCCGCCCGCCCGGCTGGTAATTAATAATGCTATTGGCGGGTATGGGCACGGTGCTCTCTTCGCGCATACGCATCACATCATCGCTCATTTCGCTGATATGCATTTGCACATCATCGGCCATGGGTGAGGAAACAGACAGCAGGGTATCTGTACCGCCATCATTGCGGATCACCAGATATGCCGCGCTGGTATCACGCCCACCCGGTGGCACACGCATCCATGCGTTTTTTACCGTGATTTCAGGCGGGGCCGTATCAGCAGCCTTACCACAGGCCGCAAGGGCTAGAACGCTGCCTATGGCCAAAATTGCACGGCGGCGGGTTATTGTACTCATCCCTTACGCTCCATCAAAAACCAGCTAAAATCATCCATGGGGAAATTAGGGTCGCGGTGATAGGCAAAGCCATAATCGCGTAAAGAAAACTCTGGATAGGCATCCATAAACTCGCCGGCAAAATCGCGTTTGAACAAACGCTCGGTATGGCCGCGATAGCCTATTTCGACCGGGGTCGGGTTATAATACTCGCAAATCACCGCGTATCGCTTTGTGGCCCCGGCGATTTGCGCATAGGCGCAGGGTAATTCTTCGGGGTTGATATGGATCAGCACCGTGCAGGTGAAAGACAGATCGCTTTTTTCTGCCGGGGCTGTGTCCAAAAGCGAGCCTTCATGCACATCCACATAGCCCAGCGCCGACAACTCAGCGGCGGCTTTGGCGTTGATTTCTACACCCTTCAGCTTTGCCCGGGGCAAAAGGCCGTGCAAGGCTTGAAGGTTCAGGCCAATATTAGCACCAAATTCTGTGACGCTTTCAATAGGCTCACAAGAGCGCAATATACGCCCCCACAGGAAAAGCCGTGCCGCCAGCGCCGCCTCGCCGCGACAGCGTTGCACATAATCATCGCCAAAATCGCCGCGCCAAAACTGTTCTTGTTCGGTTTCTGTGCTCATAGGTGCTCTCCCAACGAATCAGTCAAGCTTACGGGGCAGATCAAAAAATGAAAAGAGAACGTCTACGCTTCTCTCTAATGGTCATTGACCATCAGGGTTGAGACAAGAAACTGTGCCTTGCCCTTGCCTATAATGCGATCCGTGGCGCTTTGCATGCGTGCAGACAGATATTCTATGTCCGGAACTTCGCCCGGCGTATAAAGACTGCCAGCATATTGGGCCAGTAATCTAGCATAGGCCTCGCGCAGGCGCGGGGCCAGTTTGGCGGCCCGCTCCCGATCATTATCGTCCTTGATTTCCAGACCATATTCAAAATGCATCAGCCCCATGGGCTTATAACCCGCGAATATCGTCGCAGCACTTGGGTAAAAGACGAGAAAGTTTTCGGACCCGGCAGAGGCTTTCATGACCCCAAAAGCAGACTTTTCTGCTACCGCCTTTTCCTTGTTCTTACCGCCACCATTGGCCAGTGCCGGTGTGCCAATGAATACGGCCAGGCTCAGGGCCAGGATGCTTATGGATGTTTTCTGTATCATAGGGACAGACTATACTATTGGGGTAAAGAAAGTCTTTGGCAGGGGCAAATGATACGCTAGGTTCAGGACCCATGAGCAAAACAACAAAAAAAATATCCCTACCGCGCCCCTTGCCGCGCAAAACGGTAGAGCAGATTTATGCCCGCCTTGCCGCCGTAGATCCTGAACCAAAGACAGAGTTGAATTACACCAACCCCTATACCCTGCTGGTGGCGGTGGTATTGTCGGCCCAGGCCACAGACAAGGGCGTGAATAAAGCCACCAAGGCCTTGTTTGAAGTGGCCGACAGTCCACAAAAAATGATCGATCTCGGTGAAGAGCGCGTGCGTGATTATGTCAAGACCATCGGGCTTTTTCGAACCAAGGCCAAAAATGTTATTTTGTTGTCCCAGCGCCTTATCGACTGTTATGGCGGCGAGGTACCAGAAGATCGTGAGGCATTGGAAAGCCTGGCAGGCGTGGGAAGAAAGACCGCAAATGTGGTCTTAAATGTAGTGTTTGGCCAGCCAACCATGGCGGTGGACACGCATATTTTCCGGGTCGGCAACCGCACGCGCATGGCCCCTGGGCACACCCCATTAGAAGTGGAAAAGGGCCTTTTGAAAAACCTGCCTGACGCCTATGCACAACATGCGCACCACTGGCTAATCCTTCAGGGGCGCTATACCTGCCTGGCACGCAAACCCCGGTGCTGGTTGTGCGCCATTGCGGACCTGTGCGCCTATAAAGACAAGACCCCGGCGCCGGATAAACCCTAGGGGGCGTTCTCATTTAAGGGATTCCCTTTTGGTGTGATTTGTGATTCAAGACTTATTTTTGGGAGAACGGTCTTGAACAGGGATATTTTAAGCG